>NZ_JBHLXJ010000028.1:0-5144 GCF_042432465.1 Affinundibacterium danionis | reverse complement strand
TATAAAAAGCAAAAGCCCCAAGTTCAGAGGAACTTGGGGCGATGCGGAATAAAAGCCTGACGATGACCTACTTTCACACTGGTTGCAGCACTATCATCGGCGCAAAGTCGTTTCACGGTCCTGTTCGGGATGGGAAGGTGTGGTACCAACTTGCTATAGTCATCAGGCATAACTTGTTGATTTGCTGTTCTCATGAACAACAAATCCAATTAAGAAGAAGCTTGTAGGGTGGGCTAAGCCCACGCGTTACCGTCTATCAAGACGGTCGCAAATAATCGGTTGTGATTGCTCAAACTATTGGCAAACACTTTGTAATACTTGTCTAGTTATCTATAACTGACCAAAGTTATAGGGACAAGCCGTACGGGCAATTAGTACTGGTTAGCTTAATGCATTACTGCACTTCCACACCCAGCCTATCAACGTCCTGGTCTCGAACGACCCTTTAAAGAGCTCAAGGCTCTGGGATATCTCATCTTAAGGCGAGTTTCCCGCTTAGATGCTTTCAGCGGTTATCTCTTCCGAACATAGCTACTCGGCAATGCCACTGGCGTGACAACCGATACACCAGAGGTTCGTCCACTCCGGTCCTCTCGTACTAGGAGCAGCCCCCTTCAAATATCCAACGCCCACGGCAGATAGGGACCAAACTGTCTCACGACGTTTTAAACCCAGCTCACGTACCACTTTAAATGGCGAACAGCCATACCCTTGGGACCGGCTACAGCCCCAGGATGTGATGAGCCGACATCGAGGTGCCAAACTCCCCCGTCGATATGAACTCTTGGGAGGAATCAGCCTGTTATCCCCAGAGTACCTTTTATCCGTTGAGCGATGGCCCTTCCATACAGAACCACCGGATCACTATGTCCTACTTTCGTACCTGCTCGACTTGTCAGTCTCGCAGTTAAGCACGCTTATGCCATTGCACTATCGTCACGATGTCCGACCGTAACTAGCGTACCTTCGAACTCCTCCGTTACACTTTGGGAGGAGACCGCCCCAGTCAAACTGCCTACCATGCACTGTCCCCGACCCAGATAATGGGCCAAGGTTAGAACCTCAAACAAACCAGGGTGGTATTTCAAGGATGGCTCCACGAGAACTGGCGTCCCCGCTTCAAAGCCTCCCACCTATCCTACACAGATTGGTTCAAAGTCCAATGCAAAGCTACAGTAAAGGTTCATGGGGTCTTTCCGTCTAGCCGCGGGTAGATTGCATCATCACAAACATTTCAACTTCGCTGAGTCTCGGGAGGAGACAGTGTGGCCATCATTACTCCATTCGTGCAGGTCGGAACTTACCCGACAAGGAATTTCGCTACCTTAGGACCGTTATAGTTACGGCCGCCGTTTACTGGGACTTCAATCAAGAGCTTGCACCCCATCATTTAATCTTCCAGCACCGGGCAGGAGTCACACCCTATACGTCCACTTTCGTGTTTGCAGAGTGCTGTGTTTTTATTAAACAGTTGCAGCCACCAGTTTATTGCAACCCTTTCACCCTTCTGGCGCAGGCCAGTCAAGCTACAAGGGCGTACCTTATCCCGAAGTTACGGTACCAATTTGCCGAGTTCCTTCTCCCGAGTTCTCTCAAGCGCCTTAGAATACTCATCTCGCCCACCTGTGTCGGTTTGCGGTACGGTCTCGTATGACTGAAGCTTAGAGGCTTTTCTTGGAACCACTTCCGATTGCTTCGTGAATAAATTCACTCGTCTCAACCCCTTGAATTATGTGCCCGGATTTGCCTAAGCACCTTCTACAAGTCAAGAACAGGCTCTTCCAACCGCCTGACAACCTTCCGCGATCCGTCCCCCCATCGCATCATACGACGGTGCAGGAATATTAACCTGCTTCCCATCAGCTACGCATCTCTGCCTCGCCTTAGGGGCCGACTCACCCTGCTCCGATGAACGTTGAACAGGAAACCTTGGGCTTACGGCGTGGGAGCTTTTCACTCCCATTATCGCTACTCATGTCAGCATTCGCACTTCTGATACCTCCAGCATCCTTTACAAGACACCTTCGCAGGCTTACAGAACGCTCTCCTACCATATCCTAAAAGGATATCCGCAGCTTCGGTGTACAGCTTAGCCCCGTTACATCTTCCGCGCAGGACGACTCGATCAGTGAGCTATTACGCTTTCTTTAAAGGGTGGCTGCTTCTAAGCCAACCTCCTGACTGTTTTAGCCTTCCCACTTCGTTTTCCACTTAGCTGTACTTTGGGACCTTAGCTGGCGGTCTGGGTTGTTTCCCTCTTGACACCGGACGTTAGCACCCGATGTCTGTCTCCCAAGCTCGCACTCAACGGTATTCGGAGTTTGCAATGGTTTGGTAAGTCGCGATGACCCCCTAGCCATAACAGTGCTCTACCCCCGTTGGTGATACTTGAGGCACTACCTAAATAGTTTTCGGAGAGAACCAGCTATTTCCAGATTTGTTTAGCCTTTCACCCCTACCCACAGCTCATCCCCTAACTTTTCAACGTTAGTGGGTTCGGACCTCCAGTACCTGTTACGGCACCTTCATCCTGGCCATGAGTAGATCATCTGGTTTCGGGTCTACACCCAGCGACTGTCGCCCTATTCGGACTCGATTTCTCTGCGCCTTCCCTATGCGGTTAAGCTCGCCACTGAATGTAAGTCGCTGACCCATTATACAAAAGGTACGCCGTCACGGAACAAGTCCGCTCCGACTGTTTGTATGCACACGGTTTCAGGTTCTATTTCACTCCCCTCCCGGGGTTCTTTTCGCCTTTCCCTCACGGTACTGGTTCACTATCGGTCGATATCGAGTATTTAGCCTTGGAGGATGGTCCCCCCATGTTCAGACAGGATTTCACGTGTCCCGCCCTACTTGTCGCATACTTAGTTCCACACCGATAATTTCGTATAAGGGGCTATCACCCTCTATGGCCGGAGTTTCCAATCCGTTCTACTATTAAAGATGCTAAATCATGCAGGCTCTTCCCATTTCGCTCGCCACTACTTTGGGAATCTCGGTTGATTTCTTTTCCTGTAGCTACTTAGATGTTTCAGTTCGCCACGTTCGCTTTGCAACCCTATGTATTCAGGTTGCAATGACCTTACGGCCGGGTTTCCCCATTCGGAAATCTGCGGATCAATGTGTGTTTGCTCACTCCCCGCAGCTTATCGCAAGCTACTACGTCCTTCATCGCCTGATATCGCCAAGGCATCCACCATGTGCACTTAGTCACTTGTCCCTATAACTTTGATTTCTAGTGTCTGAGTTGATTACTCTCTTCAGGTTCATCACTAAAAAGTAGTTATAGTTCTTTACTACTATATGAGTATTACTTTAGCGTTGCCGTAGCTCAAGTGAGTTATTTTCTTCGTCAATTGCTTGACGACGACTTGGATCACTTTTACTACTTTGTTTGTTCGATACAATCACAACCCTTCCATAAATTTGTTAGTAGCTTCCGCCACCAACTCCTCTACGAAATAATTTTGATTATTTCTACTTTACTTCTTCTCAATTGTTAAAGAACGGTACTACTTAATTACTTTGCTTTCGCTCTGAAAGAACAAATCTCAATAGCGCTCGCGCTACTCACATTTGTTATTTCGATTTTGCTTCTCTTCGATTTGGTAGGGCTGGTTGGGCTCGAACCAACGACCCCCGCGTTATCAACACGGTGCTCTAACCAGCTGAGCTACAGCCCCAGTCAATTACCACTAGTTACTTAACTTGGTGGAGGTTACCGGGCTCGAACCGATCACCCCCTGCTTGCAAAGCAGGTGCTCTACCAGATGAGCTAAACCCCCATTCGTTTTACAACTTAACCGGGCAAATCTCGAAGTCGCTTCTATTACCAGCGTCTTCTGCGTTCTTTATCATTAACAGTCAATAAGTGTGGACACTTAACATTCAAGCGCACTCTAGAAAGGAGGTGATCCAGCCGCACCTTCCGATACGGCTACCTTGTTACGACTTCACCCCAGTCACGAACCCCGCCGTGGTAAGCGCCCTCCTTACGGTTAAGCTACCTACTTCTGGCGAAACCCGCTCCCATGGTGTGACGGGCGGTGTGTACAAGACCCGGGAACGTATTCACCGCGACATGCTGATCCGCGATTACTAGCGATTCCAACTTCATGTAGTCGAGTTGCAGACTACAATCCGGACTACGATACACTTTCTGGGATTAGCTCCACCTCGCGGTTTGGCAGCCCTCTGTATGTACCATTGTATGACGTGTGAAGCCCTACCCATAAGGGCCATGAGGACTTGACGTCATCCCCACCTTCCTCCGGTTTGTCACCGGCAGTCTCATTAGAGTGCTCAACTTAATGTAGCAACTAATGACAAGGGTTGCGCTCGTTGCGGGACTTAACCCAACATCTCACGACACGAGCTGACGACAGCCATGCAGCACCTGTGTATTGGTTCTCTTGCGAGCACTCCCAAATCTCTTCGGGATTCCAACCATGTCAAGGGTAGGTAAGGTTTTTCGCGTTGCATCGAATTAATCCACATCATCCACCGCTTGTGCGGGTCCCCGTCAATTCCTTTGAGTTTTAATCTTGCGACCGTACTCCCCAGGCGGTCTACTTCACGCGTTAGCTGCGTTACCAAGACAATTAAGTCCCGACAACTAGTAGACATCGTTTAGGGCGTGGACTACCAGGGTATCTAATCCTGTTTGCTCCCCACGCTTTCGTGCATGAGCGTCAGTGTTATCCCAGGGGGCTGCCTTCGCCATCGGTATTCCTCCACATATCTACGCATTTCACTGCTACACGTGGAATTCTACCCCCCTCTGACACACTCTAGCCATACAGTCTCAAATGCAGTTCCCAGGTTAAGCCCGGGGATTTCACATCTGACTTATATAACCGCCTGCGCACGCTTTACGCCCAGTAATTCCGATTAACGCTTGCACCCTACGTATTACCGCGGCTGCTGGCACGTAGTTAGCCGGTGCTTATTCTTCAGGTACCGTCATTAGCAAGCCATATTAGGACTCACCGTTTCTTCCCTGACAAAAGAGCTTTACAACCCGAAGGCCTTCTTCACTCACGCGGCATTGCTGGATCAGGGTTGCCCCCATTGTCCAAAATTCCCCACTGCTGCCTCCCGTAGGAGTCTGGACCGTGTCTCAGTTCCAGTGTGGCTGGTCG
>NZ_JBHLXJ010000027.1:0-4791 GCF_042432465.1 Affinundibacterium danionis | reverse complement strand
TTCAGTGTAAAGGTTTAGACGAACATCGAGAACGAAAACGACGACAAAAGGAGGAAATAATGAAACAACTTCAAACACAATTATTTACATGAAACTGTCAAGAAAATTATTCCGGACAGCAGTGCGCCTTCGCGGGAATGACGATAGATGTAACTAGGCTTAGCTGAGAGGTGCAACTTAATCTACCGGCTTACATTTTTCTATTAGCGGTAGATGGTCACTGCTTTTGAATTTGCATTTGACTCTGCTTTTGATCTTCACCCACTTCTGACACTGCCAATTGTGCGAGACAGAAAATGGATAAAGAAAGCTTCGTTGTCTGAGCGTAGCGAGTTTCGAAGCTTTCCCATTTTTTGTCTTGCACAATTGAGAAGCCGAAGGCCAGTGGCTGTCGGGCCACACCCGACCTGTGAACGATGAGTTTTTGTAACAATAAATATGGGAAGTAAAATGAAAAAACTCATTTACAAATAAAGCGAACTCGCGCGTGGGCAGAAAATCCTGCACACGCTACTACATCATCAACAATCCACCACAATCACCCAATTTCCTGCGCCAACCCCAAACCACTCAAAAACGCATTCTCCACTCGCCCACCGCCCTCCAACCCAGCAGAAAACCAATCACCACACACCCCAATTTTCGCCTTAGCATCCCACAAGAACGATTCAGCTAAAGGCGAATCGGCCTGCGCATAGCGCCAACGATGTGTGACTGCGTGAATGGCTTGAATAGGTGACCCGGTCGCTTCATGAAAAGCCTTAGATAACTTTTCTTTCGCACGCTCATGATCATCTTCTAAATGCTCGATACTCCAAGCGGCAGTGGCGTGGCAGACCCAACGTTCACCGGCACGATGATCAGGCTTAGACGTATCGCGAGCAATCCATCCCAGGCGAGAATTCGCCACCCATGCTCCGTCGTAATCCAGATTTAAAGGATGTTGGAAACCCAGCATCAATACCCAGCATGGCTGCAAATGCACGCCTGTCACTGTTTGACTAAAACTTGCATGGTCTTTCAACAAAGCAGAGGCTTGTTCTGGTGGAATCGCCATAATCACCGCATCAAATGGACCTGCAGATGCAGCGACCGGAATGTCCTCGGTTTTAACCGATAAGATCCACTGATCACCATGGGCTTCTAATGCAAGCACCTGCTGCTCTAGGCGCACATCTAATCCGTGTGCTAATTGCTTGCCTAGCGAACTCATGCCAGGCACAGGCACAAAACGTTGAGTACCCTTGGCAACGGCGCTTGTTTTTCCATGATCAAGATTCACTAACTTACTTTCCCAAGGTACTACCCATTCCAATTTACGCCAATCAGCGACTTCTTTTTTGAAGCGATCTGAACTCGCGGTGAAATATTGTGCACCGTGATCAAAGCCACCGAGTTCGGTTTGTCGTGTACTCATACGTCCGCTGACGCCACGACTTTTTTCATACACAGTGACATGATGTCCTTGTGCCTGACATTGACGGGCTGCGGTTAATCCAGCTAAACCTGCACCGATGATGGCTACCTGCATATGCTTCTCCTTATTTTTATGGATTTCTCAAACTGATATTCACTCAACAATTCACTCAACTTAACTACACTACTTATTAATATTCCTTACTTAACATAGTCTTTCTTAAAATTTAATCTATCAAATCATCCCCTCGTAAAATGGATAGGCAAAAAAAAACCCACAATTCGCATCGTGGGTTTCGCACTATTTATGACTGTTCTTTTTCATCCTCAACAGGCCAATCGCGGATGTAGGCCTTCAACATCTTGTTCTCAAAACTTTGTGCTTCTAATACGGCACGCGCAACATCATAAAACGAAATCACGCCCATCAAGGTCTTTGCATCCATTACCGGCAAATAACGTGAATGTTTCTCTAACATCATACGACGTACTTCATTCACTTCGGTCTCAGGGGTTACCGTCATTGGGTGGTCATCCATATATTTGCGTACTGTACCGTCGCCAAGCGCACCACCATTTTTATGTACCGCACGTATGACTTCGCGGAAAGTTAGCATCCCCACCAGATCACCGAACTCCATGACGATCAAAGAGCCGATGTCTTTTTCTTCCATAAAGCTCACCGCTTCTTTCATCGGTGTATCAGGCGTAATGGTAAAGAGAATATTTCCCTTCACTTGCAGAATTTCAGAAACTTTCATTTTATTCCTCCGATCTGGTAATGCATTACGGCCAATATGCTGTCAAACACTCAAGACTCAGCCTACTTGTCTTTGCTTTCTTTCATCTAATGTATCGCAAGCATCCAGAAAAATCTAGTGATAAAGAACAAGTATTTTTGAATTAATGCAGTATCTCAGGCTAACTGTGGTTTGACGAAATTGAAAGCTAAGTCAAGTCTTTTCAAAAACATGCCAAGTGCGTAGGATGTCGGCATCCAATTAGGGAGAATACCAGTTTATGAGCGGTCCAAAATACCCAGGCTTTGACACCATGTCATTGCATGCCGGCGCTGCAGCCGATCCAGACACAGGAGCACGCGCAACACCTATTTATTTCACCTCTTCATTTGAATTTAAGGACTCTGATCATGCGGCTTCTTTATTCAATATGGAACGCGCTGGACATGTTTATAGCCGCATTACCAATCCGACCAATGCGGTCTTAGAAGAGCGCATGGCTGCACTAGAAGGCGGTGTCGCTGGCCTTGCGGTCGCCAGCGGGCAAGCAGCGCTACATCTTGGATTATCAACGATTGCTGGTGCCGGCTCGCACATCGTTGCTTCGCGCGCGCTATATGGTGGTTCGCATAATTTGCTGGCTTACACCATGAAACGTTTTGGAATCGAAACGACTTTTGTCGATCCACGCGATCTTGACGCTTGGCGTAATGCGATACGCCCGAATACCAAAGTTTTCTTCGGCGAGACTTTAGGCAATCCAGGTTTGGATGTGTTCAACATTCCCGCCATCGCAGAAATCGCACATGAAAACCACCTACCACTGATGCTCGATTCTACTTTCACCACGCCTTACTTATTACGCCCATTTGAACACGGCGCGGATTTGGTCTATCACTCGGCGACCAAATTTTTGTGCGGACACGGCACCGCAATTGGCGGCGTCTTAGTCGATGGCGGCACATTCGACTGGCAAGCAGCCTATGAAAAAACAGGTCGCTTCGCAGAGTTGTGTGAACCTTACGAGGGATTTCATGGCATGGTATTTAGCGAAGAATCGACGGTCGGCGCATTTTCATTAAGAGCCCGGCGTGAAGGTCTGCGTGACTTTGGTGCTTGCATGAGTCCACATAATGCCTTCGCAATTTTACAAGGCATAGAAACGCTGGGGTTGCGTATGGATAGACACGTTGCCAATACACGCAAGGTGGTTGAATTCTTATCTTCGCATCCTGCGATTGATAGCATCGCATTTCCAGAATTAGAATCCCATCCCGATTATGAACTCGCCAAAGCCTTACTGCCGAAAGGTTGTGGTTCGGTCTTTAGTTTCAATATCAAAGGCGATCGCGCCGCGGGTCAACGCTTTGTCGAATCTTTGAAAGTTTTCTCGCATCTAGCGAATGTGGGCGACGCAAAATCTTTGGTGATTCATCCAGCTTCCACGACACACTTCCGTGTACCCGCTGAACAGTTAGCAGCTTCCGGCATCAGCGAAGGCACGATCCGTCTTTCTGTCGGATTAGAAAATGTCGATGATCTGATAGAAGATCTCGCCCGTGGTTTAAAAATGGCACAGAAAGGCAAATAAGATGCATCTGACGATACAGAGTAAAGAAGTGTATGCGTACACAGGTGGCAAAGCCTTCAATCCGAATTTACCAACCATCATCTTAGTACATGGTGCACAAAACGATCACTCGGTTTGGGCAATGCAATCGCGCTATTTAGCTCATCATGGATTTAGTGTGCTGGCGATTGATCTACCGGGTCATGGCCGCAGTGCCGGCCCCGCATTAAGCAGCGTGGAGAAACTGGCACATTGGCTATTAGAATTGATCGAGCTCAGTGGTGTGCAACAAGCCTATGTGGCTGGTCACAGTATGGGCTCATTGATCGCATTAGAGGCGGCCAGCATTGCACCTGAGCGCATACAAAAACTAGCATTGCTCGGCACTGCCTTTCCGATGAAAGTGTCGGATGCCTTATTGTTTTCAGCGCAGCATGATGAGCAATCAGCGATTGATATGGTGAATATTTTCTCTCATAGCAGTAATGCACATAAGCCGTCTTGCCCTGGTCCTGGTTTCTCGGTGATGAATGGCAGTATGCGCTTAATGCAAAGAATCTCCGCGATCAATCCCGATCAAGTTTTTTTCAATGACTTCACTGCTTGCAATACGTATTTGAACGGTGAAGAAGCAGCGAAAAAAGTAAAATGCCCGACGCTGTTTTTATTTGCGCGTCAAGACATGATGACTCCAGTTAAAGCCAGTACTTTGCTTTCGAATGCGATCAGCGATAAACAAATTCATATCATCGAAAATTGTGGACATTCGATGATGAGTGAACAAGCTGATGCTGTATTGGATGCTTTATATGGTTTTATGAAGAACTAGATTGAAACAGTCTCACTACGATCTTAAATTATTTTTGCTGTCGTTCCCGCGAAGGCGGGAACCCAGTGTCGTCGTTCCCTTTAAGACAAAGTCACTAGATTCCCGCCTTCGCGCACTGCTGTCCGGAATAATTTTCTTGACAGTTTCATGTAAATAATTGTGTTTGAAGTTGTTTCATTATTTCCTCCTTTTGTCGTCGTTTTCGTTCTCGATGTTCGTCTAAACCTTTACACTGA
>NZ_JBHLXJ010000026.1:0-2435 GCF_042432465.1 Affinundibacterium danionis | reverse complement strand
TGTTGGACGAAGCCGCTACGCGGAGAAAACAAAGCATACCAACTCCGAAATTCAAAATTACAATTCTATCTCAAGCCTTCAACGGTGAAGGCACTATTTTGAGGAGAATTGATCATGAATCACGACTGGCCTGCGGACTTTGAATCGCATTATCAAACCCATCTACAGCGGCTTCGACTTGCTGGTTTTCGTCCTAAAACCATCGAAGCTTATTCGCAAGGTGTGCGGCGTGCTGGACTGTATTTCCAATATCAAATTAATGCCTTAACCGAGGCGCAGTTAACGCAGTATTTCTCGCAATTACTGAGCACCCATTCGTGGAGTACGCTCAAGCACGATTTGTATGGGCTTAAATTTTATTACGACAAAGTCTTACACCAAGACTGGCCTGCACCGAATTTGGTGAAGGCGCCTCACAGCCAGCGTTTGCCCGATATCGTCACAGTAGAACAAATGCAGCAGATCATTGCCAACACCAAGGTACTCAGTTATCGCGTGTTTTTTTATGTGCTATACAGTCTTGGCTTGCGCCTTGGGGAAGGCTTGCGCTTGCAAGTTGCTGATATTGACGCGGATCGTCTGCGGGTGCAGATTCGGGACGCGAAAGGCAATCGTGATCGTTTCGTGCCGCTGCCAGTTTCTACCTTAACGGTGCTGCGTCAATTTTGGATGGTGCATCGACATCCGCATTTGCTCTTTCCGAATCGTGCTGGTGGTTTAAAGAAAGCGCATCTTGCACCAACGCACTTAGACGATGGTGGTGTACAAAGAGCCTTGCGCGCCGTGTGCGTCGATATCGGTTTAAAAAAAGAATTTCACCCCATAGCTTAAGGCATAGTTATGCCACGCACTGTATCGAAGCAGGCATCAATCTCTCAGACTTACAGCAGTTCCTCGGCCACCAATCCATCCTCACCACCACGCGTTACACGCATCTGACCAATCATCAAACCGAGACCGCAGTTGAACGCCTCAACCTCTTGATGAGTCGACTCTCCATCCATTGGGGAGAGATCAAATGATCCGTTTGATCGATATCCTGCAACGCTTTGAAGGTGACTTCCTGCGCACCTATGCCACATCACTTTTACCCAGTCAACGCCGCGCCCTGAGCGCTTTTAAGCATTGTCGAACAAGGCTTTCGGCACAGATGCGCGTGCAATGTGAGGCTTGTTTCAAAACCGATTATTTGCCACATTCGTGCGGACACCGATCCTGCCCGCATTGCCAAGCCCATGAGTCCCAGCGCTGGATCGAACAAGAGCAAGCAAAACTACTGCCCGTCGATTATTTCATGCTGACATTTACCCTCCCAAAAGAGTGGCGAGCACTGGTGTGGCAGCATCAGAAATCACTCTATGATTTGCTCATCAAAACTGCCTGGGACACCATCAACACGTTTAGCCAGCATGATAAACACTTACAGGGAAATACCGGTGCCATTGCGGTACTGCATACGCACAACCGACGCTTAGATTTCCATCCGCATGTACACATGGTGGTACCTAGTGGGGCGATCAATACCGAGCAACAGCGCTGGCGGGTCAAGCAAACCAAGTACCTCTTTCATCATAAAGCGCTTGCGAAAGTCTTTCGTGCCAAGATGTTGGACGGCATCACCAAACTAGGGTTCGTCGTACCGAAAGGAATCACGGATAAATGGGTGGTGGACTGTAAACAAGTTGGTAGCGGTGCCAAGGCGATCGCTTATTTAGGACGGTATTTGTACCGAGGTGTCATCCAAGAAAAAGATATCCTCTCTTGCGATGATCAACATGTGCGCTTTCGGTATATCGATTCCAAAACCAAGACAACGCAAACCAGAACGGTCACTGGCGTGGAATTTTTACGCTTAATACTGCAACACATACTACCCAAAGGCTTTCGTCGCGCTCGCAACTTTGGCTTCCTTCATCCCAATTGCAAACGACAAATCACCTTGTTACAAATCCTGTTGCGAGTCCAACGACCAGCGATCACGCCGACACCAAGACCGGTCATGATTTGTGCTTGTTGCGGTGGGATTAAACGCATCCTACAAACACGAATCGAATCTCGATATCGTCCCAATGCCAAGAATGTATCCATGCCAGATGTGGTTCCTACCAACAAGGGGATCATGATGTAAGCGCTCTGGCTTACCCCAAAAACAACCGTCGAATGACGGCTAGATAAACTCGTCTTTACATTGAGAAAAACCAGCAAATACGCGGTAAAAAATAAGGAGAAGTGAGAGCATCAACTGAAAAACGACGCCAATTTCAAGCTCAGCTAGATCTCATCAACGTCAAGACATCGACATTCAAACCAACAGTGCGAACAGGCAAAAGCTATTTGCATAAGCCATCCCCAAACACACGCAAATAAATCGGGCTCGTCCAACAAACGGTTCAGATCGTGGCCGCTTCGCGTCACGATCTAACCTTACTCGTTAG
>NZ_JBHLXJ010000025.1:0-1339 GCF_042432465.1 Affinundibacterium danionis | reverse complement strand
GCACCAACGATCACCTCAGCCACATACGATGTCACCACCCATATCCTGACTGTCACTGGCACCGGTCTGGTCAAGACTTTGGGCGCGACCAACGACATTACGGTTTCCACCCTCACCATCACCGGTGAAGGTGGCGTCACCCGTGCCCTGTCTACCACAGGCAATGTCGAGATCACCTCCGCGACCAGCTTTGCCGTCACACTAGCCGGTGCAGATCAAACTGCTGTCGAGGCCTTGTTCAACAAGAATGGCACTGCCTCAACCAATGGCACCACTTACAATCTCGCCGCTAGCGATGATTGGAACAGTGTCATCACCGGTGGCAATATCGCCGTCGCCACAGCAGGGATTACGGTGTCCAATGTTCCGGTGCCGACGATTACGTCCTCGACCTACGATGCGATTACCGGTGTGCTCACTGTCACAGGTACTGGCTTTGCTAGCTTGACGGGGGCCACCAATGACATCATCGCCAACAAATTCAGTCTGCAAGGCGAAGGCGGTGCCAGCTATACCCTGACCACCACCAACAATGTCGAGATCACCTCGGCCACTTCGTTCACCCTGACCCTCAGTGCCGCAGACAGGCTCGGTGCCAATCTCATCATGAACAAGAATGGCACTAGTTCCACCAGTGTCAATACCTACAACCTGATTGCCGCCGAAGACTGGAATGCCGGTGCTGACGCGGCGCTGACGATTGCCGATCTGACTGGCAATGGCGTTACCGTCTCAAATGTGGTGGCACCGACCGTCACTTCAGCCACTTACAACGTTGCGACAGGTGTATTGGTCGTGACAGGTAACAACTTCCTATCACTAACTGGTGCGAGTAATGACATCACGGCTAACCGTATCCGTTTCCTAGGCCAAGGTGCCTTCAACTACACCCTGACTAACACGCCGAACGTTGACATCACCTCCAACACCAGCTTCACCATGACCATGAGTGCCAACGACAAGACGGCTCTGGCATTGAGGTTGAACAAGGATGGTACCTCGTCCACCGACGGCACCACCTATAACATAGGCATGCTGGAAGACTGGAATACCGGAGCAGCCGTTGCCGTCGTCATCGCTGATCTATTTGGCAACCCCGTGACCGTCACGGGTAACAACGTGGCCCCCACCATCACAGGCGCGGTCACAGGTCAAACTATCAATCAGTCGATGACCTTATCTCCCTTCGCCAACATCGTCATCACTGATCCTGATGTTGGTGCTTCCGAAACCTTAACTATCACCCTCGACAATGCCGCTAAGGGCGCTTTCACGGCCGCGTCTTTAACTGCCAGTGGCTTCTCCACCGCCAATGCAGGGCTAACTTATACCCATGCCG
>NZ_JBHLXJ010000024.1:0-1292 GCF_042432465.1 Affinundibacterium danionis | reverse complement strand
GTACTGAGATTAACTTCGGGTTAACTGGTACAACTTATTACAATGATGCCGATGCCGATCGTGTCAGCAACTTTGTTGAGTCACGCGTACCTAATCTGTTCCGTACGGGTACCGGCGATGGGAATGGTGACCGCATTGCAGATAGCACTCAAGCGCATGTCAGTTCTTTACCTTGGCAAGCTTTGCCTGCCGGCAAAACCGCCTATTTCACCTTAGCTAATACCGTCGGAATCACGCATACCCAAGTCTCCGCACTGGCCTCGCCGACGCTGACGGATTCTACTTTGACACTGCCTTATGGCATGGTCAATTTCCAGGTCGCTAATGTGCCTGTTCAGGCTATGACCGGGACGTCCGTTAAGTTCTCTCTGTTCACCGAGGCTTTAGCGCCCATCAATGGTTTTTGGGTGCAGAACAAAACTGGTGCTTGGATTAATCTAGCCAATAATATTTCTTTGATTGACGGCCAATATCGTGTCGATTTACGCGTCACCGATGGTGCCTCGTTTGATCTCGATGGCATTGTCAATGGGCACATGTCTGTGCAAGGTGGCTTAGGTTGGAAACAACCCGTCTCTAGTTATAGTGCGATCACCGCCGACTGGGATGATGATGGTATTCCTGACTCAATTGAGGCATCCGTTAAAACCAATCCGCTCATCAAAGACAATGATGTTCTTAAACGTACCGATTTGTTTACGATGCAGTTGTACCGTGACTTCTTGTTCCGTGAAGCTGAACCTGCCGGCTTGCGTTATTGGATGGAACGTATCGATAGCGGCAGCATGAATCGCGAGCAGGTTACCGCGGCCTTCCTCGTTTCAACGGAATTTCAAAAGGGTATCGGTAGTTTGGCTCGTTTGTACTTTGGCGCATTTGATCGAGTCCCTGACCGCGATGGATTGGCTTACTGGATTGCTCAATTGAAGGAAGGTAGCTCTTTGTCCTCTATTGCACGCTCCTTTGTCTCAAGTACCGAATTTGAACAAAAGTACAATAGCGTAAGCAACGACCAATTCCTTGACCTCGTCTACCAAAACGTCTTGCATCGTCCTGCTGATGCGGCCGGTAAAACGTATTGGGTCAATCAGTTGGTCAATGGCTTTAATCGAGGTGATCTCTTGGCTAGTTTTACCGAGTCCACCGAGTTCAAAGCCATTTCTCAGGACAAGGTCGCTTTGACTCTAGACTTCGTCGGATTACTTAACCGAGCACCTGATCCCGTGACCTTTAATGAGATACTTAATCAGCCTCATTCTGATACCGTGACTCTCATCGGGCAGTTTATTCAT
>NZ_JBHLXJ010000023.1:0-1198 GCF_042432465.1 Affinundibacterium danionis | reverse complement strand
TGTATTAGCTCAGACCCGATCTGACAGTTACCAGTTTTTCTAGGGTGTCTGTCAGATTAGATTTGAGTCAAATTCTTTTCAACCCAAATCAATTTCCCTTCAAGCAAAGTATCCATTGGCGTTCTGCCGCAGCACATTTTGCCTTGATGAGTTCGTTCATTGTTATAGTAAATGAGCCATGCGTCCAGATCTTTTTGTAATTCATCGAGCGTCGTATAGATCTTTTTACGGAACGTCACTTGATAGAATTCCTGCAAAATGGTTCGATGGAATCGTTCGCAAATGCCATTGGTTTGTGGCGACATCGCTTTCGTTTTGGTGTGATCAATATCGTTGATAGCCAAATAAAGTTGGTAGTCATGTTGTTCAACTTTACCGCAGAATTCCGTACCTCGATCGGTCAAGACACGCAGTACAGAAAGCTCATTGGCTTCATAGAACGGTAACACTTTATCGTTGAGTAAATCAGCCGCCGTGATCGGGGTTTTGGTGGTGTAGAGCTTGCAATGAGCGACTTTACTATAGGTATCAACATAGGTCTGTTGGTAGATACGGCCCACCCCTTTAAGGTTACCCACATAGAAAGTATCTTGCGAGCCAAGATAGCCAGGATGCGCCGTTTCGATTTCACCACAGGCTTCATCGTCATCCTTCTTCTTTTCCAATGCGGCAACCTGTGCATCGTTTAAGAGGATGCCTTCACTTGCTACTTTGGCTTCCAGCGCCTTGAGTCGCTTCTTAAAGTTTTCCAGATCGTGCCGCAACCAGATCGACCGTACACCACTGCCTGAAACGAATACGCCAAGCTTTCTTAATTCGTTACTCGTCCTGTGCTGCCCGTGCGCAGGATAGTCTATCGCATAGGTTTTAACGGCGTCTTCAATGGTGGGGTCAACGCGATTCTTGAGATTCGGAGAACGTCGACTTTTATCAATCAGCGCTTCAACACCACCTTCGTTCGCCAGCTCTTGATAGCGATAAAAAGTGTCGCGTGAAACACCCATGACTTTGCACGCTCGGGACACATTGCTCAGTTCCTCAGCTAAATTGAGCAAACCGGCTTTATGTTTGATGATAGGGTTGTTAGTATGTAGCATGAGAGTTACCTTTCTTTGGTTTAGTAGGATTCGACACCCATATCTAAACCGGTAACTCTCATCTTTTCAAGTCGATGTGTCAGATCAAGTCTGAACTAATA
>NZ_JBHLXJ010000022.1:0-1014 GCF_042432465.1 Affinundibacterium danionis | reverse complement strand
TCAAGTTATAAGAGCCACCCGCCTGACCAATGAGACTGAGTTTGGAGACATCAATCGTATCACCACTAACGATATTGACGGCGGAGACGGATAGAATCCCTGTGGCAGCGTCATAGGTTGCATTCAGAATATTCGGTGCCGCATTCGAGACAGTGATGGCATTGCCAGTCAGGTCAGCAATATTGCCGCCGGTAATGACGCTGTTCCAGTCATCGGCCGCCGCAATATTATAGGCAGTGGCGCTAACAGCAGAGCTGGTGCCATTCTTATTCAACAGCGCGGAGACGCCACCGGTATCAGCACCCGAGAGGGTAATGTTAAAGCTGGTGGCCGAGGTGATTTCAACATTGCCGGACGTCGACAGGGTGTAGGTCGAACCACCTTCACCGGTAATCGTCAATTTACTGATGGTGATGTCATTGGTGGCACCGAGGGTTCTGACCAGACCTGTGCCAGTGACGGTCAGCACATTGGTCGTGCCGTCAAAGGTGGCAGAGGTAATGGTCGGCGCCGTCACATTCGAAACCGTGATGCCATTGCCAGTTAAGTCAGCACTGCTGGTACGGCTGGCATTCCATGAAGCGGCGGCAGCGAGGTTAAAGGTGGTGGTGTCCACTGCAGAGCTACCGTTCTGATTCAAGATACCATTAATTGCCAGCTTGTCGGTGGCATTCAAGGTCACGGTGAACGAAGTGGCACTGGCGGCGGTGATGTTTGGTGAAGTCAGGGTGTAGGAACCGCCTTGGCCAGCGATGGATAGTTTGGTGACATCGATGGTGTCGCCAGTAACCATATTGGCACCGGTGACCACTAAGGTACCTGTACTGGCATCATAGGTGGAGTTAATAATGATTGGCGCGGCATTCGAGACCGTGATTCCATTGCCAGTCAAATCAGCGATATTGCCACCTGTGATGACACTATTCCAGTCATCGGCAGCAGCCAGGTTGTAAGTGGTGCTGCTGATGGAGGAGGTGCCGTTCTTATTCAACAGGTTATTGACGCCAGCAATAT
>NZ_JBHLXJ010000021.1:0-736 GCF_042432465.1 Affinundibacterium danionis | reverse complement strand
GTACTGAGATTAACTTCGGGTTAACTGGTACAACTTATTACAATGATGCCGATGCCGATCGTGTCAGCAACTTTGTTGAGTCACGCGTACCTAATCTGTTCCGTACGGGTACCGGCGATGGGAATGGCGATGGCACGTTGGATCGTCTGCAATCGAATGTCAGCTCTCTGCCTTGGAAAGAGCTGCCGGGCGGTAAAGTTACTTACTTTACCTTGGCCAATAAGCCGGGGATCGAACATGTCACCGTCACGCCTTTACCTAGTCCGACCTTGGCTGGTAATGACCTCAGTTTGCCTTATGGCAATGTGAATTTCTTGGTCAACAAAGCGCCACTCAATCAGTCCGTCAAATTCTCTTTCTTTACCGATGCTAATGCCCCGGTCAATGGTTTCTGGACTCAGAACAAGGCGGGAGAATGGGTCAATCTGGCGACCAATATCTCTTTAATTGATGGCAAATATCGCGTCGATCTTCAGATCACCGATGGCAGTCCTTTCGACTTGACCCCATCGGCTGACGGTAAGCTACAAATTCAAGGCGGCTTGGGATGGAAACAATCGGCATCGGCCTTTAGCAACATCAGCGCCGATTGGGATAGTGATGGTATCCCTGATGCGGTAGAAACCAAGATGGGCACCAACCCTATCGTGAAAGACAATAACGTCTTACAACGCGCCGACATGTTTGCGATGCAGATGTACCGTGACTTCTTGTTCCGTGAAGCCGATACCGCGGG
>NZ_JBHLXJ010000020.1:0-612 GCF_042432465.1 Affinundibacterium danionis | reverse complement strand
GCTTTCTACGCGTGATGACAATACCGCCGATACGCATACCTATGCTTTCGACAATACCTCAACCAATGATAATGCCTTGTTCTCCCTCTCGGGAAATAGCTTGCGTGTCAACTCCACAGGCAAGCTCGCCATCGGTAACTATACGGTCGTACTCAAATCCATTGATGCGGGGGGATTAAGTCTAAGCAAATCCTTTACGATTAAGGTCACCGATAATCTGCCTCCTGCCGCCACGTCCATTGATTATCTACCCGCTTCGGAAACCGCGAACAGTATCACTTATGTCATCAACTTTAATGATCCGGTCACGGGTGTCGATTTAAATGATTTCAATCTCGTTACCTCCCCTGGTATCTCGGGCCAGTTACAAGGATTTACTCAAATTGATGCGCGTACTTATCAGGTGATGGTGGGAAATATTTCAGGCTCAGGTAACTTGCATCTGGATCTGAAGAATAACAGTACCGGCATTCTCGATCAGGCTGGTACTGAGATTAACTTCGGGTTAACTGGTACAACTTATTACAATGATGCCGATGCCGATCGTGTCAGCAACTTTGTTGAGTCACGCGTACCTAATCTGTTCCGTACGGGTACCGGCGATGGGAATGG
>NZ_JBHLXJ010000002.1:0-607233 GCF_042432465.1 Affinundibacterium danionis | reverse complement strand
GCAGAACGCCAATGGATACTTTGCTTGAAGGGAAATTGATTTGGGTTGAAAAGAATTTGACTCAAATCTAATCTGACAGACACCCTAGAAAAACTGGTAACTGTCAGATCGGGTCTGAGCTAATACATTTTAATGCACTCGTTACTGATTACGCCTTCTTTTTGTCCGCAAAGCGTACCTGCAATTCAGTCAGGATCATTTTTTGGGTTTCCACCACGGCTAAAGATTTGACCAGTTCCAATTGTTGCTCATGAAATCGAGCCTTCAGTTCATTGTTTTGCTTGGAAACTTCCGACAATTGATTTCTTAGCTCAATTATTGCGGCTTCTTTTGTCGCCAAATCAGACTTCAGCAACGGAATGTGACTCGCTGCGACCTTAAGAGACTCAATCTCACTAACATGCTTGCGCTCGGCACTTTGCAGATCGTAAATCGACTTTTTAGCCTGAGAAAGCTCAGTAACTAATCTGGCACCATCCTGATTGAGTCCTGTAATCTCGTTTTGCTTGAGGACTAGATTTTGCTGCAAGTGGCGAATTTCGCCTTGTAGCTGCTGAATTTGATGTTCGTGGCGCCTGATATCCTGGTCGCGCTGCTCCTTTACTGACTCACGATAATGTTCTAAAGCCTCCCGCGCATGGGTGTGCTTGGTTTCCAAAGATTGCCGGTGCGCCTCGTTTTCGCCTAGGCGTTCTTTCAAATCAGCTACCTGTTGTTCCAGCGTGTGGCGCAGAATTGTTTCTCGTTGTAACGATTCCGAGGTTCTGGCGTGTGCTGCCACTTCGCTTTGGTTTCTGACCTCGGCAGCGCTTAATTTGCCACTTAATGCCTCATTGGCGGTGGTTAGTGTGGCAATTGATGCATTAAGCTGCCGTTCATTCTCTGTGCTTTGTGTTTGTACCTCGTTTATCCGCGCATTGGCTTCTTCTTCCAGCTGGACAGCCAGGCGCGCCACCAGATCATGCAAGGCCTCACTGATAGAGGTCTTGCGTTCGGCAATCCCGCCATCTTCCATCTCTAATTCTTTGAGATATTTGTGAATGGTCGACTTGGAGCCGGTATTTCCAAGCGCGACACGAACTGCATCGACAGAAGGATGTCGCCCCTGCGCCATTAGGGCGTCGCGTGCCTTTTTCACTTCCGATTTGTATAAACCAGTTCGCGCCATATCGCCATTCCATGAAATATCGTAACAAATTACATACCATGTAATTACATAATATTTCATGAGGAATTACAAGGGAATTTATATTGCATTTAATAGCGGATAATGTAGAGTTATCCTGTGTGAAGCACCAAAAATAAGGTAAATTAGCCATTTTGTGTGTAATCATCAAAATCATGAGTAAGATTGATCAATACATTCACGCAGCCACCCGCGACAACACGCGGCAAAGCTATCAAACTGCAATTCGTCACTTTGAAGTCGAATGGGGTGGGTTTTTACCGGCTACGGCGGATAGTATTGCGAATTACCTGGTTGACCATGCCGAGTCACTTGCAATCAATACGCTGCGACAGCGTTTGGTGGCATTGGCGCAATGGCACATCTCACAGGGTTTTTCCGATCCCACTAAATCACCAGTCGTTCGCAAGGTGTTTCGAGGCATACAAGCGCTCCACCCTGCTAGAGAGAAACAAGCGAAGCCATTACAACTCGATCAACTTGAGCGTGTAGTTAAATGGTTAGATGATTCAATTGACGTGGCGTGCCGGTTCGGGGATCGTCAAAAGGAGCTCCGTTATGTTCGCGACAAGGCTCTTTTATTAGTTGGATTCTGGCGAGGCTTTCGTGGCGACGAACTAACAAGATTGCGGATTGAGTATATTGAGATCGTTCAAGGCGAAGGGATGACCTGTTATCTTTCCCAGACCAAAGGTGATCGTCATTACAAGGGAACTAGCTTTAAGACGCCTGCCCTTTCTAGACTTTGTCCGGTAGAGGCTTACTTAGAATGGATAAAAGTTTCTCAATTGAGTTCAGGCCCAGTTTTTCGTGCGATTGATCGATGGGGTCATATTGATGGACATGGATTGAATCAAGACAGTCTAGTGCCAATTTTTCGAAAGGTAATGCAGAAAGCTGGGATCGTAGATGTTGAGTTGTACAGTGGGCATTCGTTGCGCCGTGGATTCGCTAATTGGGCAAGTTCAAATCACTGGGATATTAAGACTTTGATGGAATATGTCGGGTGGAAGAACATACAGTCCGCCATCCGCTATATAGACTCTGCAGATTCATATTCTCAAAGACGTATAGAGTCAGGCCTAAAGAACGGCGACAAATAGTCAAAAAAATGTACTGTTTTAATTCGACTAATTTAAACTGGATGGTTTCGCTAACAAAACTCATATTTAGTCATACTCACGTACCGATCATATTCCCAAAATCGCACCAAATAGTCTAGCAACCATCAATGAATCAAAGCCGAAATATCTAACAACAAGGTCAACATCGAATCCAATTTACTCAGTCGCCATTGGGGTCGACATTTGCTCAAATGCAGTTAGAGCATCCGCTGCATACATTAATGATGGTCCACCGCCCATATACACGGTCATACCGAGCATCTCTTCAAATTCAGCGCGACTGACGCCTAGTTTAATTAGAGCCTGCACATGAAAGCCGATGCAGCCATCACAATGTGCGGCAATACCCAGTGCGAGTGCGATTAGTTCTTTCGTCTTTTTATCCAAAGCACCATCTTTAGTTGCGGCTTGTGCCAGCATCGAGAAGGCCCTCATGACATCCGGCGTATCTGTCCGCAATGTCGCTAATGAAGCAGAAATTGACTTTGTAATATCGTGGTAATTCTTATCCATAAATTGCTCCTTGATCGATGTTGATGGCGACATTATGTCCCAGCAGTAGTTGGATACAAGTAATATTCTTAGGGGATATTGAGGCATCGCAAACCGCTCAACAATCGAATAGAAATTACTTGCAATCTGCATTTAATCAATTAAGATAGTAACTAATTACTTACTTTATTCAAAGATGCTCCCAAAGAAAAGAAAGAACGTCGAATCGTGGAATTTCATGCAAAGCACCTCCCAGCTGATGAACGCAAAGCTGTCACTGTAGAAGCAGTCATAGCGTTAGCTGCCACCAAGAATCCCGGCGATATCACTACCGCCGCCATTGCTCAACACATGCAATTAACTCAGGGCGCTCTGTTTCGTCACTTCCCAACCAAAGATGCGATTTGGCAGGCAGTGATGGAATGGGTTAGCCAACATCTTCTTGGGCGAATTGATAAAGCATCTGAGGGTATTGAGTCACCATTGAAAGCGATGTATGCCATGTTTACGAGCCATCTGGAATTTGTCGTTGAACATCCAGGTGTGCCGCGTATGCTATTTGGCGAGCTGCAAAAAGCAGAAATGACACCGGCAAAACGTTTAGCGCAAACCTTAATTAAAGCATACGCAGAACGGCTACACGCAATCATAGAACGTGGAAAATCTGTCGGTGAGATTTCCACAGATGTTAATACTCAAGCTTGTGCCATTTTGTTTATCGGCACAATTCAAGGCTTGGTAATGCAATCATTGTTATCTGGGGATCTTCAAAAAATTCTGCTGGATGCGCCAGAAGTTTTCTCTATTTACGAACGCGGCCTCAGGAGTACCCTATGAAACGAGTGATTCGACAGTATGGACGCAAATCTGCACTTGCCATTGTCATGATCGTGATGCTTGGATTACTAGGTTTTGTCTTTCTGCGTTCGGGACCATTAGCCCCCATTACCATCACCGCTGTCAATGTCGAAAAGCGTGCAATTCAGCCTTCCCTGTTTGGCATTGGAACTGTAGAAGCGCGTTACACACACAAAATCGGCCCCACAGTTGCTGGCCGTGTAAAGCGCGTTGAAGTACAAACTGGTGATGTAGTGAAGCAAGGGCAAATTTTAGCTGAAATTGACCCTATCGATTTTGAGGAAAAAATACATGCGCTTGATGCGAGCGTCAAACGCGCAGGGGCGAATATTTTGGGTGCTGAAGCAAACACTCAAGAGTCGCAAGCACGTAAAAAATTTGCAGAGCTACAGGTGAAGCGCTATGAGCAACTACTGCCATCGCGGGTTATCAGTGAAGAAGCGATGGAAGTAAAACGACAAGACTTACGTATTGCGCAGGCAAATGCAATTGCTGCACAAGCTAACCTCGATGCAATGCGTGATGAACAACAACGCACTCGCGCCGAACGGGATGGCATGGCGCGCCAAAAATCAAATTTGCGCTTATTGTCACCCGTGGATGGTATCGTGATGCGTCGTGAAATAGATCCAGCAACCACTGTAGTTGCTGGACAAGCTGTGTTAGAGATAGTGGAACCGAGCTCAATTTGGATCAATGCACGTTTTGATCAGCAACGAGCTTTCGGTTTAACTTCGTCACTAGCAGTGCAAATCTCCTTACATACGCGAGCCTCTGCGTTGCCCGGCAAAATCGTCCGTATTGAGCCGCATGCCGATTCGGTTACCGAAGAACTGCTAGCGAAAATTTCATTTGGTCATTTGCCGCAACCACTGCCCTCAATAGGTGAATTAGTTGAAGTCAATGTCGTGATGCCATCGCAAAAAATCATGCCAGTTGTGCCGAATGCCAGCCTGCAACGCTTACAAGGGCAACTTGGAGTGTGGAAACTTAATCAGGAAAAATTGCAATTCGTCCCGGTCAAAATTGGTATTAGTGACCTCGCTGGCAACGTCCAAGTGCTAGAGGGATTACAAGGAGGTGAGCGTATCGTCGTCCACAGTTTTAAAAAATTAAATACAGCCAGTCGAATTAAGGTCGTCGATCAACTTGCCGGAACATCCAAATGATTAGCCTGGCCAGTCGCGATATTTTACATAGCTGGGGTAAATTCGTTTTTACTGGGATGGGTCTTGGCCTGTTAATAGGTGTAACGCTCACTATGGCAGGCCTTTATCGCGGCATGGTAGATGATGCCAAAACTCTGCTTGATAATAGCGGCGCTGATTTATGGATAGTGCAACAAGATACCCTCGGGCCATACGCAGAGGCATCGAGTATTTATGACGACACTTATCGCAGCCTACTTGGCATGCAAGGCGTAGCTGCAGCTAGCAATGTGACATACCTTACGATGCAAGTACGTAGAACCCAAGCGCACGGTACAAATATGGCGAATGAGGTTCGCGCGATGATTGTCGGCACCGTTACCAACGCACCTGCACAACCAGGACAGCCAGCCTATCTAGTCGCTGGTAGACACATCACGCGTGATCACTATGAAGCTATCGCAGACATCTCTTCAGGCTTACAACTCGGAGACAACATCAAAATTCGCCGCAATCAATATCAGGTAGTCGGACTGACCCGTCGCATGGTGTCGTCCGGCGGCGATCCGATGATTTTCATTCCATTGCGTGATGCGCAAGAGGCACAATTTTTAAAAGACAACGATGCGATTGTCCGGCAACGTGCACGCACCGCACAAAATCCGGCACTAAATCGACCTAATACGCCAACGCTATTGGCAGCAGTAATTCAGTCACAAAGTATGAACAACTCCGTTAACGCTGTTTTAGTGCAAATAAGCCCTGGAACCGATCCCGAAAGTGTTGCAGAGCCAATCCGTCGATGGAAGCATTTAACAGTTTATACACGCGTACAAATGGAAGACATATTGATTGCAAAATTAATCGCCACCTCTGCCAAACAAATTGGTATGTTCTTGGTGATATTAGCGATCGTCAGTGCCGCGATTGTTGCCTTCATTATTTATACACTAACGATAGGGAAAATTCGTGAGATCGCAGTACTAAAATTAATTGGTACAAAAAACCGCACAATTGCCACCATGATTCTGCAGCAATCCTTAGCCTTGGGTGTTATCGGTTTTGCAGTAGGAAAAATATCAGCAACATTTTGGGCACCCATTTTCCCCAAATATGTATTGCTAGAAAATAGCGACGCCGTCAGTGGTTTTTTTGCAGTAATGGCGATTTGTATGTTAGCCAGCTTACTCGCGATACGCGTTGCTTTACAGGTAGACCCAGCGGAGGCCATTGGTGGATAAATCACTAAACACACAAGGCAAAGGTATTCGAATCGAGAATCTAACCAAGACCTATGGTCAAGGAGATACTGCAGTCCATGCCTTAAAAAATGTCAATATGGTGGTAGCCCCCGGCGAAGTGGTTGGTCTGGTGGGGCCATCTGGCTCTGGTAAAAGTACCCTTTTAAAATGTCTCGGTGCCGTCATTGAGCCGACGTCAGGGCGCATGATTTTAGGCCAAGATGTGATCTATGAGAATGGATGGAATATTAAAGATTTACGAGCACTAAGGCGTGACAAGATTGGCTTTGTTTTTCAAGCACCGTATTTAATTCCGTTCTTAGATGTCACTGATAATGTAGCTCTATTACCAATGCTGGCAGGTGCTGCCAATGCCGAAGCTCGTCAACGTGCGGTCGCACTCTTAGAGGCGTTGGATGTAGGACATAGAGCCAAAGCAATGCCATCCCAATTATCTGGAGGCGAGCAACAAAGGGTTTCGATTGCACGTGGATTAATCAACCGACCACCAGTCATCTTAGCCGATGAGCCAACCGCACCACTTGATAGTGAACGCGCATTAGCTGTCATCCGCATACTCAACCAAATGGCTAAACAGTTCGATACCGCCATCGTCGTTGTTACTCACGATGAAAAAATTATCCCCACGTTCAAGCGGATTTATCACATACGCGACGGCGTGACTTATGAAGAAGCTGGAGAAGGCAGAAACTTTGCTTAGGGTCTCGATGAATCGCAACTTCGTTGTCTTTGACTCGTGAAAACTTCTTACAGAATTTATCGATGATGTGACCTTGCACAATAAGGGGGGCCATAGATGTGCTGACACACATCTATGGGGATGTCTAAAAATTCAAAACACAAATCTCGACTAGATATCAAAAACTAACTGATGAGGACAACTCTGCATAGAATGTATCGCTATACAGTTAGCATCAGTTCGCATTTTGAAAGATGCCGATCAATAAATCAAATCAGAACTTCCATGTGCCACTAACATACATAGAACGTCCAACTCCCGGCACGGTCGTCCCATGAGGAACGCCCATTCCCATCGTAGCACCCTGTCCTAGATAAGCACCACCCAAGGGTAAAGAATAAAAACGATTGGTTAAATTCTCCACACCAAAATCAATTCGTCCCTGCTGAAAATCATAACTTGCACGCAGATTTACCAATGCGTAACCAGAGGTATTTAACTCACGGCGAATTTCTGAAACATGAGATTTAGCATTGACCACCTGCCACTCTAAGGTATTTGTCCATCGATCAATTTGCTGCTGCAAGCTGAATTTTGCATTCAATGGCATGATGTTATAGAGACCAGTATGCGTTTGTGTGTTCTCTCCGCGCACATAATTGATACCGCCTTTCGCGTGAATTTTTCCAAAATCGCGGGATTGTGCGAGCGTTTTTTCGAACGACAAATCGATTCCGAATAACTCAGCTTGCTGATTACTCAAACTCACGTTAACAAAACCATCTTTACGCGCAGCACAAATTTTTCCAATGGACGAACAAGCGACAGCATCAATGTAATCACGCACCCTTGTATAAAATGGCGCAAACTTGAATTCAATTCCGCTTTCAACAAAATTCTGCCAATGAATTGTCGCACTCAGCGTTTGCGCAATCTCTGGTTTCAATTGCAAATTACCAACGTAGCCATTGCCATCGCCAAACCAATTGTTCATGTTCATCACCATGGTATTACTATTTGCCCATGTATAACGCTCATATAAATTGGGTGAACGCGTCTTGTAAGCATAGCCGCCATCAACACTGAAATTACTATCTGGGGCAAAACGAAATACCGCGCTTACATCAATATTATTATCGTTGCGTTGACGATCACTATGATTGAAGATGCCAGGAATAGATGTGGTGGAAGTTGGATCACCATAGGCCATATTGTTATATCCAGCGACGGCACCGCTATCCATTCTGACGCGTTCACTGCGCACACCGAGCTGACTAAACCAAGCAGGACTCCACTGCGCTTCCCACTCAGCGAATAAAGCAAGTCGATTACGTTCGCCATCTTTAATATTGATAAAGGTATTCGGTGCCATCATCATGCCCGTACCTGATGCATTCCACCAATCGTTCATGCGATATCGCTGCAATTCGGAGCCAAGAATCAATTTATCACGCTCAGACAACACCCAATTTGCTTTGAGTACCGCACCCGTGTTGTGTCCCGCTGTTTCCATCGGCATGCCAGGCGCATTACCATACCAATATTGCTTATCATCAGAAAAATTCATTCTATGTTGCGTGTGTTCATGATAAATCCGTGCATCGACATTGCCCCACTCAAGTTGCTGGCGATAATGCAGATTGATTTGCTCACTACGATTACGCGTCATATCCATGCGTTGATTTGGAAAGCCTTGTAAAGGAATATCTTGCAACCCTAGTTTCAATTCAAGTAATTGATCGGAGCCCCTTATCGCAAAGCCTAATGCATGATTTTCACTTTGGTAAGCGGATGAACCAACTTCTCGGCCAGATGTCACGCTTCCTAAGGCAGACAATCCATTCAATTTGAAAGACTTCGCTGCCAGATAATTATCGGCTTTTGCAACTGCACCTGAATAGTTCAAACTGAAGCTGGGTGTCGCATAATTGGCGTTCACATTAGCGCCGCGCGCATGACTATTACTTCGAAAAAAGACTCCGGCTTGCCCTTTTAAAATATTTCCTTGATCTTCATTGGCAAACACGGGGGCAGAGGAATTGACTTTGATGGTGCCACCGATACTATCTCCACCACTGCTGACAGGGGCGATGCCATTCAGTACCTGTATGCTCCCTACATTGCTTGGATCGATATACGATAACGGCGGATTCATGTGATTTGCACACGCCGAAATCAAGTTCATGCCATCGACCTGAATACGCAAGCGATCATCTGCTAAACCATGTAAAGATGGTAGGCTCGAAAGTCCGCCCGCTTTATATAAACTCATGCCTGGAATATTTTCTAAAAGTGACGCCGTATCACTCAAAATGCTCGCTGACCCAGTTTTACTTTCTCCATCAACGTTAGGTGCAGCAATCTTCTCGCCACGAATAGTGATTTGACTAAGGACTTGATTTTTCTTTGAGACACTTTGCGGGACTTGGCCAAAAGAAAATTGGCTTGTGAATGTGGCGACAATAGCCAAAACAATTAATTTTTTTCGATAAAGCGTATTCATAATTAGTTCTTCAATAAATTCTTCGTTAAGAACATTCATAAGAACGTTCCTGTGAACGATATGTGTAGGCAGTAGCGCACGCTACGCAAAAAATTGGACTCGTCACGAGATAAAATGTTTGCCTTTTTTCAGGCAGAACAAATATCTCACTCCATTACTCTTATTGTTCTATTGAGGCGTAATGAGATATCCATTCATTACCCTGAACTTCGTCATAGTAATGAACGGTTGTTGATCAATCATAGAAATGCATTTCCTTAAATAAAGGAAATCAATCAAGCGTTAATCGTCACTTAGCCAGCGAAATTTGAAGGTGGGCCACGAGCAAAAAATACCGTCGTGATAAATGAATAAAATCCAGTTGCGGAAATAGGTGGCAGCAAATAAACATATCGATGTGACGTGTGATAAGTTATACCGTAATATGTCGTTAGTAAGATGCCCGACGGTAGACACAAAGAGCAATCAAGTAAGTGCCCTTGCATGGATGCGCCCGTTGATTCGTCAATACCCAAACCATTGATACCAGTTTCTTGCGCGACAAATTTATAGCCAGTGCTGGTACAAACCAGATTGAGAATCTTGGGATTCACAACTGGAGAAACGATTGCAACACCCAAAGTCAATCCGTAAAGCAGCAGCAATAGCTGTACTAAACGTAATAAAACTGAGCGTTGTTGTACTAAGGTTTGCATCGAAGCTTACGAAATAAGAAACAACTTGAGTAAAAATAAGAGTGGCGATCAAACCCACACTCGGTTCTTGATTGAGCCGTTTGGATCACGGTTTCCACAACATGCAGATAAGACCTAATTCTACGGTCTTTATTTGTTCGAAAGGATGATAAATATCATGAATCGTTCTTGTGATCCTTTCCTTAAACTAGGCTTTAATATCTGCTATTAATGATCATTAAAGTCGATCAAATGTACCGAACTACTCAGCTCAAACTTCCTCGAAGTACAAAAATTTTTAAATGTAACTGCGGGCACAAGTCTCTCTTCACAAAACGAAGTGAAGCGATATAACTTCAATTAAAAGCTATGTGCTCATGTCGATTACGCTTCCTGATTTGACTCAAATCAATGAAAATAAGATTGGGGTTAATAGCAGTTGACCTAACTACATTTAGTTACTATTCTTTAAAACACACTACATATTGTGTTTTAAGGAGCATAAATGAGCTTAACCCTTCCTTTGCTGCATCGTGAAGTAATCAAACGAGATGGCTGCGTTGTCAGCTTTGACGCAAGTAAAATAGCTTCTGCAATCAAACGCGCTGGTACAGCAAGCAATGAATTTGTAGCCGATCAAGCGCACAAAATTACGATGCAAGTGCTCAGCCTCATTGAGAAATTTCCAGCACCTCAGCCACTTTCTGTTGAACAAATTCAAGATTTGGTTGAATCATGCTTGTTTGAAGCAAACTACCGAAAGACCTTACGCGCCTATATCGTTTATCGTGAACAGCATCAGAAACTAAGGGTTGATAACAAATCCCTAGTCGATGTTGAATTATCGATGAATGAATATCTAAACAGACAAGATTGGCGTATTAATGCAAACGCCAATCAGGGATATTCACTAGGTGGATTGATACTCAATGTTTCAGGAAAAGTTATTGCTAATTACTGGCTCAATCATGTCTATCCACCTGAAGTAGGACAAGCCCACAGAAATGCCGATTTGCATATTCATGATCTTGATATGCTGGCAGGCTATTGTGCAGGTTGGTCTTTGCGCACTTTACTAAACGAAGGTTTAAATGGGGTTCCGGGAAAAGTGGAATCTGATCCGCCCAAGCATTTTTCTAGCGCCATCGGGCAGATCGTCAATTTTCTCGGCACGCTACAAAATGAATGGGCTGGCGCGCAGGCATTCAGTTCTTTTGATACCTACATGGCGCCTTATGTGCGCAAAGATAAGCTCGATTACAAGGACATTAAACAATATCTACAAGAGCTCATTTACAACTTAAATGTACCATCGCGCTGGGGCACCCAAACACCGTTCACCAATCTGACTTTCGATTGGATATGCCCAGAAGATTTACGTGAGCAAGTACCAGTGATTGCTGGTGTTGAGATGGATTTCACTTATGGTGATTTACAGGCAGAAATGGATCTCATCAATCGCGCTTATATCGAAGTCATGATGGCAGGCGATGCAAAAGCGCGTGTCTTCACCTTCCCTATTCCTACCTACAACATCACCGAGGATTTTGATTGGCATAGTCCAAATGCAGAATTGCTTTTTGAAATGACGGCACGTTATGGCTTACCTTACTTTCAGAATTTCATTAACTCTGAGTTGAAACCGAACATGATACGTTCGATGTGCTGTCGACTTCAGTTAGACCTGCGTGAACTACTAAAGCGCGGTAACGGCTTATTTGGCTCAGCCGAACAAACGGGTTCTCTTGGTGTCGTCACCATCAATTGTGCGAGGTTAGGTTATTTGCATCGTGGCGACGAACCTAGCTTATTGTCTGCCCTCGATAAGTTGCTTGAGTTAGGAAAAACTAGCTTAGAGATCAAACGCAAAGTCATACAGCGCCATATGGATAATGGTCTATTCCCCTACACCAAACGCTACCTCGGCACATTGCGCAATCATTTCTCTACCTTAGGCGTGAATGGTATCAATGAAATGATACGTAACTTCACCGACGATCAACACGATATCAGCAGCGACACAGGGCACGCGATAGCCGTTCGCTTATTGGATCATGTACGTGGACGTATGTTGGCCTTTCAAGATGAAACCGGGCATATGTACAACTTAGAAGCAACACCAGCAGAAGGGACAACTTATCGTTTTGCAAAAGAAGACCGTAAACAGTTTCCCACCATTTTGCAAGCCGGCACCCAGGATATGCCCTACTACACTAACTCGTCGCAATTACCGGTCGGCTTTACAGATGACCCATTTACCGCCCTCACTTTGCAAGATGATCTTCAACGCAAATACACAGGGGGAACGGTCTTACATTTGTATATGAGTGAGGCGCTCAGCAGTGCCGACGCTTGCCGCCATTTGGTACGTAAGGCGCTTAGTCGATTCACCCTACCCTACATCACTATTTCACCGACATTCTCAATTTGCCCTAAGCATGGATATCTTCGTGGGCAGCATGAATTTTGTCCAAAATGCGATGAAGAATTAATCGCTCGTAAGCAACATCAGTTTGTTTAACTTAAATAGGAGTCTCTATGAACACTAGCAATGCCCCTCTTTCTCAAACACAAAATCCATCGATCATCTTAGATGATGCGGAACGTCAAGTCTGTGAAGTCTGGACCCGTGTCATGGGCTATCATCGACCAGTGAGTTCATTTAATACGGGCAAAAAAGGGGAGTTTTATGAACGCACTTATTTTCAAGAAAATACAGTAGAGAAAGCTTACTGAGATGCCAGCAGCGACAGCATTGCGCACACTTAAAGTTGGTGGAATAACGAAATTTAGCAGCACCGATTATCCAGGTAAATTATCGTTAGTCGTGTTTGTGCAAGGCTGTCCATGGCGCTGCGGGTATTGTCATAATCCGCATTTGCAAACCAGAACAGCCGATGCGCCGATTACTTGGGCGTCCGTTCTACATTTGTTAAGGCAACGCGTCGGCTTTATCGACGCCGTTGTTTTTAGCGGTGGTGAGGCAACAATAGATCCAGCATTAAGTTCTGCAATTGACGAAGTGCGTCAACTAGGATTTGCAGTTGGCTTGCATACTGCTTGCATTTATCCCCGCCAACTACAAGCCATCTTGCCCAAACTAGATTGGGTAGGCTTTGATATCAAAGCCCCCTTTCATCGCTACCCCGTTGTGACGGGCAAAGCGGATAGTGGTCAGCATATTCAGGCATGCACACAGATGATACTGGCTAGTGGAGTCGATTACGAATGTCGTACCACGGTTCATCCTGCATTGTTGTCTTCTGAGGATATATTGAATTTAGCTTACGATTTATCAGTAATGGGTGTTACCAACTATGCGATACAACTGTTTCGATCACAAGGCTGCCTAGACACAAATTTACAAACAAGTCTGCCAAACAATTATCTGGATGCGACAACGCTGCAAACTCTTCAAGATCTATTCCCCAAGTTCATATTTCGACAAAATCATTAAAGCGCATTGCAATGCGCACTAGGACTTGCAGCTAAAAGTGTCTCCCATAAGTAGCTGGCTTAAAGATTCAACCCATCCCAAAAGTACAGATTGCAAAATGCAATTGTCGTCATAGACCCAACTAGAAATTGGGAAAATAGCAGACCACCGTACGCTGGGAGCTTCATAGCACTTTTAAACCTTCCATACATTTAAAAAAATATATCTACTTCGCGCTGATTATCAATCAAACATTTGCCCACAAACAACCACCGATTTACACTAAGGCACCTAGGAGAAATTCACTCGTAAGTAACTAAGGATAGGAATTGATTATGTTGTACTTCCAATGGAATTCCACATTAAGTGTGGACAACACGCTCATCGATAGTGATCATCAAAACCTGATCAACATAGTCAATGAACTTTATACAGCTGCCGATCTAAAGCAGGATTGCGACATCTTGGAAGACATCCTACAGCGCCTATTCGATTACACCAGTGAGCATTTCGAGCGCGAAGAAGAAATGATGAAACTAACTGGTTATCCAGGCTTTGAAAACCATAAGAAGCAGCACAAGAAATTACTGGAGCGCGTAGTTCGTCTGCAAGCTTCTTTAGCTGAAAAAAGAGAATACGTCGCCAAAGAAACGGCTGAACTGCTAAAGTTTTGGCTTACTTCTCATATTTACATGGCCGATAAAGAATTGGCGATCGCGATTCAGAAGTCTGATGGAAGCCCTCAATAACACTCTTTCAATATTTTCATGGGCTTCTTGATTTTCCCATGTTGCCTTCTAGTTGCGTTTTCCGCAGTCGGTCGCTTATAGAAAATTTCACGGATTGTAGGATTACTATTCGAACAAGGCTGCAAACACGACTCCAAACGATTCATTGAGACGACGCCAACGGTAGGCAACGATGTCATATTTACGTCCAGCATTCGCCAGTGTGAAATTGAATCCTAGCTGATCACCAATGGCATGAGCACTTTGCGAGTCAAAAAGGCGCAAACGCTATCGCATCATGCGGGCATTAATCTGCACGACTGTTGGCGGTTATCTTGACTTGTACGACCTCTATCGCCAACTTTTCCAGACGACAATGGCACCAACTTCATCCACTGATCATCCCTCAATATGTTTCTCGTTAAGCTGGTTTAAGGTATCTTGTTATTTGAAAACTGAATGTAAACACACTTTCTTAAATGTTAACAGCTTCTAAACACTTTGAACCTCTTCGGAAAATTAGAGGTGCCAGCAAGTGGTTAAGTAAAAGTAAAACGGGAGACCATAATCTAAGCTGGAATACCAATAATGACACTAGATGCTTTAAAAATGCCGGTTGCGACTTGACCAACAGCTAGGCCTAAAGTATCGTAACTTTCATTGGTAATAGTCGCTGCCAAAGAGCTGCTACCGTTCATTTCGATCACAATTTCGGTATTCACTGCACCAACCTGAATTCGTGAGATTTGACCTGTGAGTTGATTACGAGCCGATAGCATAACAACACCACTAAGGCCGTTCATGACTATGATTGACGATGCCTTCACTAGGGCAAACACTTCAGTACCGATTCGCAAGCCTAGCTCCTCGGCGCTCTCATGTGTGATGATTGCAATTAATTTTTGATCGCCTGCGATTTGTAACTCTATTTCGTCATTCACCGCACCCAATTTAATATGCGTGATAATGCCTCGATATTGATTGCGTACACTGGTTTTCATATTCATTTTCTTAATCAATAAAAAGTCGTCTGCAATGCCTTCGGCGTGCTTGCCTAATTGTGCGATGAAATCACGATGTTCTTTATCGATAATTTTAAAATTGTCGACGAGCTGTTGACCACGCTTGGTTAAACGCGTGCCACCACCGCCTTTACCGCCGGTCAGTCGTTCGACCAAAGGTTCGCCCGCTAAATTATTCATGCTATCAATGGCATCCCAAGCGGCTTTATAGCTCATCTTGATATCTTTTGCCGCTTGTGTGATTGATCCCGATTCTGCAATCCGTGCCAGCAACTCAATGCGGCCTTTACCACCAAAATTCTCACCATCGACGGTCATCCAGACAGAGCCATTGATGGCAATAGTCGCGTTAGATTTATCTTTTGCTTGCATAGTGGGCCGTACTAATTATTCCCTGAAAGCGGGAAGCATACCGCAAACTCATCACACTTCATGCACTTTGGAGGCTGCAATCCGGGTTTTCCTTGAGCGGCACCGAGTTGTGCGTAAATAAAACGCTTCCATTTCCAATTCTGTGTATTTTGCAGGTACAGTGGTTCAAAATACTGCTGCAGTAATTGTGAGACCTCGTCTCGACTGTTGAGTCCCAAATCTTCCCATAAATGCCGACTACCCTGAGTTGCCGCCGCGATAGCGCGCGCTAGCCAATCGATGTGATCAACATTTTGCTCTGGTGACCGTAATTCGAGCAGCAGATGTCTTAGCGAAAAAAAATCTGCGGGTGTCGTTTCCAGTAAGCTTTGGTATTGACGGTCGGAAAGCGGCTCTAAAGCTTCGACTTCAGGGATGCACGCTCGCAGCATCTGAATCAGCTTTATTTGACTTAGCCCCAGTGTCCACGCAAACAGTGGTAACTCACCTTCTTGTGCGTTTCTCAGGACACCCTTAATCGCACGCAAAGAGACCGGGCTGTCGTCTCGTTTAACTATCAACCGTGATATTTGATGAAGTTGAAAACTATCCATGATGACTGTTAATCCGCTATTTTCTTAACTTCAATTGACTTCAGCCATTTGACATGACGTGGACCGGTACGTAGGTCTTTACTAGAGATCATAGCGATACGGCCTTCATCATCGGCAAGCGCTTTGCCGTCCTTTTCAAAAAAGACCATGACGCCATCACCGACCGGAGAGTTGAAGAGTTCGCTCCAAGAAAACACGACTTTGTAATCGTCGCTTGCCGTAGCAATGATGACTGTTTTCTTAACATCATTGTGATCGCGTGACACGACGACCGCTTTTTCAAGAATATCGCGCAACAAAACACCTTTGAAATTTTCTAAGTTACCTACATTTGCTCCGCTCTGGCAAATGAGCGGAAGCTCGGCGACTTTTTGCGGCGGAAATTGGCGCAAGTCTTCGACACGCAACACTAACTTTTTCTCTACCGCGCCATTGACCGTAATGCTATGAGTGACGTATTTTGCGGGGTCGAGTTTCTTGTCATGCGCAAACGCTGGTGAACACGATGCTGATATGGCGATTAAAGAAACAAGCAATAAACTACGTAGATAGTGCGTCATATTTTTCTTTCTTTGGTATTAGGTGTGATTAGTAAGAGTGTTTGATAAGTGTGCTGCATTAGAACCGATATTGAATATTGCCAAACCACATCCGTCCGGGGTTAGGAAAGCCATCTGCCAAGCTATAATTTTTATCTGATAAGTTGTTCACCCCAGCTTCTAAGACGACATCCTTTGAAGGCTTGTAGCTGATTTTCAAATTGCTTGTCGTGAAGCCTGCCAGTTCTACACTATTCGATACCCAACGACTGCTGTTATTCTCGACAAAGATCATTGCATCGAGATTGGAGGCGGCTCGCAATAGTAGATGTGCTGTTACTTTATGTTTGGGAATATCAGTTAACCTGGTGGCAGGATTACTGAGGTTATTCAAATTCGTTATGGTGTAATTTCCTCCTACGACGAGCTGTGAATTCAGATCTGCTTTAATACCTAGTTCGAGTCCCGTCACGCGTACCAATCCCACATTCTGCATTTGAGATTTAATGCCAGAGACGTTTGCGACGGTTTGAATTTTATTGCTGACATCGCTGTAAAAAAATGCAGCTTCAGTTTGTATCGCTTGCGAATAAATACCTTGATAGCCAATTTCATAGTTCAAGGATTTTTCTGGCTGTAAATTAGGGTTTTCGATGAAACTACCCAATCGCTGCGAATAGCGATCCTTCAATGTCGGCAAGCGTGTTTTCTTGGCCGCCGTTGCGTACAAACGCGTTGTGTTTGACCACGTATAGAACAATCCAGCTTGCATGTCCTGCGCCGACTTGGTATCAGGCAAAGAATAAGGATTGCCAAGGCTATACACGGTCGCCGGACGTAAAGTATGGCGACCGGCACCCAAGGACAGTAAGGTGGCGGCATTGAGTTCTATATTGTCTTCTATCGCTATTGATGCCAAGGCATCTTCGTAGCTAGTATTGAGTGTGCCATTCGCATCCAGCTCCTTATGTTGATCGGCCTTGTAATGCCCCATCAGCCGTATCGTCTGCCCACTCAGGCGTGCCGATTCTAAAGTGAATGACGCGCCCTTGGTTTTATCATCGTAAATACTGCGCCCGGTACCAACACTTCCAGAGCCAGAAGTTTTCAGCTTGGTGTAGCTGTCATTGGTATAGGTATCCACTTCATTGCCATAATTATCTTGATAAAGTCTGGCGCTGAATGTTTCGTAGTCGCCGAAACTCGTCTTAGACGTGAAGTACACGCTGTCTTTATCCCAGTAAGGCCATTTCCAATAGCGAGCGGCGGCGGGAACAGTGGATGGCGGCTGCCCTTTTTGTCCATTTTGTTGGTAGTAGTTGATGGCATATTCATCATGCGCATTCGGTGTCAGGCCGAGCTTGATTGATACCTTACTGTCTTTGCGGGACGCGTTATTACGCATGCCACCATCCTCCGTAGAGCTTGCAATGAAATCAGAAGACAAAGGAAAACCATCACTTTGCAGGTAAGACACGCCAGATTGTAGATACCAGCTTCCCTGATTCGTTCCAATATTGGCAGATAGCTGTTTTTCACTGCCAGAAGCAAAACCCAGGAGTGCATCTGCTTCGATAATTTTCTTAGGTTTTCGTGAGATTAAGTTGATCGCACCACCCAAAGTATTCGGGCCATAAGCCATAGAGCTGAAGCCTTTCGCCACCTGAATGGCCGCAAGATCCGCCGTACTAAAGCGATTAAAATCCACATAACCGTCATACGGCACATAGACTGGAATGCCGTCTATGAATAAGGGAACCTGACGTGGGTCAAAACCCCGTACTGAAATCATTTTTTCGTTTCTGGAATTGTTTGATAAGCTAATACCTGATAGTAGATTCAAGGCATCACCGACATTATTGCGATTAAATTGCAAAAGATCTTTGCTAGTGATTACTGAGGCAACCTGATCGCTGCCAATGTCACCCAATTCAATGACGGGCAAACGTTTACTTACAACCAATACGGTGCCAAGTTCAAAGTTGGTGTTGGTCGTTTTTTCTTGAGCTAAGGCCGTAGAACCAAATATGGCTGTACTGATAGCCAGGCACAAAAGACTTTTAGGTAAAACTTGGGTGGGAACAACATGATGCTGATGATGGTGAAACTTTTTCATACACGTTCTTTCATAAAACACGTTATAGCAACTTATATATAGAGATAGTTAAAAAATATTAGGCAACGTCTGCCATGACCAGAGCTTCATTCTCACATTGTGGATCTTCGTACAATCTTCCATCGTGCATAGACATCACTTGTTCACCAAACACCTCAGCATCATCTGGATCGTGCGTAATCAATATCATGGGTACTTTCAAGGATCGTTGTAAGGCATCTAGTTCTTTGCGCATCACAATCCTCAACGCAGGATCAAGTGCCGCAAACGGTTCGTCTAGTAGTAACGCTGCTGGTTGTGATATTAAGGCGCGCGCTAATGCGGTACGTTGTTTCTGACCACCGGATAGCTCGTGCGGTAATTGATGTGCCACTGCTTGCAATTGAAAGGCATCAAGCCAATACTCCACTTTTGCATCCTTATTTTTCCCTTGCGGGTTGAACCAACCACGAACTAAACCGAAGGCGATATTCTGGCGCACATTCAAATGTGGAAATAATGCGTAGTCTTGAAATAGATAGGCGAGATGTCTTTGCTGGGGCGCTTGATTGATACGCTTGGTTTTATTGAATAATGTTTGATTGCCTAATTCAATATGCCCGGCATCAGGTGTGATCAATCCTGCGATTGCCTTCAAAGTGAGACTCTTACCGGAGCCCGATTCACCTAAAATCACAATACGCTGACTGTCGGTATTTAAACGTACATCCAAGTCAAATACACGGCTATTGGAACTCAGTCGCTTTTGAATATGAAAATTAAATCGCATCTTTTTATCTCTTCCATTCACCTGAAATGTCAGATGTTATTTCTACTAGCAATGCGTCCTGGCGCTAATTTACTAGCGATCATTAACACAACGATACACACGACGGAGGTCACGACCACTAAGGTATTCGCGACGTCATCATTGCCTGCCTGCACAGCTTCATAAATGGCGATTGAGAGCGTTTGAGTCTTACCTGGAATACTGCCTGCAACCATCAAGGTGGCGCCAAATTCCCCCAACGCGCGTGCAAAGCCCAGCAAGACACCAGCTAAAACACCGCGCCATGCCAAGGGTAAAGTGACTCTGAAAAATATCGCTGTCTCTGAAATTCCTAAAACCCGCGCTGCTTGTTCAAGTTGACCGTCTACCGCCTCAAATGCTGCACGAGCGGGTTTAAAAACCAAAGGGAAGGCAACGATTGATGCAGCAACGACAGCGCCTTGCCAAGTAAAAATAAAACTAAAACCAAAGTGATCTTGCAACCAGCCGCCCAACCAACTACGCCTTCCCATTAACACCAATAAGTAGTAACCAAGCACGGTAGGTGGCATCACCATAGGTAAAGTCAGTATGGTGTCCAGTAAGTCCCGCCCAAGAAATCGTGTGCGTGCTAAAACATAACCGACCAACACACCGAGAAATAAATTAATCAGTGTCGCTATACCTGCCACCTTGAGAGACAGCAGTACGGCAGTCCATTCAAAATTCATCTTCTTATCAGGTGCATTAAGGTTTTTGGAAACCGTATTTACTCAAGATCGCCTGGCTTTGCGGTGAAGATAAAAAGCTGATAAAACGCTTTGCTTCCTCGCTGTTTTTGCTCTCTTTAATCGGGGCAATCGGATAGGTAATGGCGACGTCTAACGTGACTTCAAATGCGACTTTGACTTTATCAACCATGATTGCTGCATCAGTGGCATACACAAAACCTGCATCGACCTCGCCACGCGCAACGTAATCTAATGACTGTCGTACATTTTGCGTATTGATCGCTTTACTCTCCAGTGCAGGCCACAACTTCGCCGCCTCTAAAGCATGTAAGGTATAGCGTCCGACAGGAACACTCGCTGGATTGCCAATCGCAATACGTTTTACTTCTAACTGACTTAAATCTTGCAAACGCTTTAAAGATAGCTTGCTATAGGATGGCGCAATCAGTACCAAGCTATTGCGTACAAAATTACGACGGTCTGTATTTACGATTAGGCCTTGTTTTTCGGCGGCATCCATCGTTTCTTGATCAGCAGACGCAAATACATCCACCGGTGCACCCTTTGCAATTTGCTGTAAGAGCGCACCCGAGGCGCCAAAATTTAAGGCGACTTCGGCATCTGGATATTGGGTTTGATAGTTTTGTGCAATTTCTTTAAACGCATTAGTTAAACTTACTGCAGCCGAAACCGTGACATCGCCTGCATAGGCGAAATTGGCTACGGTTACGAATAGCAAGCTGGCGAGTGCAGTTTTTATAGCATTAATTTGCATGATGGTCTCGATGGAATAAGTGAAAAGTCGTAATATACACTTATATATAACGAATTGTCGAAGTGAGCTCTGTTGAGTATCTGGATTCCTTGATTTTCCTCATGAGAGTTTACATTTTCTCAAATAATTTTTAGCTATTTATAGTTAGTTACTAGGGGCTGTTAACATTTAAGAAAATGTGTTTACATTCGGTATTTGAAAAACGGAGTACCTTGAATGAGCTTGACAAGAAAGATTTTGAGAGACGATCAATGGATGAAGCTGGCTGCTTTGTTACCAGGAAAAGAAGGCGATAGAGGACGTACTGGTCAAGATAATCGGCTATTCTTGGAATGTTGACGCGCATCCAAAATTGACCAGGTAAACGTAGTCCAAGATTTTATCCGCACCCCCGTTTGGTCAAATTTGAGTGCGCGCCAACACTCCTTTAACTCTACAAGTAAAAAATACGTGGCATAGAAAGCATCGCCCAAGAGTAAATCGTTTGCCGCCAATGTATCCAATAGCGAACGCAACAAGCCTTGCTCACCACTGCCTTTTCCTTTGAATGGCCCCATTGCTGCGTTCAATACTGCGCCTGCATCCAAACAACTGAGTGCGACGATTCTACAAATGGGAAAGCCACAACCTGGCTTTTGCATACTTTGTTGTGGGTAGGTGGCTTGGTTCTCGGGCGTGTCTGGCAATGTTACGGTCGTGCCATCAACTAAGCGAACACGCCGACCGTGCCAACGCCATTTGATGGCGGTTCTTTCCGTCATCATGCGCCCAGTAGCCGCGACCATTCCTGACACTAAAGACAGCGGCAAACGCTGCCGTGCTTTGCAGTAAGCGCCTGTTTTGGTGCTGCATAATGGCATGCCATGCAGCAAGCGTTTGGTCGCCACATCATCAACGATGCCTTGGCAAGAGCGATCAGGTTTAAGGGCTTGCGCTGCACGACTCATGAATTGCGCGCATTCCTAGAATTCGCTTTCACATTTCACATTAACCGCCGCAACTACCACAGCACCCACTGTGACTCTTGCCTGCAGCGGGATCGACATCGAAGCCAAGTTTGATTAAGGCAGCGCGCAACTGGATACTACTCGCAACATGTTCTTCGTAGCGTAACGTCGCGCGACCGCTGGCGAGCGTCACGCTGACTTCAATCACGCCTTCCATCCCACGCAATGTCTGGGTAATCATCTCGACGCATGGCTGACCTTTCATGCCGTTTACTTTTATGATCTCGGTTTGCATATTATTCTCACTTCTTCCTTTAATTTGATAGGTAATGTTCATTCGCCATCCGAAGCAAGGCTTCCTAGCCTTACTGGCTTGATGACACTGAAGGCATAAGAGTAGCATGAATTCGATTAAAGATGTATATTATATCCATGTATTGCAAAAGAGAGATAAATGATGACTTTATTATCAATTGAAGAACCAGAAACAAAGAGTGATTCCGCTATATGGCATAAACAACATCCAGTCTGGGGTTTGGGATTTCGGCCCTTTTATTTACTGGCTGCATGCTTTGCCGCGTTGAGTCTGCCCTTATGGATCGCGCAATACTTAGGCTGGTTCAGCGCTTGGCCGCAGGTCACTGCGGCATGGCATATGCACGAGATGATTTTTGGAGTGGTTATCGCGGTCATCATTGGCTTTCTATTTACCGCTGGACGTAACTGGACCGGTCTGCCAACGCCGACCAACTTGCATCTAGCAGGGCTTGCCTGTTGGTGGTTAATTGGCCGCGTGGCGATGTTGGCTGCGCCACCGAGTTTAGCCGCATTGGTCGATTTATCGTTTTTGCCTTTGGCCGCCTGGCCGATTTACCGTGTTCTGAAACAATCTGGTAACAAGCGCAATATGTTCCTGATTATGCTGCTAGCGCTGTTAACCGCAGCTAATGCCATTTTTCATGCTGCAGTGTTAAATCTCATTACGCTAAACCCAGCCTTGCCTATACATGCCGCGATCCTAATCGTCGTCGTCATTGAGTCAGTGATCGGCGCGCGCGTGATACCGATGTTTACCCAGAATGGTGTGCCAGGCGTGATACCTGCCGCCTATCCATGGCTTAACCGCAGCGCGATTACGGCAATAGTCATCGCTAGTTTGGCCTCGATCTCACCCTTGCCTTCCGCGCTGATAGCATCGTTGTGCGCGGGTGCGGGCTGCATAGTACTGGCACGGTTCGCACTGTGGCAACCACATCGCACTTTAGGCACGCCACTTGTTTGGATTTTGCACTTGTCCTACGCCTGGATACCTTTGGGTTTTTTCATGCTGGCGCTTAGTGCAATAGGACTCATCCCAAGCAGCGCAGCGTGGCATGCGTTAACGGTCGGTTCGATGGCTGGATTGATACTAGGGATGATGACCCGTACCACGCTAGGACACACGGGGCGTCTACTGAAGACTGGCCACGCCGAGTTAGCCATGTATCTGCTGATTCAAACTGGCGCCGTAGCACGTGTGGCTGCTTCACTTAGCGCGCCGGCACTGTATCAAGCAAGTTTGATCGTCGCCATGCTCTGCTGGAGCGGTGCGTTTCTGTTGTTTGTCATCGCATACGGTCCCTATTTGTTACGTGCTCGGGTTGACGGCCGAGAGGGATAGTTAAATGCAAATTCAAATTTCCTCATAAGAGTGAAAAAAAGCCACCGCTAATGCGTATCGACAATACGCATTAGCGGTGGCCTTTGAGTGCCAATTTAAATCAGATTAATTTTGAATATTTCGCGCCGGTTTGCAAAGCCAAGTATTTATCAAACACCATACCCACCGCCCGCACAAACATCCGCCCCTTTGCGGTAACTTGAATACTGTGCGCATCGACCTTGATCAATTCAGCCTCTTCGTATTTCTGCAATTGCGTCAGCTCATCCGCAAAATAGCTGCGAAAATCGATTCCATGCTGATGATTGATTGCGACAAAATCCACTGGTCCGCTACACATCAATTCCATAATAACTTGACGACGCAAGACATCATCATCAGTCAAAGAAAACCCTTTTTCTATCGGTAACTGGCCAGCATCCAGGTGTTCGTAATAGGCTTTGATCGTGCGCACTGACTGACTATATGAATGCCCTACCTTACCGATGGCAGACACTCCAAAACCGATTAGATCGCAGTCGGCGCGCGTAGTGTAACCCTGAAAATTTCTATGCAGACTTTTATCGAGACGCGCTTTATTCAGTTCATCATCTGGCTTTGAGAAATGATCCAGCCCTATGTAAATGTAGCCGGCGGCGAGCAACCTGCGCACGGACATTAGAAATATTTGCAGGCGTTCTTCAGCGCTAGGAAGCTCGCTTTCAATGATTTGCCGTTGCGCCTTGAAGCGGCTCGGTAAGTGAGCATAGTTATAAAGCGCTATGCGGTCTGGTGAAAGTTCAATCACCTTATCCAAGGTGCGGTTAAAGCTCGTCAGGGATTGCTTGGGCAAACCATAAATCAGATCGGCATTGATCGATTCAAATCCCGCCTTGCGACTTGCAGTGACCGCTTTCTCGACCATTTCATAAGGTTGGATACGGTTCACAGCTTGCTGTACCGCTGGGTCAAAATCTTGAACACCAAAACTAGTCCGATTAAAGCCGAGTTCGGCGAGTAGCTCTAAAGTGTCATCGCTGACGGTACGCGGGTCAATCTCTATCCCGAGTTCTGCATCAGGCAAAAGCTCGAAATGGCTGCGTATCATCACCATCAATTCGCGCAGTTCGTCTGAACTCAAAAAAGTAGGCGTTCCGCCGCCAAAATGGAGCTGAGCGGTACGCCGGTCTGGCCCGATTCTGGCTGCCACCATCGCCATCTCTTTTGCCAGATAGTGTAAATACTCTGTCGTGCGGCTATGGTCTTTGGTGATGATTTTGTTACAGGCACAAAAATAGCACAGCGATTCACAAAATGGAACGTGGATGTAGATTGATAGCGGCGGATTCTTATCCGTATTTGAAGCACGCTGTTCCAGATAGGCGATGTAGCTTTGTTCGGCAAACTCTGGATGAAAACGGTCTGCGGTTGGATACGACGTGTAACGCGGGCCAAGTTTGTCAAAGCGGCGTATCAAATCCTCGGAAATTTCGATTTCTGGCAAAGTATTCATAGACTTACTTATTTATTGGTTTCTCAATAGTGAAGCTACCTTCCCGAATAGAAACAACCTGACGTTCGGGTAAGTCTGCAATCACGCTATTTTAACTAGGGTATTTCGCTGATGATAATGATTAAAAATGCTTCTTGTGATACGTCACCTCACCGGCAATATCGACAGCTTTATTGGCAGCTATCCGGTTCGTGCTTATTTCGCTATGTTTGCTTTATTTTTGCATGCAAATGGATAGGGCTGGATTTCGCTTTTAAGCCTGCACCTCCAACTTTTTTACTAATCAAGTCTTCCAAGGTCACACCATCGAGTACCGCCAAATAGGCCGCAGTGGCCGAGCTCAACACCCCTTTCAAGGCGCAAGCTGAAGCATAGGCGCAGCAGGTATCGCTATGGTCGAAGCATTCCGCCATAAAGAAATCACTCTCGGAATTGCGCACCACCTCGCCAATATTAATTTGCTTCGGATCCTTACTTAATTTTAAGCCTCCATTGCGCCCGCGCACCGTGTCGACCATGCCCGACAAACCAAGTTGGTGCACCACTTTCATCAGGTGATTTTTTGATACAGAGTGTAAGTCAGCGATGTCTTGAATTGTCACTAGGTGATCTTGATTGATCGCCAAATGCATCAGGGTGCGTAGTGTGTAATCGGTATAGGCAGTGAGTCTCATGGCTTGAATATTCTTGGTAATGAAGTTATCACAAAGTTCCAAAGAAAAATTTATGCAGTACTTAGTATATATGTTTATGGAGCGAAATAAGTAGCCTTTATAAAATAAGATGTATTTTACTTGCATCTTATAAATGATGCATATAGAATCCATCTTTATCAATATCGTTGTTTTTACCGCTTTCTCACTATTGCAAAAAAAAGGAAACCACGCCATGCATGCAACGCGCAAACTCTGGACCTGGCTCGCTGTCATCTGTGTACTCTCATTCTCCGTTCTCGGCTGGGTAGGCACAGAAATCTATCTAACGGCGCCACCCATCCCCAAGCAAGTCATCAGTACCGATGGCAAGATTTTGTTTTCAGAAGGTCAGGTGCAACTTGGCCAGGAAGCATGGCTCTCAGCTGGTGGTCAACAGCTTGGCTCCGTATGGGGCCATGGTAGTTACGTCGCGCCGGATTGGTCCGCCGATTGGCTGCATCGTGAAGCATTGACCTTACGTGCTATCTGGGCACAGCAAGAATTTGGCAAAAATTTTGAGCAGCTGAGCCTTGGCCAGCAGGCTGAACTCGATGCCAAGTTGAAGAATGAAATGCGGCTCAATAGCTACGACAGCAAGAGTGGCAACATCACACTCTCCCCGGCACGGGCCCAGGCAGTGGCGCAAGTGGTCGAACATTATGTCGGCCTGTTTGGTGATGACCCAAAACTAGATAAACTGCGTGAACAATATGCGATGACTAGTGGGGCACTTCGAGATCCGCGTGATCTGCAAGCCCTGCCTGCATTTATGTTTTGGTCGGCATGGTCGGCAGCGACCGACAGGCCGGGTGAAACTGGAATTAGCTACACCAGCAATTGGCCGCATGAACCGCTGGTCGGCAATACGCCGACTGCTGGTGCCGGTATTTGGTCGATCGCTAGTATCATCCTCATGATTGCAGCAATTGCAGGAATGATTTTTCTCCATTCGATCAGCAAGGAAGCGCCTGATCCGACGCCTCCTAAAACCGATCCACTATTCGATCTAAAACCGACTCCTTCGATGAAGGCCACTAAGAAATATTTCTATGTCGTGATCGGCCTAATTTTGGCGCAAGTGGCGATGGGCGTGATTACTGCCCACTACGCAGTTGAAGGTCAGAGTTTTTTCGGCTTCCCACTCGCAAAAATCCTACCATTTACGGTTAGCCGCACAATACACACGCAGTTCGCGGTATTGTGGATCGCCACCGCTTGGCTGGCCACCGGCTTATATATTGCACCAGCGATTTCCGGACATGAACCAAAATATCAAAAACTTGGTGTTGATGTCTTGTTCTATGCCCTGCTATTTATCGTAGTAGGCTCTACCGCTTTTGGCTGGCTCGGTACTTTGCAGAATTTAGGCAACGATTTCAGTTTCTGGATTGGCAATCAGGGTTTGGAATTCACCAGCATGGGGCGTGTCTGGCAAGTTTTATTATTCATTGGTTTGCTGTTTTGGGTAACCTTACTAGGCCGTGGTTTAATGCCCGCTTTGAAGACGCCATCTGAAAGCCGTGGCCTGATCGCCATGGTATTTCTGGCCGCACTCTGTATCGGAGGCTTCTATGCGACCTCTTTAACTTGGGGCCCGCGCACACATTATTCGATGATCGAATACTGGCGTTGGTGGTTGGTGCATTTGTGGGTAGAAGGTTTCTTTGAAGTGTTTGCTACCGCGGTGATAGCATTGTTGTTCACGCGCCTCGGCTTGATACGCGCCAGCACTGCGAATAGTGCCATCGTCTTAGAAACCATCGTGTTTCTGTTTGGCGGCATTTTGGGCACCTTGCATCATTTGTACTTCACGGGCACTCCTACTTTCGTGATTGCCATCGGTGCGATGTTCTCTGCATTGGAAGTAGTACCACTGGCACTGATCGGTGTCGAAGCCTACAAAAATTATCAACGCTCGAAAGCGGCAACTTGGGTACAAGCCTACAAGTGGTCGATACTTTGCTTCATCGCTGTAGGCTTCTGGAACGTGGTCGGAGCTGGTCTTTTAGGTTTCTCTATCAATACCCCGATCGCACTGTATTACATGCAAGGACTGAACATGACTGCTGCTCATGGACACGCCGCACTGTTTGGTGTGTACGGCATGTTGGGCATCGGTTTGCTGTTGTTTTGCCTGCGTGGTCTGTCTGATCGTGCCGCATGGTCAGACAAGTTGTTGGCACCGATGTTTTGGTCAATGAATATTGGTTTGGCGATGATGGTCTTCATCTCTTTGGTTCCAGCCGGTATCTATCAGGCATGGGCCAGTATAACTCAGGGCATGTGGTTCGCGCGTTCACCGGAAGTCATACACTCGAACCTGATGGAAACTTTCGTCTGGATGCGCGTACCAGGTGACATCGTGTTCGCGATTGGCTGCGTATTTCTCGCCTTGTTCGCCTGGCGTTTGTTGATGGGTGGCAAACGTGAGCAGTCGGCGTTGACACCAACTGCCCAGACCAAACGTGTTTAATAACACTATTTTCATACAACTCTAAAAATCAGTATTTCCACGAGTAGCACGATGGGCACGAAAAAAATCATGAAAAGCCTTTGCATCTTTTTTAATTTTTCCGTGTTTATCGTGGAGCATTTTTTAATAATTTCACATTACAAGGAGTATCACCATGACACACAACTGTTCTACAGCTATTGTTGCCGATGGCACTTATCCATTTGATGCACGTGGCGTCGCAAAACGCTTTCGCCATGCGGCTATCTTCGGTGCTCTGCAATCGCTCCAAGTGGGCGAGACTATGCGCTTTTGCAATGACCACGATCCTCTACCTTTATTGGCGCAGCTTGATCAACGATTTGGCAGCGGTATCAAGATGAGCTATGTTTCACGTGCACCTGGCGAAATCGTCATTGACTTCATGATAGTCGGCTGATTACTGAGGCATTTCTCAACGACACTATGAATCAACACCAACATCAGATGCATCATTTTGACCTCTTAGTTTGGTGTTGATTCCACTCAAGAAAAACTGGTGGAAAACATGAAAATCTCTCAATTATTGTTGTCCGTAATGAGTTTTGTAGTAACTCTTAACATAAGCACAGCGGCGCCGCTATTGGTGCTTGCCGATCAGCATAGCGGACACAAACACGATGCTGAGATCCGTACACAACTAAACCTAAACGATGGTAAAAAGTGGCGCACCGATGACGCCTTGCGCCACGCCATGACAAACATCCGTATCAGCGTAACAAATACATTAACAGCTATCCATAGTGGTAATCTGAAATCCATGCAATACGATGTGCTCACTAAAAGCATAGAAAAGGAAATCGCCTTTATCGTGGCACACTGCAAACTTGATCCAAAAGCAGACGAGAACCTTCATATCATACTTGGCCGCTTCGCCATCGGAGTGGATATCGTAACAGCTAAGCGAGGAACTCAGGAAAAGGAATTAGGAGTGATCAACATGGCGGAAACTTTGAACACCTACGGCAAATATTTCGACCATCCCGGTTGGCGAGCGATAGAATTTAACTCTCATTAATCAAATCCAATTAGAGTAAGAAATCTTTAATCTGTGTTACTCAAGAGTACTACCGAAACCAGTAACGCGGCATCTGTTAATGCAAGCAAATCATGCTTCACGTTGCCGGCCAAATACAATAAATCGCCTTGCCGAAGAACCTTCCGCTCGCTTTCGACACCGACATCGACCTCACCTTTAAGGCAATGTATAGTAATTGGCCCGCTGACCTGATGTGGCGGGACTTTTTTCCCGGCAAGCAAAACCATACGTATGACTTCCAAGTGAGGTCCTTTAAACAAAGCAGTAGTTTTAACTTCAGCAAGCGATGCCTCAATCGGCAATACATTGGTCACCTGACCTGATGCGAGATGCGAAATGGCCATATTACTTCTCCAAAAATATAAAATCCCATTAGCGTATTGCCAGTTTCATAGTATCTGATCAAACGCTTGCAAGCAATGAATTGAAAACTGTTTATCCCAAAGCCACTTTCTTGACTGACACAATTTGACTATTTTTTATTTTTTTAAATTAGCCAGCGGCTCAATAAATTAGACGGCTGGTACGCCAAGATTACCAATACCTGCATTCATTTCCATCACATAGTCTTTAAGTGATTTAGGAACGAAGAAATTGATGTTTCGCTATGCCGAGAACCTAAAATCACCTCCACTAGCAGCACAAAATAACTCGTCGTCGGATATTAAAATGCAAAGCTCATGCCGATTATTGGAATTAATAAACCTGCGCTCGAACTTGCGGTAAATCGACGCCCACCAAAAGTTAAAGTAAGAAAGGAATAGAGAATCCGTAAGGCCGTACCCGTCAGAGCAGGTAAGGTAATCAAGAAAAACAACTTTTCCTTGTTGAACTTAAATCTGACAATTTCTAGATTTGCAGCGACCACGCTCAATACCATTCAGACCAAGATTACGAATTTTCTTGCGCCCATCTGGTTAAAACATGACTCACGATGTGGCTTCCGAAAATGTCACATTAAATTGATATCTGTAATACGAGATCGCCCCGATGAAGAACCACTTGATCCGTCGTACTACCAATCGTGCAGTCAACATAGGCTATCCAAACGACGAATAGAATTTTTCTCTTTGCTTTTCGCTGAATACAAATGGGCTTAGTCCCTAGCCAAAAGAACTCGCAATGGCGGACATCCTCCCGTAGTGATTGTGATCCTACCGAATGCGATTCTTCGGGCAAGAAACTGTTGCTGGCTCATCCACTGGATAATTTTTTAATGTTTCTAGGCAATGAATATGAATACGCGATGCCCTGACCTGTATCAGTCCAAGCCCACTCAAATGATGCAAGGTGCGGGAAAATGTTTCTGGTGTGAGATTTAACAAAGAAGCGACGACGTTTTTCTTTAACTCAAGTCGAATGTGGGTACTATTTTGCGATACGGATACTTGGACTAAATAATCAACCACACGTTGCATGGCGTTGTGTAAAGCATGTCGTTCAACATTGCGAATGAACCCCAGCAAACGATAAGACAAGCCCGTCATCATCTGTCTAGCTATGACAGGCGAATGCTCAAGCAAGGTGAGCAGCGCGTTTTTTGGAAGGCGTAATAACAACGATGGTTCCAGCGCTTCAGCGTAAAAAGGATAAGGCTCATCAAGGAACATCATTGCTTCGCCAAAGGATTGACCTGGCCGTATTAACTCAACGATCTTGTCGCTACTAGCAGACGAGGGAATCGCCAGCTTGATGAGGCCAAAAACGAGGATATAGCAACCGTCGGCCAGATTGCCCTTCTGAAAAAGCATTAGCCCTTTTTCCAGGTCCACTTTCACCACACTCGTTTTCAAACTTTCCAACTCAAATGGCGAGATATGTTTAAACAAAGCCTGGTTAGCCAGCAAACCGTCAATATTTATCTTACCCATATTACCTCCCCCACTATAGGAATGAGACCTCTGCGCAACTGAAGCGAGCGGTCGAATTTTGTGTCGAAAAGCGCACCTATACTAGAGCACAGCGACGAGCTTGTAGCTTTGGCAGAATCAAAAATTCGGTCGCACAGTAAGTTGTGCTGATGTCTCAAAATAGTGGAAGTGTAAAAGCTAACAGCCCATGCGACTATCCGTCAAAGGGAGTAGTCGAGCAACGCAAAAGAACCAGAGATCAAACGACTATTGATGTGGAATAAACTTCAAGCTATTGAATAGTTTAAAAAGCCTCATTTATCCATGCCATGTTCGACGGCATAAACGGCAATCTGAACGCGACTGCTCAAGTTCAATTTTTTCAGAATGTTTTGCACGTGAATCTTTATAGTACTTTCCGCGACATCAAGATTTCGAGCAATTTCTTTGTTACTTTCGCCACGCGCCAAGCACACCATGGTTTCACGTTCGCGCGGTGTCAATTTTTCACGCTCAGGCTCCACCGTTACATTATTTCCAGACCGGAATTGCATCACTAACTTAGCAGTCATGGCGTCAGCGATCACAGGCACGCCTGCCGCTGCTCGCTTGATTGATTGGTTTAAATAATCCGCATCGATGTTTTTCAGCAAATAACCGCGTGCACCACTTTTTAGCGCCGCCGTTAAGTCTTCTGCTTCCTCAGAAACGGTTAACATTAGAACAGCAGTTTCTCGCAAATCTTCCACGATAAGTTGCATCGCTTCCAAGCCTGAGAGTCCCGGCATATTCAAATCCATCAGCACCACATCGGGCTTTAATTGTTTTGCCCGCTTGACACCTTCCAATCCATCCGAAGCCTCACCAATAATCTCAAATTCGGGATTGCGTTGCAAAATCAAACGTATGCCACTACGAAACAATGTGTGATCATCTACTAGTAAAATTTTAATTGACATTGTTCGCTTCTTTGTTAAATTTTCACCCAGCTTTATTGAGAGACTGACGGAAGAATTTAACGTAAGCCATACGTTTCAATTCGTGCTGCCATAGTCATTCTGGGCAACCAGCCCTTCCTCACGTTTTAATTGTAAGGAGACAGCAGTGCGCCTATTAATTTTACTGAGAATATCAAATTTTGCCAATGAGCAGGAAACCCATTCGTACATTGTACGCAAGCCGACATGGCTATCGCCTTTTTCGTGCACCGTCATTGAAAGATCACGATCATTATTGACTCGCACATGCACGTCACCACTATATGAACAGTCAGGTATCGATCACCACAGCTTTCCGTGCCGTTTTCCACGGTGAACTGTTGTGTAAAATTGAGGACTTAGCCACCCGTTTGTGACATAAAGCGAATAATTTTGGTTGACTGCGTGTTAAATTCATGTCGCTCCGGCTTCAATTCTATCGCTGTACGAATCGCTGCCTCTAACTCATTGTCACTAATACCCGCCCGTAGTAAGGGGCGAAGTTCAAACTTTTCATCTTGTCCCAAACACATATATAAAGTTCCATCCACTGCCAAACGCACCCTATTACAACTTGCACAAAAATGTTGACTCATTGGCGTAATGAAACCTAAAGTAGATGCGCCGTCACGACTCATCCAATAACGTGCAGGGCCACCACCTAGTTCGCTCGCAACGGGAACGAGATCGAATTGATCCACTAACTGCTGCCGGATAGGGCCAATATCCATGTACGCAGAATTTTGCCCCGTGTGACCAATCGGCATTGCTTCAATTAACCGCAAAATGAAACCCTGCTCAAAGCAAAATTTCGCCATACGTAATATCTCGTGATCGTTAACGCCACGCATTACCACCATATTAAGTTTAATTGGCTTAAAACCTGCTTGCTTACCCGCTTGCAGACCCGCCATGATGCTAGCGTAACTATCGCTACCCGTTATTTTTAGCATACAGGCTTTGTCTAAGCTGTCGAGACTGACGTTGATACGATTGACCCCAGCTAAATACAAATCATCGGCGTATTTAAAAAGCTGCGTTGCGTTGGTCGACAACGAGATATCAGTCACCTGCGTATGGCGAGCAATTCCCTCTACCAAACGTGGCAAATCCCGACGCAATAGAGGCTCACCACCCGTGAGGCGAATTCTGCGGGTTCCCATACGCGCAAATGCAGCCACGACTCTTTCAATTTCATCAAAGCGCAGCCAGTTCTCCGGTTCCTCGAAACCACGAAAACCTTGCGGCATGCAATAACTACAACGCAAATCACATTTATCCGTGACCGAGACGCGTAAATAATCGACACGACGACCAAAGCGGTCTATCAGTGGTGCAGTAACGGTGTCCTGTCTTTGAAGTGGCTGGATTTTCATACTTGAATTGTGGACCGCAGCAGGCTGAACCGCAATTCCTCTGCTAGCCAAGGCTACCTAGTTCTCTTGGGGGAAGGAAACAAAAGTGTCAGTGGCGATCATTTAATTTTTTGCAAAAATCACACGCTTCAATTCGTGACGATAACGAAACAAGGCGCGTAGAATCAGTGCACCAATTAGCATTTGGGACGCTGCAAAAATGCATCCGGCTAGCGGAAGAATGATTGAGGGGGCCACAGGAACCATGAGTAAACCAAGGAAAGCGACGACCACTAGCCGTGCTTGTAGGCGTAAATGCTGTGGCAAAATCACTTCTTGCATCGTTGGAATACGTTGTGGCGTAGGAATCTGGCGCCGTAAATGTAAAAAAACAAGAAAGGGAATAATTTTTCCCAACATCGCATTGACCGGAAAAACCGCCCCGCCCACTAGTCCGAGTACACCTATCCACCAAGGTGAAGCATCGATAAAGAACGCTGGCAAGTAGTCGTGAGGAACCGCTAACATCAAATACAACATGGCACTTGAAAACCAACTTAACACGCAAGCGACCCAGAGCGTCCACGCAGGATCGAAACGCCGCTTTGCTTTCATCACATTTTTAAAGGCAAAGGCTGCTAAACACATCACCACCAAAGCGAGCAAGATTGTCCAATAAGGTATCCCATCTTGCGAATCAAAAAGCGTCATTAACATCAACAGTAGCCACAACACGACAGGAACTGATTGATGCCATCTGGCAGATGGTTTGGGACTCTGCCAAAACATGGGAACGACGGTCGAGGCAATACCAGAAACCAACGCAGCCACCCAGCCTAGACCTGCCCATGCCACATGTCGTGTTAGTACAGCAGTCAGATTGATTTCCCAAGCGCCAGCAAATCCACCGGCCAATGCCACACCTAATCCGAGCACCATAAGAAGAGACAAGGCAATCCAACGCAAGGTCAACAAACTTGCATCGTGATGAGTCGGGAGAACCATGCGCCATGCTGCCAAGGCGAGCGCGCAAACGACAGCACCGTATATGAGAATCGCCATCAACATCGCTAGAATAAACGCGATGCGATTTCCATGCAAAAAACCAAATGAAAGCGCTAGCGATACACTAAAGGAAGCAAGCGCCACAAACGGGCTGATTGTTTTTGCGCCAGGCACAGCTTGCCCGGCGACCACGGGGAATAGTTGAAACAACGCGCCGATCATGATCGGTGCCAACATCCCCAATGCCAGCACATGGGTAACCGCCAACACCAAAGGAGCGAAGCGACTCGGCACACCTTCAGCAGGACCAAATGCAAGAAGAAGCCCTGCGACGGCTCCTATCCATGGTGCAGGAAGTAGGCAACCAAAAATAGTCGCTGGCGACGGCGCCAGCTCGTAGCTGAGAATTTTATTAGCCACAACAATACATAGAGGCTATGTCACTGCTTTTGCGTTTGTACTCTCACCTGTTCCAGCACATGAGCATGCACCACCGCAGCCGCCCATCCCCAACAGAGACGCTAAATTTGGAATGCTTCCACCGCACATAGGGTAGAGAACATTTTCCTCTTTCACATTGTGCTGTTGTATCAATACGTTGAGAGTATCGATCGTCGCTAAAGCCGCAGCTATCTCTTTGCTATCAATTTGCGCCATGACCTGATCACGAAGTTGGCGTATCTCTGCGTGCTCACTGCGCATCACAGTCGTCGGTCCGTTCGTCATGCCTGTGGCTTTTTCGAAGGCCGGAAATAGGCGTTCCTCTTCAAGATGGAAGTGATGTTCCAACTGCTCATCAAACAGGCGAAAGTTCCTACCGGCAGACGGCATATCAGCTTTATGCAAGGCTGCTTCTACGCGGTTCAATTGATCGTCGCATTCCACATGTTGTTTTACCAAACTCATCATTGCTTGAGACATCTTCTTCACACTTTCTAAGTTATTGCACCAAAGGCGTTTCCGCCCCTTCTAATTCGATGCCGCTGATCTTCGCTTGTCCGACCATCAATTGCAGATACTGTCGCATGGCGTGATCGTGACTGGCTCTTTGCATGGCATCGGCAATCTTGCTTTCTACCTGTTCGAACGGGAGTAATTTTCCCACCAATTTGCGACCCAATTGCACAATGTGCAGACCGAATCGGGTCTCCACCAAACGCGGCACTATCTCGTGTTCTTCCGCTGAAAAAATGACTTTTTCAAATTCAGGAACCGTGTCACCGCGGGTCAGTTGACCTAGATTGCCACCCACTTCACTTGATGGGCAGTTTGAATTCGCCTTCGCCATCGCCGCAAAATTGGCTGGATTGTCCAATACATCTTGCAAGACAATTTCGGCATGTTTGCGTAAATTATCCAAATCTAACGCCTGCGTCACTTGAAACAAAATATGACTTGCTTCGACCAACTCACCGACCGTAAAGCGCTGCGGATGGGCCTGATAATGACGCAGACATTCTTCAGCGCTAGGCTTAGGCACCACTACTTCGCGCACCAGCAAAGCTTCGATTTTGTCTTCGTCATTGCCGGACAATCCCAATTCATCGGCCTTATCCAACAAGACGCGACGCAAGACCAAAGCCGTCATCGCACTCTTCATCGGATCAGCAGAATCCTGATGTTCAGGTAATTCTCTTTCCATCTCAGCATCGCTGAGTTCGTAACCATTAACTATGACGGGCATGATTGCCTCCTGTTTAGTTTTATGCCCCGCAGAGATGGCGAATACGCGAAGATATTCACATCAGACTCTGCGGTCCAAAGATTTATCTAGGGCGTACTAATTGCCATGCACGACTCAAGTAGCCGACTGATGCAAAGCCACTCCATACATGTACCAAGCGGGTGAATGGGAAGATTACGAATAAGCTCAAGCCCATAAACAAGTGCGCTTTGAACATGAATGGCGCAGTCACGATGTAACTGGCTGCATCACCTTTAAAAGTCACGATGTGCTGTGCCCACGTCATCAACAACACCATCATGTGTCCATCTCTGTGATGCAAAGATTCAAAGATGGTCGATAAGCCTAGGCCCAAGGTAATGAATATCCACAACAGCAATACTTTGTCGCCGGTCTTAGTCACTGCGGAGACACGTGCATCGGTAAAACGTCTATGCATCAGAATCAACAAGCCAACCATACACAAAGTACCAAACACACCACCCATTACAATCGCGATCATTTGTTTAAAACCATGTGAAATGCCTAAGCTATCCCATACGATCACTGGAGTCAGCAAACCAACCATGTGACCAAAGAACAAGCCAAGTACACCGATGTGAAACAAGATATTGCCGACCCGCAGATTACCCGCATGCAGCATTTGGGAAGAATCACTCTTCCACGTGTACTGCTCACGCTCGAAACGTGCCAGGCTGCCGAACAAGAAAATCGCCAGAGCGATGTAGGGATAAATCCCGTATAAAAATTGATGTAAATAGTCCATCACTGACTCCCAAAAAGTTTAATTTGCAGCTGCTTGATTTGCAGCATTGGGTTGACGTGGATAAAAATTAAGCGTCTGCGCGCCACCAGATGCCCCGCTTGATGAACACGACAAGCCCGGTTTCAACAATGGTTCAACGCCATCCGCACCCGGACCAAAGGTTTCCATCGCATCGTCCATATCGCGCACAGGTGGCTCGCCTTGTTCTTGCGGCACCACATCGGTGAACGATGTCAGCAATAAGAAGGCATTCGCATACGGGCTATCCTTGCGTTGCAAACGAATGCCGATTGCTGCTAATACATGAATCGCTTCACCGAGTAATTTCTCTGCGGTTTCTGCATCGACCAAACTTAAAAATTCTAAGAACAGCGGCACATAATCCGGTAATTCGCTGGCCTCTGGTTCGAAACCATAGCGACGATATTCGGAAATTAAATCCACCATAGCCTGACCACGATCACGGCTTTCACCATGGATATGTTCAAACAAATGCAAGGCAACGGAAGGTGTGCGGTCAAACGTGCCCACATAGTTTTCTTGCACGCTGATCAGACTGTTTTCTTGCAAATAATTGAGCAAGGGCTGCACTGCCTCTAAAACTTCTGGATCGGCAACTAACTCGGCACGAATCTCAGGCAAAGCAGCGATCAGATCTGGCTGCGGGTAACTGAGTAGTGCGGATAAAATGCGATAAATTTGCATACGATTTCCTTTTTTAAAACCTCTCAACACAGAGGCGCAGAGACACAGAGAACAGCATGAGTAAAACTCTCATTTGCTTTCCTCCGCTTTTCCTCTGTACCCCCGTGTCTCTGTGTTTAGTGGCTTTGAATTTTATTCAGTCGTCGACAATTTCTTGCGCGACTTCGGCATATCCACAAAAATCACACTACCCTGCGGCTTCTTACCAAACAAAGCACCATCAGAAGTACCGCCTGAGCAACCATTACCAAAGGTAAATCCGCAACTACCTTTTTCGTTGAAACTATCTTCCACCATTTCTTTATGGGAGGATGGAATCACGAAGCGATCTTCGTAGTTGGCAATCGCCATGGTTTGATACATGTCTTCGACTTGGGCTGCCGTCAAATCAACTTGTTTCAAGACATCATGATCGAGTTGACCATGCACCACTTCCGAACGCTTGTAAGCACGCATCGCTAACATACGCTCTAAGGCTTTCAAGACTGGTTCTTCTTTACCAGCGGTCAACAAATTCGCTAAGTAACGCACCGGAATCCGCAAAGACTTCACATCAGGAATAATACCGTTCATGCCCATGTGACCTGCTTCTGCTGCTTTTTGAATGGGTGACAAAGGTGGTACATACCAAACCATAGGCAGCGTGCGGTATTCAGGATGCAATGGGAAGGCAATCTTCCATTCCATCGCCATTTTGTAGACGGGCGACTTCTGTGCTGAATCTATCCAACTCTCTGGAATACCATGCTTACGCGCCTCAGCAATCACGGCTGGATCATGCGGATCTAAGAAACAATCCAATTGCGCTTGATACAAATCTTGCTCATTCGGCGTCGATGCCGCTGCTTCGATTTTGTCTGCGTCATATAACAAGACACCGAGGTAACGGATACGACCTACGCAAGTTTCTGAACACACCGTTGGCTGACCTGCTTCAATACGTGGATAGCAGAAGGTGCATTTCTCCGCTTTGCCGGAACTCCAGTTGTAATAAATCTTTTTGTAAGGGCAACCAGAGATACACATACGCCAGCCACGGCACTTGTCTTGATCGACCAACACGATGCCGTCGTCTTCACGTTTGTAAATCGAGCCGGATGGGCAAGATGCGACACATGCTGGGTTCAGACAGTGCTCACACAAACGTGGCAAGTACATCATGAAAGTCGATTCAAAGGTGCTGTACATTTCTTTTTGCACCCCTTCGAATAAAGCATCACGACTACGTGAGCTAAATTCGCCGCCTAAGTCATCTTCCCAGTTCGGACCCCAAACGATCTTGTCCATTTTCTTGCCAGTGATGACAGAGATAGGACGTGCCGTCGGTGGTGTCTGTGACAAGGGCGCATTTTGCAGGCGCTCATAATCAAAAGTGAATGGCTCGTAATAATCATCAATGGATGGCAAATTTGGATTGGCAAAAATATTCGCCAAGATGCGCAATTTGCCACCTTGTTTTGGCTCTAATTTGCCAGCCTCGTTTCTATGCCAACCGCCCTTCCACTTGGCTTGATTTTCCCATTCTTTTGGGTAGCCAATACCCGGCTTGGTTTCGACGTTGTTGAACCACGCGTACTCAACACCGTCACGGCTGGTCCACACGTTCTTACAGGTCACGGAACAGGTGTGGCAACCGATACATTTATCCAGGTTCAACACCATGCCTACTTGTGCGCGAATTTTCATGACGCTGCTCCTTTTTCGTTCGCAAGTTGATTTGCAGCTTTAGCAGCGTATTCTTTATCGTGCGCAGCTTCGTCCAATCTTCCTTCTAACCAATCTACTTTTTTCATCTTACGCAACACCACAAATTCATCACGATTACTACCAACCGTTCCATAGTAATTAAAACCATAAGATAGCTGAGCATAGCCACCAATCATGTGGGTCGGCTTCAACACCGCACGAGTCACAGAGTTATGGATACCACCGCGCATACCGGAGAGTTCCGCACCTGGTGTATTAACGATTTTCTCTTGAGCGTGATACATCAAACACATGCCTTTTGGTACGCGCTGACTGACCACGACCCGCGCTGTCAACGTACCGTTACTATTAAACACCTCGACCCAATCGTTATCGACCAAACCGGCTTCTTTGGCTTCGATCTCAGAGACCCAAACGTGAGGGCCACCGCGTGACAAGGTCAACATACGCAAGTTATCAGAGTAAGTAGAATGGATACCCCACTTTTGATGCGGCGTGATCCAGTTCAACACGATCTCTTTTTCACCGTTAGGTGATTTGTTCAACATCGGCGCAACGGTCTTGGTATCGATCGCTGGCTTGTAGACACACAGGCCTTCACCAAAATCAAGCATCCAGCGGTGATCTTGGTAAAACTGCTGGCGACCGGTCAATGTGCGCCAAGGAATATATTCATGTACGTTGGTATAACCGGCGTTGTAGCTGACTTCTTCTGATTCCAAACCAGACCAAGTCGGCGCAGAAATAATCTTGCGTGGCTGTGCTTGCACATCGCGGAAACGGATTTTGTCATGCTCACGGCCAACAGCTAGATGCGTATGATCACGACCAGTAATCTTGCCCAAGGCTTCCCATGCTTTGACCGACACATGACCATTGGTTTCAGGTGCGAAAGTCAATATCATCTCGCAGCCATCAATCGCGCTTTCCAGACGTGGGCGCCCTTTACTGACGCCCTCTTCCGTCACCAGCTTGGTGATGCCACCGATTTCCTTGACTTCATGCTCGGTGTTCCAGTTGATGCCTTTACCACCGTTACCCAATTTGTCGAGCAAAGGTCCGATCGACGTGAACTTCTTGAAGATGTCTTTGTAATTTCGTTCTACCACGATCATATTTGGCGCTGTTTTACCAGGAATCAAATCGCACTCACCTTTTTTCCAATCTTTAGGCTCAAATGCTTGACCTAGTTCGCCCGGCGTATCGTGCATTAATGGTTGCAAGACGATGTCTTTGCGTGTGCCCAGATACTCACCACCGATTTCAGTAAATTTCTTAGCGATACCTTTGTAGATTTCCCAGTCAGTTTTGCTTTCCCACAATGGCTGCACCGCTTCACTCAATGGGTGAATGAAAGGATGCATGTCGGAGGTATTCAAATCATCTTTCTCGTACCAAGTCGCGGTCGGCAGAACAATATCGCCGTACAGGCAAGTCGTGCTCATACGGAAATCTAATACCACCAGCAAATCGAGTTTGCCTTCAGCAGCCACCGGACGGAACTTCACTTCCGATGGTTTGACCGCATCATAAGGATCATCAAACAAGGCATTTTGCGTACCCAATAAATACTTCAAGAAGTACTCGTGACCTTTGCCTGAACTACCTAAGATATTCGAACGCCACACAAACATATTGCGCGGGAAATTTTTTGGATTATCGGGATCATCGCAACTCATGTTCAGCGTACCTGCCTTGAGACCTTTGGTCAGATACTCAACAGGTTCGACACCGGCTTTCGCCGCCGCATCGCAAATATCCAGAGGATTAGTTTCCAACTGCGGTGCTGATGGCAACCAGCCTAGACGTTCGGATTTGGCATTCATATCGATCATGCTCATGTGGCTGATCTTGGACTTGTCTGCGGTCGGTGCCAGAATTTCATCCATCGCCAATTTCTCATGACGCCATTGGCTAGTGTGTGCATAGAAGAAGCTGGTACCGTTCATCTGGCGTGCAGGACGTACCCAATCACTAGCAAATGCCAAGGGTGCCCAGCCAAATTGTGGACGCAGTTTTTCTTGACCCACATAATGTGCCCAACCACCGCCAGATTTGCCGATGCAACCGCACATCATCAGCATATTAATAATGCCGCGATAAATCATATCGTTGTGGTACCAGTGATTCAGCGCAGCACCAACGATCACCATGCTCTTACCTTCAGTGTCATGCGCATTCTGTGCGAACTCACGTGCTACCTGGATCACCAAATCACGTTTGACCGTCGTATGTTTCTCTTGCCATGCAGGTGTATATGGCACGTCATCATCATAGGACGTAGCAACGGCACCACCTAAGCCTTGATCAACACCGTAGTTCGCCATTGACAAGTCGTAGACCGTCGCGACTAAGGCGACGCTACCGTCAGCCAGCGTGACACGTTTTGCAGGCAAATTACGTTGCAACATATCATTGGCATCAGCACCACCAAAGTAACTAAAGCCGACACTGACGATCTCATCATGCTTACCGATTAAACTCAATTGAGGGTCAATTTCGCGACCGGAACCGCCATCTTTGGCTTCCAGATTCCAACGACCAACTTTCGCACCATCATCAAACTTGCCTTCACCCCAGCGATAGCCGATAGAACCATTTGGCGAGACGATAGTGCCTGTTGTCTCATCAATCGCCAGTGTCTTCCAATCGCCATTATTCGCTTCATCTAAGCCGCCTGGCATCTGTGACGCGCGCAACATTTGATCTGGTACATAACAACCATTACGCTCAACCAGACGCACCAACATCGGCATGTCGGTGTATTGTTTAACATAGCTACGGAAATAAGCAGATTTATTCCCTAGATGGAATTCCTTCAGGATCACGTGACCCATCGCCATCGCGAGTGCGGCATCCGTACCTTGCTTAGGCGCCATCCAGATATCACCGAATTTGACCATCTCGCCGAAATCGCTAGAGACAGCCACCGTTTTGGTGCCCTTGTAACGCACTTCCGTGTAGAAATGAGCATCTGGTGTCCGTGTTTGCGGCACGTTAGAACCCCAGACCATCAAATAGGTAGAGTTGTACCAGTCCGCTGATTCAGGTACGTCAGTTTGTTCGCCCCAGACCTGTGGGCTAGACGGCGGCAAATCGCAATACCAATCATAGAAAGAAAGTGGCACGCCACCAATCAATGACAGGTAACGCGAACCTGCCGCGTAGGACACCATCGACATCGCTGGAATCGGTGAAAAACCGACCACGCGATCAGGACCAAATTTTTTGATCGTAAAGGCGTTCGATGCCGCAATGATTTCTTGCGCCGTATCCCAATCAGCACGCACAAAACCACCCAAACCACGCACAGATTTGTAGCGTGCGGCTTTTTCTGGATTTTGACTAATCGCTTCCCATGCTTGGATCGGGTCCATAGTCTTACGTGCCTCTTGCCACATTTCCATCAAACGACCACGTATCATAGGATATTTGACGCGCTGCGCAGAGTACACATACCAGCTATACGAAGCACCACGTGGGCAACCACGCGGCTCATGATTTGGCAAATCAGGACGGGTACGTGGATAATCGGTTTGTTGCGTTTCCCAGGTAATCAAACCATTCTTGACATACACCTTCCAAGAACAAGAACCGGTACAGTTCACGCCGTGCGTAGAACGCACAATCTTGTCATGCTGCCAGCGGCTGCGATACGCATTTTCCCACTGTCTATCCTCATCCACCACCGCACCATGTCCGTCAGAATAGGTGGATTTCACCTTAGACATAAACTTCAATCTATCCAGAAAATGACTCATCTCAAGCTCCTTGTTGTTTGAGATAGAGCGAACCTAATATTCACTCTACTTTGACATGATCAAAGTTTAGAGAGTTGAGTTGACTACGCCCATTCTTCGGAGCGGTGCCTAAGAGCAGGCGTTGGCACTAGACTGAGATAGTTCTTTAGAACTAGGTCGATTTTCTTAAGCGCTTGAAGATTGACTTGACTCAAGCTTGTAGAAAATAGGTGAAGAAATATCGACAAGATGCTGAGTTCTTCATTCCCTCATCGATAATAAAGAGGCTCATTTTCATGAGCCTTCAGTTAGCAAAAATCAATATTTAATCGCAAAAAAAATAGTATTGGGAGTGAAAGCAATGAAGCCCTCCCCCGTCCTCTATGCAGACCATTCACGTTGTCAAATTTGTTCATTTTCTAGTTCACTTAAACGATACACCTCAAGCAAGCCCTGATTGACCACTTGCGCTATGAGCGCTCGCTCCTCAGGCTGCGCATCGACATGAAATCGTTTACGTGCACCCTCTTGATTTAAAATTAAATGTACCGTGGCCGTTATACCAGCCTGCGCCAGACAAGCTTTCACGCAGGCTAGTGCACAGCCATCTAAAGCTAAAATGGGGCGACCAGATTGCGCAAGTTTTTGCAACGATGGCACACCACCGCCCACCCCGCTAATACAAGACATTTGCGCCCGCCCGGCTCTGTCCAATTCCAATGCACAGTCGTTAGCCAGTTGGGCAACACTGGAGCATCCTGAACATGAATATACCAGTGGTAGTTGCTCTAACATATGATGATCCTCGCAGACAAATGCTATACAAAGCTGCAAACAACTAGACTGATCCCGTATTCAAATCCGAATTCAGTTTTTCTGCGAGCAGATTCAACCAAGCTGGACGTTCACTCGCATCGATCCAATATTTCACCGCAATACCTAGCTCTGTATCGCCTTCGATTTTTAAGCGACGGCGAAAGAATAAAGTGTCGGCGTCTTCCAACGCAGTTGCCAGTCTCAAAAAATCCATCGCACAGGCGCTCAGACTGACGTCTGTGGATTGATGTTGGATGGCTTTAAAACGGCCATGATCACAACGAAAGCAAAGGCGTAGACCGAGATCTTCGACATAGATTTGAAATGTTTTGTCGTATAAATTTTCTGGTGCGATGAGCCAGCTGCGTTGTCGCGCCAGCGCCAATATCAACATTAAAGGTGCACTGGCAACAGGTGAAGGCAAGTGTTGGCCGATTTGGCCAAAGACACGGGGAAAACGAAAATCAGTGAGGTTCATCATAGAATAAATTTAGTTTGCATGAATTGGAATCGTCTGCCATTGCATGCCTGAACTACCGTTCCAATAGCCATTACAGCGCTCAGATTGCGGCGGCAAAAATTCAGGTTCAATCACCGGTACTTGTTCACGGCGGCGTGCGGCATCAAAGGCGTGGACGATTTGTTCCATATAGTTGGACTGCGCTTGCAGACGCAAGATATCGACTTGCAAGTTTTTGAGGGTGGGAATTTGCGGGCTTAAATCTAGGCAATTTGCGCTCTGCGTTTGTATGCCATTGATGGTCAGAAAATCGCTGTGCTCGCGGGTTTGTAATGCCAGTCCATCGGGATAATGTTCACAGCGAAACTCGCAATTATCTTTGCGCAGGCGATGATGGCGGGCAGTGAAGCAGCGAGAAGAAAAGGCAAGCGCCATGCGTCCCCATACTTGCACTTCTGTTTCTAAACCAACTGGCCGTTGCGCCTGCAATACCGCCAAATCCGCACCACTTAATTCGATTGGCGGAGTAAAGCGCATCGCTCCCAATTCACGCAACCAATTCAAGGTGCCAGTGTGATAGACATTTAAATGCGGTCCCGCGACAAAAGGCCGTCCTTGCATTGCACGTACGGCGCTAAAATCATTCGCTTCGATCAGCAAATCTTCAGCGACCGCCGCATCAATCAATTTATGCATGGCTCGTCGATCAGCTTCGTTATCAATCAAAGTTAAGCTTGAAAGCACCACTTGTTTACCCGCATCGCGACAAGCTTTCGCCAAACCAATCCAATCCGGCAAACGCATCACATGCCGACGCGAACAAATGACTTCACCCAGATAAATAATATCCACAGGCCAGTTCATCGCCTCTACATAGAACTGCATTGTGGCGTCTTTAGACCAGTAATAAGACAGTGGTGCGAGGGATAGTTTCATAAGGTCTTTAAGTATATATTTTCAAACAAACGATAGGACGACGACCAGTGAATCTAATACGCCATAATCGTGCTCAGGAATTCAACTCTATGGATGCATGGCTAGGTGCCAAACACTGCAATTCGTCAGTATTGCGAGTATTGGCAACACCGTAATCTGCCCTGAGATTGGATTTACAAACTACGCTCATTTCCAGGGGCGTTCGAATGCTCCTTGTGTCACCTGCGCTCCCTCAGCATGTTTCGCCAAGCTCGCGTTCCAATCCGGCCTCGCTGTATATCGCTCAGGATCACGTTCAGCTGAATCCAGCGCTGCGCGCAAAGTCCCAACCACTTGTGACACATAATTTGGACTACGTTGACGACCTTCAATCTTGATCGCTTTCACGCCCATTTTAAGCAACTGCGGAAGCAAGCCGATGGCATTCAAACTGGTCGGTTCTTCTAAAGCGTAATCGACTTGCCCTTCTACTTCAAAACGACCTTTGCACAGTTTCGGATAACCAGCCGCTTCGTTCGGTGCGTAGCGGTCGATTAAGGTGCCGCTCAAACGCGCGGATAAAACCTTGTCTTTTTCTTCCCAGCTAACAGCATGACCAGGCGAGCATACGCCTTTATTATTCGGTGAATCACCCGTGACATAACTCGATAACAGACAACGTCCTTCAGCCATCACACATAAGCTACCGAAGCCAAACACTTCAATTTCAACCTCGGTCTGACGAATGATTTTTTCAATTTCAGTCAGTGTTAATACGCGTGGCAAAACAGCGCGACGTATGCCAAATTGTTCGCGCATCAATTCGATTGCATCGACGGTAGTGGATGAACTCTGCACGGATAAATGCAAACGTACATCAGGATAACGATGGCGTGCGTAGGCCATTAAGCCGGGGTCGGCCAAGATGATAGCATCGGCACCCAGCAATACAGCGGTGTCGATTGCAGCATGCCATTCTTGAGCCATGCGTGCTTGCGGATAGGTATTGATGGCAAATAGCACTTGTTTGCCACGTTGGTGTGCGTATTCCACACCGAGTCGGATATCGGTATCGGTAAAATTTAAGCCACCAAAATTGCGCGCATTGGTAGCATTGCGTAAGCCTAAATAGACGGCATCGGCGCCTTTGTCGACAGCCGCTTTGAGGGCAACTAAGCTGCCTGCGGGCGCTACAAGATCGAGATTTTTCATGCGCAAGATGGTAGCGATACGCTGTAGGCGTGTCTTTGTCTTAGGTCAATGAAATCATGGATACACCATTTGGTTCTGTATCGAGAAGTCTAATAAAGCCGCAAAAATATAATTCAAAAATATTGAACATCAAACTTAGCCACCCACAAGTGTGTCGTCAACGACTATCTAGATGAAATTCATTACTCTCACGGATCTGAATATCGGCAACAAGCAAGCATTGAAAACCATCACCATCATAAACAATGGTCTAAGTATCGAGCGGGTTATCAATCTGCATGCGATACAAAGTAGCGATCAAATCCGTTTGTGTAATCACACCTTGCAACTCGCCACTCGAATTCAAAATCGGAACAGAATGCAGACCAAGATCGGTAAAAAGCGCCACCAGTTCAAGGATATCGGAATCGTCTACTTTAGCCTGGACTGAAGTGTTCATGATATGACCTGCAACTTCATATCTACTACCAGTCAAACGATGCGCATTCTCCAGCAATTGCCGCAAACGCAGATCGAAATCATGGTAAACATCAAGACCCGCATTTTTTAAGAAATCAATGAGACTTATTGTTCCAATCACTTTTCTTTGATCGTCAATGACTGGGAGTGTTTTGACTTTATGGGTTCGTAATAATTGCCAACACTCTTCAAGCCTCGTTTCAAATTTAACTGTGACGACATGACGTGACATGATTTCACTACACCGAATAACGCCGTGTCGCCGGCGTTGCACTTGTATCTCGGTATTCGTAATCAATGTTTGTAAATCAGTTCGACTAATATCGAGTAGTTTTCCATGCTTAGCCAAGATAACATCGAGATCAGCACTGGTAACACCTAGTCTAGCGCTTATTTGCGGATCACCTGTTTGATGCAAATTCTCGCTTAGTCTTGCCGATTGTGGATAATTCACCTTTCGCAAATGGTGAAAACCTGCCGCGATGACGACCAAACAAGTCGACTGCAGCACGACGGATTCCAATACAAAATACCATTCAAGACGCTCTATTTGTGTCCCTCCAAGCACAGCCAAAAGTGCAACCGCACCGCCTGGTGGATGTAGGCTACGCGTAGCAAACATCGGCCAAACAGCAAGCGAGGCCACAACGGGATGATGGCCTAACAAAGCCGCACACGCGACGCCAATACTAGCGGATATAAAATTGCCAAAGCAAACCGACCAAGGTTGCGCTAAAGGGCTAGATGGTAGGGCAAATATGAGTATAGAAGTCGCTCCCATTGGCGCCACCAATAAAGGAATCGAACCAAATCGTCCCCCAATTAAATAGCTGGATAAAGTCGCGAATAACAAACTCAGTAAAGCACCTGAAGCAACAACGAAACGTTCCTTATGCCCCAACGTGGTTGGTAGAGGAAGGAATCGTCCCAATACTGCTTTAACATCTGAAAGATAAAAGCTTTTACTCACTATAGATAATCACCAAGATTTGGTATTAATACGTCAACTTGTAGGCAGCTTAATGTTCCACTGGTTCTGTCTTATCTCCAAGTGATTTCCTTGCGATAGATCAATAAAATCAAACGCAGAATAAGCCCAGAAGCAATTGTGATAATAATCATTGATGAAGCCAGCTACGTAGCTGATAATAATTTCACTGGCGCTGGGATGTCTGAAGCCGCAATTTGCTTTCAAAATCGATGCGAAAGTGCTAGTTCTTATTGAGTGCTTGCCGGCGCCCCAGCCACTTTCTGCTGTACTCTCTAACGAAATAGCGAACTTAGCTTGCGATTTTCAGAAATTGGGGGATACCAATTACAGGCTACTTTATTTCGATCGCAAGACTGTCTCGATACGAACTTACAAGCAAATCTGCCAAACGAGGATTTGGATGAGACAACGCCGCAAACTCTTCACAAACCATTCTCCGAGTTAATATTTCGACAGAATTATTGGAGCACATTGCAACGCATCCAAAGACTTAGATCTTACCGCTTGGGTAGCTGGAAATAGCTAGTGCAAAGAGTCGATGTACTCCAAGAGTGCAAAACGCAATGGTCGCCACATACCCAACTAGAAATACAGGAAATGGTAGAACACCGTAAGCTAATGACTTAGCCACGCCTAAAAAGCTCCCATACAGTAAGCTGCCAGTCGAAATGCCAAACATCAAATTGCGACGTGCCACCGAAGCAGTTTGCATAGTTTTTTGAATCATGAATGATGTGATTCCCCATATCAGGACGAGGCTGACCTTTGTCCATAATTTTGGATTATTTAGATATTCAGAGAGACTGCTCTGATAGATGCCTGCAACGATCAAGAGCGCGCCTGAGATCCACAAATGTGTTTCACCCCACGAGAAAATCTTTCGCCAAAGTGGCTGACTGATTTCGTCACCACGCATGACACGAGAGGAATGAAACACCGACATCATCGCTGCAACAGTCGCAATGACATGATAGAAAGCGGCGAAAGCAATAATACATTTAGTGACCATATTCAACTCATCAAAACCCAATGATTATCAAGCGCCATCGGCTTTGGCCATGCCAAAAATGCTGGTTTTGCATTAATGTGCCACCGAATCAGACCAACTGCAGTCGCGACTAAGACGCCACCTCCTGGCTGAGGCCCACTCCAATCAGTCAAGGCATATGCTTCATCCATCTCGACAATGGGCAACAATTTGTCGGGCTGCCCTGGATGCCACAGCTGCGCAATCCCAGCTTTGTTACTGGAAAGTGCAAATCCACCATTCCAAGCTGAAGTGATGTCTCCTGCATAACCATGTCCATCATTCTCGCGGCTAGGCGTACTTAATTTTTCTCCGTCGAAAATCGCCAATATCGGTGCAGTGGCGCGTTGAGTCTTCTGGTCATGCTCTGCTTGCATAGCGATGCCTAGCCTAAGTTTGCCGTCCATTGGCGAGCGACTCCAAGCAATGTGACGCATACTGAGACGCGGGTCATCCAATGCCCAGCGTTCCATTTGGTGTCCATTTTTACCATCTAGGCGGACCAGACTAGAATCCATACGATGCAAGTCGTACTTCTTATCTGACAGCGAGCGTCGCACCCCGCCATTGGCAATCAAGAGTCTGCCCGCCTCGTCAATCAGCGCTTGGTGTGGTTCAATACCACCACTTGCCCACTCATCAAGTTTTTTGAGACTGTGAGGATCACGTACACCGATACGTCCCTGATCATTTTTATAGTCGATCTCGGTTGTGTAAAGCAGCTCTTCACCCGCAACGATATGACCACTTAAGCGCACACTTGGCGATTCAGCTGTGACATCGATTTGTTGCACAATTTTGCCTTTGCCGTCGCATCTCATGAGCCACGTGCCGGGACGTACACCATTGACTAGCAATCCACCACCGACTTCAGCTACCAAACCGTGTGGGCGCGTAGGCAGAGCGACCTGATAACGAATTTCCAAGGTCTTGCGTTCCCAATTTGCAGCTAATACACCTGCATAGTGTGTGTCACCCGCGTTAGGTCCGCGCCAAGAGGCCCCGATGAGACTTATTTGCTCACTGCCCCCTTCAAGCTCCCCCTTCTGAAACCTTGGGTTCATAGAAAATGATGTCTGTGGCACCAAGCCAAGTGCAGCGAGAGAATACAGGAAGCGGCGACGATTTAAAGAGGTACTCATAGTAGAAATAACATGATTCATGTACGTTGAAAAACGTAAACGTAAATCATTCTCATTTCTATTTGCAATGACTTGAATCAATAGAAGCACACTTCATCAACAAAGATGCCCTGTTGAAGCGACCAAGATCGCTAAGCTATTTCTCTAAATAGACGAGTAAACAACTCTAACAGGCCGAATTGACATGTGCACTAATTTGCTCCATTTGCCAGACATAACTTTAAAAAACCTAAAAAATGTGAAATCCGGCCCACGCTAACCTCATTAGAAACGGAGAGATTCAAATGCACAAGTATATTTCTCAGTGCCATATCGCCCCCATCAAAGCGAATCAGAGGCACCTAGCCCTAATTAAAAGGTAAATCCTTGTCCGTTTGTTCGATACATATTCCATGAATATAGAAAGCAATTGATTTCCATCAAATGCGAATGATTCTCATTAATGATAGAATCTGCTTTGTATTAATTGCTTTAGATCTTCCAGACTTACTCTAAAGCTGCACCACGCCAGCATTCGCCAGCCTCTGATAGAAAGCTACTCCGCAGATTCATTTGGAACTCAAGGTCTGCGCTTACTTTCTTCTTTCATTTCTTCATTTAAAAATAAGCTTACCAGCTTAGCTGGATAGCGTTTGTTTGCTTGGGAATCCTATGCGTAAAGTCATTTCATCAAATCGCCCTATCAGTCATCGTCATCAACTGGCATTAGCAATTGCAACGATATTTGCACAACAACTAGCAATGGCACAAAGTCAGACGGCGCCACCAAAAAGTCAGGATTTAGGAACCACAGTGGTAACAGCCACACGAATCGAAACTCAAGCAGAGAACGTCTCGGGTACGGTCACCAGCATAGAGCGCAAAGTGTTAGATCGTCGTTTTATCGGTAGTAGTGCTGATTTGTTTAAAGATGAGCCGGATATTGCAATGGCAAAAGACTTGCGGCGCTTTGGTGCGACACGCGTCAATATAAGGGGGATTGAGGACAATCGGGTTTTGCAGACAGTCGATGGGGTTCGCTTACCCGACTACTACAATGGTGGTGGGCCAACCAATTTCACCATGAGCGCAACGCCAGGTAGCATGCCAGACTTCCTAAAACAAGTGGAAGTTGTTCGCGGTGCAGCGTCAAGCTTGTATGGCTCGGATGCACTGGCTGGTGTCGTTGGCTATATCACACTAAAACCACAGGATCTTTTAGGCTCTGAACAAACTACAGCAACACGACTCAAGTTAAGCTACAACGGCAGCAATCAAGGGTGGACAAAAACTGCTTTGTTTGCAGCTCGCACTGGTAGTGTCGATTGGTTGTTTGGCGCTTCACACAATTCTGCGCAAGAAACAAAAAACAAAGGTGAAGATGCGTCCAAATCACCTGCGCGCAGTAAGCCAAATCCACAAGACAACACCGATTACGGTGTCCTGACAAAAGCAATTTGGCGTCCCGAGCTAGGTCACAAATTAAGCTGGACGATTGAAGGACGAGAAAGCCAATCTGAAAATGACATATTACGTTTAGCCGCCTCTATGCCTAAGCTCACCAGCATGCAAGGTGATGATCAGGTTCGACGAGTACGCGGTAGTCTTGAATGGGAACATCAGCCCCAACAGGCTTGGTATGATCGATTCAGTGCGCGTCTCTTTACCCAAAATGCACAGACGCATAATCACAATATTGCACTCCGTAGAAATACTTCAGCAACTTGTTCGGCTGCTGCGGGTGCAGGAAATAACTGCGCACTCGATCAAGACTTCTTTTTTGACCAATCAACGCGCGGTCTGAACACCCTAGTCGAAAAGGCTTGGGAAACAGCTGGTTTAACCCATATCGTTAGCGGTGGTTTGGATTGGAGTCGGATACAGGTTGAAGAGAAACGGGATGCGAAAATTCGCAATGAAACAACCGGAATAAATTTAAATAGTCTGGCTGGAGAAACCTATCCCTTGCGCGATTTCGCCAACGGCAGAACCACGCAAACAGGCTTATTTATACAAGATGAAATCGACGGACTTGCAAATGGCGCCCTGCAATTAGCGATGGGAGTACGCTATGATCGTACTCAGCTTAGTCCAGAAATTGATGCTTTAGCTCAGCAAACATTGAGCTTATTGGGCAGAACGCTGAGCGCTCCTACCCATAGCGCTGTATCTCCAAAAATTAGCGCACGCTGGCGCATTGATCCATCTTTGCAAGCCTACGCACAACTAGCAAAAGGTTTCCGCGCACCAAACTATTCAGAAGTGAATGGCGCGTTTCGTAATTCTAGTCAATTCTACTCAGTTGTCCCGAATGCCGATCTCAAACCAGAGACCAGCAATGGTCTTGAACTGGGATTGCGAGGCAACTCAGATAACATGCGTTGGCACATCGCCATCTTCGACAACCGTTATCGAGATTTTATCGAGACAGTTCAATTGAGTTGCCCTAGCGATCCACGCTGTTATGCCCCCAGCCCAGCGTGGCGAACCAATACCTCAATCAATCTCACCAAGGTACGCATCTACGGTGCAGAAACGCGTAGCAGTTGGACTTTAGCACCATCATGGCAAGCAGACTTTGCACTTGCTTACAGCCATGGTGAAAATCAGGATAATCATCAAGCTCTCAACTCGATTGAACCCATGCGTGCTAGTGCTGGGCTAATGTATCAAACCACAGCTTGGGGCCTAGAAACTCGAATTCGTGGCGCAGCACGAAAAAAAGATGTGAACGATACACCGAGTCCCTATTTCAAGCCCGCAGCCTATGCAACCGTAGATCTGAGTACATGGTGGTCGCCGTCTAAACACTACCGCATTCAGGCAGGTATCAGCAATTTGCTGGATAAAAAATATTGGCTCTGGAGTGACATACGCCAAGCCGACGCACCGAATCCACAAGGTGTGGCGTTTTATTCTCAGCCAGGACGTTCCCTCCACCTAAGTTTACAGGCTGATTTCTAATGTCATTCTTACGTACACTTGTCGTCACTTTGACGCTATTCAGTGCGCTCGTTAGCTCTTCCGTTCTTGGTGCGGAAGAGCCATCGAAATCCATCCTATTTATCGCAACGTCGAATGTCCCTACGGGTAAATTCCGTCTATTAAATGAAATAGCAGCGCCACTAGGATTAAAGGTAGAAGTTAGGTATGTCGATAAATTACCCGCCGATACCGATGCAGGTTTGTTTACTCCATACGCAGCTGTATTTATCGATTCTTATTTACAAGATTACGTTAAAGGACGTTTATCCAAAGCATTACCCGGATTGAAATTACCTTGGGTTTGGTTATATCAAGCACAAGCATCGTTCGGTCAATTTCCTGAGGAAACCGCCAAGCGACTTTTAACGCACTACTCTCAAGGTGGTCGAAAAAATTTTGAGGCATTCTTTAAAGTGCTCCAAGCTCACTTGCAACATCGTCATTTTGCTGGAATTCCCGCACCGATCATCTACCCTGCGCAGGGAATTTATCATCCGCTAGCCAACGGAGAAATTTTCTCCAGCGTCGATAGTTTTAAAAACTGGCGAGTGCGACAAGGGCAATCGGTTTCAGCCCTATCCCCGGTCGTTGCGATTTTGATTCATCAGCAATATTTATCGTCCGAGCAAACCTCTTGGTTTGACGATTTGGTGCAACGAATAGAAGCACGTGGCGCAATCGCCATGCCAGTCTATGCCGCCGCAACCGAGAGCGTCATCCCATTTCTGAGTCGAGATGGGAAAAGCCTGGTGGATTTAATCATTAACACCCAAATCATGCTAGCGCCAGAGCTCAGGAAAATTGACTTTGCCGGATTAGGTGTTCCCGTATTACAAGCAACTGCTTACCGTCGCGGTGATAGTAAGGAATGGCGTGCAGATCAGCAAGGCTTGGCCTTGGCCGATGTTCCTTTCTATTTGGCACAATCTGAATACACGGGCATCAGCGACATCATGATTATTGCAGCACATGACAAGAGCGCAGATCAAATCGTAGCAATTCCAGAACAAAGTCAAGCACTCGTAGACAAAGCACTGCGCATGCTAGCACTTCAGCAAAAGCCACATGCAGAGAAGCGCTTGGGGCTGATGTTCTGGAACTATCCACCTGGAGAAAAAAATCTGTCGGCGTCTTATCTGAATTTGCCAAGGAGTTTAGTGCAAACTTTAGAGGCCTTACGCAAGGATGGCTATCAAACAAGTGTGCACGATGAAACAACACTCACCAGTAACTTGCAGCGTCTGCTCGCCCCTTCTTATCGTGACGGCGAATTGCCTGGTCTCTTACGCGACGACCTGGCAGAATTATTTCCTGTTGCAAGCTATCGATCATGGCTACAGCAACAAACAAAAGAAGTTCAAGATGCCTTGAATCAGCGCTGGGGAGACCCAGAGCGTTCGGCGATGACGATACAAAAAGGAGGTCAAAGTTACTTTGTCGTGCCGCGCTTTAAACTCGGTAATCTGGTGCTGCTGCCCCAAGCACCACGCGGGGAAAAATGGGAGGAAAAGGAAAAAGCTTTATACCATCATCCCAAAGCACTTCCCTCACATTTTTATCTCGCCAGCTACCTATGGCTGCGCCAACAATTCAAAGCAGACGCCTTAATTCATTACGGCACCCACGGCTCACAAGAATGGTTGCCAGGTAAAGAAAGGGGCTTGTCCGTGTATGACTACCCATTGCTGGCATTAGGGGATCTACCTGTGATCTACCCCTACATTGTCGATAATATTGGCGAAGCTTTACAAGCTAAACGACGTGGGCGTGCGGTGACGATCACACATCTGACACCTGCTTTTACGCCCGCAGGATTGCACGATTCTTTGATCGAAATTCATGATTTACTGCACGCATGGTTGGCACAAGATCTGGGTGCGGTCAAAGACAAAATTGCACAAGATTTTATAAAACGCGTTAAAGCACAAAAAATCGATAAAGATTTAGCATGGAGCGACGACAAAATAGTGCATGACTTCCAAGGCTTTGTCACGCTGGTGCATGATCATTTACACGAACTAGCGCAAACTGCGCAGCCACTAGGACTACACACATTTGGGGTTGCACCACAACATACGCGTCGTATCGGTACCGTACTATTGATGCTAGGTCGCGGCTACTGGGAAGCAGTTGGCCGCTGGGCAAAAGTGAAAAACGATGATTTAGACGAAGTGATGGTAGGTGACTATCGCCAACTTCAAAAAAATCTCGCCTACCGGATGATGGATGACTATATTTTAGAACAGAAGATTCCAGAAAATTTACCAATTGCGTTACAAGAAAAACTGAAATTGGCACATAGTTGGTATCAGTCTTTAGCTGCGCAACAAGAACAAACGAGCTTATTACAAGCCTTAGATGGACGATACATACCAAGCTCGTATGGCGGTGATCCAATCAAAAATCCTGATGCCTTGCCTACTGGTCGCAACTTATATGGTTTTGATCCATCTCGGATACCGACTCAGCAAGCATGGGCCGCGGGCAAGGAGGCGCTTGATAAATTACTTCTCGCACATCAGCAAAAACACGGTAGTTCACCGCGTAAATTGACTTTTTCACTGTGGTCCGTAGAAACCATGCGTCATCAAGGTATTTTGGAAGCGCAAGCACTCTGGGCTTTGGGCGTAGAACCAGTATGGGATGCGGGTGGACGTGTAACGGGTGTACGCTTAATTCCGAGAGAGCAATTAGGACGTCCTCGCGTCGATGTGGTGCTCTCTGTGACTGGGCTCTATCGAGATCAATTCCCCAACACTATGCAGCAATTAGCCAAAGCGGTTCAGCTCGCGGCACAAGCTAAGGAAACGGATAATGCGGTTGCTCAGAATAGCCTAAAAATGGCAGCAAAACTCCGAGAAGCAGGCCTACCTGAAGACCAGATCAATAACGCTGCACAAACACGCATATTTTCGTCGGAATCTGGTCGCTACGGCACAGGACTAGACGACGCGACCTTGGCCAGCGGCAGCTGGAAAAATAAAGAAGACGGTGATAAAAAACTCGCGCAACTCTATTTAAGTCGTATGCAATTTGCTTACGGAGCAGACCAAAGTCAATGGGGCAGCAAGCTTGATGCGGTAAATCTGTATGCCGAAGCTTTGCGGGGAACCGATGCTGCGGTGCTGTCGCGCAGTTCAAATCTCTACGGCATGCTGACCACCGACGATCCCTTCCAATATCTTGGCGGAATCTCTTTAGCGGTACGACATCTAGATGGAAAGCCGCCGGAGTTATACATTTCAAATTTACGTGAGGCGGGTCAAAACGGATCAGGAAAAGTAGAGAGTGCAGCAGGGTTTCTCGCAAAAGAACTCGCAACACGAAATTTTCATCCAGGTTATATCAAGGGACTGATGGCTGAGGGATACGCCGGCACGCTACAAATTGTCGATTCAATGAATAATTTCTGGGGCTGGCAAGCAGTCGCACGTGAAGTCGTGCGTGATGATCAATGGCAAGAGTTTGTCGATGTCTATGTCAAAGACAAACATCAATTGGGCTTAAGAAAATGGTTTCAGGAAAATAATCCTCATGCCTTAGCGCAGACCATTGAACGGATGTTAGAAGCTGCACGCAAAGACTATTGGAAAGCAGATGCGGCAACAGTGACTGAACTAAAGCGCGAGTATTTAGCGCTGGCGAAGCAACATGACGTCACCACAGACAATGCTGCGTTTTCGGAGTTTATTGGTCTTGGTCAACAAGCTCTACCATCTGCACCGGGGAAACCCTACCCTGCTTCTAGATCAAATACAAAGACAGATGCGAATGACAGCGCTAAGCCGCCTTCACAGCCAGTCAAAGTTGCAAGCCCACAAGCAGTTCCCGTTGTAAAAGGCATTCAACTTCAGAAACTGTCGACCTTGCCCAATACAACACCGAGCAATCCTTGGCATCAATCTGAGTTGTGGGGATTGATCGCCATGTTATTGGCATTTATGAGCGGCGTGTTTTTGCAATTAAGGTGGAAAAATCAGCTTAAACAAATTATCTAAAGTATCAGCAACAGTACCAGATCCAGCACCCATTTTATTTTTTGAAAGATAGTTATGTTAATTTCACTTGAACAAACAATGTACCAAATGAGTCAGTTTTTTCTACTCCCGACTTTATTGCTAATCGCATTACTATTTCTATTTTCTTGCTATGTAGCCGGCAAATTTTTAATTGAATACATGCAAAGACGTCGAGGTGGAGCACGTCCACTATACCGCTGGTGGGAAACCCATCGCGCAGCGAGCGACGATGAACTGGATGTATTCGCACACAAACAAATGGAAACCGAGCGTATTGTCACACGGGTCGCTCCAATGATGGGTTTGGTTGCAACCATGATCCCGATGGGACCTGCATTGAAATCTCTTTCCGATGGCAATTTTGCGGCCGTTTCCGAAAATTTGATGGTCGCTTTTTCTGCTGTGATTCTGGCATTAATCGCTGCATCCATTACATTTTTTGTCGTCAATATCAGACGCCGTTGGTTGGCCGAAGAGATGTTGGAAATTGCAAACGTCCGTCAACAGGTGATCAAATGAAGCTACTTCACGAACCAGAAAGCGATGATCCAATTTTGTCAGTAGTTAACCTGATCGACGTATTCTTAGTGTTAATCGCAGCCTTATTAATTGTCGTCGCAAAAAATCCTATGCTCAATGCATTTGCTAAAAATGATGTCACGGTCATTAGCAACGCAGGCAAATCCAACATGGAAATTTTAGTGAAGCAAGGGCAAAAAATTGAACGTTATAAAAGTAATGGACAAGCCGGACAAGGTGAAGGCGCAAAAGCTGGTACGGCTTATCGATTAAAAGATGGTTCAATTATTTATGTGCCTGAGGATGAGAGCAATAAATAAGTAATCACCATTGCATCATGCTGACTTGAGCAGGTATCTTAAAAAAACCAATACCTGCTCAAAGTTGGGCGCACAAATTTATCTCTGAAAAGCTTGATGTAATAACAGTAGAGCAAAGCGTCTCTCACACCATCAACGACACAGCGTGCACAACAGCAAAACAGCACAACAACCACATCAACCAGCAGCACTGATTGCATACATAGACACCCGTCGCCATCTCGCAAAATTATTCTTGATGAAGGTAAAGCTTTTACCTCTCATAACTTGCAGTCATACGTGCAAGCCACTAGAGTTCGTTTTTTCTACGTTCAAGTTTGTGCAATGAGCGACTTGATTGCATTTGCTTTTATCTTTCCCAAACTTATATATGAAATCAAGAATTGCCATCACGGCACTCAGCACTATTTCTGCACTTGGAACAAATCCTAAAGAAATTTGGTGTCATTATCAAAGTTCACAAACGCATATTCAAAAGAAATTGATCAACGGCGAAACACAGTTCGTGGCGTGCATTCCTGATGATTTACAAACGCAACTACAATCGATTCGTACAGAAAATACGCAGTACCAACATCTTGATGCGAGTGTTATCAATGCCATGTGGGTCGCACGTCAGGCAATAGAGCAAGCGAAGTGGGAAAATGATCGCCAATTCGGCGTCTTTCTCGGCTCATCAAGAGGAGCGACACAACAATTGGAGACATATCACAGGACATTTTTAGACGGAGGGGCTGTTTCTCCTCATACCTCACCAACGACCACGCTAGGCAATCTGGCAAGTTCAGTTGCAAAAGATCTTAAAGCAACGGGACCTAGCACTTCGTTATCGGTCACGTGCTCCACTTCTCTGCATGCCATCTTGAATGCCGTCGCGTGGCTGCGTTCTGGTATGGAGACCCGATTTCTTGCGGGCGGTAGCGAAGCTGCCCTCACGTCGTTTACGCTTCATCAAATGCAAGCTTTGAAGATTTATGCGAAGGACGATGCAGAATATCCCTGCCGCGCCTTGGATCTGACAAAAACGTATAACAGCATGGTGTTAGGTGAAGCTGCGGGCGTCGCCTGCTTAGACATTAACCCAGAAGCGATTGCCATAGCGTACATTGATGAAGTCGGCTATGCAACGGATGATGCGTTCACCAGCACTGGCATGTCTGAGGCCGCAATTTGCTTTCAGAAGTCAATGCGAATGGCCATCAAAGATACCGATTCTAGCGAGATCGATGTCATCGTGATGCATGCGCCAGGAACAATTAAAGGCGATCTCTACGAGTGGCAGGCGATTCAACAGGTTTTCTCACACGAGAAGCCAATGTGTACGACAAATAAGTGGAAAATTGGGCATACCCTTGGGGCCTCAGGCATACTAAGTTTGCAGATGGCGGCACTCATGCTACAGCATCAACATTTTATACCTGTGCCATATATTCCAGCCACAACTCCTCGCAAGCACATTAGAAAAATTCTCGTGAATGCGGTTGGTTTTGGCGGGAATGCGGTCAGTATTTTGCTATCGCGCTAGTTGGTTAGAAGTGCTACCACAATTAAGTTAGCTAATTTCAAAAGCCACCGCGTTTCTAAAATTTGGTCAAGGTAACTACTTAGCATAATTTCCTAGATATTAGTCGATTTTTATTGAACCATCTGGTTCCCAGTTAACCTTCGTAATTCCAGGTTCAATGTCTTCTAATAGACGTATTTCTCTTTCCTCTGGACTGACAGGATTTAATTGTTCTCTGCGTTGTTCGGCCAAACGTTTATCTTCGATTATTTGTGTTCGGTGATGGGTCGCGACTTCGATAATTTCTTTTAGTTCCTCGGAGATCCATGGCTTTGGTATATAACGAAAAACTTCGGCTTCGTTGACTGCTTCCATTACCGTTCTAAAATCGGCCGAAGCACTAAGCATTAGCCGTATGGTGTCCGGACGAAGTTCCTTAACAATACGTAAAAAGTCAATGCCGTTCATTCCGGGCATATGATAATCCGATACGACAAAATCAAAATCAACCATTGCAATTCGCTCGATAGCAGGTTTTGCGTCGGAGAAACTCTCTATTACCAATTCACTAGTCGCATACAGTTGCTTAATACTACGTGTTAGTGCGGCGAGAACGTTTTTTTCGTCATCGAGAAGAAGTATTCTGCGCATTATGTTTTCCTTTTGGTATGAATGTGTGCGGTTAAAACTCCGCCTCGTGCAACATCGTACAATCTTAACTTTTCAATTGTTGTTTCCTCTAAAACATAGTTCGCTGGCAAAAGCAACATTCCCTCTTGTGAAACCAAATCTGTAGCTATTACCATGCCGGGCAGCAAATTTCTAACTTTGACTATCTGTGTCGCTAAATCAACGTCCTTATCATTGAAGACTCGTCTGAACCCTTCAATTACCCGACTATCATATCGACTTCCTGCACCCTTGATAATGAGCGTCTTTGCGTCATCTGGGAACAAACGCTTCGGGGTTAGCGTACCGATCTGCAATTGATGAAAATCTTTTGCGATTGATAGTATTCTGGCACCTAAAGGTATTTGTTCACCAATCAATCCATCGGGAAATCCTTTTCCATCAAAACGTTCGTGCTGCGAGCGTATTATTTTTGCTGCATCGTGCAAATCATCTAGTGGTAATAAAAGCTGCTCTGCACGAACCGCATGTTTATAAAACAATCCCAATTGATCCGAGTTTAATTGACTTATAGGGGTATTAATTAGTTCATCTGAAAACCCCATCTTGCCGATGTCTGCTAACAATGCGGCAACAAAAATATCTTGTATTGAGCCAGCGCCAAGTTCTAATTTTTGCGCAATTTTTCTAGCAAGATCCGCCACTTGGCGCGAATGCCCTGCTAATTTTCCGCCACGCATTTCAATCACGTTTGAAAATACTTTGATTGAAGTCAGGAAGCTATTTTTTAATTTTTCATTTGCACCCAACAAGAGATCATGAGCATTTCGGAGTTCTTTAGTTCGCTCAAGAATTTTTTGTTCAAGAGTGGCGTTAAGCTCTTTCAGTTCCTCGTTTTGACGAAACGTCAATGCTTCTAATCGCTTCTTTTCAAGCTCCAACTCCTTTCGTTCTAATGCATGCTTGACGATGAGTTGAATGTCTTGATCATCCCATGGCTTCGTTATATAACGATAAATTTCCCCGCGATTAATCGCATCAATAATAGATTGAATATCCGCATAGCCAGTTAATAACAGTCTTACTGTTTCTGGCCACTTCAATCTCACTTTTTCCAAAAAAGTCGAACCATCCATGACGGGCATTCTCATGTCCGAAATAATTAAATCTACTGCTTCTGTTTCAAGCAGTAAGAGACCTTCGGCACCACTATTAGCGATCAAGACATCATAGCCCTGTGATCGAAATAATCTACGCAAAGAAGATAAAATATTGGGTTCGTCATCAACGCACAAAATGCGCGGCTTCGAAGTGGATTTCGGCAAATCAGAATGCGCAGACATTTTATTGTAGTCTTCCATAATCACTGACTCTCTGAAGTGATGTTTTTATCGCTTTGTTGAATTGGGAGGCGAATTTTGAAGCATGTTCCTATTCCTAAACGACTCTCTACAGATAATTCTCCATGGTGTTTTTTGACAATGCCATAAGAAAGCGACAGCCCCAATCCAGTTCCTTTTCCTATCGGTTTGGTTGTAAAAAAAGGATCAAAAATACGCGTTAATAGCTCGGGGGGAATGCCTGAACCGTTGTCCTCTACCTTGATAATGACGTGATCATCCTCTCGTGAGGTCGTTAGGGTAATAGTACCTCGTTCATCCCCCATCGCATGAGAAGCATTTACAACCAGATTAAGAAGCACTTGATTAATCTGTGATGGCAGGCATTCTATATCTGGAATGTCCCCATAATTTTTAACCACATCCGCTTTGTATTTCACTTCGTTATTGACGACGTTTAATGTGGAATCAAATCCTGGGTGTAGATTGACCCATTGCCACTCTAAGTTACTGTCGACCCGCGAAAAATCCTTTAGGTCTTGCACAATTTTTCTAACGCGGTCGATACCCTCTTTTGACTGTTCTATCAGCTCTGGAATATCTTCGACTAAATAGGCCAGTTCAAATTGCTCCTTCATTTTTTTTAGCTGTTCTCTTGATTCGACAGAGCTAATTTGATGTTCTATGGACTCATAGAAACGAAGCATTTCAAACAGACTATCGACATATTTTTCTAATGAGCCTATATTCGAAAAAATATACCCAATTGGATTGTTGATTTCGTGTGCAACACCCGCCGCCAATTGCCCAATAGATGCCATTTTCTCTGATTGCATGAGTTTATCTTGCGCACTCGACAAGTCTTGGTTGACCTTCATTAGCTCAGCGTTTCTTGTCATGAGTTCGTGCTCAATACTTTGTCTATATTGAAGATCCGATTCTAGTCTACTATTTGCCTCCTTCAATTGATTGGTTCGATGAATCACCAATCTCTCCAAATTGGTGTGGGCGTGTTCTAGTGCATGCTGAGCTTCACGACGTTCAGTAATGTCTTCAAGAATTTCAATTGCACCCATTACTTTTCCATCACGATCAAATAGCGGGGCGGCAGTAAAATGCAGCCAGAGTCCATTCTCGCCCAAATTGGGAAAGAAATCGGTAGCGTGATAGGCACCATCGATGAGTGAAGACTTAGCAAGCCTGTCCTGATAAAGCCGATTGACTTTGACGTCGATCTCACGATCAAGAATCAAATCGGCCAGAATAGGACGAGGATACCCATAAAATGGTCGCCATTGGTTTGAAGTGCCAATCATTGACGCCCTAGAATAACCTAAGAAAAACTCAGCCGCTTTATTCCAATGTGTCACAGTGTGGGTCATGTCGATCACAATGGTGCAGATTGGTGTGCTATCGAGAAATTGCGCTAATTCAATGCCTAGATTACTAAGGACATCGTTACTTAGCGCATTTATTGAAACAGTTGATTCCAATCTGCAATTAACCCGATTCAATATTTGAGTAGCTGGCGTAATTGAATCAGGCTCACTGTTCGATTCTTGAGAGTTCTCTTTATTCAACGTATGCTCCGTGGCGTCAATTAGCTTGGGGACTTTTAGTTTTCTTGAATAGCGGGATGGATAGGCAAAAAAATACTAAAGCACGTACCGACATTAATTTCACTATTAACTTCAATACGTCCGCCGTGTTTTTTCACAATGCCATACGACAAGGACAATCCAAGTCCTGTTCCGCTGCCAATCGGTTTAGTCGTAAAAAAAGGTTCAAAAATACGTGGTAGTGCTTCAGGGCTAATGCCACAACCGTTATCGATAAATTGGATGATGACCCAATCATCTTGTTGACAAGTTCTGATCGTAATTTGCCCCATTTGTTTCATTGCGTGGGCGGCATTCACTAGCATATTCATAAAAACTTGATTTAATTGTGAAATAAGACATTTCACTAAAGGTAGCTGCCCATACTCTTTAATCACTGTCGCGCTATATTTAATTTCGTTCATTACAATATTTAAGGTGCTATCTATGCCGTGATGTATATCCGCTTCGATAAGTTGGACTTCCCCAACATGCGAAAAATCCTTTAAAGATTGCACGATATCCTTTACGCGTTTAAGACCATCCATTGATTCACCCAGAAGTTCTTGTACATCAGTACGAAGAAAGTCGAGATCCGCTTTTTCTTGAATAGCTTCAAATCGCTTGGTGACATCATGACCAGCTGGAAATTTTTTAACTAAGAGATCATATTGATCAAGCACCGAAAATAATGTCTCAATATAGTTTTTTAGGGATCCCATATTTGAATTAATAAACCCAATCGGATTATTAATCTCATGCGCGACACCGGCTGCTAATTGCCCAACCGTGGCCATTTTTTCTGATTGTATAAGTTGTTCTTGCGCTTCGTTCAGTTGAGCGATTAAGAGACGTTGTTCCTCCCCTTTTTTTTGCAGAGCAACTTCCATTGACTTACGCTCGGTAATATCAGTGAGTGAGCCAACGACTTCAATGGGGTTTCCTCGTTCATCACGTATCAATTTCAACATATCGTGCATCCAGACATATTGTCCGGTACTGCTTAAAAACCGATATTCATATGTTTTCTTCCCTTCGGAAAACAGCATTGCCAAACTCGAAAAAATCTCTGATCGATCTTCTGGATGTAAATGTTCAAACCAAAAATTTTGATCCTCGATCATTTCTTCAGGGCGATAACCAAGTACATTAAGCGCATTCGCGCTTACAAAGGTCATTTTAAAATCACCTGTTGGCACACTTGTATAAATAATAGCCGGCGTGTTGTCGATCAAATATTGCAAACGATCAGAAGGCGATTTACTCGCTGCATCAGAACCCAACCCCTTAGATGGACGACTAACGAGATCATCAAAATCAAATTGTTCAAAAGCATCAGTTTGGTCTGTCATAATTTATCTTTTCGAGCAGAGACCGAATAAGGGAATATTGATCAAAAGCCTTTTTTTAATTCAATGTGCTAGTGGCAGGCTAGACCTTCAAGCACTCGTAGCGCTTAGCTCATCATGAAAACTAGCAACCAAGGAAATCGTGACGATTTTTCCTTTCGTTGATGAGGTTCCCATGTTGAACCAGCGGACAATAAATTTTTGTTTGTTATATAAAAGTGAATTAAGTGAAGACTCACTAGAGCGCACAATCATTTCCCCTAACTCAGGAAAACAAAACAACAACTCATCACCAAAATTCAAAGGAATCTCTTTAAAAAGTGCAATGGCGGCTTCGTTAATAAAAGCCACCATATATTGTTCATCTAAGCCCAGCACAGCGACAGGTGTATAACGAAGCGCCTCTCTGACAATATCAAGGCTATGTGTATGTATTGTGATCTGGTGTTGCTTCTTTTCGATTGTTTCTGCGAGTTGCCGATTTGCGATCGCGAGTGCAAAACTACTCTCTTGTGCTTGCAGTGAAAGTCTTTTATTTTCGTCTGCAAAGTTCTTATATTGGAATGCCTCCTTTATGCTTTCTCGCAACCTATCATCATCCCAAGGTTTAGTTAGAAAACGATATACGGCACCTTCGTTAATTGCGGCGGTAACAGAACTTAATTCAGTATAGCCAGACAAAATCATGCGTATCGTATCTGGATAATTTATTTTCACTAGGCTCAAGAATTCAACACCCATCATTCCTGGCATACGCTGATCAGAAATAATCACGTCGACTTTATTAGACGCCAAAATCGCCAAGCCATCAGCACCACTATTTGCCGTCAATATCTCGTAACCATCGCGGCGCAACAATCGCTTTAGTGCCGATACAATATTTTGTTCATCGTCAACCAATAGCAATGTTTTTGATATATGGGGAAATCTTATCAAATGCGATTCCAACCGCCGATTATCATGGAGAAGCTGACGCATTTGTTCTCGTTCGAGTGGCCTTGAAAAGTAATAGCCCTGAATCTCGTCAACCAGCTGGTCTCGCAAAAAAACACACTGCGCTTCTGTTTCGACGCCTTCTGCCAACACCCTGAGGCCTAAGTTATGACCCATATTAATAATGGCTTTAACAATCGCTGCATCTGAGCTATTAACTAAAAGTTCTCGGACAAAGGATTGGTCAATTTTAACTTTATCAAAAGAAAAATTTTTCAGATAACTGAGCGACGAATACCCTGTACCAAAATCATCAAGAGCGAGAGAAAAACCGAGATCTCTTAATTTTCCCAAGGTATTCTTACTCGCAATGGGGTCGGTCATCAAAACCCCCTCGGTGATTTCTATACTTAGATTTTTTGGTGCAAGTTGATATTCAGCTAGGATGGTCATTAAATCGTCGACCAAATTGATCTGCGAAAATTGCTTTCCCGAGAGGTTAATCGCAATTGGTGGCATCTGAACCCCTGCATCCAAAGCAGATCGAATGTCGCTGCAAGCGCGATGCAATACCCAACGTCCAATCGCAACAATACTGCTACTTTGTTCAGCAATAGGAATAAATTTCTCTGGACTAATTAGTCCCATGGATGGATGTCGCCAACGAATTAATGCTTCAAAGCCGCAAATACTGCCAGAAACAATATCAATCACTGGCTGATAGTAGAGATCAAATTCACCATTTTGTGCCGATGATTCCAAAGCGAGTTCTATCGATGTTTTTTCCTTTAACCTTTCCGACATTTGAGGATCATATAGCTGATACTTGGCTTTACCATTTTTCTTTACATGGTTTAATGCTATATCCGCACTGGTTAATAATGCATGTATACTTTCGCCATCTTCCGGGTAGTTAGCAGCCCCTATAGATGCAGTTAAACTGATTCTGTGACCGTCTACCTCTAACGGTATCATTAGTTGTCGAAGTATATGTTTGGCAAATTGTTTCGCTTCATTGACATCAGTCTTTGCCAAGAAAAAACAAACTCATCGCCACCTTGTCTAGCGAGAAAATAGTCTGGAGCCGATATTTCTTGTAAGAGTTGCGCAATTTTGATCAATGCAACATCGCCCACATGGTGGCCGAGTGTGTCGTTGATGTTCTGAAAAAAATCGATATCGATCAAAAAAAGCGTCGCTATTTTTTTACTCGAACGGTATTCTTGAGGATCACAAGCATCCAAATAGGCTGTCGCTAACTTGATTAGATTTGGTAGATTTCTTATGCCAGTGAGTTGGTCATTTTCTTGCAAATCTGAGATTTTTTCCTCGAGTTGTTTATCTTGCGTGATATCTCTAAACATACCAATATAGTTCGTCACTTGATCACGAGAGTCGAGCACACGAGTAATAACTAAATGCTGTGGATAAATTTCTCCATTCATTCTCTTATTAAAAACTTCACCTTCCCAAAATCCAAACTGATTCAAATTACGCCACATTTCTTTATAAAAAATATCGTCATGCAATCCGGCAGACAGAATATGAGGCGTATTGCCTATGGCCTCCTCAGCTGAATACCCGGTAATGACAGTAAACATAGGATTCACTGCGATGATCTTTGTTGCAGAATCCGTGATCGTGATCGCGTTCCGATTATACTCAAAAACCATTTTCGCCATTCGCGCATCATCTTCTGCCTGCTTACGCCACGTGATGTCTTGTTGCACTCCGATAAACTGAGTCAATATGCCGTCCGTGAATACGGGACTAATACTGACCTCATTCCAAAATTTTTCACCATTTTTTTTGTAATTGAGAATCTCTACGTGGACTTTTTTTCTTGCTTCGAGCCCAAGGTGAATTTGATGAATGGTAGTCGCGCTGCTATCATCTCCTTGCAATAAATTGCAATTATTCCCGATCAGTTGCTCGTCCTTATACAAAGTGAGCTCTCGAAACCCTTGATTTACATAAGTAATTTTCTTATCGCAATCGGTAATAACGACACCTTGAGAAATCGCATCAAGAGCAGTTCCTTTTAGCCGAAGTACTGTAATAGTGTCTTTGAGCTTTCGCCACAAAATCTGATTATTGATCAGAAAATATAGAGCGCAGAGTACTGCCATGGTGTAGCCAAATATAAATATGTTCGCATTCAGAAAAAAGGTTTGCGCCAAGTCATCAGCGAAAAATCCAATTTTTAAGATCGCGCTGACCATAATTTGTAAGGTAATCAGCATCGGAATCAAAAGAATTATTCGCGCAGACTGCGTAATAAGAACAAAGCTCACAGTAAAATAAATTAGCCAATAAGGTTTGACAATAGTGATAGAAAACCATTCAAAGAAAACTATTTGCCCTAGCAACAAAACAATGGCACTAAGCGTAAGAGTGATTGCTATACTGCGCGATTTAAGTAGTGGAGCTTGCGCAATACGCCACTCCATGATGAGGGGAATAATAAGAAGACAAGCATTCAATTGGCTTAACCAATATGAAAAAAAATGCTGTAACGATTGCGTAAAACTGCTATTGCTTGAGTCTGAAAATAATTGAAAGAGTAAAGGTGTAATTAAACTCAGCGGCACAAAGATAAATCCTGTCGATCTAATTAGATCTTGGACACTTGAAATAGACGCGAATGGTGTTAAGTGTTTACGAAAAACATAAAGTGTAATGACAATCGCACAAACCCCAAATAAGTCAATAGTCAAAATCTGATTAAAAGGCTGTACGAGGCTTGTTAGCGCGAACACCAAGGTGGTGCCAACAATCACACTAAAAATATATTGCGAACCAAAACAAAGTATCACTCCAATCACAAAGCCAGTCAAAAAATTAGGCATAGCAAAGGGATATTGAGGTTGACCTGATAATGTGTGAATTGAGATACCCAACACCCCAAGCATCACAATAATCAGTATGGGAAATAACTGATTCTTCGCGATAAATTTCTTACCCAAAGTATCTGCATCAATCATTTTTTGAGCTCCAAGACACCACATATGTGAATCTAAAAGTAATTCTCTTTTAGTCCATATTAGCAGCTTATTGCCGTCCCACATGGCAAGTTTTTCAAATTAGCAACATTCGCTGTCTATTGAATTGAAGTTTATTTTCTCCAAGGGAACTCTAAAAATTCAAAATGCAAAGTCAGGCAAGATGCGAGAAAAAATTTTTGCCCGATGGGTGTTGACGCGCATCCAAAATTGACCATGTAAACGCAGTTGGGGGTCAAATTTGAGTGTGCGCCAACACACAGCTTACAAATTCAATATACGGGCTGGCTAGCGTCAAGTGATGGGGGCAATGGTTTGACGACTGCAGCTTACCATTACGCTAGCCTGCTTTTCTGATTTAATTCATGTACTTAGGGCTTAAGTAAGTGCCATTCGAGCCTGACCCCATACTGGCAATTGGCTTTAACTATTTATTAATTTGTCTTGCTTGTCGCAAGTGTCCTTCAAGAAGGCGATAAAACCAAAAAGATTCTTCATGTTGTTGTAAATGTAGGAAACGAGCCGGTGAAGCGCCCGTGACCCGTCTAACCAATCTACCCATGTGCGATTGATCAGAAAAACCAGAAGCAGCGGCGATGTCCGCCAGTGGAGGCGTGTTCTGGCTAGGCGCATCAACAATTTGTAGCATTACTTCCTCGACTTTAGTAAAACAATCAAGATCTTGTTGACTTTGCCCGGTGAGTTGTTTGATACGGCGCTGCCATTGACGTAGTCCAACGCCAGTGTCCGAAAAGCTGGCTCGTGTCAGTAATGAGCGTATCCATTCACCAAGCAGTGGGGTCGTGTGATGTTGTCTTTGCTGTTGCCAAAGTGGCAGTAGTAAAGTTTCCAAGGCGTGAAAAACGGAGTTACTTTTTTGATGAAAAAGCGCATTGGCCAAATCGAAAAAAGCGGGGGGCGCAAGGGCTTCCAATGGCTCAATTCGATTGCAGATATCTCTTATCGGCAACTGAATGAGCTTCGCCAGTGCCTCAGGATAAAACGCGACGGACAAAGCATGCACAGGTCCGGGGGACCAACTGGCGCAGGGCTTGGTTTGCGGCCCTGCGACGACGATCTTCGGCAAGGCTGGCCCTAAGCTTGGCATACGTTCATGGTTTTCGATCACCATGTGCAATTGTCCCTGAAAGATCCAACTAATTTGTGGTAAAGGGCTGGCGGGATAATGATTGAAGCGATCCTGATCAGATAAGCTACGTCCAAGCGTGTTGCGTTCGACGCCCGAGAAAATGCAAGAAGCGAGGAGAGTTTGCGGTAGATGCAGATAGGCAGAGTCGTCGCACGATGTCGTCATCGTTCTATCCGAAATACTCTTCACACTGGCATCCTGTGTTTTATTTTGCATAGGAGCAGATATCATGGTGACAACAATTATTCAAGGGCGTATCTCGCATCGCATTCGGAGTATTTATCATTTATATGAAGTGAGTGCGAAAGTTTTGTGGCGACGATTGATAGGAAATCCATTGGAAAAAGAATGGCCTATCATGTTTGAAATTGGTACTTTGTTTTGGCGCCGCCAATTCAATTATGCCATGTCCTTACCCGATATTCGTGAGACAAGAGCATTTCTCGATAGCGTTTTCACCGTGCTCGACAACACTGACGATGTACGTATTGCACCAAGTGGACATGGTGAGCCGCCTGGCGATTGGTTTGAACCCAGCAATGCGCGCACCGATGTGACGATGCTCTATTTGCACGGTGGCGGCTATACGTTTTACATGGACGTGACTCGCCACTACATTGCACTACTCGCTAAAACCTTGGGTATTCGCATCTTTGCCCCGGATTATCGTCTAACGCCTGAACACCCACACCCAGCCCAGATGGACGATGCGGTCGCAGCCTATCGGTGTCTACTGGCTGATGGATGTGAACCCCAATCCATTATCGTTGCAGGCGAATCAGCCGGTGGCCACTTGGTTCTTATGTTGCTCTGGCAGTTGATTGAACAAGGCTTACCGCAACCTGCTTTGGGAATGCCGATCAGCGCCTGGCCAGACACCACGGATCGCGGCAAAAGTTTATTCGAGAATGATTACTACGATATGGTGCAAGGGTATATGACGCAAGACTTCTCCCGTTGGTTAAAAGGGAATACCAACTATAACGATGCGATGGTGTCGCCGATCACGAAAGACTATCGTCAAAGCGCACCGATTTATATGCAGGCGGGTGGCAAAGAAATCTTGGTGGATATGAACCGTGATTTCGCCAACTATGCCGCGCAGCAAGGCGCTCGAATCCGACTAGATGTCTGGCCACATATGACCCACGAATTTCATGCCTATGGACAGCATCACCCCGATAGCAAAGCGGCCCTGCAACAGATGGCGCTCGCAATTGATTGGGCGTTGGCGGGAGCGTCGGCCGGTGGTTTTTTGGCCTTAGATCTTACGGAGACGGACAGTTTATAGTAAGGATATGAGGTGGCGTCGCATTACTGATTGACGCCATGTAGTGGCTTAAATCTCAGTCAACGATACAAGCTTTTCAAAAGACAATAATTTATTCAAAAATGGGGTTAGTTCCGAATGGCACTTCCTTAGACCTAACAAAAACGTATAGCCGTCTATTGAAACGAAAAAGCTTAAGCTAGGGGCTTCGCATATCAAAAATGTCAGTAGCCCACTGAAAAAATTATGCGATGCTCACCTGATTACGTCCGGAACGCTTAGACTTATAAAGCATTTCGTCTGCACACAAAATGAGCTCTTCACCGCTTTTACCATGATCAGGATAAATAGCAATACCTGCAGACAAAGTAATCTTTATTTCATTTTCACCGTAATTCAGTGAATTTTCTTCCAGTTGCCTTCGCCATATCTCTGCTCTTTCGAAAGCTTGAGAAGCTGACATGTTGGGAATAATTGCGATAAATTCCTCTCCACCGTAGCGACATATTAAATCACTCTCACGCGACGTTTGTCGCATGATATCAGCGAGGGCCTTAAGGACCAGATCCCCAGCACTATGCCCAAATTGATCATTAACATTTTTAAAATGATCTAAATCCAACATGATCACAGCAAGCGGTCTTTTCTCACGCTCGGAAAGTGTAATTTCCCGCACAATTGCCGCATCAAGGAATCGTCGATTGTATAATCCAGTCATTGCATCATGTAAGGCCAATTCCTGTAACTCAGTTTTTTCTTCAGTAGCCTCTAACAGTCGATTTTCCATCTCCTGATTTGCCTGAATCAGTTTTTCTTCGTGCTGCCTTCGTAGACTGATATCGCGAGCAACTCCTTGATATCCTTCGATCTCGCCATCCTCTCCGTAAATTGGCACTGAGGAAATTTCTACCCACATTTCACGACCATCCTTACAACACATTGGCAACTCGAAGTTCATCGCCAATCCCTTGTTACCAGATTTTTCAAGTTGAAGCCGTTTATCAATCTCTCGCTGAAAAATTTCTTGACCAAGTTCGGTAAATTGCTCACGAATGTCAATGCCAACTATTTCACTATTGGAATACCCCCGTACTCTTTCATCGGCAGCATTAATGTATTTCACTTTAAAGAACGAATTAATTTGCCACACGATGTCAGCCATATTCTCAGCCAACATGCGAAAGTTTGCTTCATTTGAACGCAACAATGCATTGTTCTTGCTTATTTCATTATGTTGGCGCAGGACAGTGATGTGTGAGCGAACTACAAATCCAGCCAAAAGCAATAAGATGCAATATCCAATGCTTAGTTCAATCGCTCGCGTCCTCCACTGTTTTAAAATTGCGAGCTTTTCAAACCCATAAACAATTGCAAAAGGAAAGTCTTCAATCTTGTAAATACCAAATAGACGCTCAAGTCCATCGATGTCAATTGTGGTGGCGATACCCGATTTCGCATACTTATCACTCAGCAAATTCATGTCTTCTTCGGTCGTCATCTGTTTTTCGAAGTAGAAAGGCATAGCTGGCTTGCGAGCTAATAGCAGTTGGGAATTGTCGACCAAAGAAACCGAGTCATAGGCGGCGATATCGAGTGAATCAAACCAGCGTTGCATTTGTTCAAGTTCAATGACGCCCAGAACGCCTCCCAGAAATTGACCATTGACATCAATAAAGTGCCTTGAAATTACGAGCGCTGGTCGACCAGATGCGGATTTATTACCCGGCACATATTCAACCATAGGGCCAGAACCTTTGAATTTTTTCCGAGCTTCACATAGTTCTGGTTTTGAGCGTGTACCGATATTCTGTCCGGACGCTGTCGCTATAAATTTACAATCTCGATCAAATAAAACCATACTAAAAAAGTCAGGAACAGTATCCCCCTTCTCCTTCAATAAAGTTGATAAGGTTTTATCTCGATTAAGAGCAGTGTCTACAAATACGCCGTCAATAATTTCTATTCTACTTGCTACATCACGTAGTACATAATCGGATGCCAAAATTTGGGTACGCAAACTTTGTCCCAAAATTTGGCTACGTTGCGCTGCCCTATAGTTTGCCTGCTTCAAAACTTGATCATAGCCGTTTCTTAATTCAAAGACTAACCATATGCCCAAAAGTGTAAATATTGCAGCCAGCGAGGACAGTACTTTTAGTAACGGCATTCGGTTTTGCAGCAGTGTCATTTGAACGCCTTCATTGGATATTACGTCCGACTCATTGATCATTTAAATAGCGTAAAAGTTGTTGTGAGAAAAACCTAAAATCATAACTTAAAACGCTGTAACTTTCATAATGTGGGTAACATCAACTGAGACTTTTTTCTTACTATTTTATGTTCTCTACGCTGAACAAGTCTTCAAATGTGTGAATGGTCTAAGAAAACCGTATTACTTTAAAAAATTAAGCCAATAATCTCATATCTCTTTCATTCCTGAAATTGAAGAGCTTCGATTTTTTTGCGGTTGCATTACGGTTTATTTCATGGGTGTCTGAAACCACTTTAAATACAGATACTGTTTGCACCAATTCAGATGCCTGAAACTTTAAGGTACTGGCAGCAGCTGCCATTTCTTCGACTAATGCTGCATTTTGCTGAGTCGATTCATCCATCAGGGTGACCGCTTCACCAACTTGAGTAACACCTAAAGCTTGCTCATGACTTGACGCACTAATTTCACTCATGATGTCCTCTACTCGCTTAATTGAATTTACAATTTCAATCATAGTTACACCCGCTCGATCGACCAACTCAGTCCCATTGCGAACACAATTGACACTTGTATTGATAAGCGATTTGATTTCTTTTGCAGCCTCTGCGGACCTTCCCGCTAATGAACGAACCTCAGACGCTACAACTGCAAATCCTCGACCTTGCTCGCCAGCTCGAGCTGCTTCTACCGCAGCATTTAGTGCCAAGATATTTGTTTGGAATGCAATCCCATCAATGACACTAATGATGTCAGCTATCTTCACACTTGACTCACTAATTTCTCTCATCGTTTCAACAACGTTTGTCACCACCTCCCCTCCTTGTGAAGCGACCAGAGTAGCACTGCGAGCAAGTTGATTTGCTTGTTTTGCGTTATCAGCATTTTGTTTAACAGTAGACATTAATTCTTCCATTGATGCTGCTGTTTCTTCTAGTGCACTTGCTTGGCTCTCGGTGCGAGCAGATAGATCCATGTTTCCCTGTGCAATTTCAGCACTAGCGGCAGCAACACTTTCAGAGCCCAATCTGACATCAGAAACTACTTTTGATAAATTTAATTGCATGGCTTGTAGATTCGCCATGACACTTGCCTTGTCGCCAGGCTTTAATGCAATCTGAATGCTAAGATTACCTTCTGCCACGGCCTTTACCATGTTCGATGCTTCTTTGGGTTCTCCTCCAATGGCATTCATTAAGTTATGAGTAATTAGGACGCCTATAATCGTCGCTAGAAATACCGCAATCATGCCCAAACCAAACATTAAAAATTTAGACCCAATATAAGTCTCTTCAGATTGCTCACCTTTTATCGCAATAGCTGCAAACTGAAATTGAATTAGGTTATTTGTTGCCTCCTTATAGATTGCAAGAATTGGCCTTAAATCATTTGCAAGGAAGGCCTTTGCTTCATCATCCTTCGCACTAACAATAAGTTTTAGTAATGCTGTGGTTCCATTCGCATATTTTTTTCCAGCCTCATTCACCCGAAGCAATAGCTCCTTGCCTTCATTCGTAATTGTGACCTTCACTAATCTTTCTGTTGAGGTTTGTATAAGTTGACGTGCATTCTCAATGGTATCTAATTGCTTTTGCTGGTCCACTTTGTCATGATTCAGCATCATGTTACGAAGGGCAATCGCGATTACATCGACTTGCCTAAGTGTCTCTGTAGAAAGCTGAGTTGCTGGAACTTTGTCGTTAATAATATCTTTCACGTTATCGTTCACACTAGAAAGATTATGTAAGCCAATTGCAACGATTAACATCAATAAAAATCCGATTACACCAAACCCACCAAATAGTTTGGTAGATATTTTCAAGTCATTCATTTCATTTCTCTCAGAGTTAGACGCAAAAAACATTCCCTAATGGAAATATTGCGCCTATATGTGTCGAGAAAAAAGGGCGAATTAACATTTATTAACAGTACAAGTCAGTTTGCTTGACTGTGGTCAATCTGCAGTCTACTCATGGAATTAACAATGAATTTGTTCAGCTGGAGTAAAGTAGTCGCATCGTTGATGTTACATAAACAGATAAATCACTTATTTGATGAGCCGCTCGCCATCTCCTAGATGAGCAGTAGATTCAATGCGAGGAAAGTGCCGGGCAACATTCGCGAGAAAGCGGAAAATCAACTACCATAGAACAATGATGATTCTATTTCTCGATTTTGATGGCGTGCTTCATCCAGAACCTTGTTACGATCAAGACAAACTGTTTTGTTTCTTACCTAGGCTCGAAAAAGTACTTCTTTCATTTCCTCAAATTCATGTGGTGGTTAGTAGCACCTGGCGAGACACGCGAACACTTGATGAACTACGCCGCTTTTTCACATTAGAAATTCGCAAGCGAGTCATAGGTGTCACTCCACACTGGCGAGATCACACAGACTTATTCGATGTAATTGGATATCAGCGTCAAACTGAAGTTGAGGCTTGGATTAGAAATTCCGGCCAACCATGGTTGCCTTGGGTTGCTATCGACGATAAACCATACTTATTTCGCCCATTCCTGCCAAATCTAATAAAGACTGGATCATCAACAGGATTCGATGCGGAAGCTGAAATAAGTTTACGTCAATTTTTAGTCGCGCCTCGATAAAAATAGCGCTGTAAGCACCAATAGTCTCTTTTCTTGTTCAAGAAAATTACTAGCTTTTGGCTCGACTATATTTTTGTTGTTCTTTTTTGCTCGGCGATTGATTGAATAATAATCTCCAGCCCCTCATGCGGATCCGCATTCATCGCTTGGCAATATTTTACGAACTCGACAAGTTCAATCTTCTTTCGCTCTTGCTCCATTTTCCCCACACTTGTGAAGTGCGTACCAATCATTGACGCAACCTCGCGTAGAGTTAATGAGGATAATGTACGTCTCTCCTTCAGCCAAGCGCGAAGCTTTACATAGTGAGGTGAGTAGGATGAAGTTTTCATTGTAGCGATTCTAGATACACGATACAATGTAGCGAAATTCGATACAAAACCTCATTCAAAATGAAGCAAAGAAAATTCAAAAAAGAAGTAATTGATACATTCCGACTTCTCGCAGGGAAAACTTTCACCATCGGGGATGCGCTTAACGTATATCTATCTACTCCCTCAAAAATTCACTCGGAATCGAAGTCCGCGCGACAATTTGTTCATAGAAATATTTTACGATTCGTATCGTCGGCAGACATTGTGCAAGTTAAGTCTGAAGGACGAGCTTACACATACAAGATCACTGAACAGTTCAGTGCACGAATCGCTGAGACTAGTGCTCCAGATTTCCCTAAAAAAGACGATTTTCCAATCCCAAATAATGCCCTCGGCAAAAATCTTACCGAAAGGCTCCATCAACAAAAGCTGATGCTACTGACGGCAATGGGAGAGGCCGAGGAATATGATGCGATTTACAAAGAACTTCCAGAAATTGGCGCACAGATTCAAGACCTCTATAACGAATCTCGAGATCGGTGCTCCAAGCTATTGGGTAAGGTTAAGGCTATTGAGAACTTAATCGCACTTAGCGGCAATTGAATCCATGAAACTAAGAACATGGCAGTCGAAGTGTATTGAAAGTGCATGGCATAAATATGCGACAAAAGAAAATCACTTTCTTTGCCTAGCTACGCCTGGTGCTGGCAAAACTGTTATGGCATCCAATCTGGCATATAGGCTGTTCGAGGAGAATAAAATTGATCTGGTCTTATGCTTCTCGCCATCAGTCACAGTAGCAACTAATTTTGAATTATCGCTATCAACGATTACAAACTTTAGAATGGACGGACTCCTGGGTTCTAAAGGGAGATCGTTGACATATCAAGGTATGCTCCACCTCGATGAATCGTTTTGGCTCCTATTTGATACGAATCGGATATTCGTTATTTTTGACGAGATCCATCATTGTGCTGGGGATGGACCAGACAATACCAATGCTTGGGGACAAAAAATTATCGAGAACATACAGGGACGTGCTGCCTACACATTGGCGTTGACAGGCACCCCGTGGCGGTCAGATCAAGTTCCCATTGTTTTGGCTCTCTATTGTCGAGATAATCGAATCAAATGCGATTATGTTTACGGATTACCGCAAGCAGTCGCAGACAATGTCTGCCGCACACCCCAAATTACCTTGATTGATAACGACAATGTAATCGTTAAGCAGAATGGCGAGAACTTTAATTATTCGTCATTCGGGCAATTACTGAAAGATTCAAAGTGTACCTACCAGCAGTTGATCGAGAACGAAGAGCTCATCGCCTACGTGGTAGGAAAGTCTTCTGCCAAGCTAAATGCAATTCGAAAACGAATTCCCAACGCTGGAGGACTGATCGTTGCTGCCACGGTTGAACATGCACACAAGATCGTTAATATCCTTGAACAGAAATTCAACGAAAGAGCCTATATCGCAACATACAGAGCAGATGAACCACAGAAAATAATTCATGAATTTAGGCATAATTCAGAAAAGTGGATTGTGGCCGTTGGCATGATTAGCGAGGGAACAGATATCCCGAGACTACGTGTCTGTTGCCACCTCACTAGAGTAAAAACTGAGCTCCATTTCCGTCAAGTACTTGGACGTATCCTTCGCAGTAACGGCGAAGTCAAAAGTGATGCGTTTCTCTACATGCCTGCAGAACCAGATTTAATTACGTACGCGACCAGAGTAGCTCAAGAAGTTCCAGAAGGTCTGACCGTCAAATTTGATTCTATGACTAAATCTTCAGGCGAAATAAATCAAAAGCTAATCGTCGATAGCAGTGATTCGCTTGAACAGGAAATTACGTCGAGTATAAGACAGACAATCAATAAGGCACATCATATTTCGTCGGAGATTTTTGTAAGTGAAGGACGCTCATCTCTCGCAGAAACCTATGAAGCCAGGGTTAATATTTTTGGTAAGTTTAAGCAGGAATTAGTTGCGATGCGCCTCGGATTATCCTTAAGATAGAAGCTCAAAAAACATCATCAAAATCTATCACCTCAATTTATGCCCAAACCAATTATTACCCTAGACGCTGACGGTGTATTACTAGATTATCATGTCGCATATCGAAATGCTTGGCTTAAAGCATTTAACCACCTTCCTGTATTAAAAGATCCAAACGCCTATTGGCCGATTGATCGCTGGGATGTGCGTAAATGGGACGGAGAAGAATTAGCACATTTCCGACGGTTTTTTGACGAAGAATTTTGGCGAACTATTCCAGCGGTTGATGGCGCCATACTCGCATGCAATCAAATGCGTGCTGCAGGATTTGAATTGGCTTGTGTCAGCGCAATCGAGTCGAGGTTTGAAAACGCGCGGTTGTTGACGATCACCCCCAATTAAGCCCCCGATTTTATCCGCCCCCCCCCGGCTGGTCAAATTTGAGTGCGCGCCAACACAATGTGTCCCGAGCATGCAAAGTCATGGGTGTTTTACGCGACACTTTTTATCGTTATCAAGAATTAGCGAACGAAGGTGGTGTTGAAGCGTTGATTGGTAAAAGTCGACGCTCTCCGAATCTTAAGAATCGCGTAGCCCCTACCATTGAAGACGCCGTTAAAACCTATGCGATTGACTATCCTGCGCATGGGCAGCACAGGACGAATCAATGACTCATGTGTAAGACTCAAACAACTCATTCTATGTAGATCCCCTAACTAACTATAAATTACAAAGACTTATGCGATAAAACCGTTTCGACGAGTCCTTCTATATTTAGAAAACATACTTCTCCTTCATACCATGCTTCGTCCGGGTTAAAAATTTGGTTATCATACCATTCCTCTCCAATTCTACATCGCACACGATTTCTTAAGAATATACACATACTTTCTCTAGTATCTCCTTTGAGAAGATCTCCAAAATTGTAGTATTTTCCTGAAGCGATACGTAAGTACCATGAGGAGTAGAGTGCTAAAAAAAATGCTCTCCATGCGAGCCTAGGAGTCCTTCTGTTAAATGATTCCATGCATACCATCGGCTCATCGTATAGTTGTGCATTTGAAAGTGGTCGCGATCGAAAACATGGAAAGTCAACAAATCGTAGTTCCAACTGTCCCCTAACAAATATGAATGCAAGAAGGTCCGTTGGGTATGCCTTAACTTGAGTTCCTCGATCAATTTTCATTTCTTCAATTAACTGATGTTCGCTCCATCCATGACGTTTCGCAACCCACTCACCGATCTTTTGTATTGTGCATCGATATACCGCGGTCGGAATTTTAACGCGCGTGCGCCAGTTACTTATTGGCAGAAAAAAGTCAGAACAGTTTCCGAGTCGTATTCTATATTTCCAGGGGAGTACAACAATGTCATTCTCCGCATATTGAGGTGACTTAATAAAATCAGGAATCGTTTTTCCCTTAAGAGCGACGCAGCGAAGAAATTCAGAAGCGTCACACCATTTTGATTGCATACCCTGACTAAAATCAGGACAGAAATGTTGAACACGTACACTCTGAGTTTTCATATATTGATGCCACTCATGAAAGGGGGTTAATGCCAATTTGAGTGACTGATTTATCATCCGTAAATCTAAGTGCCCTTCCAAGTGAGGCTCGGCACCTGAGATTGGTTTGAGACAGACATGACAATAATAGGGTCTTTTAAATAGCTCCCTAGAAAACTGGTTTATTGGAGTCACGCTGCCGCAATTCTGGCAATGTGTACTCAATAGGACATTATGAAAAGGACAAATGGAAAAGTAAGAACATTGGAAAAGATAGCTGTGATATCCATATTCCAAACAAATTGGACAGTAGCGAAATTGTTTCGCAAGCCATTTCGTACAATCAATATTTGAATTAGGATTGAATTCGAAAAGACTATCATCGCACAAAGACCAACCAACTTGATCAAACAACTTCAACCGATCAAGATTAAATCGATTATTTTGTGAGCTAAGGTGCCGCATGATCGTCGCGTAATCGAAAGCGTTTCGCCATGCCAATCGCAAAATGCAACTTATCGAGGATTCGTAAGCGAGAGGTGTCAAATCTCGACCGGACCATTTATTTTGAATCTGATCCACTTCCCTTCCCTTCATGCGGCTATGATCACATTAGCCTATTAAGGATTTCGATTATCATTTCTTTTGGCTGTGTGTTTTCGCCTTGAGTGAGTTCCGACCATTCATCCTTATAATTGCATCCTGCAGTTGAGAGTAAGCGACTGCTTCATGCCATACATTTTTGGGCAATTTTATTTCTTCAGCATCAAATTCAGCGGCATCGAGTAAAAATGCTCGAATTGCTAAAAATGTTTGGCGAGCAGGGAATGTGATAGCGACGTCTGGAGAACTAGTTACTGCAAGTGCGATAGCATCAAAAAAATTTTGGGACTCATTTTCTAGCCGAAATCCAGACTTACATGCCTTCGGTAGAAAAAAATCCACCAAGTTACGGCGGTCTATGCTTCTAAAGATTACTTGGACGTCCTCAACGCTACTAAAACCTCTCATTTGGTGAACACGCATTGCAAATCGTCCTACCAAATCATTTCGACCTTTTACTCGGAGATCATCTATAACTTGTTGCATATCGGGAGCTTGACCCATAAGCACGGTGAGCAGCTGGATGCCTTCCTTTGAAAGGTCGTTGTAAACATCTTTAAGGAAATTAAAGTCGTTTAAGTGCATTGCATTCGCTTCATCAATGAAAATAACCACTAATTTCATGCCTGAAATCCGAGCGTCATCAACTATTATGCGAACGAGGCGAGACCTCAAATCGTAGGTCTCACCTTTTTGTTCCCGTTGACCGACGGTATTTAAAAAGTGCTTAAAGAACGCCCGAATTGATGAAATTTGTTGATTGTGAGCGTCATGAGTAAAAATACATAAGCGCGGAAAATCCTTGTGCAGCATTGCCTTAACTCTAGCTATCGCATCGGTCTTCCCAATACCACTTTCTCCAGTAAAAACACAACCGTTCTCACGCAAAAGTACCACGCGTTTCACAACCCTGAAAACATCATCAATTGGCGGCGTCTCTAGAAGGACACTATGTTCAAAAAGTGGATGTTCCATTACTTCTTGCGAGAGCCTTTTGACAGGCATGTCGTCGGCAGTCACAGCTAGTGGATTATTGTTTGGTGCCAATACATCTTCATTCGCTATTCTCATATGTCCTCCGACCGGTCAATCGAGTTCCGGGATATCGTTTAAACCGAATGGATCTCTCTGTGTTGACTTAGGCGATGCGATCGTATCTACCCTTGTTGCTGGCACTGGTGATGCGACCGATGCTCCGCTTCGCGCTACTCTATTCTGTTGCGCCTCAATTTTTAATACTTCTAGTGCAGTCCGAGACGATTTTTTGCGCCGTGTTTTTGTCAAGTTATTCAGCTGTTCTTTTTTTTCAGTTTTCAACTGCGCGAGCGGATCGACGTTACTTGATCCATATTTGCGAGCGAGGCCGCTACGGGTTAAAAGTTTACGGTCTCGCCAGGAGCAGTCGCTATGCGCCCAAGGCCCAGACGGGATCATTTGACCAAGCTGCTCGCCTGTATCCTTAATGTAGGCAAATACAATCCGCGCCAAGCGCCTGTCCACATAAACAATCAATTTTTTTCCAATCAACCAAAACGAATTGGCAAGCTTTTGATTTGTGTGTTTATGTCGATCTAGATTGAAATAAGGGCGTATATTCTTATGTACACTGCCACGAACGGTTACCTCTTCGACATGCATCATTAGTTTCGTATGTGCCACTACCGACATCGGCAATGGCTGCCTAAAAAATCCACTTACTGGATTTACATATGCGGCTTCTAAACACTTATAAGGAGCACTGTATTGCAAGCCTTCAGATCCTACGAGATTATGTTCGCGCAAACAATTTTGAAAGAGTTCTATAAGATCACGAAGTTGAATGCGAAATTTCGAAGCTTGCGAATTTGGATTCGTAATACGTGTGTCACCCGGGCCCTTTCCATACGTTGAAGGAAGTCTTTGAAGACCTCGTCGTGTGAGCTCACCGAAAATGCGTTCTACGATCTTACGACGCCACCATGCGCGTATCGGTCCAAAATTAACGGCACAGCCAGCGGTATCAATGATATTGTTGACGACATCATGTGCGGCGTTCGACCAAGCGTTATCAACTTTGAGTACACTAAAACCCTGAAATTCTAGTTCAGGCATCAATTGGTTAATGAGGAATTTTTCTTCTGAGAGAGCAAGTACATCACATAGTTCGTGAGGTCGCGATGAGAGTGCGTTGCTAACTACTTCGAGAGTGCTGTCGGCACTTGGCGTCAATTCAAGCGCGATACAATACCCAAGTGCAGCACCAAATTGTTCTTCTACCATGAGCCCAAAATGCCAACGAGCTAATGGCACATCAAACTCTTCACCATGCTCGTTTGTCATGATAATGACAGATGCGGCATCGACCTTATGAAAGTCAAGCATTACCGAACCATATGGACGAATCGTCGGAAGTAATGGTGGAATGCCTGTTCCTATTGCTCCCCGGCGAGCCGCTTCGACTCCTGACCGTGAAGCGACGACCCTTTGTGAATCAGTTTCGCGAAGATGTCGAAAGTACTCACTAATTGATTTGTATCCACAATTTGCGGTATTGAATGGCCAATCGTTATCCGTGAGCCCAAGTTTTCGCAGCTCCTTCACAAAATCATTGTGAATTACGTTGATTCCGATTCTTGCTTCAGGCATTGTGCCGCGAGTATTTTTCTTTAAATATAAATTCACAAGAAAAATTTCGATCTCTGGGAAACGTCGAAATAATTGAGTTAGTGCGCCGGCACACCCACCCGATCCAGAGCCTAAAGTGTGAATTACAGTTTTCTCACGTTCATATGTGGCTACTCTAGTCCCATTCAGTAGTGCTAAAAAACCGTAAATCGTTCCATCTGAAGATGGCATCAGGCATCGATTTAAAAGACGGTATACTTCTGACTTGACCTTCCCCGTCGTATTTTCAATTTCGATAAAGCTAGTCCCTAGACAATACAATTCAATTGCCTTACGCCTTAGAAAAAACTCTTCCTGTTCATCTCGTGATAAATGCGAAACATTTGGGCTTGGCCAGGAATCGGTGCATTGATATCCTAATGGTATGCGTGACCGCCGCATTCCGGCACTCATGATTCTCTCCTAGAGAGAAGCGTTTGACGGTTGATAAGTTGCGAGTTCAAGTTGCAACGCAGAGATCCGTTTTGAAGCGCTAATGCCACTACCGCCAGCATGTACGCAACATCGATACTAGGAATAGTCAACAAATTCTCTAACGTTACAGCATGTTGGAGTGCCAATCGTTCCGAAAAAATAGTTGCTTCGCGGCCTAAAAAATGCCCTCGACACCTTGTGATAGCTGCACACAAAGTCAACCAATTATCGAACAAAATTTCCTGACCTTTTAAATCAACGTCTGTTTTTACGTGATAGGTCGCAAGTGAAGATGCTGCCGCAATTGTTTTGAAGTAAGAATCTGACGCATTTTGTTTGTTGACATCTTTCTTATTTTGTAAGCGTTTAAAGTCCCACCATTCCAAAGCATTACCACGATAGACATAAGCACCAATGCTTATGTCTTTCTGCACGCCCTCTACATTAGTATTGATCGGTTCTGGATTCACGTGATATCGGGTAACGGATACGTCACCTTCAAGGATTACCAAATGCATGAAAGCTAAATCACTGGTAATAATTAAACGCTTATTATTTTTGGGGGAATCAAAGAACCAAATATTGGATTGATGCTGTCGGCGCTTTTTCAAGGCAGGAAAGACACCAATTTTACGTGAGCTATCAGGAAAGTTGGGGGACTTGTTAGATAGGTTAATCATGGCGTGCCCTGGTTAGTTTATCCGGATTCAACCCGATATTTTCTATGCACAGAGACATTGATTACGCATTTTTATACAGACATAATCAATGCACTGCTTAAATGTTTGAAGGGTGCGTTGTAAGCGCAGCCTGTCCCAAGCTTGTTCGTTAGCCCATCACGGCCCTCTTTCAGCTATTTCAATTCTTGCCAACACGAATTTGCTAAGCCCTAAAAGCACTTATCGGCAACTAAAACCAATGCTTAATTAAAATGTTGTTTTTTAACATCACCATTTGCAGTACAAGGCGCTTATTCGCGCGACTACAACGTACTAGGAGGAAATTATGAAAATACAGATTCCCTTAACAAGAATGAAAATTCATAGATGTGGAAACGATAAACTCGAGGCGAGTCAAAAAAGAAAAACACAAAAATTGATTTACCAATTTTCTTAGCCATTTAAAGAAATGGCACTGAAAAATGCAGCATTGAAAGAGAATTTGAATTAGTCTCAAGAATTACGTAATGAGTTTTAGGCTTATGATTTGTCCTAACGATTACGTTTACACGGCAATTAGTCCTAAATTTTACGTAAGCAACTATTTACGGAATTTACAGGACGATTAACGCAAAATTTTGGATGTATAGAGGGGGGAATTTGTTTGGAAGAGTCCGAAGTTTTACGTTTGCGCGCTAAAACTACAATCCCTAGCTTGAATATCTCAAACAACATAACTAATAGGGGCACCATAGTTTTAATAGACGATTTATCTTTCTTTGCGTTGGACACGTTTTTCAGCTGCCGCCATAATATCTTGCGTAAATCGACCACGTTTAAGAACATCGTCACTCGGAAATCCGACTAAATCAATAATTTTCTGGCATTTTTCGAAAACCTTTATATACGCCTTATCTTCAGAATTCAATAATTCGATTAACTTCATTGCATATTGTTCAGCTTTCTTAGCGTTTGGCTGTGGAGTGTCCATCTTTCCGTGACAAAACCATTTAAACAATTGAATTATGTGCCACCGGACTTTTACATAATTGTGTGCATTAATTTTTCTACCATTAATTAGTGTTTGATATTTATATAAAGTCAATGCTGCTGCGTAGTAATAGGATTCATGATCAGTTTCTTCAAATAACTTGGTATCATTTGCCGCAAAAATAGCATTTACATACCGAGCAGAATTGTGAGGAATGTCAAGAAACATCGCAGCGTAGCATCGAGCGACTTCTCTAACATCGAAAATTCGAGTTACTTGGTATCCTCGCCCTCGATATTCGCTCTGTCTTCTCTCGAAATGTATTTGATTATCTGTCGAGATATTCTGGTTTTGTGCTAAAAAGTATTTTTGTACAAGCTTTGCCTTATCTCGTAAACCGAAAAATGCCTCCTTGGGAATATCTGACTGACTGTTGGTGGCAGCTATGATGTCACCCGCACCTTCGTTATCTGACGACTCGACAAATTTTACAATTACGTTTACTGATTCTGTTAAAAGTGCTCTATTTTCGTAAAGAGTACTACTTGTCTGGCATCCATTAATTATTTGATAATTGGTAAGATGAATCTCTCTAGTATTAGCGGTTAAAGTCAATTCAGGCGCCACAATTGTGATGCCATTGTTCAACACAGAAAAAAGGTTTCTCTTTTCTGGGCTATTAAGAGTGGCTTGAATAGCGGAATTAACATCATTAGTATTCCCAAGGAATGATCTTACATTCTCCTCGAAAACAGACTGCCTTAAGTTGCCATCATCATCAACTAAGAGTTCGTCAACATATTTTTTTGCGTTCACTACAGCGACATACGATTGAGGAATACCTGGCATTTGTGGCATACCAAAGTAATCAAGTAACTTTAGCTTGGCTTCGTTCTTTTCAGTTAGCGCGGCATAAAGTTTAAGAATTTCTCCACGACCAAGAGGTTTTACCGTAACGTTAAAAAACAACTCTGTTTCTTCAACGCTACGCTTGATGATCTCGAAGCATGCCTTAATCTCGCGTTCTGCCGAGTAAGTGCCACTAGTACAGTAGTAAATGTGTGCGTTTGGCCGACGATTTCTCACTTTTTTCAAATTAGCAAAGACAATCTTCAAAATTTCTATCGAATCCGAATTCAATTCTCCATTGGGAAGCTTTGGATCCAAAGATAGGTAATCATTGAGACCAAGATTAAAGTTACTAATCTCATCTTTTTTGAACTGTTCACCAGATTTTACTTGTGTAATGATTACGTCAACAGTGAGGTTTGTCTTATGTGTACGAAAGGCTTCTTCCGCATCATCTAATGTAGTGACTAAATCTCCATCAACAATGATTGCTACGCCATCTATAGATGCATCATCTTCATCAGTAGTAACAATTTTCGGATCGAAACGCCCGAAATAATGTTTCGAAGTAACACAATAATTACAGAACAGCTCATACAGCTTAGACTCTCGCAGGTCTTGATGTTCAAAGTCTCTTGCCAATTCTGCGACGTGATTTTTCAAGATAATGTGCATAATCTTTATGCCTGGTTGGAAAGTCAAACGCGAAGCTCAGTGTTTACTTTTAAGCTTTGGTTCTACGAATACCTTTGCGTCACAGAACCACAAAAGCGCGGGATGCTTTACATTCTACCAAGCTTATGAATCGTGTCAATGAAGCAATTCAATACAAGAGACATGATCATGCTTAACAGGCATTCCATTGTTTTGATAATTCACCGCGCCGAGCACTGGCACATCTTGACCTACCGTAAATGATCTAGTAGCACCTGAGCGAACACGAAGCGAGGGCGTAGAAACTACTTTGAATCGGGAGTCTGTGCTTAACGCAGATTAGATAATATCTAGACTTTTATTCTTGAATTTTACGAATGAATCAAGTGGTTTGGCACCTGTCACTGATACGCCAAATTTTCCGCATAAAAGATTGAGAGCCATTGTTAAAGCGGAGCCTTCGCGATCGGAAGAAGTCACTTCATAAAGAACGCCCTTTACTATCACTTCACCTTGTTTGATGTCGATTTGAGTTAGAAGATTTTTTAAAATTTTCACTTCTTTTTCTTCACCTGAAAATATAAGTACATCGGCATCTTGCTCAATAAGACCTGCGGCTGAGCCTTCAGGAACTTTATGGTCAATCTGTGCACCGACCGGAGCGCTTATATTTCTATTGAGGGTGAGATCATTCGGCTTTGCATTCCTGCCAGCTCTTGAACACCTTCCCAGTTCTGGGTTGTATGAACGCAATGTCGTGCGGACGTTGAGCGTTACGCCTCGAGAGACCGGCTTGGACGATGACACATCCATGCGCTAAGCCGAATGAGGCGTAGAACTGGCCCTGGAAGTTGGATCGATCGTAGACGATCCCAGCATCCGGTTGCCCCACTCCCGTTATGGTGATCTGGAATTCGGTGCCGAGTTGAAATCGGCACTGGCTACCGGAGCATCGGCGTGCCTGTTCGAGCAGTTGGACGAGGGCAGGTTCGAGTTCAGCAGGTGCGATTAGAACCGGCGTTATGGGTGAAGGCATGCGCCCCTGTTGACTGCTCTGCGCATGAACCGTCGTAGCGGTGACATAAGAATAGATGACAACTAGTGTTGGCAGTAGACAACGGAATCGTATAGTGGAATGCATGATCACAAGGGTATAACGTTTGAGTAATGCATTTAATTTCCTAGTAGCTGCCTAGCTGAACTGGGGTTTTGTATTCTTGAAGCTGGACTAGCGCTAGAGATTTTAAAAAAGGAGACCATGTTGGTCAGTTTCTCGGCCTGATCCTGTAGAGCAGACGCAGCCGCTGCGGCTTCTTCGACTAATGCGGCATTTTGTTGCGTGGTTTCATCCATGTGCACAATGGCTTGATTGATTTGTTCGATACCAGCACTTTGCTCATTGCTAGCCGTACTAATTTCACTTACCACATCGCGGACTTTATGGATTCCCGACACAATTTCGGACATTGTATTACCTGCTTTGTCGACCAATCGAGTGCCGTTGTCGACTTTTTCTACAGAGTTATCTATGAGTACCTTGATCTCTTTTGCCGCCGAGGCGGAACGTTGCGCTAAACTGCGAACTTCGGAAGCTACTACTGCAAAACCTCTACCCTGCTCTCCTGCTCGCGCAGCTTCTACAGCGGCGTTCAATGCAAGAATATTTGTTTGAAAAGCGATGCCATCAATCACACTAATGATATCGACAATTTTTCTCGCTGAATCATTAATTTCACCCATTGTGACTACCACCTGATTGACAACATCTCCACCTTCTGCAGCAAGCATTGATGCAGCGCTTGCAAGCGTATTCGCCTGACGAGCATTGTCGGAGTTCTGCTTCACGGTCGAAGTAAGCTCTTCCATTGAAGATGCTGTCTCTTCTAGCGCACCAGCCTGTTGTTCAGTTCTCGAGGACAAATCCATATTACCGGAGGCAATTTCGCTCGACGCAGTAGCGATAGCATCAGTGCTGTGACGAATCTCAGTGCAAATATTGACTAAACTGGAGGACATGTTTTTTAAAGCAGTCATCAATTGGGCAACTTCATCTTCACCCTTGATCACTATCGTTTGCGTCAAATCACCTGCAGCAACGCGTTCGGCGATATCAACCGCCGAAGTGAGCGAAGTGGCAATATTACGTGCCAAGCGGATTCCCATAAAGGCAACGGATACAAAAGCTATAGCACCTATAGTTAGGGACAACCAAATCGAGGCGGATTGGGTCTCTTTTGCCTCCTCTGCGCTCCTTTTTCCGATTTGTACGTTGTATTCAAGATGGTCATCAATTAGCTTTGCGACTTTGCTAGTTTCCGCTTGTTTGGAGAATAAATAGTCTCTCGCCTCATCTAAGCCAGATGCGCTATCGATCTCAATGGCCTTATTTCGAATTTGACGATAGGCTTCGAATGCTTTCCTATCTTCTTGCAGTAGAGAACGATCTTTGTCATCCGTAATGTCCTCTTTTTCGTATTTTTCAAAGGCTTTGATAACTGTCGCTTCTACTTCATCAATTTTCTTTTTTAGTTCGGCCTTTTTGTTTGGGTCGTTCGCTGCAAGAAACTGCCAACTGAGAAGGCGGATTTGAGCAGTACCGGACTTAATCACACCCAGATCAAGCATGCTGGGAACGGTATTCTCGTTTGTATAATTCGTAATTTCAAAGACTTTATGAATTTGAGAGATGCTGACACCAATCAACGACATGATAGCGATCAGCACTACAGCCAGCAAAAGATAGAGACGCTTGACGATGGTCATACTCACTCCCATTAGTTATTTTCATTGACTTGCAATACACGCAAGATGTAAGACATATTTATTTGTTCTTTGACATAGTATTGAGCCAGTTAAGATCTCTTGGCATGCGCATCTAAATTTAGCAAAAAATTACTTCAGGGAAAAGAAAAAAGGGAGACATTTAACCTTATTTAATTATGTGTAACATTTTTATCCACACATTGACATATCTTGACCGACCGCAAGTGATCCGGTAATTTCACCACATTGAAACAGATATAGCTATGAAAGAAAACTCGTAAATGAAAGACTACTTTTTGTATGGCAGCTTGATTTTGAATGTAATCTTGGCTTACATCGTTTGGGTAGATCGTTTTAAATTTCGTGGTGTGATTGCTGAATACGATAAGCGGCTACTTGAGGAAGAAAACGACTCGCGAGATCGGATAAATAAGGCTGCCTATAATCCACGCGAGTTTCGCGAATAAATAAAAATTCGACTTAGTGGCAACAAGATCACAAGTGAAATAGGCATGATCAAAAAATGATTCAATATTTCATATTACAAAAATCGCCCTTGGCTCACTTAGACGGTTCTAAATTTCCCGTTTCATTCAAATCATTCACTTCAAATGCATCTTGGCCCATTCGATAATTTGCTGCACTGGCATCGCACCACTTTGTCGAGCGACTTCACGTCCAGTAATTAACTTGAGGCCCACTCAAGATCTTCTAATACGCGATTTCTTGCTGCGCCTTCAAGATGACGATCGATCTTGGCACGCATTGAAGGGCATTGCTCGAAAATGTAGGATGCGTCAGCTATCGTTAAACCGGCAATCACTTGCAACAATGCCTCAACCGCTGCATCTTGCGTATTAGAAACCCTCGCCCCCGCAGCCACCGGTGCGATTTCTATGTTGTGAGAAACTTCTAGTCCTCTACGAACATCTTTATTACCTACTGCGTCTAATGCTCGATAAAACGCATCAACATGTCGAGAGTTAAATTTATTAAATCCTTCTGTGTCTGGCTCATAATAGTCAGCAATTGCACGCCGAAAACTACGACCATCAGCCATAGCATCTCGCCCTAAATGCTGATCCATGTCGTGCTGCACTTCATGGCGCAATAGACTCCACCCTTTATCCCGTGTCTGAGTCGCACCGTTTACGATAGCAACTGCACCCGCCTCATTCCAACCATTAACCACAGCACCATTTTTGTATAAATGCACGTTAGCCTGATTCATGTAATCATTTTGTGGGTAGAGGGCGGCAGCGTCACCTATGTAGCCCGGAGATCCTCTACGTCCACGCGGAAAGAATGCTTTGTCTGCATTGATATCCATGCCGAGTAGAATCACCCGTTGGTGTCGCAGCATAGATTCTCGTCACGCCACCATTTAATATCCAGTCGGCCGAATTCTTTAATCTACGGTCAACATTTTGCGCCTCTGCCGCTTGGATATGTCCCAAAATCGATTGTGTGTTGGCGGTATGCTGCGCCTGGGCTTGCGCAAATCCTTGTCCTTGAACGAATGGTACTTCAATTAATATTGCATTCACCAAGTCGTTCAACACCAAGCGACGCTCGTCTGTACTGCTTAGTCCTTTGGCTGGAACAGGCGCTGTAAATTCGCCATATTTGCCCTTCCACACTTCGAGATACTTTTGCATTTCTCGAATTCTATAAAGCTGTAATGAGTAATCAGTCGTTGGCGCTATGTAGTACTGCTCTACAGCCGACACAATAGTTTCGTAAGTGGCAGTATCACTAATGAATCGAGATGAACGTTTTCTGGTCAATAGCTACCCTCTGCCCCCTTCTTTAGTTTCATTATTTGAGTAAAATGATTATTTGCAACCAAAGACAATCACGCCTAAATTTCGACAGGAAATTAAGCACCTATCCTCAATCAATTGGAGTTCACCATGACATCTTCTTTAAACCAACGCAGCGATTGGATTTCGTTTGAACATGCCGCGCCAGGTGTGGTCGCTGCATTGGCTATGCTGGGTAAAGCGATAGACGATTCAGGCTTAGACAAACAGCTGACAGAGCTGTTGAAGTTGCGCGCTTCTCAGATCAATGGGTGTGCATTTTGTCTGCAGTACCATTTAAATCTCGCGCGTAAGCTAGGAATGGAACAGGCCAAAATTGATCTCGTTGCGACTTGGCGAGATGCAGGAATTTTTTCTCGACGAGAGCGCGCAGCATTGGCGTGGACTGAGGCGCTTACTTTGATGGCGGCTCAACATATTTCTGATGCTCAATATGCAGAACTGGAAGCTGAGTTCAGTAAATCGGAAATCGTTTTTTTAACCGCTACCGTCGGTGCTATCAATGCGTGGAATCGCATCGCGGGTGCTTTGCAATTCCCGCCACCGATTCCATCGAAATAATTCTATTTATTTCCTCATCTGATGAATCACATAAAACACATTGAGCCATTGTATTTTTAAATCGCACTTACTTTCCTGCGTCTGTAACTCGTTGATGGTTATAACGTAAGGAGTCGGGGCGCGCACGCGAGCCCCCCGATTTTTAGTGTTATCTATTCCGGCATTGACCTCAGCTAAAGCTTGGTTAAGCGAACTAGATTTCTATCATTTATCCAATCGTTCGATACCTAGCATTTTCAGCATATATTTTTCGTAGATAGGTTCGGAATTTCCTGTTTTCATTTTACGAATAAAGTATTTTTCAAATGCGATCTTTGCATAGTGAACCCATTTGCCTTTTTTAAACCAATTGACATTGCGTGGTGGAATTTGCGGTAATGCGACAAATGCGGCACCAGTGTCACCCATGTCGGCCAGGCAAATGGCGTTCCAACTGCCCTTTGCGGTTGCTGGCCGCCCTGCTAAATCCGCTTCAATATTGTGCACAATCGCGGTCACCATGGTTTCTATCATGTATCCTGTTTTTGGTGCGCCCGTTGCGACTGGCGTCACTTCTACAGGTGGAATCGCGATACACACGCCAGCAGAATAAATGTTCGCAAATTTTTTACTCCTTTGGTATTCGTCAACCATCACGAATCCGCGGGGATTGCATAGACCTTCAACGGCAGCGATGGGGTCAACACCTCGGAACGAAGGCAACATCATGCTGTATTTGAAGGGAAGCTCATGTTCTTTTTTTACATTGCCGAATTCATCCATTTCGCTGACATACATTTTGCCGTCTTCAACGCGTGTGGTCTTGGCGTTGCAAATCCATTTGATATCGTTATTACGAAACTCACTTTCCAGCATTGATTTAGAGTCACCCACACCACCCAACCCCAAATGGCCGATATAGGGTTCACTAGTCACATAAGTCATAGGAACTTTGTTGCGAATCTTGCGACGCTTCAGATCGGTATTAAGAATAAAAGCAAATTCATAAGCGGGACCAAAACAAGAAGCTGCTGGCATGGCGCCGACTATCGCTGGACCAGGATCATCGAGAAATTTTTGATAAGCGGCATAAGCATTTTCGGCGTGATCAATCGAACAAATCGATTGCGTAAATCCAGCGGGACCTGCGCCAGGTATTTCATCAAACGCCAACTTTGGTCCGGTTGTAATGACTAAGAAATCATAGTGTTGAACACTACCGTCGGCCAAGGTCAATGCGTTTTCTTCAGGCTGAAGTTGAGTCACGGCTTGGGCGATGAATTGTATGCCCTTTTTTTCTAAGTACGGTCGAATCTCAAACGTGATCGCTTCGCGCTGACGCCATCCAACGGCAACCCAAGGATTCGACGGCACAAATTGAAAATAATCGACTGCATTGATCACCGTGATTTGATGTGAACGATCTAGTTTCTCACGTAGTTCATAAGCGGCTGGCATTCCACCAGTTCCTGCACCCAAAATAATAATATGTGCCATGTCTCCTCCTATTATTGAAAATCAAAATACTTCACAGCCGCCACAACCACAGTCGAATTAAAGGATTAAATTCCTAATGGATCAAAGTGTGATTAATCACCTGCCTTAAATCCCAACTTGCGCATTATCGTTTCCATCAAACACCATTTAGTCAATCCGCTTTGCAAAATATTGACGCCGACAAAAGCGGTAAAAGCTAAGAACCACTGGTTAATAAATATAGGACTACCCGGCGCGCCCAATGCCAAGCTCAATAAAATAAATACACCCGCAATAACGCGTACCATCTGCCATGAAGTCATCATTTTCTCCTTAAAAAAATCAATCAAACATAAAAAAACTGCTCTTACTGCACTTGCATATGTACGCACTCATCTACTGACTCATTTAGTTGTACATCTAAACAATCAAACTTCATCAAGCCTCATATTTCTCTCGATAGGCGATGTAGTACAGCAAGGGAATTACCACTAAGGTCAATAAAGTCGACACAAAAATTCCGAAAATTAAAGAAATCGCGAGACCGTTAAAAATTGGGTCATCTAGAATAAAGAAAGCGCCCATCATCGCCGCTAATCCCGTCAATGCAATCGGTTGTGCGCGAGTAATCGCAGAGCTAACTACAGCGTCTTTGAAAGCCAAGCCGGTAGCGATTTGCACATGAATAAAGTCGACTAATAGAATGGAATTGCGGACGATAATTCCCGCCAATGCAATCATGCCTATCATGCTGGTCGCCGTGTATTGCGCACCTAATAAGGCGTGTCCTGGCATCACGCCGATAATGGTGAGAGGAATCGGCGCCATGATGATCAAAGGCGTCAGATAAGATCCAAACTGCGCAACCACCAGCAAATAAATTAATACCAATCCAACCGCATAGGCCGCGCCCATATCGCGGAAAGTCTCATAAGTGACTTGCCATTCGCCATCCCATTTCAAACTAAATCCTCTATAAGGATCTTGCGGTGCGCTGATAAAATATTCGTTCAATTTACCCGAACCTGGCGTGATGATTTTCGCGATCTCGCTACGCATAGCAAACATGCCATACAGTGGACTATCGACTTTACCTGCCATATCGGCGACTACGTAATTCACCGCTAATCCATCTTTATGATAGAGCGGCTGTTCGCGCAAAGTATCGGTCACCGTGACTAACTCACGAATGGGTACTAACTTTCCTTGTGAGTTTCTGACGCCTAGCGCAAGCAAAGTATCTAGATCGCCTTGTTCATTGACTGGCAAGCGTAAATTTGTCGCAACTGGATATTTACTCTCATCGCGCAAATAGCTAGCCGTATCACCTGACAAACCTGCGCGCAAAGTGGTAACGATGCTGGATTGAGAAATTCCCAATTGTGCGGCTTTACGACGATCAACCAGCAATAATTTGCGCGGCGCAAAGACGATACTGCTGTCATCCACATCAACCACACCTTCCGCTTTTTCAAATACGGCGCGGACTTGTTTGGCGACTTGGCGACGTTCCATATCGCCTGGGCCATAAATTTCCGCAACGATAGGTGCTAACACAGGCGGACCGGGTGGCACCTCCACTATTTTGACATTGGCTTCTGGATCAATTTTTTTCGCCAATGCCTGAAGCTGTGGACGAACTCGCGTAGCAATCGTGTGGCTCTTATCGCTGCGATGATGTTTGTCCACCAAATTGACTTGAATATCACCGACCTCGCCTCCTGCACGTAAATAGTATTGACGTACTAGGCCATTAAAATTAATCGGTGCCGCTGTGCCTGCATAAGCTTGATAGTCGCTGACTTCAGGTATGGTTTGCAGATAGGTGCCTAACTCATGCAAAACTGCCGCCGTTTTTTCTACTGGTGTGCCAGCTGGCATATCGACAATCACTTGAAATTCCGACTTATTATCAAATGGCAGCATCTTCAATTGCACTAAGCCCAACATAGGCAAAGCAACGGACAGAGCGATCAAGGTCGCCACACCCAGACCGAGTTTTTTTCGATTTTTGCCACCGTTTTGAGCATCGAGAAATGGTTTGAAAATACGATTAAAGTGCGGGGCAAGTTTATCTGCCAAGCCATCGCCAGCATGATGCCCCTCTTTCATCCACAACCTCGCCAACCAGGGCGTCACCACGAAAGCAATCGCTAAAGAGAGCAACATGCCCATACTCGCATTAATGGGAATTGGACTCATATACGGCCCCATTAATCCGCTAACAAAAGCCATAGGCAACAGTGCGGCGATGACTGTCAGCGTCGCCAAAATGGTGGGGCCTCCGACTTCATCTACCGCACCGGGAATCAAATCGACCAAACGTTTTTCAGGAAACAGGGCCTGATGGCGATGAATATTTTCCACCACAACAATCGCATCATCCACCAAGATACCAATGGAAAATATCAGAGCAAACAGAGACACACGGTTGAGCGTGAAGCCCCAAGCCCAAGAAGCGAATAGCGTCACCGTCAAGGTTAAAATCACAGCGGTACCAACGATGGCCGCTTCACGTCGTCCAAGTGTGATAAACACCAAGGCCACCACCGACAGCGTTGCAAACAAAAGTTTTTGAATGAGTTTTTTTGCCTTGTCGTCGGCGGTCTGTCCATAGTTGCGCGAGACGCTCACTTCGACATCTTGTGGAATCACGACGTTTTTCAATAAATCGGCTCTTGCGATCACAGCATCCGCGACTTCAACGGCATTCTGTCCAGGTTTTTTAGTGACGGCGATAGTCACCGCTGGAAACTCTGCGGCGGCCTTACCTGCAAGTCCATGCCACACATATTGAGTCGCCTGCAATGGACCGTCTTCAACGGTAGCAACATCATGTAAAAAAATCGGGCGTTTATTTCTCACCGCGACAACCAGTTCACCAACGCTACGCGCATTGTTTAAATACGGCCCTGCCTCGATTGCTAGATTACGATTTCCTCCACTCAGTTCACCAACTGGCATACTTAAATTGGCCGATTGCAAACTGGCTTGCAAATCCATGATCGTCAACTCATTCGCGGCCAACTTGATAGGGTCTAAAGCGATATTGATCGCGCGTCCAGGGCCACCTATCGTGGCGATTTCCCGCACTCCTTTAACACGCTTAAGGTCCGCTTCCACGCTATGCGCAACTGTTTCTAGTGCTGAGGCACCATTGTCTGGATTTTTGCTCCACAGAGTTAAAGAAACAATAGGTACATCATCGATGCCCTTAGGTTTAATCAATGGTTCTAAGGTGCCGAGATTAGGGGGTAACCAATCCTTGTGACTTTGTACCGTATCATGCAAGCGCACCAAGGCCTCAGTGCGCGACACGCCGACTTCAAATTGCACCGTGATGATGGCTAAACCTGGTCGTGCGACCGACATCACATGTTCTACATTCGCCATCAAGCCGAGCACTTGTTCAGCAGGAATTAACACCGATTGTTCGACTTCCTTCACTGAGGCGCCGGGAAATGGAATAAGAACGTTCGCCATCGTCACATTAATTTGTGGCTCTTCCTCACGCGGGGTCACCAGTACGGCGAATAATCCCAACAAAAAAGCGACTAGTGCAATGAGTGGCGTTAATTGCGCGGACTGAAAAAATCCCGCAATCCGCCCAGAGATTCCCATGGTTTGTGATTTTCTAGACATAGCAGCCTCTTCGCCTTGTTATTTCGCGGTGGACAAACTTGCCGCCAGTGGATCGATCGCAACCAATTCTCCTGTCGCCACACCACTCAAAATCTCTTGTTCGGTGTCGCTAACGCGTCCTGGTTTAACTTGACGTAAAACGGCTTTGCCTTGAGCATTCACAACATAAACGGCGTACATTTCTGCGCGGCGAAACAGCGCAGAACGCGGCACGTAGAGACGTTTTTCTGCATTGTTCGTCTTATTGATATTGGTGCCATCCAATGGCAAAGCAATACGGGCAAACATGCCAGGTTGCAAGCCTTTGACCTTGGTCGGCAGCTCTAAACGCAACTGCACAGTGTGCGTATTAGCATCAGACAACGGCAATACGGTGACGCTCTTCGGCGTAATAAAGCGCTGCCCAGCCGGCATGGAAGGGATCTCGATGGAAAGATCATTGCTTAATTTTAGATTCGCGACTTTGGTTTGAGGAACCGTAAAAATCGCGCGCAATGAACTTGGATCGTACATAGTCATGATAGAACGACCAGGCATCGCCATCTCCCCCACTGCCGATGGCATCTCTGCCACCACGCCATTATAGGGAGCCGAAATCGTATAAAAACCCGATTGCGTTTGGATCGCATTCGCTTGGGCGATCTGGGAATTGGCTTGTGCTGCTGCCGATTTAAATTGTGCTTGTGCACGATCTAAAGTCGCTTGGCTGATGTAGTTTTTTTCGAATAGTAATTTTTGACGTTCGTAATCTTTTTCCGCTACCGCCAAGTTAGCGCGTGCGGCATCAACTTGTGCTTTGCTGGCCGTGAATTCTTGCTGCGCTGCGCGCGCGTCGAGGCGCACCAGAAGCTGTCCCTGTTTAACAATATCACCCGCCTGAACTGGCAACTGTGTAATCTCTCCCGCCACCTGAGGCGCAATTGCAGTGCTTCGAATCGCTTCGATCACGCCATCCGCACTGATCGTTACATCGCCCTCGGACGCTCGCACTTTCACCGTAGCTAGCGGCGTTGAGCTCTGCGCAGAAGAAGAAAAGGATGCACCTAAGAGGCCATAGGCGGCTAATACAATCATTTGCTTGAGAAAATATTTCGAGTTCATGAAGTATCCAATACGCTAAAAATTGATGATGACGATTAATTTGCATTTGCTTGAATTGAATAATATACTTATTTGCGTAAATGCGCAAATAAGTATTTAAAATTTTTTGAGGGAGCAAATTAGTGAAGATAAAAAAACAAGCTCATCTCCTTGGAGGAGTTTTACCCGAGCAAGCCTTAGTCCAAGTAGCACAGTATTTTGCTGTGTTAGCCGAGCCTAGACGTTTAATGATTTTGAATAAATTAAGTAAAGTCGCGCAAATAAACCAAATAACAAACCAAATAACAAACCAAATAACAAACCAAATAACAAACCAAATAACAAACCTAAGAACTAGCCAAGAACTGGAGAAGCCAGTAGAAGAAAAAAGTGTAGGCGAACTTGCTGCCTATTGTGGGTGTTCACAAGCCAATATCTCACGCCATCTCAGCGCATTAGCGAAACATGGGATAGTCATTCGCGAAAGCAGAGGCACGACTGCTTACTATCGAATCGCAGACGCCTCAATCTATAGTCTATGCAATATAGTTTGCGAGAAAATTTCTAAGCGTCTGCAAAATCAAGCAGATGTTATGGCGTGGCGTGAGGAAACGCCCCAAAAAAACGCCCCATCAAGAGACGGGACTGGAACTTAAAATCTATAACACTTACAGCTAAATTTGCGTTAGCTGCATTAGCGCATAGGAGTATGCTTAGCTCTCAATCACATCAAGCGCGCTGAGATTATGTTGAGACTATTTACTAAGCGCTTTGCTTCGCACTAAGTGCAATTTTTTGTAGCTATCGATCAAACGTTGGTGTCTATCTAAACCTTCGAGTTTCATACTGGTCGGTGTTAAACCGTAGAATCGCACACTGCCATCGACCGAACCGATTGCCGCATCTAAACGCTCATTTCCAAACATGCGTCGGAAATTACGCTCATAGTCGCCGAGTTCTAACTCATCATCCAGCGTTACTTCCAATACCACATTGAGTGCCTGATAAAACAAGCCGCGCTCTACACTATTGTCATTGTATTGCAAGAAGGCTTGCGTCAAGTCTTGTGCATCTTCGATCTGCTCTAAGGCGAGATGAATTAATAGTTTTAATTCCAGTACGGTGAGCTGGCCCCAAACAGTGTTTTCATCAAATTCAATACCAATTAAAGTGGCTATGTCGCTATAGTCATCTAGCTCATTATTTTCTAAACGATCAAGCAATGCTTCTAAAGCGGCATCATCAAGTTGATGTAAATTCAAAATATCGCTACGGAACAATAATGCTTTGTTGGTGTTATCCCAAATCAAATCCTCGACTGGGTACACTTCAGAATAGCCGGGTACGAGAATACGGCAAGCGGTCGCGCCAAGTTGATCGTACACGGCTTGATAGCTTTCTTTCCCCATCTCGGCCAGTATGCCGAACAGCCGTGCCGCTTCTTGCGCATTCGCGTCTTTACCATCGCTAGTAAAATCCCATTCCACAAATTCATAGTCAGCTTTGGCACTGAAAAAGCGCCAAGACACTACACCACTAGAATCAATAAAATGCTCGACAAAATTATTCGGTTCGGTCACTGCATTACTGACAAAGGTCGGTTGCGGCAAATCATTCAAACCTTCAAAACTGCGTCCCTGTAACAACTCCGTTAAGCTACGCTCCAGCGCCACTTCAAAGCTAGGATGCGCACCGAAAGAGGCAAACACACCGCCAGTGCGCGGATTCATCAAGGTCACACACATCACGGGATATTGACCACCGAGCGACGCATCTTTCACTAATACGGGAAAACCTTGCTCTTCTAAACCTTGTATGCCTGCCACGATACTGGGGTATTTGGCTAATACCGCTTGCGGCACTTCAGGCAAACAAATTTCGCCTTCTAAAATTTCGCGTTTAACAGCGCGCTCGAAAATCTCAGATAGGCATTGCACTTGCGCTTCTGCTAGCGTATTGCCCGCGCTCATACCATTGCTGGCAAATAAGTTTTCGACTAGGTTGGATGGAAAGTAAACAGTTTCTCCGTCCGACTGGCGTACAAAAGGCAGTGCGCAGATACCACGTTCGGTGTTGCCGGAATTGGTATCGATAAGATGAGAGGCTCGCAATTCTTTATCTGGATTGTAAATTTCCAAGCTGTATTTATCTAAAATCTCTTTCGGTAGTGCGTCTTTTTTACCCGGCTTGAACCAACGCTCATTCGGATAATGGACAAACTCGGCTTGGGCTATATCTTCGCCCCAAAACGAACCCGCATAAAAATGATTGCAACTAAGCCTTTCTATGTATTCACCTAAGGCAGATGCCAAAGCACTTTCTTTCGTCGCCCCTTTACCATTGGTAAAACACATAGGCGAATGCGCATCACGAATGTGCAAAGACCAAACATTGGGGATGATATTACGCCATGAGGCAATCTCAATTTTGATACCAAGACTTGCCAATAAACCCGACATATTGGCGATAGTTTTTTCTAAAGGTAAGTCTTTACCTAGGATATACGTCGCGGCGTTCTCATCTGGAGTCAAAGTTAGCAGAGCTTGCGCATCGGCGTCTAGGCTCTCCACTTCTTCGATCACGAACTCAGGGCCCTCTTGCACAACTTTTTTAACGGTACAACGCTCAATCGAGCGCAAAATACCTTCGCGGTCTTTGGCGGAAATATCCGCAGGTAATTCAACTTGAATTTTAAAAATCTGTGCGTAACGATTTTCAGGATCAACGATATTATTTTGTGAGAGACGAATATTCTCGGTCGGAATATTGCGGGTATTGCAGTACAACTTCACAAAATAAGCGGCGCACAGTGCCGACGAAGCTAAAAAATAATCAAAAGGTCCCGGTGCTGAACCATCACCTTTGTAACGAATAGGCTGATCCGCGATCACCGTAAAATCATCAAACTTGGCTTCGAGGCGAAGTTTATCGAGAAAATTGACCTTAATTTCCATGAAAGAATTCCAAATAGCGTTAAAAATAAATTGGACGCTATTATCCGTTCTTTTTGACTACACCGCTTAGGATGTTGAGCCGCAGTTGCCTCTTAGTTGATTTTTACAAAAAAGCGTCGCGGATATTTTCGCGCTAGCCATCTAGAATATTTCTGAAAATTTGATGCTTATTTAGGGATTATTGTGACCATCGTCACAGAATTTAAGTGCATTGCAACTTAACATTCATTCACCGAGTTTTTTACTCAATCTATTTAATAATGCTTCAAAAAGGAAATTCACATGTTGGCCGCAATCAAAGATTACAAAGAATGGCGTAGTTATAAAGTTCCAGTTAGACAAGCTATTCGCCTGACTCTACAAAGTAAATTAGCGATACGCGCGAAATGAGCTTAGTTCGTGACAACTAATGACTGAAGAACAAACTCAGTCATTAGTCGGAGTTAGTTGAGCTTAGTTGGATTCAGTTGGAGTTAATTGAACTCAATAAGATTTACGAAAAAAAATCTCATCAATTTCAATTATTTTAATTCGAAATACCCAATAATTTTTGCAATGCTGCGGTATCAACTGCACTTGCCGCAAAATCGTCAAACGCACGATCAGCTGTTGGAATAATATGGCGTTTGATAAACTCGGCACCTTCGCGAGCGCCAGTCTCACTATCTTTTAGACAGCACTCCCACTCCAGCACTGCCCAGCCACTGTAATCGTATTGCGCGAATTTACTAAAAATCGCCGTGAAATCAACCTGTCCATCGCCCACACTACGAAAACGCCCTGCTCTTTCTAACCATGGCGCATAACCGCCATAAACGCCACATCTCCCAGTAGGATTAAACTCAGCATCCTTGACATGGAACATACCAATACGCTCGTGATAGATGTCGATAAAGTCGAGATAATTCAGCTGTTGTAAAACAAAATGACTAGGGTCATACAATATGTGGCAACGCTCATGCTGACCGACCGAATCTAAAAACCTCTCAAAACTCAATCCATCATGTAAATCTTCGCCAGGATGAATTTCGTAACATAAATCGACTCCATTTTCTTGATAGACATCGAGTATAGGTTTCCACCGTTTCGCCAACTCAGCAAAAGCTTGTTCAACTAAGCCATTCGGACGCTGTGGCCATGGATACATGTATGGCCACGCCAATGCACCAGAAAATGTAACACTCGCATTCAAGTTTAAGCGACGTGAGGCTTGCGCAGCGAGCTTGAGCTGTTCAGTTGCCCATAGCGTTCTCGCCGCTGGATTACCATGGAGATATTCAGGTGCAAAGCCGTCGAACAGGCTATCGTAAGCAGGATGCACCGCCAAGCATTGACCTTGCAAATGGGTTGAGAGCTCACTAATAACGAGTCCATGTTCAGCCAATTTGCCGCTCACCTCGTCACAATAGGTTTGACTAAAGGCAGCTTTTTCCAAATCAAAAATATGGCTGACATTACTAGGCATTTGTACGCCAACAAAACCTTTGTCGGCGGCCCATTGCGCTAAGCCTTCTAGTGTATTAAATGGCGCTTCTCCTCGAATAAACTGCGCGAGGAACACCGCAGGACCTTTGATGGTTTTCATAGATATAATCCCATTTGTATGTGTTTTTAGTTTTAGTTTTAGTTTTTAGTCGTCTTTGATGCGGCATTGATGCAGCATTAATTAAGCTCAAAGGTTTAAGGCAGATTAGCTTTTAATTCTGTCCACACCGTATCTTTTGTAGACGATGCAATGCACGCCTCAATAAAACAAAGATCTGAATAAGCAGGCATAGCGCTATGCGCAGTCGCACTATTACCCTCAGCATACGCGCCGAATGGCATTGCAAGGATGTGCGCGAACTCTTTATACAATACGGAAAATGCCTCTAAATACCCTTCAGGATGTCCGGCCGGAATCAAACTCACATCGCGACTAGCTTGACTAATTTGATGACGTGCTCTGCTCAATATTTGAGTCGCCCCATCTAACGTAGAAAAACTCAACTGATTGGGATGCTCCTGACACCAGTCCAATGCCCCCTTATCGCCGAAAATTTGTAGACGCAAATGATTCTCTTTGCCGACCGCTACTTGGCTACTTAATAAAGTACCGCGCGCGCCATTGGCATAGCGCATCAGCACCTGTGCATGATCATCCAACACTCGCCCTGGCACAAAGGAGTGTAAGTCTGCTGCAATTTTGGTGGGCGTCATACCAGAAACAAAATGCGCTAAATTGAAGGCATGCACACCAATATCGCCGAGGCAGCCTGCCGCTCCTGCTTGCTTAGGATCGGTACGCCAACTTGCTTGCTTTTGCCCTGATTGTTCCAATGCGGTCGCCAGCCAATCCTGACTGTACTCCACTTGAATGATACGGATCTCACCGAGATCGCCACGTCGCACACGCTCACGCGCTTCCCGTATCATCGGATAACCAGTGTAGTTATAAGTGACGAACAAATGCTTGTCCATGCGCTGACTAAGTGCAATCAACTCAGCTGTTTCAGCGCCGGTCATGGTCAATGGTTTATCGCAAATAACGTGGATGCCATACTCCAAAAAACATTTTGCGATTGGGAAGTGCAAATGATTTGGCGTCACAATGACTACCGCCCTTATGCCATCCTGACGCGCCGCTTCGATTCTCGCCATGGTCTGATAATCAGGATAGCCGCGCTCAGCAGGAACCCCAAGCTCTTGCGCGCTAGCGGCGGCGCGCTGGGGATCGGAAGAGAAACAAGCAGCTTCCAGCGAATAGCGGTCACTAATCCGCATCGCAATTCTGTGTACATTGCCTATAAAAGCACCTTGTCCACCACCGACCATACCGATACGAATTCTTTGTTTGGTGTTGTTCATACTATTCGCCGAAGATCGCCCTGAATTTACACATCAATCTATACATCAATCTATAAATCAATTTATACATCGCACAATAAAATAGCGCGCTTCAAAGAGCTTGCTTTTTCTTCCGGCGTGGTGCCTGAAGGCGAAAATTCCTGTGCGACATAACCTTGAAAACCGGTGGCATGAATCGCCTTCATAATGGCGCGATAATTGAGCTCTTGTCCTTCGGTAATTTCACCTCGACCTGGCACTCCACCTGTGTGGTAATGGCCGATGTAAGGTGCACATTTACGCAAGCGACGGATAATGTCTCCCTCATTAATTTGCACATGATAGATATCAAATAACATCTTCATATTCGGCGAATCAATCTGTTTGCATAACTCAAATGCCCAGTCACTACTGTCTGCCATATAGTCGATGTGATCGACACGGCTATTGAGTATTTCCATATGCAAAGTGACGCCGTACTTTTCTGCATGAGACATGATTTTTTTGAGTCCATCAACACAGTTTTTCAGACCCACTTCGTTATCCATGCCGCGTCGATTGCCAGTGAAACAAATCAGATTTTTATAACCTGCTTTAGAGACTAGCTCTATATGTTCGAGGTAGTTTTTGATCAGCGTCGGATGATATTGCGTATCATTCCAGCCATTCTTCAAATTAATCTCTGCACCATTGCACATGGACGAATCAATGCCGTGCGCTTTTAAGATGGGCCATTCTTTCGGGCCAATTAAGTCCACCGCAGAAAAACCTATCGTCTTAGCTAAACCACAAACCTCGGGTAAGCTCAAATGCGAAAACGTCCAACGACAAACCGAATGATGGATATTGCCTTTTAAAGGGCCAGATGCTTGCGCCATCGCCAGATTAAAGGCGCTTGGTGTCAACATCGCGATAGCGCCTAATGACAATTGTTTTAACATGCTGCGGCGATCTAATTGCGTCATGGTTTTCCTTTTTTTATTTAAAGCAAATATGGCATTGTCGTATCGCCTTCCCCTTCAAGGAGAAGGTCGAAATGGGGATGGGCTAATTATGCAATCAACCCCAAGCACGTTGTCCTTTGATATAAGGCACATTGCCATCGTAACGACCTGGCACTGCCACATATCTTAAAGTCTTTGTCGTTCCCGTTTCTGAGGTAAAGAACCCAAGCAAAGTTAACTGCTTCACCATAGTGTAAAAATGCTTAGGTAGATTCTCGAATTCTTTTTGCAAAGCAAAGTTATTGTCTTTGTTCTCGGTTTCTAAAGCGTGGCGTCGCTCCTTATCGCGTTCAGATTGGCCTGCATTAAAAGTCTTCGCTTCTTTTTCCATACCAACTAACATTTCATGCCTTTGCTTGGCATTCATGCTAAAGAAACTTTTTTGATACTGCACCAAACATAAGCTGGGAAATTTATTCAATCCATCAATAAATGCCTCTTGTTGCGCCACGGTGTAACAATCACGCACCATGATTTCCATAAAGCGACCCACTTTGGCGGCCTTAGCACCAGGTGTGTCGGTCTTAGGGATAATGGTTTCGGCTATTTCATCTAGCAAATTGATATCTCGTGCAGTAAAACGGATATTGCTGCGATTTGCGGTTGTTGAGGTAGATAGGCTCGCTTCAGCGTTTAGGGCGAATGCTTCGCCACCCATTACGGCCACACCTGTCATGGCCGCAACCATTTGTAAGAGTTCTCTTCGATTCATTTTTTTTATCCTCTTAGATGTCTTATAGATTGCCGCGTTTTAATTCATTCACAGCAAAGTCAGCGGCGCGCGCTGTCAATGCCATATAGGTCAGAGAAGGATTGACGCAAGAACTTGAAGTCATGCAGGCGCCGTCGGTGACAAACACATTTGGCGCATCCCACACTTGATTATTGCCATTTAAAACTGAGGACTTAGGATCGCGCCCCATCCGTGCTGTACCCATTTCATGTATACCTGATCCAACGGCATAGCCATTGTCGTAGGTGTACACATTCTTCAAACCGGCTGCAGTTAGCATTTCTTTGGCATCGTTCACCATATCAATGCGCATGCGTTTTTCATTTTCTTTCAACTCAACATCCATCGCCAAAACGGGTAAGCCCCACTTATCTTTCTTGGTGCGGTCTAGACTGATTTTATTAGAATGATCTGGCAGCATTTCGCCGAAAGCAGTCATGTTGAAGCCCCAGTTTTCAGACGGTACGCTCATCGCTTCTTTGAGCTCTTTGCCTATCGTAAATTCGGCAATTTCAACACCACGCCCGCGCCCTGCCCCGCCCTGATAACCAAAGCCACGCAGATAATCACGTTTGTCGTCATACACATTGCGGAAACGCGGGACATAAATGCCCGTCGGACGTCGTCCAAAATCATACTTATCACTAAATCCTTCGACCGTACCGCCCGCCCCCAATTTGAAATGGTGATCCATCACATTGTGACCAAGCTCACCACTGCTGCTGCCTAAACCACCTTCCCACACATCAGTCGCCGAATTCATCAACACCCACGTAGAGTTAAATGAAGAGGCGCAAACAAAGACAATTTTTGATTTAAATTCATAGGTCTGATTAGTCTCTGCATCTAAGACTTCAACCCCGCGCGCTCGCTTGGTGTTTTTATCGTAAAGAATCTGGGTGACGATAGAAAATGGACGCAGTGTCAAGCGCTTGGTCGCCATTGCAGCAGGTAAAGTCGACGATTGCGTACTGAAATAACCGCCAAATGGACAACCGCGCCAACACTTATTGCGATACTGACAGTTGACCCTGTCTTGTAACGGTTCAGTAAGATTAGCGGAACGACCGATGATCAAATGACGTTGGCCTTTATAGATTTCTTCCAAACGTTTCTTGACATGTTTTTCAGCGCAATTTAATTCCATCGCGGGCATGAAATGGCCATCAGGCAAAACATCCAAACCATCTTTGCTACCTTGTATGCCTGCGAATTTTTCGACATAGCTATACCAAGGGGCGATGTCGTCATAACGTATCGGCCAATCTACAGCGATGCCTTCTTTAGCATTCGCTTCAAAATCCCAGCGATTAAATCTATAACTTTGACGGCCCCACATCAGCGAACGACCACCTACATGATAACCACGGAACCAGTCGAATCGTTTCACCTCGGTATACGGACTTTCACTATCTTTTGCCCACAAATCAAGTACAGTTTCGTTGAGCGGATAGTCACGTTTCAAAACAGGATAGTCTTCTATCATTTGCTGTGTGCGACCACCGCGATGAGGGAATTCCCAATTCTCTTTCATGGCGTTGACATAGCCTTTGACGTGCTCAATGTTGCGCCCTCGCTCTAACAACAGCACCTTCAAACCTTTTTCGGTCAATTCTTTGGCTGCCCAACCACCGCTTATGCCTGAGCCAATTACGATCGCATCATAAAAATTGTCGTCCATATTTTTCTTCTTAAGAGTTGTTTTTAAGTTTTTTGGTAGTGCCGTACATTCAGCACATCTCGCATATCAATTCAATGACAGCGAACGAATTTTGATGTTTCTAAAACTGACCGCATCACCGTGGTCTTGTAATCCGATTCGACCTTTTTTCGTTTCGCCAAAACCCGGCATGCTGCCGAATTTACTTTGCTTAACCAAGGCCTTCCAATCATCCGTCCATAAACGGGTATTCACGATATGCCGACCATTCAGATAAAAATTCAATTCGCCGTGATCGCTCACAATATCGACCAAGTTCCATTGCCCAGGTGCCAGTGCGGCGGCCTGAGTAGCTGCAATCAAATCATACAAATCGCCAGCGCGATGTTTGAAAATTTTTCCATCGGCGTGTCCATCGTTATCTAAAACTTGCATTTCCAAGCCGGTGTTCCATGCATAAGGATATTGTTTCGCATCTTCATTGACGTATAAGAAAATGCCGCTATTGCCGTTCTTTTGTAGTTTCCATTCCAATTGCAAATGGAAATTATCAAATTGCTCGTCAGTGACTATGTCGCCCCCACCCGAAGTTTGCCAGCCGTCTTTTTTACTGACGTCTAATTGCAATTCACCCTGATAAATTTTCCATGCGCTGCCGATGCTGGACTTGCCATAGGCGTGCCAACCTTGAGTGCTTTTACCGTCAAACAAAAGCTTCCAACCATTCGCTTGTTCGCTAGGTGTTAAGGCATTGAGCGGCCGGCTCGTGCCCGCTTTTCTCACTGCAATGACCGCCTGCAGTCCACGCAAAGATTGCTCTACACTTTGCATAGGACTGAGCCCATTCGGATATTCTTCCTGCTCGACCACGATCCATTCGGTGCCGCCCACTTGTACATTCGCCTGATACAAAGCATCCCAATCAATATTGTCTTGGCCTATGATGGTCGTATAAGATTTGCCGCTTTCTTGGCTCAGTGGTTTTAAGGGTAATTTACTCTTGTAATGCGTGGTTAGCGTTCGACCTGGATAGCGCTTCACGAACAACACGGGATCTTTGCCCGCATAGCTAGTCCAGCCCACGTCTTGCTGCAAGATGACATCATGCGGCGTATTTTGCGCGATCGCATCCCAATAAGTTTTTCCCTCATAGGCATTCATTTCTACACTGTGATTATGAAATCCAATTTGCATACCAAATGGTTTTAACTGCTTAGACAGCGCACTTAAATCTTGTGCCAACAATTTGACGCCAACGGGATCGCCAGCACGCGAGTCACTTGGCACGATCAACTTATTACATCCAATATCTTGATAAAACTTGACGACTTTAGCGAAGTTATCTGGATTCAACTGCGCAATCGCAACATGCGCACCCGATACTTTCAACCCCGTTTTATCTAAGAATCGTTTTAGCCCCGGCGCATCGTCTTTGTAAAGGCCAAAATTACCAGCGAACTCTACACCTTGAAATCCCATCGCTGCAATTTTTTTCAAGGTGCCTTCAAAGTCTTTACTAACATCATCTTTGACCGACCATAATTGCACGCTCAATTGGGGGACCTGATTTGACTGAATTCCAGATTGAGTTGCGGATTGACTGACTTGCTTGGCTTGAGCAAGACTTGGGCCTAATAGGCTAAAACTCAACAACATACCAGCTCCCAAGTAGCTAATTTTACGAAACGTTTTTTTCAATTTTTGTCTCCGACTGATGGTCTATTTTCGGGTTTATTTTTGTGTCTATTTTTTTGGTTTAGATGCTTAATGCTCTGTTAATGGCCTGCATTAACCCGCTTTGGCTTGTTCGGCCACTAAAGAGAATTGCCGTGGCGTCATCCCAATTACCGAGCGAAACTCTTTAGTAAAATAACTCTGATCGCAAAAGCCCGTTTCAGAAAATGCCTTCTTAATGCCATAGCCTGTCGCTAACAACTTGCAGGCTTGATGTATGCGTAAATGCTTGAGGTATTGCATTGGGGTTTGCGAAAAATGTTTTTTGAATTTACGTTCAAAGGTGCTTAAAGACATGCAAGCCAGTTCTGCCAAGTCGGCGATATTGACGTCATTCATATACTCGCGTTGCATGTATTCGATACTCGATTTAAACACTTGAAATGGTTCAATGATATTTTGTGAACGCTCGGCATCCCGACTAAACCCCTCGACACCAACGATGGCACCTTTACGATTTCTGATCGGCGTTTTGGTGGTAAATAGCCAAAATAGTTTTCCATTGACACCCACTACCACTTCAAACTTATCTTTCACCACCAGCTCTCCAGCCATCACCGCCAAGTCATCGTCACGAATACGACTCGCAACATCGTGACTCAGAAAATCAAAGTCGGTCTTGCCAATGACATCTTCTGCGCTTTCTAAATTAAATTTTTCTTGCAAGAGTTTATTGGCGCAAACGAATTGCCCATCGCAATTTTTTGCAAAATAAAAAGTATCAGAAAGTAGATCGAAGATCGCATACGGTGACGATATGCCGTGCTTCGTATAAAAATTCTTTACATCAATTGCGGTCATTGGATATCAGGTTCCGAGGTGAATCAGCGGTTAACTGCTTAGTGCGGATTGAGCAGCCATTTTTTTATTTTGACTACGATCATGTAACCAAATCGCCGCGAAGATCGGTAATAAAATCAGTGGCACCAATGCGATAGCTTGAAAAGATTCCCGAGAAGCGATTTGTATTACTTGCGTAGATTGCTCTGCTGACAAAGTCGCCAATTTATCAGCGCCACCTGCCGCAAGATTTTTAGCATCATCAAAAATTTTGCCAAGCGCTGGCAATAAAAACTGTATCGCCATGCCACCTGTAAAACCCATTAAGCCCATCGCTAGCGCACCACCACGTACGAACCGTTCCGAGACTACCGCCAACATAGTTGGCCACATAAAGCACACACCAGCACCCCAAATCGTCGCTGCGAGAACTGCCGTAACCGGACTATTAGCACGACTAAGCGCAAACAAACCTATCGCCGCCAATAAACTACTCACCCACAACAAACCTATGCTCGACAAGCGATGGGCAATCGGCCCTGCAAAATGACGCATGACAAACATGAGTGTGCTGACATAAATCAGAATAAAGATACCGCTCATTCCGACTGTGTGACTTAGCGTCAGATCGACCCACTGACCTGGAGCCAGCTCGCTAGAGGTAGTTAGCCACATGCAGCACAAGAAGATAAGGAATTGTGGTCGACGATATAGTTCGCGACACATATCGGCATAGGAGACGCCTTGCGCGACCCGTTCTGTGACGGGAAAAACCTGACCACGCACCAACATAATGATGGCAAAGGCTGGCAAGCACAGAACGACTAAATTAGTTTGCCATGGCAAACCAAAAGTCTTAACAGCGATACTGAATAAGCCACCGAACACGATACCTGCTGGCCACCATGCGTGCAAAATATTTAGCCTTTTGATTTTATTCTCGGGATCGATACTGACCACTAGCGGATTGACGGCACCTTCGACACCGCCCCACCCCAATCCTGTCAACATTAAACCAATTAAGACTATGGTGTAGCTACTCGCATCAACCGGACGGATAGACGCCCACAATACCAATAAACTCCCGAGCAAATTACTTAATGCAGAGAAGATTAAGATACGTTTTGATCCTAAGATATCAACCAAGGAACTACCGATAAGTAGTGTGAAAGCAAAACCGAGAAAGGTCATGCCTAATGCCTGCCCTACCATGGTTGCTGATTGTGCGGCATCAATCACATTAAAAATCTTCACGCGCAAATCATCGGCAATGGCAGCGCGCACCGCGAAGCCTAAACCTATCGTGAAAATCGCTAGGTTCGAAGTGAACAATAAGCGCGCACTAAAACTATTCTTTGTCTCCATCTGCTTTCCTTTTTTAATTTACTGGAAATGCTTTATCGATTTTTTATCTTTCGTACCGAGCTAGTTAGAATTAAAGAGTCTCAACAAATTTATGGAATGAGACTACATAAATCAGCGTCAGTTCCTTTGTCGCCGATTTTGCAACAGCTTACTTTTAGCACGATGTCGCAAACATAGTAGCAAGCAAAATAAGGAATCACTATGGATAAATCCGCAAAAAATATAACAAATTCGGCAAAGAGGTATTTTTCATCAAACCAACCAACTGGCAACTAGTAATATTTACTCCAAGCTTACCTCAAGCTTTTTCAGCGACTGCAGCCTCACTATTCGTTGCCACACTAAACAATGAATACGATAACTAAACACGCGTATTTATTGTGCGATGCGATATTTTTATTTGAAAACTCTCAGTACCAGCCCAAATAAATAGGGTGCATCGCGCACCCTATCGTCCACTATTACACCCTAGCCATGAGATTAAATTAGCTTATTAGCGTGCTGATTTTTTAATCACATTTTCACTTCCATCACTCGACCATTTTTACGGCTACTCTCTGCCATAAATCCCATGATGTGACTTTCAATAGATTCATCGATAGTTGAGGTTAAGAGCGCTGAATTTTGTTGAGCAACTGCTTGTACAAAGTCCTTAACTAACAACCAATCTCCACCGCCGTGACCACTATTTTTGTAGCCAGCGACATCCTCAGCATCAGGCACAAATTTAGTCTCTTTCTTAGTTCTAAAATCATGCACCACTAGCTCATTCATATCACCAACCATATCTCCCATCGAGCCCATGACTCGAGTACGTCTGCCGTGATAAGCGGTAAATGCCTCCATAGAAAAACTGGCTGTGACGTTATCGCTGAATTGTATGCTCGACACATAGTGATCAGGTTGGTCGTTATCCATGCGGTAGACACAACGACCATAATCGCTAGTTTTGAGCTTCTCACGTGCCGCGAGCTTCCGATCTAGCACGTTATCGGGAATATCTAAAACGTGGGATCTACCGACGACATCCACATATTCTTTAATGGCCGAATATGGACATGTGCGCTCTACCGGACAGCCATCCGTACAACGTGCGGTACTCCCTTGCGGTGCATTTTCGCGGCGGAACCATTTCAAGTTCCCCATGGCGACAATTTTTTCCGCTTTCTTATTAATAACCCACTTCATGATGTCAAGATCATGACAGGACTTCGCAAGAATAATGGGCGTGGTCTGTTTGGAGTTGTGCCAATTCCCGCGCACGTAGGAATGTGCCATGTGAGTATGTTCGATGGGTTCAAGATGTTGCATGCTAATCACTTCACCGATAGCACCTTTGGCAATTAGCTCTTTCATTTTGACAAAATACGGCGCGTATCTCAGCACATGACAGACTGCGACTATGCGTCCCGTTTTCTTTGCCAAAGCAAGAATGTTTCTGCACTCTCTCTCGGTCGGTGCAATCGGCTTTTCCAATAACACGTCATATCCGAGACGTAAGGCTTGCATACAAGGTTCGTAGTGAAGATTGTCCGGCATAGAGATGATTACCGCATCTGCCATCTTCGGCTTCTTGAATACATCTTCCCAAGTATTGAAGCGATTTTCTGCCTGAATATTGTGCTTCTTGGCATATCTTTCATTGCGAAATGGCACGGGCTCCGCCACTCCGATCACCTTCAGTTGTTCCGGAAATTGTGATGCGTAATCACCATACACATTACCCCGACTGCCAGCACCGCAGGTAATCACCGTCACCGGTTTTGATAAAGCTTGGTGAGTGGAATTTTCTCCGATCCGATAACTATAGGCGTTTTCTCCCACGCGCGCTAACACATCCGTTGTGACGATGCCTGCACCTAAACTTAAGCTGAGGGTTTTAAGTAAATTTCTGCGATCCATAAGGTTCACCTTTTATTTTGAAATCGTTATTAATTCATTTCTTATGTCGGTTTTATTAGTCAGCACAACTACAAATGTCAGCGACTCAAATGACTAGTCGCTGACTGACGTTAAGCTAATTTAATCTAAAATATATTACGAAAATATTTACTTTAACAAGTGCATAGTAACACTTAGTTTTTTCCTGTTTTTGGTTGAAAATCCGCAAAATTTAAAAGATTTTCGGCGATTAATTGCCAAGGCTGGATAACAGGCATTCCCATCGACGTAGTAATACCGCTATCGTGACAAATGAACTGAAATATAAGCTGTCATTGTCACAGTGCGTCGTGACTCTTCTGTTTTGGAATAGCGCAAATTATTGCTGTATATAAACTACAAAAATTACTATTATTTTGCTATTGAGCACCATTTTTATTACTAAATTACACATTCCTCTGGCGAAACTTTTATAAAGCACTACACTTCATAAACAGTTTCTAAATATGAAAGCTATCGTTTGAGTTCACAATTGTTCACTTGCGATCCATATTTAACTGGTCAGACAATAAGAGTTGAATATATTTCTCAAATATATCTATAAAATATCCTGTAAAATTCATTTACACTAAGAAAATCATGATGAAAATTAAAGATCTCCCTATAGGCCTGCGCCTCGGTTTTGGATTTGGTATCGTCCTGCTCTTAGCTACTCTCTCATCTGCGGTTGGCTTGTGGCGCTTAAACGAAGTGGCAAGCGCTACGCATACAATGATGGAAGAACCGCTCAAAAAAGAACGTATGACTGAAGAGTGGTATCGCATAACGGTGGCGGGCTTAAAACGCACCTTAGCAATTGTTAAAAGTAGTGATGAATCTCTGGCTGATTTTTTTGCGCAAGATGCGAAAGAATCCACTGAGCGTAATAATGAAATCCAAAAATATATGGAAGAACATTACGATACAGCTGAAGAAAAAAAATTGTTGGACAATATCATCTCAGTTCGCAAAGACTATATCGCGACGAGAAACCTAATTAATCAGGCAAAAAAAGAGGGAAATGCCGAGGCTGTTAGTAAAAATTTTGAGAAATTTATGCAGCTATCGGCCGCCTATCAAAAAAGCGAATTGGATTTTCTCGCTTTTCAACAGAAAGAAGTAAATGACTTGAGTCAAGATGTCGATACCATTGCAGCAAATAGCCGTAATTTAATCATCGCGCTGATTACCGGATTTTTGATATTTGGCACTCTGTGTGCGTGGATTATGACGGTCAGTATTACTAAGCCCTTAGGTTTAGCTGTTGACTTCGCTAAACAAGTGGCGTCTGGCGACCTCACTAGCGATATCCAAGTCGATTCTAAGGACGAAACCGGCCAATTGATGGCAGCACTGCAAGAGATGAATCACGAGTTGCAAGTTATCGTAAATAGTGTGCGCGAGAGCACCAATCTGATAGTCACAGCATCGACTGAAATTGCGGCTGGCAATCTCGACTTATCCGCTCGTACCGAAACACAAGCGGGCTCGCTGGAAGAAACCGCCTCGTCCATGGAAGAGCTAACCAGCACGATGCAACACAATACACAGAATGCACGCCAAGCCAATGATATGGTGCATGCGGCGTCGGCCGCTGCGATCAAGGGTGGTAAGGTCGTTTCAGAAGTGGTCGACACCATGGGTTCTATCAGCGCCTCATCCACAAAAATTGTCGATATTATTGCGGTCATCGATGGGATCGCGTTCCAAACCAATATTTTGGCCTTGAATGCCGCAGTTGAAGCGGCCAGAGCGGGTGAACAAGGTCGTGGCTTTGCCGTAGTCGCTTCTGAAGTTCGTAGCTTGGCACAACGCTCAGCCAGTGCGGCTAAGGAAATTAAGTCTTTGATTGATGACTCTGTTAGCAAAGTAAAACAAGGAACCGCACTCGTTGATCAGGCGGGCTTGACCATGACCGAGATTGTCGACCGCGTGAAACACGTAACAGAAATCATGAGTGAAATTAACGATGCCAGCAATGAACAATCGGCAGGCATTGCGCAAATTAATCAAGCGGTAATACAGATGGATAATGTCACGCAACAAAACGCTGCATTGGTTGAAGAAGCGGCCGCCAGTGCACAAAGTTTAAATGATCAAGCTGAAAATTTGTCCAAGCTAGTCAGCGTATTCAAATTAAATTCGCACATCTCATCAAACTACTCAAGCGTTGGCCAACAAAAGCTAAATCAAGGCACTTTGCGGCTAACCAGTTACTAATATTACTCATACTACCAAGCTATTTCTGAGAGAAAAATGAACGAATTGAGTCGCCCCAAATCTTTACCAATGATTTCAGAATCAATACGTCGATCATATTTTTGCTTCGATTCAAGTCGAATAGAAATTTCATGCGCGTAGTATTTTATTTGTTTTGCCTCACGATGATCCTCGGCTATGCCTCGCCTAGTGATGCGGTCATCGTGTTGAGAACTGCTGCGCAAGAATCATCTGAACCCAAGTACATCACCCAATCGAAAACCAGCGAAAATTCAATTGGAGGTATTTGCGTCGATATCTTTAAAAGGATAGAAAAACTCGACCCAGAATTACAAATCATAGGACATCAAAATTGGATGCCACGAGCGCGCATCGATGCGCAGGCGAAAGCAGGCAATATTGATCTTATCTGCGGTCTGCAAAAAATTCCACGCAACACCGCCTTGTATGAACTACTCAACCCGACGCTGTTTTCCGTTGAGTATTTGTTAGCGGTACGTGCCGATGATAATGTCACTGTCGATAATTGGGATGATATTCGGCGACTGGGTGATGATGGCATTATTCTGGCAATCCGAGGTTTTGGTATTGTTGACATAGTACGCGATGTCGGTGGTTTAACAGTGGATGCAGGAGCTACCTCTTCCATCTCAAATTTAAAAAAATTATTAATGGGGAGAGGCCGTTTTTATTGTCATCGCTCACCTGGAATCAAACACGCAATTCGTCAGGCCGGATTACAAGACCAAATTCGATTAATAAACAAACCAATCCACACAGAAAAATTTTTTATGGGTATCAGAAAAGATTTACCCGCGGATCAAGTGAAGAGAGTTAATACAGTCTTGAGTCAAATGGAACAAAATGGTGATTTAAAACGAATTTTTGAAAAATACAAAGAATAAAGTAAGTGCCTGACTAAGTCCCCCTCCCACTCACCACGCCCTGCTCTAATCATTATTCCTGTCTCAACGTATGAACACGGTCGATGCCAATTCCGCTTAGAATAGTTGTTTATATTATTGATGCACAGGAATTACTCCATGACCGTCAGTTCCACATTCTCCTACGCCGATATCGTCCTCGCTCACCAGAGGATTTTGCCCTATATTCAAGCAACACCGGTGTTGACCTCAAACACTGCGAATCAATTGAGTCAGGCAGAATTATTTTTTAAATGCGAAAGCTTCCAAACCAGTGGCGCCTTCAAATTTCGTGGTGCCTGTAATGCATTACTTCAATTTACGCTGGAACAAAAAGCCCGAGGTGTCGTGACTTTTTCATCCGGCAATCACGCCCAAGCAATCGCCAAAGCAGCACAGCAATTTGGAATGCGCGCCGTGATAGTGATGCCGAAAGATGCACCTGCGATTAAAGTTGCTGCAACCCGCGGCTATGGCGGCGAAATCATTTTTTATGATCGTTATACAGAAGACCGTGAAGCGATCGGTCGTCAGTTAGCGCAAGAGCAAGGTTTAACGTTGATTCCACCGTATGACCATCCTCATGTCATGGCGGGACAAGGCACCAGCGCTAAAGAGCTAATAGAGAGCGTTAGCAGCAGCGCTGCGGCGCTCGATTATTTATTGGTACCTTTGGGTGGCGGTGGTTTACTTTCCGGTTGCGCAACTGCCGCCAAAGCATTAAATCCACTTTGCAAAGTCATCGGAGTCGAGCCTGAAGCGGGTAATGATGGTCAACGCAGTTTACGCAGTGGCTCTATCGTGCATATCGACACTCCCAACACCATCGCCGACGGCGCGCAAACACAACATTTGGGAACGCATACCTTTCCCGTCATTCAACAGCATGTTGACGATATCGCGACAGTCAGTGACGCGCAGTTAATCGATACCATGAAATTCTTTGCGAGTCGCATGAAACTCATGGTCGAGCCAACCGGATGTTTAGCGGCGGCATTAGCATTGAGTGGCGCGCTGGATATTAAAGGAAAACGAGTCGGTGTCATCATTTCTGGTGGCAATATTGATTTGAGTCGATTCGCAAAATTAATTCAAGATACAGAAATAAATTAAAGTAATCTATTTAATGCAAGGCAAAAGTAATGAAAATTTCCGTGATTTTTTAATTTGTTTTACTATGCTTAGTGAATTCGAGATGCGTTCAAGATGCGTTCAAGATGCATTCAAGACTCTAGTAGTTGAAATAGCCCCCGTTCACCTCATTCAATAAGGACATCGCCATGTTGAAACTCAATGTAAACACCAAAGAAAGCACGCTCGATCTAGCGCCGGATACGCCAGTGCTATGGGCCTTACGCGATGGTTTAGGTTTAAGCGGCACCAAGTATGGCTGTGGCGTCGCACAGTGTGGTGCATGTACGGTGCATGTCGACGGTCAGGCAATCCGCTCTTGTATCACGCCGGCATCCACGGTCGTTGGTCGTAAAATCACCACCATAGAAGCCATCGCTAACGATAAAGTGGGTAAGGCTGTCCAAGCAGCATGGATCGCCCACGATGTAGCGCAATGCGGTTACTGTCAAAGTGGTCAGATTATGAGTGCAACCGCCTTATTAAAAACGAATAAAAAACCCAGCGATGCCGATATTGATGCCGCGATGTCCGGCAATATCTGCCGGTGTGGTACCTACCAACGGATACGTGGTGCGATCAAAGCGGCAGCCGCCGCCTTGGCATAATCAATAAGTCGTTCAGCCCTCTACTCTATCGATAAGGATACTGCCATGCATTTCTATTCAAAAAATAATATGTCGAGCGATCTGAGCGAGCTCCCAAAAGGGATCGCTGCCATGATACAAAAGAATCATAGCCACACTGAGGCTACTTCGTTCTCACGTCGTAATTTCTTAAAAATGAGTGCCGCCAGCGGCTTTGCTTTGGGTATGTTTCCAGCGGTCGCGCAAACCGACAAGCCAGCCGCAGGATTGAAAGCATTTCAACAACCAGCCGCCTTCGTACAAATTAGCAAAGATGGCAAAGTTATCGTAACCATTAACCGCTTAGAATTTGGTCAAGGGGTACACACTGCCCTGCCTATGATCTTGGCGGAAGAATTAGACGCCGACTGGAGCAAAGTTGCTGCGGTTCATGGCAACGCCGATCCCGCTTATGCCGATCCCGCCTTTGGCATGCATATCACAGGCGGTTCAGGTTCTATCAAACATTCATACACACAATATCGTGAGTTAGGTGCGCGTGCGCGTGCGATGTTAATAGCCGCTGCAGCAGCACAATGGAATGTGGCACCTGACACCTTACGCACTGATCGCAACATGGTCATTCGCGCTGACGGCAAAACACTCAGTTATGGCGAGTTGGCGGAAGCTGCAATGAAATTGGCCGTTCCAGATAATGTTCGTTTGAAAGATCCCAAGTCTTTCAAAATTATTGGCAAACAAGTTGGGCGTCTGGATGCCTCCGATAAATCCAGTGGTAAACAAAACTTTGGTATTGACGTGCGACTGCCAGGCATGTTGACCGCCGTGATTGCGCATCCACCTGTATTTGGTGCCAAGCTAAAGTCTTTCGACGATAGCGCGACGAAACAAATCAAAGGTGTGCGTGCTGTACTTAAAATCGCAGTAGATCGTGGCGGTGAAGGTGTTGCCGTCATTGGCGATGGTTTCTGGCAAGCGAAGCAAGGACGCGACGCGCTGAAACTCGATTGGGACGCCAGCGGTGTTGAGAAAGTAGATAGCGCTGCGCAATTAAAGCAATATCAAGAGCTGGCTAAAACGCCGGGTAAGTTTCATTTTAAAGCCGACGTCAGCAAACTCAGTTCTGCACCAAAGAAAATTTCCGCAGAATTCACTTTCCCTTACTTAGCGCACGCCGCGATGGAGCCATTAAATTGCACAGTGCAGTTGAGTGCAGATGGCAGTAAAGCTGAACTCTGGGTAGGAACTCAAATGCCTGGCGTAGAAAGTATGGCGGCAGCCCAAGCCTTGGGCGTGCCACCAAAAAATCTCAATCTGCACGTACAAATGGCTGGTGGTGGTTTTGGTCGTCGTGCCGTGCCGAATTGTGATTACGTCGTGGAATCTTGTAATGTCGCCAAAGCGGCACGTAGCGCAGGCATACAAGCGCCGATACGCACTATCTGGAGCCGCGAAGATGACATCAAAGGCGGTTACTATCGCCCTATGCATGTACACCGCGCAGACATTGGCTACGATGAACAAGGACAGGTACAAGCTTGGGACCATGTGATCGTCGGTCAATCCATCGTCGCAGGCACGCCGTTCGAGGGCTTCTTGATAAAAGATGGAATCGACGGTACCGCAGTCGAAGGCATGCGTGATCCTTACCAAATACCGATGCGCTTGTCGGTCCACCACCCCAAAGTCAATGTGCCAGTTCTATGGTGGCGCAGCGTTGGTTCCACACACACCGCTTATGTGATGGAAACCTTGATCGACGAAATCGCCCGTAACGCAAAACAAGACCCAGTTGCCTATCGTCTCAAACAATTTGGCGACAAACATCCACGTCATACGGCTGCTTTAAAACTAGCTGTAGAAAAATCAGGATACAACAAACGTCGTTTGCCTAAAGGTCATGCATGGGGTGTGGCCGTGCATGAGTCGTTTGAAACCGTGGTAGCTTATGTTGTGACGGCTTCTGTAGCGGATGGTCAAGCTAAATTACATACTGCTACCGCGGGTGTGCATTGTAATTTAGCCGTCAATCCTAAAACCATAGAAGCCCAAGTACAAGGCGGTGCTTTGATGGGATTGGGTATGTGTTTACAAAATGCTGCCATTACTTTTAAAGATGGATACGTTGAACAAAGTAATTTTGGCGACTACGCCGTTGCTCGCATCATCGATATGCCACAAATGACCGTGCATATCGTTCCAAGCGCCGATCCTCCAACCGGTATGGGCGAGCCAGGCTTACCACCTTTGGCACCCGCATTTGCCAATGCAATTGCCCAATTGACCGGAAGCGCACCGCGTAGTTTGCCGTTCAATATCAAGGGATAAATAGACAGTTTTCCGTTTATTTTAATGTGTGCTAAGCCTTCCCCCTTCAAGGGGAAGCTTAAGATGGAGATGGGTTTCTGTCATTTGCTTACTAGAATTTTTCGCGAAACCCATCTCTACTCTTTACTTTCTACTCTTTACTTTCTACGCCCCACTCTTACAAGCCTGATTGGCAATAAACCGCTATACGAGTTTATTCACATTCTCGCCGCGTTCTTGGGTAATATTACCCAAATACCGCTGCGCGTCTTCCCAGCTCACTTCATTCATTTTGGTTCTGTCTCGCTGTGCGGCTTGCGCCATTTTCGCTTGCTGTATTCGCACACTTTCTTGCTCTTGCAAACGCCGCTGCTTTTCCACTAAAGCGCGCAATGCGAGCGAGGCTTGTTTCCGTCTTTGTTGCTCAAATTCTTTACGTTGTTGTCTTTGCTCAGCGCGTTGTTGTGCAGCAGGGTCTAGCGTTGGTGGTGCTAATGTTTTAGCTATTGCCTTAGTCTGTTTAGTTGGTTCCATGGACTCAGTTGCGCTGACCGTTTCAGCCATCGCTTGTAGCAAAGCCAAAGCGCTAATCGGTCTTTGTTCTGCAGAAAGCGCAAAACCACTTTGTAAGACCTGCCATTGCGCGGCACTCAATGCACTCGGTTGTTTCACCGTGTGCTGATGATGTCGATAATCTCCGAATGGCAAAGTACCTTCCAGTAATTGATAGATCATGACAGACATTGCGTACACGTCTAAAGCAGGCGTGTACTGCGCTTGTTGACGACCAGCTTCTGGCGCACGATAACCTGCGGTACCAGCATGTGGCGACCGTGTACTGGCAAATCCTGTGGTGCTAAGTCCTGCATTAGTGTGACTGCGCAGGCGAGCTGAAATACCAAAATCGAGTAGTTTGACTTCGCCATGTTGAGTCAATAGTAGATTGCTCGGCTTCAGATCGCGATGCACGAGTTTGTATTTATCCCAAGCGTATTGCAAAGCACGCGCGACGGGTAATAGGATTTTTAAAACCTGCGTCCACTCGCAGCGCTGATGTTTGCTGAGATAACTGTCGAGATCTTGACCGTCCAGATATTCCATCATAATGAAATAACTATTGGTCGCGGGATCGCGTCCCCAGTCATAGACTCTGACAATATTTTCATGCGCCAGTCTTCGCACTAAGGACGCTTCTTCGATTAATAGACGAGTGTGTAATGGACTCTGGGTGAATTGCGATGGCAAGATTTTTAAAGCAAGTTTTTCACTATGACCTAATGCGGCTTGTGTCGCCAGATCCGTGACTTGCCAAACTTGTCCCATCCCGCCCTCACCTAGCAAGCGCTCTAACTTAAAACGTTTTGCTTGTGCACCAATCTCCTGACCTGCGATAAAACCCAGATCGGTCCCTTCCGCAGATTCGTGATGTCCGTTGTATATGCTGAGTTTACCGTCTGGTCCAAACGCACTATCGAGGATGGCATTTTTTCTTTGAGTGAACTCCTGGTCAGTCAACAATCCCTCATTGAGCAGATCACGCAATTCTCTGATTCTTTGCAAGGGCTTTTGCATGACCTCATTCCACTTTTTTATATCAAACAAACTTATCTGAAGACAGATTTTAAAATCTTATTTACGACCATTAGCAGGTGTATGGATTCGATGTTGCGCAAAATTTTGCGCCATGCTCAAATCTATTTCATGTCGTCGTTTTAGATCAGCGTTCCTTTCCTCGCGCTCCTCACGTAAACGTTCTTGTAGCATTTTCATGGCTTGTTCCAAACTCATTCCCTGCTGAATCTGCGACATAGCACTCATCGCCTGCGCCGCATGCGCAGATTGTCCCGCTTGCGTTGCCAGAATTTGTTCTGGACTCATGCTAGCTTGGGTTTGTAATTTCATGAGGTCGGCCAGCGCTGTCGCGTTCGGCGCCTCGGCGGTGGCAATCTTGCCAGTTTCGCTGAAATTGGCGATGGCATTCAAGCGCTCTATCTCTATCTTAGCCATCATTGCTCGTTGTTGCGCTTCTGCTTCCTTACTTTGCTGTTCTCGCTGCCAACGATTATTTTCTTCTTCCTGACTAATCTGCATGCGGCTCTTTTCTAACTCGACTACATGCATTGTTTTTTGATGCTCACGTTGCTGTTCTTCTTGCAGCTCTTGTTGGATTAGTTGTTGATGTACTTTTAGTGTGCGCAATAATTTTTCTTGCTGCGCGGCGGATCGAGCCAACTCGGCATCTTGTTGTAGACTGTTTATACTTGTTTGCACCTGTTCGACCTGCAGCGCATTTTCCACGTCTTTGATGCGCTGTTCTCTTTGCAAATCACGCTGACGCTGTTGATGTAATTCTTCTTCCCACGCCTGCATACGCTTAAATTCGCGGGCACGAACTTCGGTCTCTATACTAATATCAATCAGACGTTTTTTCTGACGCTCATCTTCTAGCTCTTGCTCGTGTTGCGCTAATTGCGCTTGTTTTTCTTGTAGCAATTGCGTCTGATGAATTTTTTGATCTCGCTCATTGATTAAATGACTTTGCGCAATCTCATGTTCGAGCTGGGTTCTTTTAATCTGGTGTTCGATTTGTTGCTGCAATACTTGCGCAGCTTGTTTGGAGTGGAGCTGACTCAGTTCAGACTCTGAACGCATCTTAATACGCGCTAATGTGCGTATATGCAACCATTGATCTGCTTCACTTTGACGTGTCTCTGATTTTTCTTTCAGTTTGTGTTCTAGCTCGCGTATGGTGTCGGCTGTCTCTTGATTGAAAGCTTGCTTACGCGTGTGAGCTGCGGCGATTTGTCCATAGAGTTCGACTTCGCGCAAACGTATCGTCTGCAAGCGCTCCGCTTCATCTTGTCTTAACTTAGCACGTGATAATCGCTTATTGGCCTTATCATGCTCACCTTTGAGATACAACCAGCCCAAATCTTTGCCAAATTGTTGGCGCATTTCTTCGTGGCGATAACGCAAACGCACTTGCTCTTCTTGCTTCGCAATTTTTTGCCATTCGCGTTCGCTGTACAGATTATCAACATCTTTCGCGCGATCTGAGTGTCGGCGTTGCGCCTCGATTTGCAAATCAGCGCTAAATGCCTGCTCGCTATATTTCTCTCTATCCTCGGCTAATTTATGATGGCGCAATTCTTGTACCACAGCCTGCGTCGCCACAAATCCGTACGCTTGCAGTTGTTGATTAATTTCATGTCGTAAGTGGGCATCTAACTGGGCAGTCAACTCCGTTTGGTCTTGTAGTTTTCTCAAAGATTGTGTACTGAGCCAACTTTGCAAAATCTGTTTAACTGACGCTTCGAATATTTTCTGTAACTGCGACGTGTTAATACTGCCCGGTGAGGTCATGAAATGCTGCGCAAAAATCGCCACTTCGTCGATCTTGACACGTATCAAACAACTCGCGTTGATCGGTAGAAATTCTACGGTATGTAGGTTTTCAAAATCAAAATGTAAGGCGAATGGTAGAGAGCGAGTGATTAGTATTTCTAATGCTTGGTCAGCCATGAAATGTTTAGTTTTTGCCTTCAAACTAGCACAAGAATAGTCGCCTGCAAACAGCTCAACGATGCGCTGATTTTGCAGAATAAAAGCCCGAGCACGAGCAGGAATTTGTAGATTGTCTTTGGCAATTTTATCGACAGATTGCACCGCAAAAAAAATCGCGACCTCGTCATCAGCCGGCAGCCAACGTTGCTGGCGCAATACGGACTCATGAGCGGGGCTACTCAACATCAAACCACATTGGGCGCAATAGTCGGAGTCTTGCCGATTTTCATGCTCGCAACGAACACACCGTATCTTAGGATAAGAAAAAAGCTTACGCATACCAAACTCCAACCCAAGCACTGCCTTGGCGAGAAACTAAAAACGCAATATCAATAAAACTAAGGACACGGTGTACACCTACACCGTTGCCATAATTTAAAATTGCACCGAGCGAAATTGCAATGAGATTGCACTGAGGAAAAGAATAGCACCCAGTTTTTTATTGAGTAGGATGAAAAGAAGGGAAAAAGTAGCTCAAATCCAGCTTATAAAATCCTGCTTGTCTTGTGCTTATCTCCAGCTGATCAATTGCGGACTTATGATCCCAAATCGGGGTAAGACTGGTGGCTATAGCGATAGGCTCGCAGACTCTCATGACAAGAGGATAAGTCAATATCTAAATCGAGCTGGCGATCTTGCTGAGTTTGGCTATCACGATGCCAGAATTGTCCACGATGATGAAAGAAAACCAGCGCATTCAGATCGACATGGTGGTTCGTATCCGGCAGTATTTCTGGAGAAATTAAATAAAGTAATTCAACAACTTTTGCGCCGTCTATGTATTCCAACATGACGGCATGGGGAAGAATCTGTGCCACGCGCAATTGCACTATGCCTTTGATACTGGCACATAATTCTATGTGCATACCAACCAGCAATCGCTGAGCCTGATGCTTGCCCACTATTTGGCCATCCACCACTACGCCATACCGCGAAGTATCGATGAGTTCTAGCGCACCCGTCTCAGTACGCCGCAAACAGGCATGGCGCGCGCTAATCCGCTTGGTCAGTGCAACATCTTGATGTTGTAGAAGAATATTCGCCACCGAGGCCTGTGCATCCCTACGTCCCAATACCCACTGTTCCAAAGCGAACAAGCGAATCGTGGGCGAGTTATTGGCAGACAAGCTCGCCACATGATGTTTGACCTGTCGCGGCAGTGCCGACGCCAAGCTTTGTCCCGTCAGACTCTGATAACTTGGCACCGCCACTTCTAACAATTCTTCATCCCAAGCAATACTACTCAGGCCTATATTAAATTTGCCATTCTCACGCGGGCTGGTAGCAACCGTATCTAGCATATTGTGCATATCGAGCTGCGCTATAGCGGCATCTTTTGCATAAATGGCGATATCCAAATTCGCATGTGCTGCATCGTGTGGCTGTTGTAAGCCGTTCAATTTGGCAATCGCGCCATCTTCAGCTACTACCCGTACATTTTTTTGTGTCGCTAAAAAAACCTGATGAATCTCGCTCAAACTCGCATTGGCTCGAGGCAGCAATAACGTCGTTGTACAAATCCACCGATGCAACTCACCCGTCGCCTCCTTGTATTGAAGTTCAATTTCTAAAGGATACTGACCATGTTCCTTATGCTTACTAGAAAAACTCAATAACAGCGGTGGCCACAAACCTGCAGGCGTGCGTAATAAAGTCCGCTCAGGTTCTAATGCGCTCAATAAATCAGAGCGAAACCGAAAACTAAGTTCTTTGATGCTTGGAGCAAGTTCGCCGCATAATTCGAGCTTAAGCGTCTGACGCCCTCCCGCTGAGCGCGGGTCATAGCCACTAAATCGTAAGTACAGTGATGACACCGTTGCGTGAGCACCCAACGCCTTCGTGAAAAGCGTAGGTGCCAGATCGAGGGCTGGGGTCTTATCCATGGTGACGTAAATTAAGCAGCATAGTGCTACTGTAATGCTAGGTCACAAAATTAAATCCTGAGAATAGAGGGTGGTTTGTTCTCTATTTCTTACCTGAGAGAATGAGCTGATTATTTAAAGGGCTTTAGCTCACTAACGCTAAGCTCACAGAGCAAATTTGTGATTACGGCTTTTGGGGGGCACAAAAGAAAGCACAGCGAAAATTTGTCAGGTGTAGCCGTTTATTATTTACTCATCGGGTTGATCGGGTGTTTTGGCGATTGTCCACTGACCACCGACTTTGTTTCGCCATGCATGGTAGCCTGGTTCGATCTTGGCGACCTCGAATACAGTAGAGTCAATTTTAGTAATTTCTTCTAGACCAACCAGTTTAGCATCTTCCATTGTGTATTCAGTATTACTTAAAAACTGCCAGCCATCATCTTCCAAGTCGTGATATACAACTTGAATAGGACATTCACCTTCGATAATTTGTCGTATAGTAAAAACAGCGCAATTCTTGGGCTGGTCGAATGGCCATTCAACTGCCTTTTTCTTGAGTACTCCGAACATTTTTCGATCCTATTTTAGGAACTAACGTTAAATTGACCTAGGTACTTCTGCGTCAGCCTTGCATGTTGAGTTGGACCGACCGGGTATATCAGCAGAGATCATATTAATTCCAGCGTAGAAAACTCGGATGATTCAAGTCGATAAGCCAAGCGCGAATAGCATCAATTGCTAGCTGCCTTGGCAAGATCATTACACCAGATTGGGTGAACAACGAGCCGTCTTCATCTTTAAACGTAATTACTTTTCCATTGGCGAAAGTGCTTTCGGTGTAGCTTGCATCATGATCGCGATGCTCATTTATTCGCGCGCGGGCGTATTCTCCAGAACACCACAAAAGAAAATCGCCGAAGCAATACTTATCCTGCATCACTGAAGCTTCGATGAAACATTCAAACTCGTTAGGATCTCCAAGCCACGTAACAGCATTCTGTCCTGAGCTAAACGTACGAGCCGTCGGCGTCGGGTCGGGTGTAAATCGCACAATTGTAATCTCGTAAATTCGGTTCAGATCGGCCATGCAAGGTTAACCTTAATTTAATTTAACAAAAATGCATATTAACTTGGCGAATCAAAAAAGACAATTTGTTTCAAGTCTCTTAAGAACCGCATGGCGCATAGTTGTAAATGCTTATATTGTATGAATCTGAGATATAAGCAAACCGACAAAAAGTGCAGACTACTGAATTTGAAGATCTACGGTTTCAGCATCACCTTGCCAACAAAAAAGGGCGACCCAAAGTCGCCCCCGTATCATTTAAATTCAAATCAAAAATTAAAAACGCACATTTCCAATTAGACTAGCTATTATCGATTGAGTAGCACAATCATTCATGCGATCTTCCACGCATTAGTCTAGCGATCCAAACTCAGCTTACGATGATGCGCTTTGAAAAAGCGGAAAAAAATCAAAGAAAACAAAGCGCCCATCGCGACTAGCATCGTCATTAAGAAATACACCACCGGTTTTTCTAATGGCCATTCGCCTGGTTCACGTTTTTTCACCACGGTGCCGCCTGGCAAAACGACATTCTCTGAGCTCACCAATTGAGGTGCTATCACGACGGCGTTGATGGCCTGACCAGACTTTACTGGAAAATCCACACTCGCTGGCTTCATACCTCGTTTCTCGCAGGACTCACTGGAGAATATTTTTTTGCCTTGTTGATTAGTACAAACAAATGCATCGGCAAAAACCAAGGAAGACGCAGTACTTAATACCAGCCACAGACAGAAGGAGACAAGAATTCGCATAAAGATAAACGCATCAAAGACAAATAGAAGATAAGCGGCGATGGTATCAGAGGGATGCTTGCTTGTGGCGAAAAGTGATGAGGTAAAGCCTAGGCTCGCCATAACAAAGTAAAAAATATTCTTTTTGCAGTATCTTTTATGATATTTCTTATGTCTAGTCACTCAGTTTTAACAGGCGTTGGATAAGCATTGCGGATATTTAATATTGATAATGCTTAAGCAATTTAAATAGGCACGAAACAAACTACTTCAATAATAAAAAACATTCCCTCAGGCAAATTCCTTAATTCGCGCTAAAATATCTCAATTGAAAAAAGGCAGACGCTTTATGCAAATCATTATTTACGACAAAACCGACAAAGGCAGGGAAGAAATCGCTACTCGCAAGTGGCATCTTCCTTCACGTATGCGATCCTTGTTGGTACTCATTGATGGCAAACAAAGCGATGCGCAATTAGTCAAAAAAATCGGTGGATTAGGCTTAAGCGAGCAAAGCTTATTGGAACTACAAGAGAATGGCTTCATTCAACGAGTCTCAATAGAAAGCGCAGAATCCGAACTTTTGGATGGTCGTGACAGTTTGGATTTAACCACGCCGACCACTTTAGGCAAATTGGCTGACAGCACATTAGGCTCGATAGAAGAATCGCAAACGATTTTTGAGGCATCCGAAGAAGAAACGGCTGCATGGCGTGCCGATCTAAATGCGCTATTGAGCGCCAATAACGATGACGGTCCCAGAGAAAGCCGGGTCGAAATGATGAAGCGCTATCTGGCTGAACTGATCAAAGAAAATTTAGGTATAAAAGGGTTTTTCTTACAGAGAAAATTGCTAAAGGCCAGCACCCTCTATGATATCCATGCCTTTCGCCATCCATATATTTCGGCGATTTTGCATGCCAAAGGCAAAGACAAAGCGGTTGCCTTACGTGATGAATTTGACGAACGCATGTATGTCAGTTTTTCTTTAGATGATCCTGAATTTTTAGAAGATTAGGCATTGGCTGTAAAACATCTAAGGCAAAAAAAGACCAGAATAATTTTTCTGGTCTTTTTTGTTTTGGATATCAAAACTATTCGATGCCCTGGCTAGTCAAATACTCTTCGTAGGTGCCACGGAAGTCGATGATTTTTCCATCTTTAACTTCCAACACGCGCGTCGCTAAGGAAGAGACGAATTCACGGTCATGTGACACGAAGATTAATGTGCCCGCATATTTTTCTAAGGCGATGTTCAAGGACTCAATCGATTCCATGTCCATATGATTGGTCGGTTCATCCATCAACAAAACATTGTGGCGTCCGAGCATTAACTTACCGTAAGTCATGCGGCCTTTTTCACCACCAGATAAGACTTTGACGGATTTTTTTACATCGTCACCGCTAAATAATAAACGACCGAGGATAGAACGAACAGCTTGATCATCGTCGCCCTCTTGCGTGTACATACCCATCCAGTCGGTTAGGTTTTTGTCAGACGCAAAATTTTCAGCAGGATCTTGCGGCATGTAGCCAACGCTCGCATTTTCCGCCCATTTGACTTCGCCACGATCGGCAGTCAAACCACAGATTTCCGCACCACCGATACAACGCAACAAGGTCGTTTTACCAGCACCATTGGCACCAATAATCGCGATCTTTTCACCCGCTTCTACCATGATGTCAAAGCTGTCGAATAATTTTTGATCATAGGCCTTAGACAAGTGTTTCACTTCCACCGCTAAACGATGCAATTTTTTCTCGCCATCGAAACGGATAAAAGGATTTTGGCGGCTTGAAGGTTTAACGTCTTCAATCTTAATTTTTTCAATTTGCTTAGCACGTGAAGTTGCTTGACGTGCTTTAGATTTGTTGGCAGAGAAACGGCGCACGAAGTCTTGCAACTCTAAAACTTTGTCTTTAGCCTTCGCATTGTTAGCTAACTGCTGAGCACGTGCCTGAGACGATGCCAACATGTATTCATCATAGTTACCTGGATAAATCTTCAAGGTACCGTAATCCATATCCGCCATGTGGGTACAGACTTGATTCAAAAAGTGACGATCATGAGAAATGATAATCATCGTGGAATTACGTTGATTGAGGATATCTTCTAACCAGCGAATGGTATTGATGTCCAAGTTATTGGTTGGTTCATCAAGCAGGAGAATGTCAGGATTGGAGAACAAAGCCTGTGCCAACAATACGCGCAGTTTCCAACCTGGCGCGACCGAGCTCATCAAACCTTGGTGCTGGTCAGTAGGAATGCCAACACCTAACAACAACTCACCCGCACGCGCCTCAGCAGTGTAGCCATCGTACTCAGCAAATTTAGCTTCTAAGTCGGCGGCCTTCATGTAATCATCGTCGGTCGCTTCTGGATTAGCGTAAATCGCATCGCGCTCAGCCATTGCAGCCCACATCTCGGTGTGCCCCATCATCACCACATCAAGTACCCGCATATCTTCGAATGCGAATTGATCTTGACGCAGTTTACCTAAACGTTCGTTTTGATCAAGCATGACCGTGCCAGAGGACTGATCCAGATCGCCGCCCAAGATTTTCATGAAAGTGGATTTGCCGCAGCCATTCGCGCCGATCAAACCGTAGCGATTACCTTCGCCGAACTTAACTGAGATGTTTTCAAACAGTGGCTTAGGGCCAAACTGCATGGTGATATTTGCTGTTGCTAACACGTTGAGACCTTTTGCGTGGAATTAAATTAACCGCGAATTATATCATCGTGCATAGCTGCCACTGCGATTTTTCGCCTCAGAGGCACAGAGCACGGAGCGCGGCGCACAGACAGAGTAAGCGCAGGATTATTTGAAAAATCTCGGCATACTCTGTCCACTAAGACAAGCTTTACAAGGTTTTTTAGAGCGTCCAAGTTCCGCCCTGATGCCCTTGTTGAAATTGTAGCAAGAGGCTATCCACCTTATCCCAGCCTAAATGATCGGCATAAAACATAGGCCCGCCGCGATGCAAAGGAAAACCGTAACCTTTTAAATAAACGATATCAATATCCGACGCACGCGCCGCGATACCGTCTCGCAGAATTTTTCTCCCCTCATTCGCCAAAGCTAAGACCAGTCGTTGGACAATTTCTTCATCACTGATTGGTCTTTGCGCTATCCCTTGCGTTTGAGCGTATTGCTTAATGAGTTGATTGACTAAGTCAGAGGAATGGGCGGTTCTGTCGTTCGCTTGATAGTCATACCAACCGGCTTGCGTTTTTTGTCCAAAACGTCCTTGCTCGCACAACAAGTCGCCGAGCTTAGAATAAACGGCGTGAGGGTTTGCCATGAGGCGACGTTTGCGAATTGCCCAACTAATGTCATTACCTGCCAAATCGCTCATGCGGAATGGCCCCATCGCAAATCCAAAGGCTTCGATGGCGTGATCGACTTGCTGTGGCGTACAACCCTCTTCCAACAAAAACGCCGCCTGTTTGGTGTATTGCTCCAACATACGATTGCCGATGAAGCCATCACAAACGCCTGCGACGACCGCGGTCTTTTTAATTTTTTTGGCCAAAGCGGAACAAGTCGCCAATACATCGGCGGCCGTTTGCTCTCCACGCACAATTTCTAATAATTCCATCACATTGGCGGGACTGAAGAAATGAAGGCCAATGACATCTTGCGGACGCTTAGTGAAACGCGCGATCTGATTCAAATCCAAGGTCGAGGTATTCGATGCCAAGATCGCTCCCGTTTTCATCACCTGATCGAGTTGTTCGAACACGCTTTGCTTGACTTGCATGTCTTCAAACACGGCCTCAATCACCAGATCAGCCTGCGCTATCGCGGCATAATGATCGACGCCAACAATTAGCGCACAACGCTGTTCACATTGCGCTGGCGTGAGCTTGCCTTTACTGACACTACTTTGATAATTATTGCGAATTCTTTCCAGACCTTTTTCCAACGAAGCTGCTTGCAGGTCCAGAATTTGTACTGGAATACCCACATTGGCGAAATTCATGGCGATGCCAGCTCCCATGGTGCCAGCGCCTATCACCGCTACCGATTTAATATTCCGTAAGGGAGTATTGGCATCTACGCCAGCAATTTTTCCGGCGGCGCGTTCGGCCATAAAGATATGGCGCAATGCAGATGATTCAAGGCTTTGCAATAAACGCTGAAAGATAGCGCGCTCGGTTTTTATACCCTCATCAAAGGTCTGCGTGAGACTCGCCTCTAAAGCATCGAGACACGCAAATGGCGCCGGAAAATGCTTAGATTTTTTCATCAAATCACTACGTGCTGTTGAGAAAAGATCAGACTTTATTGGCGCATTCGCAGCTAGATCGCGCACACGTGGAATCGGACGTACAGCGGCGATATCGCGAGCAAAATCCTGAGCACGAGCAAATAAATTTTGTGGATCTGGCTCATAGACATCAAACAAGGTGCTTTGTGTCGAACTCTGTGCCGTGCTTAGTGCCAACTGATCCGACAAAACAATTTGCCCACTACTAATCATGCTCACACAGGTCTCCATCGCCAGTAATCGCGGCAATCTTTGAGTGCCGCCCGCGCCGGGCAATAGACCTAATTTCACTTCTGGCAAAGCAATCTGCACACCGCTAGTGGCGCCCCGATAATGACAAGCCAAAGCCAACTCCAAACCTCCGCCCATACACACACCATTAATCACTGCAACAATCGGCTTAGTATAGGCATCCATCTGTTCTATCAAGGCAGGCAAGGAAGGCTGGGCGAAGGTTTTTTCTGTCCCAAATTCTTTAATATCCGCGCCACCCGAAAAAGCCTTTGCGCTACCCGTTAGCAGAACGGCGAAGACTTCTGGATTGGCTTCGGCGCCTTTTAGGCATTCTGCGATGGCTGCGCGGGTTGCATGCCCCAGTCCGTTCACAGGTGGATTATCAATGGTAATAATAGCGAGGCTACTATTGATCTGCATAGTTACTGTCATGGTTTGTCTCTTTATTCTTATGTTTGTGTTTGTGTTTGTGTTTGTGTTTGTGTTTGTGATGATTTTCAAATCTATCAAGCAAAAAGTCTACAGATTTTCTATTTCATTCAACTTCATCCAACCTCCAACCATTCCTGACGAATGATGTCGTTCGCGAGCAATGCTTGTTGCTCACCTTCAAATACCGCCTGGCCATGTCCCATAATCAAAAAACGATCTGCCACTTGTAATGCCAAATTCAATTTCTGTTCCACCAATAAGATAGCAATGCCACGCTGTTTAATTTTAATAAAAAAATCGCGTAAAACATCAATGACCTTAGGTGCCAAACCCTCGGTTGGCTCATCAATCAATAGCAAATCAGGATTACCTAAAAGACTGCGCGATAGGCTTAACATTTGCTGTTCGCCACCCGACAAGACACCAGCTTTGGTATGACGACGTTCGAGCAAGATAGGAAACAACGCATACATCTCCTCTAACTGCCACGGGGTTTGCTTGCTTATCCCGAGTTTTTGTCCTAAACGCAGATTTTGTTCCACGCTAAGCTCCGCAAAAATTTCGCGATTTTCCGGTACGTAAGCGATACCGGCTTGTGCGATTTTAAAGCTCGGCAATCCTAATAGTTGTTTGCCCCGATAACGAATACTACCTTCAGCGCGTACCATACCCATAATTGCTTTTAGAGTGGTAGAACGCCCTGCGCCGTTTCGACCTAACAGAGCTAAAACTTCACCTGCCTGTATCTCAAAATTCAGTCCATGCAAAATATGGCTTTGATCGTAATAGGCATGCAGATGTTCCACTTGCAGCAATGCGCTCATATCGTGGCCTCCCAATGACCCAAGTAAGCCTCTTGCACTTGAGCATTCAGACGTATTTTTTCTGGCGTATCACAAGCAATAATTTCTCCATGAACCATCACGGCAATCCTATCCGCCAATTCGAAAACAACTTGCATATCATGCTCGACCATTAGCAGGCTTTTTCCCTTGCTTACAGTGCGAATTAATGCGATCGTTTTTTCCGTTTCGGCACGACTCATACCTGCCGTCGGCTCGTCCAATAAGAGACAATGTGCACCACAGGCAAACGTCATACCTATTTCTAAAATCCGTTGTTCCGCATAGCTCAGTTCTCCGGCAATGTGATCTTTCTGCGCACTAAGTCCTAGCAGTTCCAATAAATCGGCTGCTTGTGCATGGATCTGTTTTTGTCGAGAAAATCTATGCCAAAAACTATAGCGAAAACCCAAGTGCCACATAAGTGCACAAGATAAATTGTCGATCACACTTAGGTGAGTGAAGACATTGCTGACTTGAAAACTGCGCGCCAAACCTTGTCGGGCGATTTGATATGGAGCTAAGTCAGAGATACTTTTCTCGTTCAACAATATCTGACCACAGGTCTTTCCTGCACTGGGATTTCGACCAGAAATTAAATTGAACAAACTAGATTTTCCCGCGCCATTGGGGCCAATGAGTGCCAACCGCTCCTCGCGTTGCAATTCCAAATCGACACCGCGTAATATGCTATTACTACCGATAGTCAGACTCACCTGCTTCAAACTAAGCACGCTCATACGCGCCCTCTTCGCTAGGTTTTACAACATACCAAAGACCAATACCTAGGCCTATCATCAGCACAGCGAGGCTCCAAGAAAATACATGCTGTGGATTAAATTCCCAATTAAACAAACTCAACAATTGCTCATCGCCTGATTTGAAACGCAAGCGATACAACATTTCTATCGCCAAGATCGTTCCGCTAGCAATGCAGCTAAACGAGGTAACAAAAACAGCACAGCGCGCAATAAACTTTTGCCACGAGGCTTGTGCTCGCGCACGCTGACTCGCATTAAGAAAATCAAGCACCAATCCGCTCACGCCTTGCGGTGCTTTTACCACCACCAGAATAAACAAGATGCCAGTATATAGCTGCCACGCGGGCGTCAATTCAGATAAAAATATAGACATCAATACACCAAGCACGGCACCAACAACGGGGCCTAAGAAAAAACTAATCCCACCGATATAGGTGAATAAAAGTACCGTGCCAGAGCGTACTGCACTCACATTTTCAGCGCTCACAATTTCAAAATGAATCGCCGACAAAGCACCCGCAATACCTGCAAAAAAACTCGATAAAACTAACATCAAAAAACGAACCCAACGCGGATCGAAACCGATGAAAGAAACTCGTTCGGCATTATCTCGCACCGCTTCTGCTAATTTGCCTAAAGGCGTTTTTTGAATAAAATACATAGCCAATGTAGCGGCTATGGTCCAAGCAATAATCAAATAACAGACTTCGATCTGTGGGCCAAAACTAATGCCGAGGAAGGGTTCGCCTGACACTCGATTTGCACTAACTCCGCCTTCTCCACCAAAAAAGCCGGGAAACATTAAAGCACTGGCAAACACTAATTCACCTATGCCTAAACTAATCATGGAAAAAGTGATGCCCGATTTTTTGGTAGAAATCCATCCAAAAATTCCGCCAAATGATGCACCCGCTAAACCACCAACAACAGGAATTAAGCTGAGTGGAAAATTCAAACCGCCATCGCTGATTTTATTCATCGCATGAATCGCGACAAATCCGCCCAACCCAGAATAGACTGCGTGTCCAAAAGAGAGCATACCCGTTTGTCCAAGCAGCATATTAAAAGACAAGGCAAAAATAGACGCAATACAAGCTTGAGACAAAAAGTATAAGGCCTTACCGGACGAAAAACAGATTGGAAATAATAAGAGAGCGACACTCAGCAATGCTATACAAGCGCTGGCCCAATTCAGTCGATATTGAGATCGATAGTGCAATAAAAAGCGTCTAAACATGACGCCGCCCCATCAAGCCTTGGGGTCGCCACAGCAGCATCAAAACCAACATCAAAAACGGCAATATGGGCGCGATTTGCGAGATGCTTAAAGACAGTAACGCAAAAGCGAAGTGATCGTTTGAAATATCTCCGACCAAGCGATGTATCAGATTGAGCAAAGAAAAGTCCAACGTCACCGCAAAAGTCTGTACGCATGCGATCAACAAGGATGCCCAAAAGGCCCCGACCAAAGATCCCATACCGCCCAACACGACCACTACAAAAATGATGCTACCGACGCTAGCGGCCATCCCCGGCTCGGTCACAAATGCACTGCCGCCCACCGCGCCAGCCAAACCCGCCAAGGCACAACCAGTGCCAAATACCCACATAAAAATACGTGGCACGTTATGACCCAAAGCCGCCACCATGCTAGGCTGAGTTAGTGCCGCTTGTATTACTAAACCGATGCGGGTTCGTGTCATCATCAGATAAACCAGCCCCAACATGGCGAGCGCAACAAGGGCCATAAACCCACGATACAAAGAAAATGGGCTGGAATAAACCGAGAATAATGCGCCTTGCAAGGACACGGGAATCGCATAAGGCACCGTCAAACGTCCCCAAATTAGCTGGACTAATTCGACGATGAGATAAGAAAGACCGAAAGTAAACAACAGCTCAGCAAGTTGTCCTTGCCCATGCAAGCGTCTGAGCGCACATCGTTCGACCACGACGCCAAGTAAGCCAGTAATCATCGGTGCCAAGCATAAGCCCCACCAAAACCCCCACAAACCACTCAAGCTATATCCTAGGTAGGCACCTAACATATAAAAACTCGCATGTGCAAAATTGAGAACGCCCATCATGCTAAAAATCAGCGTCAATCCAGCCGAGAGCATAAAGAGTAGCAGGCCATAACTTAGGCCATTGAGCAGATTAATAAGGAAGAATTCCAAAGCGTCGAACTTTCAGGCTAATCAACAAATCTACATCTTCATGCCGGATTTGTTCTTTCATACAAGAGGGATACGCTATAAAGACAAGCCCCTCTTGCAAGGAAAAACATTAAGGCCGTTTCATCTGACATGAAGTTGGCTGTGCCGCCACGAAGGCATCAATTTTTTTCAAAGTCTGCCATCCCATGCCAGTATTTTCCTGATCAAACTGTACGTCTTTACCATTTAACTTTACCCAGTTAGACAAATACAAAGTTTGCTGAATCTGGTGATCACTTTTACGCATGTTAGCTGGATTACCGAAGAAATCTATTTGTGTGTCTTCGAGTGCTAAAGCAACTTTAACAGGATCAATCGTGCCCGCCTTTTTCACCGCTTTGCTTAAACTGGCAATCAAGGAATAAGTGGATACAGAAGACAAATCGTCTTTGTATTTATCTTTGAAGCCCTTAGTTAATTGCGCGCCTAGTACAGACACATTATTCGGATGCCAGTAACCTATCAATTTTACTTTATCAATACCCGCGGCCCCCATGGCGGTAGGCACGCCAGTTGAGCTGGCGTAATAGGTATAAAAATTGGCGTTCAAACCAGCTTCTTTGGCCGCTTTAATCAATAAAGCCAGATCAGTCCCCCAGTTACCCGTGATGACAGAATCAGCGCCTGAGGCCTTAATTTTGCTGATGTAAGGCGCGAAATCTTTCACTGTCGCGAGTGGATGTAAATCTTCCCCAACTATTTGTATGTCAGGTCGTTTACGTGCCAAATAAGATTTCGCCGCACGCGCGACCTGTTGTCCATGCGAATAGTTTTGACCGATCAAATATACTTTTTTGATGTTTTTATCGGACGCCATGAAAGTGCTGAGGGCTTCCATTTTCATATCCGAATTCGCATCAAAACGAAAATGCCAAAAGCTACATTTACTATTGGTCATATCCGGATCAATCGATCCGTGATTCAGATAAATAATTTCTTTACCCGGATTACGTTGATTATGTTTATTGATGGCGTCAATCAAGGCCAATCCAACCGCAGAACCTGTGCCTTGAGCAACATAACGATACCCCTTATCGATTACGGTCTGCAGCAAGCTTAAGCTCTCTTGTACCCCTGCTTTGTTATCAAAGGCATCGAAGACCAATTTATGCTCGCCCGCCCATTTTTCAGCATTGGCGCGTTCGGCAAGATAAGTAAAAGAATTAAAAGTATTTTGCCCCACTGGCGCAAATGGTCCCGACATTGGATCAATGACCGCAATTTTGATCGTATCAGCATGGGCAAAATGGCTGCTTGCTGCTAGGCTCAACACGAATGCGAAAAGGATTTTTTGCATAAGGCTCTCCTTGAGAAATACAAACGAGTTTGGCGCACGCTTAGAATAAATTCAGAGCCTGCACCGATTTTATTTCGAACGATTTTATTTCGAGCGATTTTATTTTAAATTAACGTGAACGTGTTTTGGATAGATTCGCAGGACGCGCGATGCGCTTGCCCTGCCCTGCATCACGGCTTACTTTTGCACCTGGCGCTGTGCTTGAGCCATTGCCTCTGCCAGCACTAAGGCCTGCTTTTGTACGCAAATTACCTACTTGTAGACGAACACCGCCTGCTGCTACCGAACGTCCCGGAGCTTGCGAACTACGATCTACTGGGGCTCTCACAGGACCTTTCATCCGAACTGTTTCCGTTTCACCGGATTCAATTTCAAATTTAGCACTAACATCTTTACCCAAAACGCGTACCAAATAAGGCATCACTTCACGCAAAGTTGCCTCTAAAGTCCAAGGAGGATTAATGATAAACATACCGCTGCTATGCAATCCAAAACCATCAGGTGTCGGGCCACTAATACTTAAGGTCACATTCAACCAACCATTCGCTGGAATACGTTTTAAACGATCTGGCAATTGTTTAGATTCTATGCGAGATAAAACCGGATACCACACGGCATATGTACCAGTTGGAAAACGGACTAAAGCATCCTCCAGACAAACCTTAACGCGACGGTAATCATCCTTAACTTCATACGGTGGGTCGATCAACACCAAACCACGACGTGAAGGTGGTGGCAAGATCGCCTTCAGACCTTCAAAACCATCGCCAGCATTAATCATGATACGTTTGCCACGCACCGTTTGACGTTCTCCCTGCTCAGCTTTATGTGCTTCTAACTTACGGAAATTTTCGCTAAGAATTTTGATTTCACTAGGATGCAATTCAAACAGACGCAAGCGATCTTGCGGACGCATCACTTCATTTGCACAATAAGGCGAACCGGGGTAATAGCGCAGCTTGCCGCTAGGATTTAAGGCCTTCACTAAATCCAAATAAGCTTGCAAAGCAGCAGGCACATCATCTCTATCCCACAGCGGCGCGATACCCGTTTCGAACTCTGCGTTCTTAGTCGCATAGCCAGTATCTAAAGAATACAAACCTGCACCAGAATGCGTATCCACATAGGTATAAGCCGTGTCTTTTTGCCCCAGATAATTGAGCAATTCGATTAAGACAAAGTGTTTGAGAACGTCAGCATGATTGCCAGCGTGAAAACCATGGCGATAGCTCAGCATAGTGGAGATTCCTGATTGATTGATGTAGGCTAAGTAGAAGTGAGCCCACAATGAAGAAGTGAATTAGCCTCGATTTTACTCCGTTTAAGCTGTAAACGTTTGATTTCGCGGCAATTTAATCTTAATGCAGTTGATGGTAGATAATCTATCGCTACCTAAAAAAGACGATACGAACAGGTAGTCTCTGCTAGTTTCTAATAGTCTCAAATAGTCTCAATATATCGACGATACCAATTTAAGTGTTGATTAGACCATTCCAATAAGCAGTCTAAAATCAGGCAAACTTAGGCTATTTCGTTGAGCTGTCAACTCGTTTGCCAAAAATGATCAAATCCCGCTCTACTCCATCCAAGGTCGCGACGCGCGGCATATTTGCCCAGATTTCGAAATTAAATGAGGCAAACAGATTCATGCTCGGTACGTTGTGACCGAAGATAAATCCCAATAAGGTATGTACTTTGATTTGAGGCGCAAAAGCGATGGCCTGTTCCAAGAAATAGCGACCTAAACCTTGTCGGCGCATGCTTTCGTGTAAGTAAATCGATAATTCTGCGGTGCCTGAATACGCTGGGCGGCCATAAAAATTGGAAAATGAAAGCCAGCCTACGATTTCCGCCTGTTCATTTTCAACAACCCACAATGGTCGCTTCTCTGGCGTATGCTCATGAAACCAGTTCAAGCGTGACTCTACCGAAATCTCCTCTGTATCGGCAGTCACCATACGAGAAGCAATAGTAGAGTTATAGATAGCAACGATGGCCGCCAAATCATCTAGTTGCGCGATCCTGTGAGAAAATACTTTCGAGTTTGGTAAATCAGAAGACGATACAGCGGACAATTGAGTAGACGACATAGAAAATTAGGGAAACGGTTACAGTGAGTATTAGGCGTTACAGCGTATGGGTAGCACGTGAAGAACGAATACTGCTACCTAATACTTCCTCTACTCGCAACTTCACACGCACACCACTTTCATCGTTCGGAAAATGCACACCTATCCCTTGCGATTTATTATTACCCGCACCTGCTGGCGTTACCCATGCGACTTTGCCCGCGATAGGATATTTACTAGGGTCATCTAACAAAGTCAGAATCACATAGATTTCTTCGCCTAATTTATAGGATTTATTGGTAGGAACAAAAATTCCACCATTCTTCAGAAACGGCATGTATGCCGAAAACAAGGCAGACTTTTCTTTGATAGCCAGTGATAACACTGATGGTCGCGAAGGCGATGGCATGTTGAGCGGCACGCTAGGATCTTGTGGTAAGTCAGCCATAACAAATTCCAGTAATTAATTTTATAAAATCACTTTATAAAATCGTTATTTAAAATCATTGAAGAGAATCACTAAACAGAATAACTAAGCAGAATCATTGAGTAGAGTTATTAAATCAAATCACTTGAGCTACGGATTTTCGATAGACCATCGTCTGCAGTTACCAAGCAAAATCTAAATAAAACTCGAAGAATATTCTAACAGCATATCTTCTAAAAACAACTTCCCGGACAAGGGATGACTAGCGATAGTCTGCCTATCTTGGCTGCTTTTGATCAATTTCATCAACATATCGTTGTTACTACGCGTCGCCAAACGACTGATATCTTGTTGATACTTTGGATAATACCGGATTTTGCCGCTTTGCTTATAAGAAAAAATATCATACAGCCAGCGTTGCAACCAAGATACCGTGCGTGGCATATCCATTTTCTGCATTTTATCGGCGAGTTTTAAGCTCGTTTCTAAATCTGGCTTACTCAAACCGCGCAAGAATTCTTCCAATTCCTTCGTATCTTCAGATTGCGCCATTTCCAAGGCCAATAAAGGCGCGCCGCCTTGCAAAGCTAACCAAGATTCAGGCTCTTTCACACCTTGTTCTGTCAACCAAGTTATTGCTTGAACTTTGCTAGGCATAGTCAATGGCAATTTATGGCAACGCGACAAAATAGTCGGTAACAATCGATCTATTTTATGCGAGACCAAAATAAAAACCGTGTTCGGATTGGGCTCTTCCAAAGACTTCAGCAAGGCATTTGCGGCCGGTGTATTTAATGCTTCTGCTGGATACATCACCACCACTCGCGTACCTTGGCGGTGAGTCGAGATATTCATGAAGTTGGACAAAGCACGTACCTGATCAATCACGATTTCTTTCGATGGTGCTTTACTGGCTTTGGCTGTTTTTTTCTCAGGCTCTTCTGCGGCCTCGCCCGCACCAGCGTCGGCGGCATCTTCTTCATCCAATAAACCAGGTCGCACCCGTCGATAATCAGGATGGCTATACTGATCAAACCAATTGCAGGACAAACACTTACCGCAAGCATGTCCATCAGGATCGGCAGATTCACACAACAAAGATTTCGCCAAATGTTCGGCAAATTGCGCCTTACCGATTCCTTCTGCGCCAAACAATAAAAAAGCATGCGGCATACGACCGCGCATGGACATAATCTTAGTCCAAGTATCTTGCTGCCATTCGAATATAGTGTGACTCATATGCAGATATCCAAATAATTCAATGACTGTCGTTTAGATCAGAGCGCGCCGCTTGCTTACAGAGGGCATCAATGATTTCGGATATCTCTTGCTGTATGGCGGCGATACTACGAGTTGAATCTATCACTCTAAAACGTTGAGGAAACTCCGCCGCGCGACGTAAATATTCGTTGCGCGTATTCGTGAAGAAATCACTCTGCTCCTGCTCAAATTTATCCAATATCCGTGTCGCATCTAGACGCGTCCTAGCAACGTCGATTGGAACATCAAAAAGTAAAGTTAAATCTGGCTGCAAATGCGGATGCACCCACTGTTCAAGCACATTCAACTTACTTAAGTCTAATTTTCGTCCTCCGCCTTGGTAGGCGAAACTAGCATCAGTAAATCGATCTGAGATGACCCAAGTGCCTGCATCCAGCGCGGGTTGTATGACTTGCGCAATATGTTCACGACGAGCGGCAAACATGAGCAAAGCTTCAGTTTCTAAATGCATTTTTTCGTTCAAGAGCAAACCACGTAAGGTTTCACCTAAAGCTGTCCCACCAGGCTCTCTGGTCGTAACAACGTTCACACCTCGCCGTCTTAAAGCGTCTGCGACAAAACTGATATGCGTCGACTTTCCTGCGCCATCAATACCTTCGAAAGTGATGAATAAACCCGCCTGATTGTCTAACTTATTGCCCAACTGATCGCCCATCTTAGTAATATTGCTCATGTACTGATCTCGTAATTTTTATTGTAATGATATAGATAAAGAATGCCTAACGTTGATACTTGTTCACCGCTTTATTATGATCATTCAAATTCTCTGAAAAATGACTGGTCCCATTGCCTCGAGCCACAAAATAATACGCATTGCTAGGCTCTGGATTTAAGGCCGCCTTAATCGCGTCTATGCCAGGCAAAGCAATCGGCGTTGGAGGTAGGCCAGCTCTGGTATAAGTATTGTAGGGCGTGTCTGTCGTCAAATCACGTTTGCGGATATTGCCTTGAAATTTGTCACCCATACCGTAAATAACCGTGGGATCAGTCTGCAATAACATCCCCGAGCGGAGGCGATTGACGAACACCGAAGCAATCATGCCGCGCTCCGACGCTTGTCCCGTTTCTTTCTCAATAATGGATGCCATAATTAAAGCTTGATAAGCGTCTTTATAGGGCAAATTAGTCGCGCGCTTATTCCAAGCTTCATCCAACTTGTTCAGCATCGCCTGATGCGCTTGTTGGTATACCTGTATATCACTACTATTTTTCGCAAACAAATAAGTATCGGGAAAAAATAATCCCTCAGGATGTGAGTATTGGCTACCGATTTTCTTTAGTAAATCTTGATCGGACAAACCTGTTGTGTCATGGCGAATGGCAGTATGAGCATCTATTGCATTTCGCATCTGTCTGAAACTCCAGCCTTCAATGATGCTCAAATTACTCAAACTAAACTTACCTTCTACGATTTTTCTTAATAGCTGCTGTGGTGTCTCTTGAGGCATCAACTCAAAAGAACCGGCTTTTAAGCTAGCCGCCCTACCTGTCACCCGCGCCAATATCTCAAAAAAATACGGCTGTATCGGCACACCCGCATCAACCAACTGGCGCGCCGCACTTCGCACATTGCTACCGCTCTTGATGGTAAATTCCACGCTCTTTTCATTCTCCAAAGGCGTGTCCATCCAACGCACAAAGGCCCAAGTACCAAGCGCGGCAGTTAGTAAAATCAACAAAGTACAAAAAACAAAGAATTTTTTCAAAGAAGCCATGTGAACACTAATTCCAATTTGCTGCGATAATCACGAAAAATGAGTGCCATTGTAAATGGGAACATTCGGCATTGGCAGAAAAACTGGAAAAAAATCAGCGCTGCGCATATTGATAAGCCCACCATAAATTCAATGCAAAGCGTATTCAACATAAGCTCAACCAACAAACGATATGAACGCACCCAATAGCACACAACATTTTTTTGAATTAGCTTCGTCGATCAACACTAGTAATTCCACGCTAGCGCAATTGCAAGATGGCTATATCTGCCACTTACAAGACCAAAGCTTACTCCAAGCGAGTGGCGACGACGCCGCCAGCTTTCTACACAATCAACTCAGTAATGACGTTGAGCATCTGAACTATACCCAAGCACGCTATGCGGCTTATTGCACCCCAAAGGGGCGTATGCTGGCTAGTTTCTTGTATTGGAAATCAGATGGCAACATCATTTTGCAATGTTCAAGTAGCTTACAACCCGCCTTACAAAAGCGCTTACAAATGTTTGTGATGCGTTCTAAAGTTAAATTAGAAGATGTTAGCGAACAATTTGCAACCATCGGCTTGGGTGGCAAAACAGCCTCGGCATTCTTATTGACACAATTTACTCAACTACCTGAAGTCATCAATGACAAAATCAGCGGTGAAGCAGGCACGATCATTCGCGTGCACGATGCCTTCGACACACCACGCTATCTATGGATACTGACCCATACCAAGCTGATAGACATTTCAGCGCAGATCGACGCAAGCTTAAAGAAAGTCGATGCGAGCATCTGGCGTCTAGGAAATATCCACGCGGGCGTCCCTCAAGTGCTAGAGCAAAGCAAAGAAAAATTCGTACCACAGATGATTAATTTCGAATTAATCGGTGGAGTAAATTTCAGAAAAGGTTGCTACCCCGGTCAAGAAATCGTGGCGCGCAGTCAATATCTAGGCAAGCTCAAACGCCGCATGGCAATTGCACGCGTCTCCGCTGACTCAGTAGATATTGCGACCGAAGTATTTTCAGACAATGACCCCACACAACCTTGCGGCATGATCGTTAGCGCGGAACGCGATTTCGACCAAAACTTCGCTTGTCTAGTAGAGATGAAATTAGCCGATCAGGAACAAGGTAAAGTCCATTTAGGCAGTCATATGGGACCCATTTTAAACTTCCTCCCGCTACCCTACGCCTATCTTGATGTGACCGAATAGGTACACTGGATGGACTGCTATATCTACTACAAAAGCAAACAGGAACACGCAATCGACATAAGGCATTGCGTGCAACTATTGCGCGCAGATTTGAGCAATAAAATGCTGCATCAAGTTCAGTTACAAAGACGTCCAGCCAGCAACAATGGACTCATTACCTGGATGGAAATCTATCGTGACGTACCAGAGGATTTTGAGTCTATTCTAGCTGTGGCGGTGAGCCAATGCGGCATACAAACATTCATTCAAGGAGAGCGTAGATTAGAATATTTTATCGATGCACAAGATTGAATTCTGAAGCTGCCATTCTTCCCCGTACTTTTAATGAACATGAGAAATCAATCATCCTCATTTGGATCTAACTCAGGAAACAAAACCTCAGTAAACCCGAACTTGGTGAAATCTTTAATCCGCATAGGATATAACACGCCATTCAGATGATCCGTCTCATGCTGCACCACGCGTGCGTGAAAACCATCGACGTCGCGGCTAATCTTTTGACCAAACTGATCAAAACCCTCATATCGCAAACGACTCCAACGCGGCACCAAACCGCGCATACCTGGAACTGATAAACAACCTTCCCATGCGTCGTCGGTTTGATCGGAGAGCGGTGTTAATACAGGATTGATCAACACAGTTTCCGGTACATTCGGGGCGTCAGGATAACGTGGATTTTGTTTGAAACCAAAAATCACTAATTGCAAGTTGATACCAATTTGTGGCGCGGCTAAGCCTGCGCCATTTGCGTGCTGCATCGTTTCAAACATATCCGCGATGAGCTGATGTAACGCGGGCGTGTCAAATTCTTTGATCAATTCTGATACTTTGAGCAAACGTGGGTCGCCCATTTTTAAAATTGGATAGATCATCGTTTTCTAGCTCCGCTTAGCATCAAGCTTAATTATTGAGAACCCATTAATTCATGCAAATATTTAGCGAACTCCACGCCCACGTCAGGATGCTTTAAACCTAGCGCAACACTGGCTTTGAGATAGCCTAATTTGGAACCACAATCATAACGTTTTGCATCACAACGATAAGCAAATACGGGCTCGTCTTTGAGCATCGCGGCGATGCCATCGGTCAATTGAATTTCACCACCCGAACCTTTTCCTAAATTTTCCAAATAGTGAAAGATTTTCCCAGATAACACGTAACGCCCTGCGACCGCTAAAGTCGATGGCGCATCTTCTGGTTTTGGTTTTTCCACGATGCCATGCATACGTTCCAGATTTTGCTTATAGAGGGAACCACTGACGATGCCATATTGATTGGTAAACTCGCGCAACACATCTTGTACAGCGACAATGCTGCCACCTTCTTGTGCATACAGATCAGCCATTTGCGCCGTTACGCCTTTTTGGCCTGGACGCACATCCATCAGATCATCCGCCAACAACACGGCAAATGGCTCATCACCAACCACAGGACGAGCGCACAATACCGCATGCCCCAAGCCCAGCGCTGCGGGCTGGCGAATATAAATACAATTGACATTATTAGGAATGACACTGCGAACGATATCCAACAAAGCGTTTTTACCGGCAGCTTCTAATTCATGTTCCAGTTCATAGGCGGTATCGAAGTGATCTTCGATTGCGCGTTTATTTCGCCCTGTAATAAACACCATTTCGGTAATGCCTGCTTCGACTGCTTCTTCTACCGCATATTGAATCAACGGCTTGTCGACAACCGAGAGCATTTCTTTAGGCTGTGCTTTGGTCGCTGGTAAAAACCGACTACCGAATCCGGCTACGGGGAAAACAGCTTTTTTTATTTTTTGCATAAATCTCTTTCACCAATTTTTTAGTTTTTATATTGTTTTTAAGTTGCTGTGTTGCTGTCTTACTTTATTGCTTTGTCGCTTTGCTGGGCTTCAATTTGTTCAGCGCCAACCTACCGCACATCCGATATTAGCTATTGCAAAGGACTAGGAATTCCTCTTCGGACAAAACCGCTATCCCCAGCTCACGGGCTTTTAATAATTTGCTGCCTGCATCTTCGCCGGCTACCACATAGCTAGTTTTCTTGGAGACCGAACCTGCTACCTTGCCGCCATTTTTTTCGACCAAGGCACTTGCTTGTTCGCGACTCAAAGTGGGTAGAGTGCCTGTCAAAACTAGGGTTTTTCCTGCAAACACGGCGTTACTGAGATCGCGCTTTTCTATTGCAGGCCAATGAATGCCGGAAGCGATTAATTGTCTCACCAATTCCACATTAAAAGGGTCAGCAAAATAACGCGTGATGGAAAGAGCGACGACCGGGCCGACATCATTGACTTGCAATAACTGTTCTTCGGTCGCAGCCATCAATGCTTCCATGTCAGCAAATGCCAAGGCCAAATCTTTTGCCGTTGATTCTCCAACATGACGAATTCCCAACGCATAAATAAAGCGCGGCAAGGTGGTGGATTTGGACGTCTCTAAGGCATCCAAAATATTCTGCGCTGATTTTTCCGCCATGCGATCCAATTCGGACAAAGCCATCAAGCCCAGCTTGTAAAAGTCTGCAGCAGTAGTCACGACATTTTTGTCCACCAATTGCTCAATCAATTGCTCGCCCAAGCCTTCAATATTCAAGGCCTTACGTGACGCAAAATGGAATAAGCCACCTTTACGCTGTGCAGCACATTTGATCCAACCACCCGAGCAACGTGCAATCGCCTCATCTTCTAACTTCACAATATCAGAACCACAGATAGGGCATTGTTTAGGCAAAACGAATACACTAGTCTGTTCTGGTCTTTTTTCTAAAACACTAGCCACCACTTCAGGAATGACATCACCAGCACGGCGCACAATCACGGTATCACCAACCCGTACATCCTTGCGTTGAATTTCTTCTTCGTTATGCAAAGTCGCATTGGTGACCGTCACACCACCGACGAAAACGGGCGCCAAACGTGCCACCGGCGTAATGGCACCAGTGCGACCGACTTGTACTTCAATATCGAGTACCGTCGTCAACGCTTCTTCTGCTGGGAATTTATGCGCAATCGCGAAGCGCGGCGCACGTGATACAAAACCTAGAATCTCTTGCTGATCGAAGCGATTCACTTTGTACACAACTCCATCAATTTCGTATGGCAATTGCGCGCGCTTTTCTTGTATGCCGCGATAAAAATCTAATAACGATGCCGCGCCTTTGACCACTGCTTTTTCTTCACAGGTGGGAATACCCATGCTTTGATACCAGTCGAGCAAAGCGCGATGCGAGCTGGGCAATTCTGCGCCGTCTAACAGCCCTATGCCATAGGCAAAAAATCGCAAACTACGTTGCGCGGTAATTTTTGAATCGAGTTGACGCAAACTGCCAGCAGCGGCATTACGAGGATTAGCAAACTCTTTCGCACCGAGATCACGCTGACGTTGATTCAATTTATCAAAGTCAGCTTTAAACATCAAAACTTCGCCGCGCACATCCAAAATAGCAGGAGGGTTTTCACATTGCAAACGCAAGGGAACGCTACGGATCGTGCGAATATTTTCAGTCACATCCTCGCCAGTATAGCCATCGCCGCGCGTTGCCGCCTGCGAGAAAACGCCATCAACATAGCGCAAATTTATCGCCAAACCATCGAATTTCAAATCAATAGCGTACTCAATATCTTGATCGCTGGTCGCCAAGCCCTCACGTACCCGACGATCAAAAGCAAACACGTCTTCATCTTCAAACCCGTTATTCAAAGACAGCATCGCTACCGCATGCTGCACCTGAGAAAATTCAGGCAGTATGGTACCGCCCACTCTCAGCGTAGGACTATCTGGTGTTTTCAATTCAGGGTGCTGCTGCTCCAGCATTTGCAATTGCTGGAAAAGCTTGTCGTATTCCGCATCGGGAATGGTGGGCGCATCTAAGGTGTAATAGTGATAGCCGTGTTGTGTTAGCTCACGACGTAAGCGCTGCGCTAACTCTGGCAAGGACTCTTGCTCAGGCGTGGATTGCCCTACGGAGTTAGCACCAAATAAATCATTTTGCATGTTCAAGCGTTCGACTCAATTAACTCAAGTAACTCAAGTAACTCAAGTAACTCAATTAGTTCAATTAGTTCACTTAACTAAACAGGCGCTTAGCGCGGCGTGAGCCGGCTGGAATTTCCGCCACAGCCATGGCGTTACAAAATTCACGAACCTGGTCAGCAATTTCGCTAAGCGCTTGATCAGAAATAGGATTGTTTCCATCATCAACCACCGTTCCACCTAAGCGAGAAGCCAAGGAGCGCGCGCATTTCGCCATGACACCGAAGCCTTCCAAGTCGGGCGACACACAAGGCACATCCAGTAACAAAGTTAATTTGGATGTGACGGTTTCACTCGCACTCACATTAGTGGATAAGGTGAACAAATTACCGACATCACCATCTGGCATCACCAAGCGTCCGTCAGGGCGGACATCGAAGCCCTGCTTTTCCAATGCGCCTAATAAAGTTGTAATATCCCAAGGCGCACCATTGGATAAGACATTCACGCTCAACTGCGCATCGTGTTCGGCGACGAATTGGTGCAATTCACGTGCATTTGACATCACACGATTCATGTCGGGCACATCCGAATGTGCATTGAGACGATCAGCGATCTCACGCAATTTACTAACGAATTCGGAATACTCCAATTCATTCAAAGGACCACTGCGACTGACCATTTGCACACCAGCGAACAGCGCCGTGTACGCGCCGCCATGGGCGATTTCATCACGCTTACCATCATGGGTTAAACCGATGAAATGCACTGGCTTACGTCCGACATATTTCAAGTTATTGACTTCTTTCAGTAATTTTTCACCACGAATCGGCGCTTCAAATTCGAGCGGGATGACACAATCAATTAAGTCATCAACTGATAATTCCTTACCATACATCGTGGCATCGAAATCAGGTTTGGCACTGTGTGCCTGATTATCAGTAGAAGGCGATGCAAGTGCTTCCTCATCCATGCTCGCCAATTCTTCTTGATCAAATTGAGGCTCCTGACGTACCAACTCTGCATCATCGCGGGCATTCATCAAGACATCGTCATGTTTACCAGAAAAAGCGCGATCTACACTTTTTCGGGCACGATATTCCTGCCATTTACTATAAATATAAACCACCACTACAAATGCGCCACCTGCAATGATCAAACTCATCGTTAATTCTGACATGCTGCTTAACCCTCACCTACTAAACTTGCTGCCGATTCCATATCGACCGCAACGATTCGAGAAACCCCCTGTTCTTGCATGGTAACGCCAATCAATTGTTGTGCCATTTCCATTGCAATTTTATTGTGGGAGATAAATAAAAATTGTGTATTGCTAGACATACGTTTCACCATATTACAGAAACGTTCTGTGTTTGAGTCATCCAGCGGTGCGTCAACCTCATCAAGTAGGCAGAATGGCGCTGGATTTAATTGGAACATCGAGAACACCAAAGCGGTCGCGGTCAATGCTTTTTCACCACCTGATAGCAGGTGAATCGTCGCATTCTTTTTGCCCGGTGGCTGCGCCATCACTTGCACACCAGAATCAAGAATTTCATCACCCGTCATAATCAATTTTGCCTGACCGCCGCCGAACAAGATAGGGAATAGTTCAGCAAAATGATGATTCACACGATTAAATGTATCTTGCAATAAATCGCGAGTCTCGATATCGATTTTCTGAATGGCATCTTGCAGCGTCGTAATCGCTTCCGTCAAATCGGCGTACTGCGCATCTAGAAAAGTTTTACGTTCGGTCGCTTGTGCCAGCTCATCTAAGGCGGCCAGATTGACCGCACCAAGTGCTGCGATGGCATTGGTTAAACGCGTGACTTCACCCTGCAAATAAGACGGCTTCAAATCATCATGTAATTTTTCTTCGAGGGCGGCTTCATCAACCTCAAAATTACGCAACTGCTCTTCATATTGTTCTTGATTGAGGCGCGCTGCTTGCTCCTTCAGTTGCAGCTCGACGATGCGATCACGTTGCGGTTGCAAACTACGCTCTACTTGCATTTTTGATTCTTCTGCGTGGCGCAGTTTTTGAGTCAACTGATCCAGCTCATGTCGCGCATCCGCTAACACCCGTTCCTGATCACTACGCTTTTCCAACAATGTCTGTAAGCCAGCATGCGCAGTCTGCTCATCCATGCTCTCCAATTCAAGCTGACCTTGCTGCATATTCGCAAATAACTGCGAAGACTGCTCTAAGGCGGTGGCGATATTACGCTTGAGTTCTTCCATTTTGACGCGATGCGTTTTCTCAGCAAAACTGGCTTCTTGCGCAGCCAATTCCAAATCACGCAAACGAGAACGTGCATCATTTAAATGCTGTTCTTTTTCTAGAAAAGCCGTTTGTCCATCTTCATGCGTTTCCTGCATTTCGGCCAATGCAATATCCAGCTCTTCAAACTTAGCTTCTGACTCAGCGCGCGCAGTTTGTTGTTCCTGCTCTTGCTCGGCGATTTCTGCTAAATCAGAAAGAATTTGTGTACTACGCTGATTAAAGCGTTCCTGCACCTCGGTCAATTTCATGTATTCGATTTGTAAGCTATGAACGGATTGCGTCAAACCAGCAACCCGTACTCGTAACTCTTGCAAACTTTGTGTGGCCTGGCTTAACTGTGCTTCAGCGCGAACTGCTCGCGTTTTACCTTCATCAGCCAGGAGATGTTGCGCACGCGCCTGCTTAGCGACATTGTCAATTTCTTGTTGCCGTGCGAGTACGCCATCTTGTTCTGAATCGGCCGCATAAAATCGCACGCTATTAGCACTGATTAGATGACCTTCTTTGGTAATGAAGCAAGCACCGGCGGGCAATTTAGCGCGCTCTGCAAAAGCAGTCGGCGCGTCTGGCGCAATGTATACATTGTGCAGCCAGTCTTGCATCACGCTACGGACACCCGCATCATTGAGTTGCAACAAACTGAGCAATGGCTTTAAGCCCTCGACCATTGCAACCGGTGCAATCACTTGGGGTGCGTAGAGCGCTAATTTAGCTGGCGGTGCGTCATTAAAAAAGGCTTTTGCCCATTCCAAATTCGACATCTCCAGTGCCGAAGTACGTTCACGCAAGATAGATTCCAGCGCAGTTTGCCAGCCATTTTCTATCTGTACTTTTTGCCATAATTTCGGCAATTTTTCTAACTCATGTTTGGCTAACCAAGGTTGAACTTTGCCCTGACTTTCAACTTTTTCTTGCAATGATTTCAGTGCTGCAAGACGGGCATCGAGCTGCGCTGATTGTGCGGTGTCTTGATTTACTTGCGTTTGCGCGGAACGACGCTCTTCTTCCAACTGCGGCAAACGCTCTTGCGCCTCGTCCATTTGCATCGTCACTTCTTCTAACATCTGCTTTTTTTCTTCAAGTTGCAAAGACAGATTTTGCAAATGCGAAGCATCTGGAATAACCAGACCTTGCTTCTCTTGATTCAGACGTTCACGACGTACTGCTAAAGTATTTAAGATATTCGATGCATTGCGTTGATGCGCAGATTCGAGTTCTATCTGCTGTTGCATCTGCATGATTTTGGCGCGTGACTCTGTCGACTTGAGTTGCGCGTCACGCCAGATTTGCTCTAACGCAGGGATTTTTTCGTTCTGCTGCGCTACGGCCTCTTGCGCCTGCTCGCTACGCATCGCCAATTCTTCCACGTGCATTTCCGCATCGACTAAGTCATCTTGGAATTGCTGGCCTTGACGCTGCCATTGGTCGCGTTGCGCAGACAGCGAATTGAGTTGCGATTGCAAGCGAGCACGCGATTCGATCACGAACTTAATCTGCGCTTCTAAGCTACCGATCTCAGCATTAGTTTGGTACAAATTACCTTGCGCCTGATGCATCTTATCGCCAACCGCATAGTGCGCCTGACGCATTTGATCTAGTTCTAACTCTACATGACGTAGCTTGGCGGTTTGTTCTTCCAGATCAAGCTGACATTTTTCGATTTCGGCAAAATGCTTTTTCTGTTCGGTTGCAGCTTCACGTTTGCGTAACATCCACAACAGTTTTTGTTTTTCTTCTTGATCCGCTTGCAGAGAGTGGTACTTATTAGCGACCACCGCCTGCGCTTCCAGTTTTTCTAAATTATTGTTTAGCTCACGCAAGATATCTTCGACCCGCACTAAATTTTCGTGAGTATCGTGAATGCGATTTTCGGTTTCGCGGCGGCGTTCTTTGTAGCGTGACACACCAGCAGCTTCTTCCAGAAATACGCGCAATTCTTCTGGTCGCGACTCAATAATGCGAGAAATCATGCCCTGACCGATAATCGCGTAAGCGCGTGGCCCCAGACCTGTACCTAAGAAAATATCTTGAATATCACGACGACGTACCGACTGCCCATTAATATAGTAAGTCGATGTACCATCGCGCGTTAAAGTCCGTTTAACGGCAATCTCGGCGTATTGACTCCACTGCCCCGCCGCTTTACCCAAACTGTTATCAAAAACCAATTCAACCGAAGAACGCCCGGCAGGTTTACGATGTGTAGATCCATTAAAAATAACGTCTTGCATGGATTCACCACGCAATTCTGAAGCTTTAGATTCACCCAAGACCCAGCGCACGGCATCAATAATATTTGACTTGCCGCAGCCGTTCGGACCAACCACACCTACTAATTGACCGGGAACATGAAAATGAGTGGGATCGACGAAGGATTTAAATCCAGCCAATTTAATAGAAGTTAAGCGCACGTTGTTTTTATTTATCGATTTTTAGACCAAAATACACAAATTGAATCTGCTTCCAACACGCTATTCAAAGATCTTTCTTTTCTACAAAAACGTGATGGCAGATGACAATTTTTTTAGCATTCAACTTACCATTCAAACAAGTAAGACCGCACATCATAACATTCTGACGGCCTAGTTTTGCAGATTTTGATGGACTGACGACGCTAAAAAACGCAGACCTTCACAGTTTATTGAGAGATTGCTCTGAACTTCTCTCAACTTGCTCGTTAGCGCACAGCAAGCACGGCTATAATACGAGCTTATTTAGGTATCTGACTTATTGATTCTTTGCTTCTAAAAAAATATCTAGGCTAACAGGCTACGGCGGTGCAATAACCCAATTCAAAAGTTTTAATTTTAATTCTTATTTTTTCCGTATTTTTAAGTGAATTTGTCCGTGAATCCCAATTTAGAAAAACTACAAGCTTATCCGTTTGAAAAATTAAAACGTCTGTTTGCCGGCATAACCCCTAATCCCGATTACAGTGCTATCAGTCTTGGTCTAGGCGAGCCTAAGCATGCCACGCCGCAATTAATCAAAGATGCCTTGGTCGCAAACTTGAATGGTTTGGCCAATTATCCATCGACCAATGGTATAGAAGGCTTGCGAGTCGCAATTAGCAATTGGCTAGCGCAACGTTATAACATTCCAGCATTAGACGCGGCAACACAGATTTTGCCAGTCAACGGTTCACGTGAAGCGCTATTTTCACTGGCGCAAGCGGTGATAGATCCAAGTAAGAATAGCCACGGCGCACCTATCGTGATGTGCCCAAATCCTTTCTACCAAATTTATGAAGGTGCAGCCTATTTAGCGGGTGCTGAGCCGTATTTTGCCAATGCCAATCCGGCTAAAAATTTCGCTCCCGATTTTAGCCAAATTCCAGAAGCCATCTGGCAACGCGCACAATTATTGTATGTCTGCTCCCCCGGCAACCCAACCGGTGCGGTTTTGACACTAAACGATTGGAAAGAGCTGTTTGAATTATCGGATCGCTATAACTTTGTGATTGCTGCCGACGAATGTTATTCCGAAATTTATTTTGGTGAAACCGCACCTCTGGGCAGTTTAGCCGCAGCGCGTGCTTTAGGTCGCAATGATTACCCTCGCTTAATTACGCTATCCAGCCTTTCGAAACGTTCAAACGTTCCTGGCATGCGCTCGGGTTTTGTGGCTGGCGACGCCAATATCATCAAACAGTTTTTGCTGTATCGCACCTATCACGGTGGCGCGATGTCGCCTAGCATACAAGCGGCATCGATTGCAGCTTGGAACGATGAACAGCACGTGATCGAGAATCGCGCTTTGTACGTGAAGAAATTTTCTCAAGTTACTCCCGTTCTACAAGAAGTCCTCGATGTTGCACTACCTGACGCTGCTTTTTACCTATGGGCAGGCGTCGATAAGCATCTTCAAATCTCTGACACAGAGTTCGCGCAAGGTCTTTACCGAGACTATAATGTGACCGTTTTACCAGGTAGTTTTTTGGCTCGTGAAGCGCATGGCATCAATCCTGGCAGCAATCGCATTCGAATGGCTCTAGTCGCTGAAGTTGAAGAATGCATGGAAGCAGCACAGAGAATAGCTGCTTACACTAGGCAATTAATGCAAGCGCAGTAAAAACGCAACGAACACAATAAGCGCAATAACACCAGCCCGCAATTTCTATCTTCACCCATTAATTCACTTTACTTAAAAATAACGTCATGACACAGCAATTACAAAACATCATTGATCAAGCTTGGGAAGACCGTACTAATTTTTCTCCTAAAAATGCACCAGCAGAGTTACGCGAAGCCGTGGCTCACGTCTTAGAACAACTCGATTCTGGTAGCTTGCGAGTCGCACAAAAAATCGATGGTGCATGGCATGTTAATCAATGGGTCAAGAAAGCCGTGTTACTGTCTTTCCGCTTGGAAGACAATATCGTGATGCCATCTGGCGAGCATATGCAATTTTTCGACAAAGTCCCAACCAAATTTGCCAGCTACACGGCTGAAGATTTCGCCAAAGGCGGCTTCCGCGTAGTACCACCTGCGGTGGCGCGTCGCGGTAGTTTCATTGGTAAAAATGTGGTCCTGATGCCGTCTTACGTCAACATCGGTGCTTATGTCGATGAAGGCGCCATGGTCGACACATGGGCAACCGTTGGCTCATGCGCGCAAATCGGTAAAAATGTACATTTATCTGGTGGCGTTGGCATTGGCGGCGTGCTGGAACCTATGCAAGCCAATCCCACTATCATTGAAGACAATTGCTTCATCGGCGCACGTTCAGAAGTGGTTGAAGGAGTCATCGTGGAAGAAAACTCTGTGATTTCTATGGGCGTATATATCGGTCAATCGACTAAGATTTATGATCGCGCAACTGGTGAAGTCAGCTATGGTCGCATCCCAGCAGGTTCTGTTGTTGTCTCTGGCAACTTACCATCAGCCTGCGGTAAATACAGTCTGTATTGCGCAGTGATTGTAAAACGCGTTGACGCACAAACTCGCTCCAAAACCAGCATCAACGAATTGCTGCGCGGCGCTTAATATCCAGTTTTTTTGGGTTCAATCTCGCTTAATTTTGCTCAATTAACGGCGTCAGCATTTGAACAAAGTCATAACATAAAATAGGTTTTACTTTACAGGGGAATTATCATGGCAATGGATCGTTTATTTCAGTTAATGAAGGACAAAAATGCGTCAGACATGTTCTTTGCCATTAATTCGCCTATTCATTTAAAAATCAATGGCAATCTCCTCCCCATCAATCAACAACGCATGGATGAAGATAATATTATGGCTTTGCTGGCAGAAGTCTTGTCTGCAGAACAGATTGCACAATACAAACGCGAAAACGAGCTCAATGTTGGTATAGGCATGACTGGAGTTGGTCGTTTCCGTCTATCCGCATTTCGACAACGTGGATCAACTTCCGCAGTTTTCCGTTTTGTACCCGGACACATTCCGGGATTTTCTACTTTGCATTTACCACCCGTGCTTTCAGAATTAATTATGGAAAAACGGGGCTTAATTTTGGTGGTAGGCGCCACTGGATCTGGTAAATCAACTTCGATTGCTTCTATGCTCGACTACCGCAATGAAGTAAAAACGGGCCATATTTTAACGATTGAAGACCCTATAGAATATTTATTCCGCAGCAAAAAATCTATTGTCAATCAACGCGAAATCGGCACTGACGCCGACAGTTTAAAAACCGCATTACGCAACTCTTTACGTCAAGCACCAGATTGTATTCTGATCGGTGAGATCCGTGATTTAGAGACGATGATGGCTGCTATTGCGTACGCCCAATCAGGCCATTTGGTTTTAGCAACGCTGCATGCGAATAATAGTTATCAAGCCTTGAATCGTATCATTAGCTTTTTCCCGATTGAAAATCGCAGCGCTTTACTCTTAGATTTGGCGTCGGCAATCAAAGCCGTTATTTCGCAGCGACTAATCAAAGCGATTGATGGCGGTCGCTGTCCAGCGGTTGAAATTATGTTGAATACCCGCTATGTCGCTGAGTTGATTGAACAAGGAAATATTTTCCAAATTAAAGAAGCGATTGAGAAAAGCTTGGCGCCAGGTTCGCAAACCTTCGAACGCGCACTTTTGCAATTGATTAAAGACGGTCTGATTACGCAAGAAGAAGGTTTGGCCAATGCAGATTCGGCCAACAATCTATTGTGGTTGCTCAACAATGACACGGCCTTAAATCAAAAAGCACAGGCCGAACCAGAGCCAGAACACCATACTGAAGCAACCTTCACTGAATTTAATCTGAACATGTAATATGAAAGCACCAGCAAGCATTACTCTATTTGGCATCCCCAACTGCGATACCGTAAAAAAAGCGCGCACTTGGTTAGAACAACAGGCTATCCCGTTTGATTTTCACAATTTCAAAAAAGAGGGTTTAAGCGCAGAGCAAGTCGAACTTTGGCTAAAAAAAATCGACTTCGATACGCTGATTAATCGCAAAGGGACGAGTTGGCGCGCCTTATCGGAGGAACAAAAAAATCAAGCTGCAAGCAAAGCTGGTGCACTCGCCTTGGTACTGGAAAATCCCTCACTCATCAAGCGCCCCGTTCTACAAATTGGCGATAACACACTCGACTATGTTGGTGTTGGATTTAGCGACCAACTGTATTCATCCATTTTTCAAGAAAAGTAAATTTTCATGAGTAAAACGCTCGCACTGACAGAACAATTAATCGCCCTAGATTCCGTCACTCCTGAAGATAAAGGCTGTCAAAACACCTTAATCAATTTATTGACGCCATTGGGTTTTACTTGTGAAACCATACAATCTGGCGATGTCACCAATCTCTGGGCACGTCGCGGCAACTCACAGCCTCTAGTCGTATTCGCGGGACATACCGACGTGGTTCCGACTGGACCTGTGACGCAATGGCAATCTGAGCCGTTTGCGCCGACGCACCGAGATGGAAAATTATACGGACGTGGTGCGGCAGACATGAAAACCTCGATTGCCGCATTCGTCGTGGCAACCGAAGAATTTGTCGCGGCGCATCCCGATCATAATGGCTCTATCGGATTTCTCATCACCAGTGACGAGGAAGGTCCAGCCACCGATGGCACTATCGTCGTTTGTAATCTGCTCAAAGAGCGTGGCGAACAATTGGACTATTGCATCGTCGGCGAACCTACGTCTAGTGAAGTATTAGGCGATACCATAAAAAATGGCCGACGCGGCACCATGTCCGGCAAACTCACCGTGAAAGGCATACAAGGCCATATCGCCTATCCACAACTCGCTGAAAATCCCATACATACCGCTGCCCCCGCCTTAAGTGCTTTAGTCGCAGAAGTTTGGGATCTCGGTAACGAATATTACTTACCGACTTCGTGGCAAATCTCCAATATTCATGGTGGTACAGGTGCCTCCAATGTGATTCCAGGTGAAGTGGTTATTGACTTCAATTTTCGTTTTTCTACCGCCAGCACAGCCGAAGGTCTACAACAACGCGTGCATGCGATTCTCGACCAGCATCAACTCAAGTACGATCTAAAATGGACTATCGGTGGTCATCCTTTCTTAACCCCGAAAGGTAATTTGAGCGATGCTCTGGCCAAGGCGATTAAAGATGAGACTGGAGTGACAACAGAATTATCGACAACGGGTGGTACCTCGGACGGACGTTTCATCGCAAAAATTTGTCCGCAAGTGGTTGAATTTGGTCCTCCCAATGGCAGCATCCACAAAATTGATGAACATATCGAAGTGCGCTACATCGATCCGCTCAAAAACATTTATCGTCGTGCGTTGGAAAACCTTTTACTAAACTAGAATTATTATGACGAACTCAAACACGCTCCCGTTTCAAACACTACGCGACCTGTTGCGCTATGCGGTGACCCGTTTCAATACGGCACAACTATTTTTCGGCCACGGCAGTGCCAATGCTTTGGACGAAGCCGCCTATTTGTTGCTGCACACTTTAAAATTACCGTTAGACAAAATCGAGCCGTTCTTAGATGCCCGCTTATTGCCCCATGAAATTGATGCGGCGATTGCGGTGATCGAACGGCGCGCTACCGACAGAATTCCAGCCTCTTACATTACGAATGAAGCTTGGTTAGGTACGTATAATTTTTACGTTGATGAGCGCGTGATCGTGCCACGCTCATTTATCGCCGAATTGATACCAGAACGTTTTACACCGTGGGTACAAGATCCTGAAGAAGTAACTGACATTTTGGAACTATGTACAGGCTCAGGTTGCTTGCCCATCATGCTGGCCGATGCGTTTGAAAACGCTCATGTTGATACGGTTGATATTTCTAAAGATGCATTAGCCGTTGCGGCAAGGAATATTGCTACTTATGAGCTAGAAGATCGCATCACTTTGATTGAATCAGACTTGTACAGCAAGGTGCCCGACAAACTCTACGATATGATCATCACCAATCCACCGTATGTGAATTCGAGCTCCATGAGCAAACTACCCAAAGAGTATTTGCACGAACCGCAAATAGCCTTGGCCGGTGGTGACGACGGTATGGATTTAGTCCGTAAAATTGTTGCTGGCGCTGCGTCCAGACTCAAACCCAATGGCATCTTGATGGTGGAAATTGGTAATGAACGCGTGTTCGCCGAAGAAGCCTTTGCTGAATACGGTTTAACTTGGTTATCAACCAGTGCAGGTGACGATATGGTATTCCTGCTCACTGCTGAGCAACTCCAAGAAGGTAATTAAATCGCGACTGAGAATTACTATTAAGGTCGCCTCGTTTTTTTCTTGCACTAGTTTTATCGCTCAAAGCGCCGCATAGCGTTTTGAGCATTTTTATTTTTTGTAGTTCACTACTCCTTATTTTTGTTAGTCAAACATGATACGTCTTCAACAGGTCATCCTCGCCCGCGGCACTAAGCCACTTTTCGACAGCGTCGATGTCACGCTCAATCCCGGAGACAAGATCGGCCTGATCGGTTCGAACGGTGCCGGCAAATCCAGTCTGTTCGCTATGCTCCGAGGCGAATTACATCCCGATCAAGGCAGCATAGAATTCCCAGCCAAATGGCAACTCGCGCACGTCGCTCAAGAGACGCCCCCCTTAGAACGCAGTGCGATTGACTACGCGATTGATGGCGATGTCACGCTACGCAAGCTCGAAGCTAAATTAGCTGAATTGGAAGCGCAACCAGAATCGCATGACAATGGGATTGCGATTGGCGAAGTGTACGGTGCCTTGTCCGATGCCGATGCCTATACGGTGCGCTCTCGCGGGGAACAATTATTGTTAGGTTTGGGTTTCACGCTTGAGCAAATGGAACAATCCGTCGCCAGTTTTTCAGGTGGTTGGCGTATGCGTTTGAATCTGGCACAAGCCTTGATGTGTAAATCAGATTTACTACTACTTGATGAACCGACTAACCATTTGGATCTAGATGCAATTATCTGGTTGGAGGACTGGCTCAAGCGTTACACAGGCACCCTGATTATCATTTCACATGACAGAGATTTCTTGGATGGCGTTGTGAATGTCGTCGTGCATATCGATGAACGCAAGCTCAAACGTTATTCAGGTAACTACTCTGCTTTTGAACGTCAACGCGCAGCGCAATTGATACTCGCGCAGAGTTCTATCGAAAAACAAAACCGCAAACGTGCTCACTTGCAATCCTTCATTGATCGCTTTGCCGCCAAAGCGTCTAAAGCAAAACAAGCGCAAAGTCGTATTAAAGCTTTGGAGAAAATGGAAGAACTGGCACCTTTACGTGCTGCAGCAGAATTTTCTTTCGAATTCCGCGAGCCATTAAGTGCGCCTAATCCTATGTTGGTGATGGACGATGTGGATTGTGGGTACCGCATAGAATCGCAAACCGACCATAACTTTACCGAAAAGAAAATTGTTGGCGATGTTAAATTTTCGCTGCAAATTGGTCAACGCATTGGCCTACTCGGCATCAATGGTGCTGGTAAATCAACGCTGATCAAAACCATCGTCGGTGAACTACCGCCACTCACAGGTACGATCACCACGGGTAAGGGTTTATCGATAGGCTACTTCGCCCAGCACCAGGTAGAAATGCTACGCCACGATGAATCGCCGCTCTGGCATTTGGCACATATCGCACCCGACGTGCGCGAACAAGAATTACGTAATTTCTTAGGTGGATTTAACTTCCCAGGTAGCATGGTTACCAGTCCAATTGCGCCCTTCTCCGGTGGCGAAAAAGCCCGCCTAGCACTCGCCATGATTGTGTGGCAACGCCCTAACCTCTTGCTGCTCGATGAACCTACCAATCACTTAGATTTAGAAACACGAGAAGCCTTAACCGAGGCCTTGGCGCAATTTGAAGGCACACTGGTGGTGGTCTCACATGATCGTCATTTATTACGCGCCACGACCGACCAATTCATCATCGTCGCCGATGGTAAGCTTTTACCCTTCGATGGCGATCTCGATGACTATAAAGATTGGCTGTACAAAACCAAACTTGAACAAGCTGCGGCAGCCGCCAATGCGGCAAGCAATACCGCAACACTACCGGTTAAATCCAAGGAAAAAGCAGCCGCATTGCCGCAGGCACAGCCGGTACCAAGCACCCCGATTGATGACAAGGAACGTAAACGCCGCGATGCGGAAGAACGCCAACGCGTTGCCGCCTTACGCAAGCCTATAGAAACCAGAATCAAACGGCTAGAAGAACAAATGGCGAAGTTAAATCTGAAAAAGGATGACTACAGTAAGCAATTAGAAGATAGCGCTATTTACGATGATGCCAATAAAGAGAAATTGAAAAATCTCTTATTAGATCAAGCCTATGTTGTCAAAGAATTGGATCAGCTAGAAGCGGACTGGTTGGAGCAACAGGAGTTCTTAGAAGCAGCGGTTTAAAACAAAGCTAAGCTAAATTTAGCTTTGTTAGCCGATATAAATGAGGGGCGAAATCCCCTCATTGTATTTGTGTTGTACAAAAAGTCGCATTCCTTGCAAGGCCAGCTTTTCAGCATTACCATACAGCATCATTATTTCTAGATATTGAGCGCAATATGCGTGCACCGTGCTTGCTTCTGTCTCAAATATTCTTAGCCTTGTCGCTTATCGCGCTGAACGCCCCATCGCGGGCGCAGACCTTACAAATTTACACACAATCTTGGCCTCCCTATAGCTACGAGCATCAAGGCAGTTTGACTGGCTACTCGACTGAATTACTGCAAGCAGTTTTACAGGAAGCAGGAATCGATGCGAATTACACGACATTAAGCTGGAGCCGCGCTTATCAACACGCTAGCACAGAAGCAAATACCTTACTTTATACGACGACAAGAACACCTGAACGCGAAGAGCTCTTTGAATGGATAGGCCCAATCGGACTCAGAAAACTATGGCTATTTAAACTCAAGGAACGCACAGACATCAAGATCAAAGGCGTAGATGATCTTAAAAAATACAGGGTCAGCATAGTACGTGATACATCCAGTTTACAATTAGTGATGGAACGCGGTCTATTCCCACGCAGTCAGATCGACGAGGCGCCGACCACTACTTCGAACGTCAAAAAACTTTTCTTTAAACGCGTTGATCTCATCCTTGCAACTAATGGCGGAGCAAATTATGAGCTCAGCCAACTAGCGTATGCCAAAGACAGCATAGAGCCGGTCTATTTGCTCAACGATGAATTCTCACTCTATTTCGCTATTAACAAAAAAACTGAAGCAACAACTATAGAAAAAATACGCCTAGCATTTGACAAGATAAAGAGCTCTGGCCTCATCGAAACACTAAAGAAAAAATATAAGGTTGATTAAGCTTGAACATCACCTTGAGCATCACCTTGATCAACTTATCTGTACTAGCTCAGCCGTCGCAATTTTTTTAATTATCTCGAATTATCCTGACTTATTCGGGATGATAAACACGCACAAAACTCGCAAATTTTGGCAAGCCATTTGCCGTCCAATCGCGATACCGATACGTGATCAAAGTCCCAACCTCAGGTGGATTTTTGCGCATCTCGTCGTCAAATCCAGTGCCAAGTTTGAAGTGTTTCCCTTCAGGCGTTTCTAGCAATAAAGCACCCATCATTCCATGATATTTCCCTTGGCCTGCTTGGATAGCGATCACCTTGGCTTCGGCATCATGTTGAGGTTTTAATTTATATACGAAGGCGCTGCGTCCCGCTTGAAACTCCGCCTTAGCGTAATGCAAAACCAAGCCTTCAGCTTTTTGTAAACTCAGTTGTTTTAACTTCGCCTCAAGTTGCGCCACAGATTTCACTGGCTCTTGCGGAATCATGCGTAGCCATGGGATCGCTAGTTTTTGGACGATATTTTGTAAGGCCATAAAACGCTGACGAAAATCACCTGTCACTAAAGGATATTCAAACAAACAATATTGAATTTGCCGCCATTCATCATCATTGGCCTGTTGCCGCCTTACCGCGCCAGACAGACGCTCAAATTGCCCTCGCCCCATCCATAACTCGCCATCCAGAGGATGCGCAGGAAATTTTTCAGTGAACCAAGTAGGCGCTGCGATCACGCGACCACTACGAAAATATAATTGTTTACCATCCCAATACGCACGCACGCCGTCTAATTTTTCACTCATTAAATAATCAGCGATATTGGGCTCCAATTGACGTACATCGGACAAGGTTTGCGGAAGGACTAAGGCTAAAGTGGATGAACTATCTCGATCTACACTTGGCAACTCAGCAGGCATTTCAATTGCGTCATGCGCTTGCCCGTTAGTCATTACACTAAAAAAATTGAGCGGTAACAGCGCACAACATAAAAACTGACGGCGCACTTTGCCTTGCGTATTGAGTTCAGACAAGCACTTGTTTTTATACAACTCCATAGCAGCACCTTTAAGGGTTTTGAGGAATTTAAGTATAAAAACAATTAGATAAAATTACACCAAAATTCTTACCTGTGTAGCAAAAAAACAAAACCACCGTTCATTACTGAAGACGGTGGTTTTGCTTATTCCAACTAAGTTGTCACATAAAAATAAAACTTCCTGCTAGAAGCTGCCCAGCTTATGTGTATTGACTATGCACATTTATGCATTATTTCTGTGCTTTCACCACTTGCATTGCGCTCGCGATCAAGCCACTCATATCGCTCATATTCGCAGGCACGATGATGGAATTATTAGTTTTCGCTAAATTTGCAAAGGCAGCGACATACTGCTCAGCCACTTTCAAATTCACCGCATCCGCACCACCTGGCTCGCGGATCGCTGCGGCAGTTTGGCGAATAGCCTCTGCGCTCGCTTCTGCAATCGCCAAAATCGCGCCAGCCTGACCTTCAGCGCGATTAATCGAGGCTTGTTTTTCACCTTCTGATTTGGCAATCGACGCTTCACGCTCACCCGTCGCGATATTGATTTGCTCTTGCTTACGACCTTCGGAGGCTGCGATCAAAGCACGTTTTTCACGCTCCGCAGTGATCTGTGCTTGCATCGCATGCAGAATTTCTTTTGGTGGCGTTAAATCTTTGATTTCATAACGCAATACCTTCACGCCCCAATTGGCGGCCGACTCATCAATCGCATTCACAATCGTCGTGTTGATGTGGTCGCGCTCCTCAAAAGTCTTGTCGAGTTCCATTTTACCAATCACTGAGCGCAGCGTGGTTTGCGCCAACTGCGTAATCGCTGCAATGTAATTAGACGAACCGTAAGACGCGCGCATCGCATCGGTAATCTGAAAATACAAGATACCATCGACTTGCAGCTGCGTATTATCTTTAGTAATACAAACTTGTGGCGGTACGTCGAGTGGTATCTCTTTTAAGACATGTTTGTAAGCCACACGATCAACGAAAGGCACCACGATATTGAGACCCGGCGCTAAGGTTGCATGATATTTACCAAGGCGTTCAACCACCCACGCATCTTGTTGTGGCACCACTTTGATCGTCTTCATAATGAAGACTAATGCCAACACAAATAAAACTAATACGACAAAGCCTGAATTTTCCATGTTATTTTCCTCTTTTTGTTTTGTTTAAACCAACATCAAATTTTGAGTGTTTTTTTACTCAAGTAATCTCAGATCACCTTACATAGGACGCACAATTAAGCGACTACCTTCCACTGCTTCAATCACAAACATACCCGCGTTCGCATGCGCATGGCGCAACTCAACATCCCACATCGCGCCCCGATACTTGGTTCTAGCAACCGAGATACCATTGCCCTGCTCTTGCCATTCTTCCACTCTCAATTGCTGCCCAATATCAATATTCACATTAGGATCACGCGCCGCATCGCCACGCCGTTTCCAGCCATATTTACTATTATGCAGCGCCACAGTCGCAGCACTACCGACCACCGCAGCAATCAACATTTGTAATTGCATAGAGCTGATCAACAATGAGGCAATCGACGCACTCACCAAACCGAGCGCAAACATCAATAAATAAAACGTCCCAGTGAACAATTCACAAATCACCACCACACCCGCTACCACCAACCACCAAGTCCATGCTTCCATTTATTATTCTCCTTATAAAGAATTACAACAGTCTGCCCGATAACTAGTAAATTGTCATCGGTATTCTACAAACAAAAAAACCCTCGACATCGACGATGTGGAGGGTTTTTTCGCAGGTAATTTGAGGGCTTACTAATTTTTCGTTTTTTCTTGTTTTGATGCACTTACTGTAATGCTCAATTATGACAAGATGATGAAATTAAATACCTCGAATTCAAGCTAGACGTAAACCATGAATACACCTAATCGCATAGTTCCCATCAGTTATGATTTAACTCCAATAACGTAGAAGAGCTAGCAATTTAAACAGGGTAAAGCTCGCCGTCATCTTTCGCGCAATTCAACAGATGGAAAGGTGCAATAGATGAAACCCATTGCCCCGTACAAATTCGTTGCTCCTTACGGTCTTGTGCTTGAATTGTTTTGCTGTTGGTCTTTTAATTGAATAATTTGCGCTCAAAAATTCTACAATTATTTCATTAACGTCCAAACTTATAGTTTGCTTCAATCCAGAATTGGCGACCAACTGGTGAGTAGCTTCCAACTGGATAGTTAGGCCAGCCGCCAGTTTTGTCGATCTTGATCTTATTAGCTACGTTGTTCACCACGAAAGACAGCGTTAAGTCCTGGCTAGTCTGATAGACGGTACTGAAATTGCCTATGCCTGTTGGTGATAAATAGTAGCTACCTGAACCATTCGGGATTTTGCCATAACGAATAATGGTTAAGGTATTCGACCATGCACCTTTGTTCCAATTCAAACTACTAATTAATTTATCACGCCAGTTGCTATTGACGAGATCGTTTAAGTCATCGTATTCCGCATCGCCCGCAAATTGTTTTGATTTTTGCGTCAAAGTTTTGCTGTAGTTGCCGCGCAAAGTAAACGTACCTAAATCTTGCAAACGCCAAATGTATTTACCGCTGATATCAATACCGCTGGTCGACTTGCTAGCAGCGTTAATTGGATTGACCCAAATTTCTTGGATTTGACCTGGACGGCTTAAGTCTGTGTCTGGATAGCGCTTAATTCGATTAATGGTGTCCGTACATAAGCCGGATGCAATATCGCGTTTTCCTGTACGGCAGTCGGCTTCATCGCGTAATAATTGATCTGCACTAAGATTAGTAACCATGTCGCTGATTTTGATTTTCCAATAATCGACGGAGACGTCAAATCGGTTATTCGGTGACCAAACAATGCCTAAACCGTGCGATTTACCTTGTTCTGATTTGAGTTTTTTGTTACCAAATTGAACGTAATTTGCACCCGGTGAGTAGTTCGCGAATTCACAGTCTTTCAAATCAACACCTGTTGATTTGCAACGATAGTAGTCAGTCGTGCTGGAGTAATAGCCTGTGCCACGTGCTTTAAAAATATAGTTCATGTCGGGTGCGCGGAAATTAGTGGCATAGTTACCGCGCACTAAAATCTGTTCAGTTGGACGAATTTCCAAACCTGTGTTGTAAGTCAATTTACCATCGGTGCGATCAGCAAATGAATAATGATCGTAACGTGTGGCGACACTGGCGGTGACTTGCTTGAGGAGCGGAATATTCGCTTCTGCACCAATGGCATAACGTTGACGCTCACCGCTTACGATGTCGGATTTTGTGGTGGTGTTGAAATAGCCTTGATTGATACGTGGATCGGGCGTGTTATCAAATCGTTGGCTACCTATTTCCGCGATCGTTGCCACTTTCAAAGGCCCTGCTTTGAGTTGGACAACTTCGGCATTGGCAGAGAAACTTAAAGCATGCGTGAATGAACTATCGGAACTTCTGGAAGCGCCGAAGGCTTGATCGTATTCAGCTGGCGTAAAGATTTTAGTTAAACGAGCAGGATCTGGTGCGTAAATATTCACACCGTTTTTATATACACCGAGCTTGGGTCCTAAAATAAATTGATCGGTACTAGCTAAGGTACGTGGCGCTACGTTTTGGCTTTGATAATTCGACGCACTATACGCAGCTTCATACGACTATTCGGTATTGGGAATTTGGCCTTTTATACCGAGATTGAGCGTGGCAGACGTGTCGTTCCAAACGCGGTTAAAACGGTTGATGCCACCAATTTCTTCAGGCGAAAAAAGTTTAAACCAAGTCTCATACACATTGGTATTTTTGTTTAAGAAGTAGCCTTTGCTGGTCGCTCCGGCCGTCCAACTTGGCGAGCGTGTATCGTTTTATGTGCGACTTTTTCCGATCGAGAAATCGGCAAACAAACGGGTATTTTCGTCGATCTCGTAGTTGGTACTAGAGAATAAATTCAGGTTTTGATTCTTAGTTTGTACCGTCCAGTGTAAAGGGCTGATGATAGGACTGGCGCAATAGTTGCCTTTGCTGGTGGCGTAGCTAATGACACTGTTTTGGAACAGGCTTGCTTGTGAGCTGCATGTGTCGCCGAGGTCATAGTATTTTCCAGTCTTAGTATCACGACGATACAAGCTGGCCGATGGTGTACTACGGAAGGCCATGAAATCACGTTGTGTCGCGCGTAAAGGTTCGCGGTTGCTGGCTTCTACACTGAATAAACTTTTTAATTTATCAAAATTGAGCGTGCCAGAGAATTGCAGGCGCTGCGTTTCACCGCCACCGCGTTCGGTATCACCTAATTTGACATTGAAATTAAAACCTTGAGAGTTTTTCTTAAGGATAATATTAATCACACCGGCAATCGCATCTGAACCATACACTGCAGATGCGCCACCGCTCAAAATCTCAATACGTTCTACGATATTGGAAGGAATATTCGCTAAGTTAGTGAAGTTCACTGTACCTGTATAGGCAATCGGAAAGTCGGCGAGGCGGCGACCATCAAGCAAAATTAAGGTATGGTTAGGTCCCAAGCCACGCAAACTAATGGTGTTTGCGGAAGGCGTGAACGTGTTACCAAAATCTTCACCTTGCGTGAAGCCTGAGTTTTGTACGGTGTTTGCTAAGGCATCGTACACATTTTTATAACCTGCTTTGGCCAGTTCTTCTCCGGTGATAATCGTGACGGCAGTTGGGCCTTCTAAACTAGCGCGTGGAATGCGTGATCCTGTTACCACGACTGAGCTGACTTTATCATCGCCACTGATTTCATTGTTCGATGGTGTCGCAAAAGCTGGGTGACAAAGTGCAGCTAAAACGAAAGCGGTAATAGGTTTAAGTTGGGTGATATTTTTGTTCATAATTACTCTTGAGAAACGAAAAAGAGCTCGAACAATATCAAAGATGCTGCGCCGCACAAACTAATCTATTTGTATAACTTTATTTGGTTTTTTTACTCATGAATAATCTGGCATCCAATGATGCGGAGTGTGAAGCAGTTTGGAGAGGCAAAGTGCCGACATCTATCGCGTAACTTGAGGAGTGGAACGGTGCAATAGATGAAGCCCATTGCACCCTACAAATTCGTTATGCCTTACGGTCTTGAGTACTGATTGTTTCGATTACCAACTAGAATCGTCGGTTTGTGATTGAAATGTTGCTTTCAATAAGCTAAACGCAATCAATAGAAGACTAATTAGAAGGCCGCAAAAAAAGTACAGTGCGATCGAAATTTTAATATTACTTAAGACTTGAAAACCCATTAATGCTGAAATTGTAATTGAGACTACAAATGAAGCAAACATGAATATACTATCTATCGAAAATCGTAATTTCATAATACACAATCTCCTACATATAAGGTAATTTATTTAATCCGGTTTGAATCTAATCTCAGGACTTTTGACTCTATCAAGTTCCGAACAAGAAGGTAGGGCTCAATTGATCAATGCTGAATATCAATTGTTTCAATCACCAAAGAGGTGGATAAGTAGCAAGCTCACTCTAAACTCTATCTATACTTCTAATTTTCCATAATCACCTTTATTTCTCTCGCCTGATATGCATCATATTAAACTTGGAAGTTCTTTTGCTATGTAGATCAAATATAAAGAACTCCGCAAAATATGTCACGTTTATTTTTCACCCACAACAAAAATTCTTAAAGCCAATTTTGTTTTCAATAGCAAAGCGATCTCCAATGAAAAAGCGCGAAGATTCGATTAAATCTTCGCGCTCGAACTTACCAAGAAATTACCTCGATATTTTACTTAGCAACCGCAGCCAACAACTTCCAAGTATCAATCACAGAATCTGGATTCAGAGAAATCGATTCAATTCCTTCAGACATTAACCATTCTGCGAAATCTGGATGATCTGAAGGACCCTGGCCACAAATACCGACGTACTTGCCAGCTTTACGGCAGGCGGAAATTGCACGTGACAACATTGCTTTCACTGCAGGATCGCGTTCATCAAAATCGGCTGCCAACAATTCCATACCGGAGTCACGATCCAGACCTAAAGTTAATTGCGTCAAATCGTTGGAACCGATAGAGAAGCCGTCAAAGAATTCTAAGAATTCATCTGCCAGAATTGCGTTAGATGGGACTTCGCACATCATGATTAAACGTAAACCATTTTCGCCGCGTTTCAAACCATTTTTAGCTAGCAAATTGACGACTTTTTCTGCTTGTCCCAAAGTGCGAACAAACGGTACCATGATCTCGACATTGGTTAAGCCCATGTCGTTACGCACGCGTTTCATCGCCGTACATTCCATCTCGAAGGACTCAGCAAAATCGCTCGCTAAATAACGTGCAGCGCCACGGAAACCTAACATTGGATTTTCTTCATCCGGTTCGTAGCGTGTGCCACCGATCAGCTTTTTGTATTCGTTGGATTTGAAATCAGATAAACGCACGATGACTTTTTTAGGCCAGAAAGCAGCAGCAATAGTAGCGACACCTTCAGCTAATTTATCAACATAAAAAGCTTTTGGTGATGCGTGACCGCGTGCAACGGATTCGACGGCTTTTTTCAAATCAGGGTCAATATTCGGATATTCCAAAATCGCTTTTGGATGTACGCCGATGTTGTTGTTGATGATGAACTCTAAGCGCGCTAAGCCTACGCCTTCGTTCGGTACAGATTGGAAATCAAATGCCAGTTGTGGATTACCCACGTTCAGCATAATTTTCAGAGGTAACTTCGGCAATTCGCCACGTACTTCTTCTGTCACTTCGGTTTCAATTAAACCGTCGTAAATCTTGCCTTCGTCGCCTTCTGCACAAGAGACTGTCACCAAAGTACCGTCTTTCAACAAATCAGTCGCATCACCACAGCCAACCACCGCAGGCACGCCTAATTCGCGCGCAATAATCGCTGCATGACAAGTACGTCCGCCACGATTTGTCACAATCGCTGAGGCGCGTTTCATGACGGGTTCCCAGTTAGGATCGGTCATATCCGCTACCAACACATCACCTGGTTGTACACGTTCCATTTCGGATGGATCGTGGATCACACGTACACGCCCTGCACCAATTTTTTGACCAATCGCACGGCCTGAAACCAAAACCGCACCGGTACCTTTGAGTTTAAAACGTTGTTGTGCGTCGGTCGATTTTTGCTGTGACTTCACGGTCTCTGGACGTGCTTGCAAAATGTAGAGCTTGCCGTCGCGACCATCTTTGCCCCACTCAATGTCCATAGGACGACCATAGTGCTTCTCGATGATGACTGCATACTTCGCCAGCTCAACTACTTCTGTATCGTTCAAAGAATAACGATTACGCAATTCAATCGGCACATCAACAGTTTTTACTGAACGTCCTGCTTTCGCTTCGCCCGTAAATTCCATCTTGATTAATTTAGAACCAATATTGCGACGAATCACAGGCAATTTGCCTTGCTCGAGCATAGGCTTATGCACATAAAACTCGTCAGGGTTGACTGCGCCTTGCACCACAGTTTCTCCGAGACCATAGCTTGACGTGATGAACACGACGTCTTTAAAACCAGACTCCGTATCAATCGTGAACATCACACCAGCTGCACCTAAATCAGAGCGTACCATGCGTTGTACACCCGCAGACAATGCCACTTCTGCATGTGTAAAACCTTTGTGCACACGGTAGGAAATTGCGCGGTCATTGTACAAAGAGGCGAATACATGCTTCATCGCTTCTAGCACATTGTCGATACCAACCACGTTCAAGAACGTCTCTTGTTGACCAGCGAACGAAGCGTCTGGCAAATCTTCTGCGGTTGCAGAAGAACGCACCGCGAATGACATTTCAGCAGTGGAGTCGGCAACCAACTTATTGTAAAACGCTTCGATTTCTTTTTGCAGACGTGGCTGGAATGGCGTGTCGATAATCCATTGACGGATTTCAGCACCGGCTTTCGCCAGTTCTTTCACGTCTTCGATATCCAAGGACGCCAGACGGTCTGCAATACGTTGAGCTAATGGCAAACCGCCATCAACACTGTGGGATAAGAAATCTCGAAAAGCCTGTGCCGTCGTGGCGAAACCACCCGGAACACGTACACCTGCCGACGCAAGCTGGCTAATCATTTCGCCAAGTGAAGCATTTTTACCACCGACGGAATCGACATCAGTCATCCGTAAGTTTTCGAACGAGGCAACGTACACAGATTCACTGCCCGCCTCGATATTTGCTGCGTTAGACATAACAACCTCTTTTTTGATGATAAGAAATCTTTCGCCCTGCTTCAATGCGCCATCTTGATTAGAGCATGGATTCGTTGTAATGCCAGCTTTCTTATTATTCTGTTGCCTGCATCAACGACTATATTGCTGAGCATTTTACCTTGTGCGCTGCAAAATTTACATTTGCCCAAAAAATTTTGTGGGATTTTATGAAAATTTGTGGATTTTTCAATTGATATATTTATCCTGTCAGTCTCCCCATACAATGACCATAATGCGTGACCAAACTGCGTAACCAAACTGCGGATAGATTACTGTACAATTTCCCACAAGATTTCACTTCCTGGTTACACTCATTTTTATGCCTGATCATCTTTCCCCCGCTCTTCCTGTTGCCAACCGCACGGTTTTCTTTGTATCTGATGGAACAGGCATTACCGCAGAAGCATTTGGACATTCCGTCATTACACAATTTGACCTTAAATTTAAGCAAGTACGTTTGCCTTTTATCGACGATATAGATAAAGCTGAAGATGCGGTAAGACGCATTAACGAAGCGTTCGAATTAACCGGAAATCGCCCTATTGTTTTTTCTACTTTAGTTAAGCCAGATTTAGCGAATGTGATTTTCAAATCCAAAGGCTTGCACATGGATTTGATACAAACCTTTGTCGCGCCTTTGGAAGAAGAACTAGGAATCAAATCGACTCACACAGTAGGTCGTAGCCACAATATTGCAGATACCGAAGAATACAAAAATCGGATTGAAGCAATCAATTTCTCATTGGCGCACGATGATGGTCAGTCGAATAAAAATCTCTCACTTGCCGATGTCATTTTGGTTGGCGTTTCGCGCTCAGGCAAAACGCCGACAACACTCTATCTGGCAATGCAATACGGAATAAAAGCGGCGAACTATCCTTTAATTCCTGATGATTTTGAACGGGGCAAATTACCCTCGGCATTACCTGAATTCAAAGGAAAAATATTTGGTCTCAGCATTGCACCAGAACGTTTATCGGAAATTCGTAACGAACGCCGTCCGGGCAGTAAATATGCCTCCTTGGAAAATTGCCGTTATGAGGTAAATGAAGCCGAAGCGATGATGAAACGAGAAGGTATACGTTGGTTATCGTCTACGGCGAAATCGATTGAAGAAATCGCGACCACGATTTTGCAAGAGGTTAAACCGGATTCTCGCTTATAAATTCAAACCAAAGTCAAACCAAAATCAAATCAAATTCAGACCAACATCAAACAAAAAAGCTTGATGTAGAAAATTCTACCTCAAGCTTTTTTATTGTTATTTCTAAGGAATCGAGCTGATCTATTTTGTAGCGCCAGTAATCTGCTGACGAACTTGTTCAAAAAAACAAATCGCAGCACTCGCGGCAACATTCAAAGATTCGATCTCTGCCTTTTGTGGAATGGTGACGGCATCAGTCGCCAGCGCCATCAATTCAGGATCAACGCCCTGTCCTTCATGTCCAAATAACCAAGCCAATGGACGATTTAAATCGATTTGATAAATGCTCGTATCAGTATGCGAGCTAGTTGCCAAGATAGGAATGCTCGATGAATTGATCAAAGTATGTAAATCGACATTCTCAAAAATCTCCAACAAAAAATGCGCGCCCATACCAGCACGCAAGACTTTGGGTGACCAAGCAGAAGCACTACCTGGGCTGCAAAATACTTGTCGAATTCCCGCACCAGCCGCGCTGCGCAATATAGATCCAAGATTCCCCGGATCTTGTAAATTATCGAGTAACACGGCGTTCACGCTTAATTGCAAGGGCGCTTGCGCTTGATTCGCTGCGATCACGAAAAGAATACCGACGCCATTCTCAACCTGACTCAAAGCTTGATATAAATTATCTGGCAAAACGATGCAATCAGCACCGTCTTCTTCGCATAGAGCAATGATACCGCTGACTTCATGATGCTCAACACAACTGGCGGAGACCACGCATAACTCAGGCGCACCACGATGCTGTAAAAATGCTTGGCAAAGATGTACTCCATCGAGCATGGTCTTAGCCGCTTTTTTACGCGCGCTAGCACTGCTGGCTAAATGCTTGAGTTCTTTATAGAGCGCATTGTCGCGTGAACTAATTTGTTTCATCGTCACAGGTCTTTCAAGAGCGCTTTCACAGGCGCATAAGATTTTCTATGGATAGGCGACACACCGTATTGTTTCAGACGTTCTAAATGCAAAGCAGTTGGATAACCTTTGTGCTGATCTAAAGCGTATTCTGGATACTGCAAATGTAATTGCGCCAATAAATGATCGCGCGCCGTTTTCGCCAATATGGATGCAGCAGAGATGGCGGGCACTTTATCGTCACCTTTAACGATAGCCTCGGATCGAACCGCCATCACCGGACAACGATTGCCATCAATCAAAGCTAAAGTTGGTGTCACATTTAACGCTTCTACCGCGCGTCGCATGGCTAACATGGTTGCCTGCAAAATATTTAAGCTATCAATTTCTTGCTCTGAGCATTCTGCGATTGCCCATGCTAAGGCCTTCTCTTTAATCTCTATTGCTAATGCATCACGTTGTGCTTCACTCAGTTTTTTCGAATCTCGCAAGCCAGCAATCGGACGCGCAGGGTCGAGTATCACTGCGGCCGCAGTTACAGGACCAGCTAGAGGACCTCTGCCCGCCTCATCGACGCCACAAATAACTTCACCCTCGTAATCAAATAAAGAAAACAAAGAGAGACTCTCTTGTTTTTGATCAGTTTTTTCTTTTGTTTTCTTAGTCATGCAAGAAGGCTTTCAGTTTTTCTATATCCAAAAAATAATGGCAAAGTTGTTGCGCTTCTTGTGTTTCTTTTTGTCCAAATAAGACAGGCACCAATTCATCAAATTGAGCGACCAAAGCCTCATCGGCGTCTACATCGATGACATCAATAGTCGTAGATATACCACTCAAATTAGCCTTTAGCTGTGCCAGCATGTCATCGCACAAATGGCAGTAAGTACGCGAATAAAGTATGAATTTAATCGGAGATTTCGGTGATATTTCGAGCATAGAGCTGAATAAATTACGGCAGATTAAGAATCCAACGATTATATCGTCTCTCACCTACTTTCTGATTGAAATTAGTCTAAAAGCAAAAAAGCCGCACGGCTTAAGCAGTGCGGCTTTTTGACTGAGCGTAAAGATCAAAAAAAATTATCCAGCAGGTCGAATCACCAAGAATTGTGATGCTTCGCCTCTACGCACCAGAAGAACCACTGGTTTCTTAGTATCTAACTTGGCTACCATCGCATCAAATTGTTTAGCGTCTTTAATATCAACATTATTCATCATCAAAATAATGTCGCCAGGACGCAAACCACTCATAGATGAGAGTCCATCAACGTTTTCAATCACAACACCATTGCCACCTGGCATTTGGCGCTTTTGTGCATCGGACAAATCTGATACTGACAATCCTAAATAATTGTCGACTTTTTCGCGCTTGGCTTTTTTCTCAGCTTTTTGCGATGGCTTATCAGCTTCGGCTTCACCAATCGTAACGGCTATATCTTTCGCTGCACCTTTACGCCAAACAGAAACAGTCGCTTTGCTTCCTGGTTTAGTTGCCCCTACCATACGTGGAAGATCACTACGTTTCTCGATCACACTACCGTTGAACTTAAGAATAACGTCACCTTCCTGAATTCCCGCTTTTTCTGCAGGACCATTGGCTTCAACGCGTGCGACCAAAGCACCTTGTGCCTTACCTAATCCTAAGCCTTCTGCAACTTCCTTACTCAACTCGCCGATTTCGACCCCCATACGACCACGAGAGACAGAGCCAGTGCTTTTCAATTGTTCTACCACGCGCATCGCCTCATCGATAGGAATCGCAAACGAGATACCCATATAACCGCCAGAGCGGCTATAAATTTGCGAATTAATGCCTATCACTTCACCGCGCATATTGATCAACGGACCGCCAGAATTGCCGGGGTTAACAGCCACATCAGTTTGAATCAATGGCAAATAATCGCCTGTATCACGCGCCTTGGATGAAATAATTCCTGAGGTCACGGTGTTATCTAAATTAAATGGTGAGCCAATCGCAATCACCCATTCACCAGCCTTAATTTTGTCAGAATCGCCAATGGCAATTTTAGGTAACTTACTGCCTTCTATCTTCAATACCGCAACATCGGTGCGCTTATCACTACCGATCACTTTCGCTTTGAATTCGCGTTTATCGGTCAATTTCACATAGACTTCAGACGCATCTTCAACAACATGAGTATTGGTCAATACATAGCCATCCTGACTGACAATGAATCCCGAGCCCACTCCACGTGGTACTTCTTGTTCTTGTTGTTTCGGTGCTTGGCGACGATTTCTTGGTGCTTGCTGGGGGGCTGGCATACCAAAGAAACGTCGGAAAAATTCTTGTGCTTGCTCATCGCCATCAAATGGATCGCTTTGCACTTGGGTGATTTTTTGCGTGGTACGAATATTGACTACGGCAGGACTAGTCTTCTCTACTAGTTGCGTAAAGTCAGGCAATCCAGTGACCAATAAAGGTGCTGCCGCGGCACTCTGATTACTGGAGCTGCCAGCGCCCGATGAATTTTGCGATGCGACTTGCGCGTTCGCATGAGTGTCTGGACTAAAGAAACTAACTGCCGCAAACACCGAAGCAGAAATCAAAACCGAGGAAATTAAGATAGAAATATGTTTTTCAACAGGAAAAAATCTCACTTTTTTCATATTCTCACCATTAGTTTAAAACCGAGGCAAAACACTAACTAATAGTAAATTTACCTCTTAAATTGAACAGAATTCATTACTTGTTTAATTGCGGCATTCGGCACCTCACCTACCACTGTTACCCAATTGTCGCCGGAACGTTTTCCCATAATCGTCATCGCACCTTGCTGCAAACTTCCTTCGGTACGATTGCCCGTATTTGGCTCGACGAACACCGAAATAGTGGATAGCCCATCAGAAAACATCATTTGCACCACCTGATGCGACTTGGCTTGTCCCTGTTCCGCATTTGCTACATTGGCTGAAATAGGAATTAATCGCTTAGTTTCAAGAGTCTTTTTAAAGCCACTTGGTAAATTTTTTACCGTCCAACCAGAATTGACATTGGCCTGAACCGTCATATTTTCGGTTTTCCATTGAGCTACATTAGTATAGCTAGGCTTTAAACGATTTTTATCAACGTCGCCCAAGGAGATCTGGGTGAATGCAATTTGTTCGATAACTTCATTGCGCGGATTTAAGGTCTGTACGCCCAATAAAAGTCCCGCGTTTTTTTCAACACACAGGCGAAAGCCATAACGCAATGCATCTTTAGGCTGAAAATTTAACACCTGACACTCAACCCCCGCAACGCGACTCATTTGCGCTTTTTTGATGTAGTAAGACTCAGGTAATAAATTGACGTTTTCGCTCAATAAGGCAGGAAACTCTTCCTGACTTAAATTCTTTTCTATCTGTATCACTTTGCTATCAGGCAGATAGCAGGATACTTCTCCATTTCGACGTATATATTCTCTTGGCTTAGCATCGAGAATCTCCAATTTTTCGACCTCAGCATCACCATCAAATCCATGTGTGATTCTTGAAGTACGAATTTGATTTCCTTGTTGATAGACAAAGGTGCCGGAATAACTGGATTTCTTTGCCGCCGCCTGCGTGGTTTGCAAGAGCTTGAGAAGGTCACGCTCTTCGCTGCTTTGCGCACACGCCATGCTGGATAGAAAAAGCAGCGCTTGCGCAACGATCAAAGAAATATGTCGAAATCGCATACGATTATTTTTCAGATTCAGAGGAAGACACAACATTAGCGCGTTTAATATAACGAGCTCCATTATCAAAAGAAGGAGATACTTTTTGATGTGCTAATAAGTAACTATCCAAAATCGGATCACGCAGCATCTCTACTTGATTCTCCAATTTTGGTGCAAACTCTAATTCTTTTTTATCATTACTATTCGCATGCCCAGAAGCACTGGCATTGGATGCCAATTTTACGCCTGGCGCCGCAAATCCATCCGTCTGGTCCACTTTAGCCATCTGCGCATCAGGTGCTGCCTGCTGGCGCAATAATGGAATAATCTGTGGTGCCATAATAAATGCCACCATGACCGCTGCGGCCATACTACTAATAGCAAAATACGGGGCTTTAGACTTAGTTTCCTTCGCCACCTTAGCTGCGGGCGTATACGACTTGGGTGCCAGAATTACAGGTTCAGCATCCAACAAGGCCGAAAATTTCTGGGAAAAATCAGCGCTTAAAGGCACCGCTAAATCTTCGGATCTCAACACATCACCTAACTGGTGGTATTGATCCCAAGTTGCCTGGATTTGTTTGCCTTCATCACTTTTCAAACGGGTGAGCACAGCATCCAACTGCGCATCCGTCAGCTCGCCATCAAGCATACTAGAAATGAGTTCATCATGATTCGTCTTATTCATCGTTTCTTCCCGGTTCAACACATTTATTTTTTATAACATCTATTACTTCAATACAGCCAAGTTCTATTCAGGACAAGCACATCACCAGCGCTGATCGATTGCGGTCCCAATTAAGGGTCTTAATTTTTCTGCGATCGCTTCTCGTGCTCGAAATATACGACTACGTACGGTACCAATTGGGCACAACATGACTTCTGCGATTTCGTCGTAACTCAAGCCCTCAATTTCTCGCAAAGTAATTGCATTCCTTAACTCTTCCGGTAAAGACAGCATCACTGCATTCACCGTTGCTGCAATTTGCTTACTCGCCAATAAAGATTCTGGCGTATTAATATCTCTTAGTCCGTCCGCATCGTTAAAAGTTTCCGCTTCATTCACGTCCGCATCAGTTGATGTCGGTGCACGCCGTCCTTGCGTTACTAAATAATTCTTTGCAGTGTTAATTCCAATCCTGTACAACCACGTATAAAACGCTGAGTCACCACGAAAATTAGCTAAAGCACGATAAGCCTTAATGAAGGCTTCTTGCACCACATCTTCCGCTTCTGCATGATCATGGACGAGTCTAGACACGAGCCTAAATAGTTTCCTTTGATATTTGGAAACCAGAAGCTCGAATGCCTTTTTATCACCACGCTGAACGCGCTCAACCAATAGTTGATCTATCTCGCGCTCTGTCGTCACACAAACATTCCCATTTTATTATTTGTTTTTTAACTACTTAATTAACGAATTGGCTATGCTAAAAATTTGTTTTTACTGGTTTTATGACAATCACTGTTTTCAAAAGTTCCCCTCCGACAAATCATTCTGGACTGAAACTGATGTTTGAGCCTGCGCCAACCAATGAAAAGCCAAACTCAAGCGTCGAAAACCAGTAGCGCTGACGTTATCACGCAAAATCAGCAAATGAGTCGTTTTGCCGGATTCATTTCGTAGACTGAGTAGTAAGAGTGAAGGCCAAAGTATCAAAGGCGATCTCAATTTTACTGACTCAGAGTTTATCACTTGCCCCGCTGCATTCAGTCTACGCAACAGAATATCCCCTTCGCCACTGATTTCTAAGCTGACCACAAACTTCTGTTGCAAAACATTAAATACTAACCTGAGGGCAAAGCAATACAACAGCGTCGCAACCAGCAACTGTAAACTCGCAATCAAATAATTATGTCGCGATAAAAACCAGTAAGTGACTAAGCCCCAAGCAACACTGGCGCAGCATGTCATGAACAGCAATAGCCAACGTATCGTTTTCGACGGCGTAATTAGTGCAGATGTCGCAATACTCACTAGGCTTACCAATCACAAAAAAAAACACCACATAGAAATGTGGTGTTTATTTTATTACAGAAAAATTACAGATTGAGAATTTACGATATTGGTTCTTAAACTTTACCAAAAATCAAAGTTCCATTCGTACCGCCAAAACCAAATGAATTTTTCATTGCATACTGTATCTTCATTTCACGTGCCGTATTAGCGCAATAATCGAGATCACATTCGGGATCTTGATTAATGATGTTAATGGTCGGTGGTGAAACTTGATTATGCACTGCCAATACAGATAAAACAGATTCCAAACCACCAGCACCACCTAGTAAATGACCCGTCATCGACTTAGTCGAATTGATTGTCATTTTATAGGCATGATCACCGAAAGCCGCCTTAATCGCATCAGTTTCATTCTTATCACCCAAAGGTGTAGAAGTACCGTGCGCATTTAAGTAGCTGATTTGTTCTGTATTTAATCCTGCATTTTTCAATGCGTTGACCATACTACGACGTGGGCCATCAACCGTCGGCGTTGTGATATGGTAAGCGTCACCGCTCATACCGAACCCCAATACCTCGGCGTAAATTTTAGCGCCACGTGCTTTCGCGTGTTCGTACTCTTCCAACACCATGACACCAGCGCCTTCACCCAGAACAAAACCGTCACGGTCTTTATCCCAAGGTCGAGAGGCTGTCGCTGGATCGTCATTACGAGTCGATAAGGCGCGAGCAGACGCAAAGCCACCCAAACCTAAAGGAGAAATCGTTGATTCGGCACCGCCAGCAATCATCACATCCGCATCACCGTATTCAATCATACGTGCCGCGTTACCAATGCAATGCAAACCTGTCGTACAAGCAGTAACAATCGCCAAGTTAGGACCTTTCAATCCATACTTAATCGACAAATTACCTGAGATCATATTGATAATGGAAGCTGGTACAAAGAAAGGCGTGATACGACGTGGACCACGTGCGATCAAGACCTCCTTAGTTTCCTCGATCAATGGCAAGCCACCGATACCAGAGCCAACAATGACACCAATACGCTCTGCATTTTCTTCAGTAACAGTGAGACCACTGTCTTGAAAAGCCTGCACACCAGCCGCGATACCAAAATGGATAAAGGTATCCATATTGCGCGCTTCTTTGGCTGGAATATAGTCTTCGATGTTGAAGCCCTTCACTTCCCCAGCGAAGTGGGTAGTGAACGGGGTCGCATCAAATTTGGTGATCGTTGCAATACCAGATTTACCAGCGAGGATGGCTGCCCATGTGTCGGCGATATTATTGCCGACAGGAGACACACAACCAAGGCCAGTAATTACAACTCGACGTTTACTCGTAAGGCTCAAGCGTCTCTCCTGGAATTAATAAAGCAATCCGACAGAATTAAGCTTTGACGTGCGCAGTGGCGTAGTCGATTGCTTGTTTAACAGTCGTGATTTTTTCTGCTTGTTCGTCAGGAATTTCCATTTCGAACTCGTCTTCCAAAGCCATAACCAATTCAACTGTGTCGAGTGAGTCTGCACCCAAATCATCAACAAAGGAAGATTCAATTTTGATGTCAGCTTCAGCGACGCCTAATTGTTCAGCGACGATTTTTCTAACGCGTTGTTCGATATCAGACATGTGGTCTCCATTAGTGGTTACAGAAAGTGCGCGCATTTTATCAGGTTTGCGCGCAAAAAGAGCATTTTTAGATGCCGCACCGCTAACTCCGCTCAATTTTAGCGAAATTCGCTCAATTTACAACAATTACATTAACACAAATACATGCCACCATTCACATGAATAGTGGCTCCGGTGATATATCCCGCACTTGGTGATGCCAAAAAGACGGCAGCATCAGCAATATCTTCTGGCTGACCTAATTTACCCATAGGAATTTGGCTGAGAATTGCCGCTTTTTGATCATCGGTCAAAGCCTTGGTCATATCAGTATCGATAAAACCAGGCGCAATGCAATTAACGGTAATATTGCGACTACCAATCTCTAATGCAAGAGCGCGACTCATACCAGCTACTCCCGCTTTTGCCGCCGCGTAATTCATTTGGCCAGGATTACCGGATGACCCAACAACAGAAGTAATATTAATAATGCGGCCATGTTTCGCTTTCATCATACCGCGTAATACTGCACGAGATAAACGAGCAACTGAATTGAGATTAGTAGAAATAACACTATCCCAATCATCCTCTTTCATACGCATCGCCAACTGATCTTGGGTAATGCCTGCATTATTCACCAAAATAGATAGCGAGCCGAATTCCTTTTGAATTTCATCCACCAAAGAACCACAGCGCTCAACATCATTGACATTAAACGCAACACCCTTTCCCGCCTCTGGACTCACTTCCTGCAAATAAGCAGTAATTGCCTGCGCACCAGATTCTGAAGTTGCAGTACCAATTACTTTGGCACCAGCGCGCGCCAAAGCGATCGCGATTGCCTTACCAATGCCCCGAGAGGCACCCGTTACCAATGCTACTTGATTTGTTAATTGCTGCGTCATATTCCCTCACTATCTTGTCAGACATGGCCGCTATATGCCTGTCAGAATTTATTATTTGATTAATTTAATGATTGGTTCGATTTTTTTTAAATCTCAGTTTGAACTTAGTTTGAACCTAATTCGAGCTAAAGGATGCCAAAACTTTTTCCAGTGTTTCTTGATCGTAGATTGCATCGCCAACCAAGTCACCATTAATCCGTTTAGTCAAACCCGCCAATACCTTACCCGGACCGCATTCGATCAATTGTGCAATGCCAGAAGCTGCGATTGCATTTACCGTCTCGACCCAACGCACTGGACTTGCGGCTTGACGAACAAGTGCATCCTTAATCAAGGCTGGGTCGGTAACTATCGCGACATCCACATTATTAATTAAGGCAATCGCAGGCGCGGAAAATGACACATTCGCCAAATATTCTCGCAATTGATCTGACGCTGGTTTTAACAAAGAAGAGTGGAAAGGCGCTGAAACTGGCAATGGCAAGGCACGTTTTGCACCCTTTGCTTTAGCCAACTCACAAGCGCGCTCAACCGCCGCTTTACTACCAGCAATCACCACCTGCGCTGGCGCATTAAAGTTAACCGCCTCTACCACTTCCGCAGTTGCGGAAGCAGCTTCTGCGCAAGCAGCAATCACGTCTGCATCGCTTAGACCTAAAATCGCAGCCATACCACCCAAACCAACAGGCACCGCGCTTTGCATCACCTGCGCGCGAAAACGCACTAAAGGCACAGCGTCTTTAAACGCAATTACACCAGCTGCAACCAAAGCAGAATATTCACCCAAGCTATGACCAGCAACAATCGCTGGCTGCTTGCCACCTGCAGCAATCCACGCACGATAAGTAGCCACGGCTGCGGTCAGCATCACAGGCTGCGTATTCGTCGTTAAATCCAAATCCTCTTTTGGACCTTCGGAAATCAATTTCCCCAAATCCATTTGCAAAGCATCAGAAGCTTCTGCAATCGTGTCTTGCACGACGGGGTTACCAGCAAAGCCATTTAACATGCCAATCGCTTGCGAACCTTGACCGGGAAATACAAATGCAAATTGCGTCATAATATTTTCACTTTACGTATTTTTTAATGAGATTCAATCAGAACCAATGTGAACAACAATATCGTTTGCATTACATCTTGACTAAAGCAGCGCCCCAAGTGAAGCCACCACCAACACCCTCAAGCATCACAATCTGGCCTTTTTTAACACGACCATCACGCACCGCAGCGTCTAAAGCCAACGGTATCGATGCAGCAGAAGTATTGCCGTGCTGATCCACAGTCACAACCACTTTATCCAAAGGCAATTTCAATTTTTTTGCAGTACTTTGCATGATACGAATGTTGGCTTGATGCGGGATCAACCAATCAATTTGACTCGCGTCCATACCTGCAATTTCTAAGGCTTCATTGGCGACTTTTTCCAGAACATTCACAGCTAATTTAAATACAGCCTGACCGTCCATATACAAGAAGGCACTACCCGCAATCACACCAGCATTTACATTCCCAGGCACACACAAAATATGCCCATGGCTACCATCGGCATGCAACTTGGTTGCCAATACACCTGGCTCTTCGGATTGCTCCATAATGATGGCACCCGCACCATCACCAAATAAAACGCAGGTCGTACGATCTTCAAAATTCAAAATACGGGAAAAAACTTCAGCACCAATAATCAAAGCTCTTTTATGCGAGCCTGACTTAATCATGCCATCGGCCATCGCCATCGCATAGATAAATCCACTGCAAACGGCCTGAACATCAACTGCCGCAGCGCCGTTAGTGATGCCTAATTTATTTTGCACAACGCAAGCCGTGCTTGGAAATCCGCCAAAAAAATCTGGCGTAGAAGTTGCCAAAATAATGAGATCAATATCATTCGCTTGCAAACCCGCCGCGTCGAGCGCGTGCTTTGCTGCCTCAACCGCCATATCACTGGATGAGACATTGGGTTCCGCATAATGGCGCGCCGAAATTCCACTACGCGATACGATCCACTCGTCGGAAGTTTCAATGCCTTTTTCGGCCAACTGCGCTGCTAATTCGTGATTTGTTACTTTTCTCGGTGGCAGGTAGCTTCCTGTGCCTATAATTTTGCTATAGAAAGTCATGCGTCTTTATCTGTATTATGGTTCAGTAGAACCGGAACTATCTGTACTTGCCTCTGCGGGCACTGGCATTAATTCCGCCAAGGATGTTGTGATGCGTGCGAGCACATCATTTTTTACTGCATCGAATGCACGTTGTATCGCCCATTCGTAACTATATTTATCAGCGCCGCCATGACTTTTAATCACCACACCACGCAGTCCCAACAAACTACCGCCGTTATAATTGGATGGATTCATGGTTTTTGAAATGTGTTTTAACGCACCGCGAGCGATCAAAGCACCCAATATATTCAGCGGATTACTCTTAAACGCATCTGTCATCGTCGTTTTAAAAAAACGCCCTAGACCCTCTACAGCTTTCAAAGTCACATTCCCAACAAATCCATCACATACGACGATGTCGGTGGTACCTTTGAAAATGTCATTACCTTCAACATTACCGTAAAAATTTAACAGGCCACGCTCATGATCCGCGCGCAACAACTGCGCCGTGCGTTTCACTACATCGTTACCTTTAATGTCTTCTTCACCTACGTTGAGTAGGCCAATGGTTGGGCGCGGCTTATTCTCAAGTGCGGCAACTAAAGCTGAACCCATAATCGCAAATTGATGCAAATGCAAAGGCTCGCAATCAACATTCGCGCCGAGATCAAGCATGTAGGTTGGGAGTTTTTTCTGATTCGGCAATATGCTGCAAATCGCGGGACGATCAACGCCCGGCATCGTCTTGAGGACATAGCGAGATACCGCCATCAAGGCACCCGTATTACCCGCGGAAACACAAGCCTGCGCTTGCCCTTCTTTCACTTGATTTAGGGCGACACGCATGGAGGAGTCTTTTTTTCTGCGTAAGGCAATCTCAATGGGATCATCCATCTCGACCATTTCACTCGCATGCACGATGGATAGTCGCGGATGACCTAGCGCGCCGAGTTTTTTTAATTCTGCTTGCAGAACAGTTTCCTGCCCTACCAAAACAAATTCAACATCAGGCTCGCGGTTCGCAAATGAAACAGCTGCCGCTACAGTGACTGATGGGCCAAAATCACCACCCATGCAATCAATTGAAATTTTTATTGTCATGTATTTGTTACTATTTTCTCACTCCAAGAGAACTATCTTATCAAGAATGACGTAAAGAATCATCCGTTTTAAGTTCAATGGTGAAAAATGAAAGAAGCAATGAACAAAAACAAAAGCTAGTTTTGAACATTTTTTAGAATAAAAAAAAGCGGCGTCAAGTACGAGACTCGCAACGCCGCTTTATCACTGAGAACAGATTACTCGTCGTTCTTAGTTTTCAATACTTTACGACCACGGTAAAAACCATTTGGGCTGATGTGGTGACGCAGATGTGTTTCACCTGTTGTTGGCTCGATACCTAACTGTGGTGCAGTCAAGAAATCGTGTGAACGGTGCATACCACGTTTGGATGGTGATTTTTTGTTTTGCTGAACGGCCATGATAACTCCTAATACTTCAAAAAATGTTTCTAAAATTTAACACACTTGAATCGACAATCAAATCTTTTTCGCCGCTCAAGAATCCCTAACAATACTTCGACCTGAGTGTTTTTTCAGAATAATGCCACTAGGTACGCCCACTTACTTTTCATTGCAACTTCTTCAGCACAGCGAATGGAGACACTTTAATACTTGTGCTCGCTGTATCTACCGCATCTACATCGTTCGCTGCCTCTGATTGATTGAATGAATCAATTACATCAGGGCATACTGCATGTTTGGGCGATTGGGGTATTGCCAGCAACGCCTCATCCTCAATCAAATCCATGACATTGAATGCTTTGCTGCCTACTACTACATCAATCTCGTCATCCTCGAGCACGCTTTCAATTTCGTCGGCATGATCATCGTCTTTGGCGAGAATTAATTCTGCTTGTGAATCTATAGGAAAATCGTAAGGTGTCAAACAGCGCTGGCACATTAAATGAAGCTGCCCATCAACAGTCAACGTCAATTGAGGAAAACCTAATTGATTCACGCCGCCTTGTATAGACCAGTTCAACACACTTTCACCGTTTGCGCATTCCGCCGATAAACGCGGAAAATCGGCAATTTTTGTACTACCTTCACGTTGTTCGCGATGCTGACAAAACGTAAAAGTGTCGATGACAAATGCTTGCATAGGATTTCTAGACCCAGAAAACCTGCGATAATAACAGGATTACACCTTATTAGTCAAAGCCTTAGCGCATTTAGAATGTGCGAAGCTTGGGGAAAACGCAGTAATTTTAGCAAAAACCTCAAAATTCATACCAAAAAGATATTAACAATGCAGCCAAAATCATCATCGCCGCACATTATACTCGCCTCCAGCTCGGCATATCGCAAAGAACTACTGCAACGATTACGACTAGACTTTCTCGCGATTGCACCTGAGATTGATGAAACCCCTTCGCAGGACGAAGCGCCACAAGAAACAGCGTTGCGATTAGCACAACAAAAAGCGGAAGCAGTTGCTTTACTACACCCCGAAGCGATTATTATAGGTTCCGACCAAGTCGCAACTTTAGACGGTGTACAAATCGGAAAACCCGGCAATCACTCACGAGCATTAGCGCAATTACAAATGATGCGTGGTCGCGAAGTTATTTTTCACACAGCACTATGCGTTCTAAGCCTGCACGCCGAAGACACCGCCCATAAAGTGCAAATTCAAAATTGCCAGACCTTGGTACGTTTTCGTAATTTAAGTGACGCCGAATTAGATGCCTATCTACACATAGAACAGCCTTACGATTGCGCAGGCAGTGCAAAAAATGAAGGCTTAGGCATTGCCATTTTAGAGGCCATACAAAGTGACGATCCCACCGCGCTGACAGGCTTACCCTTAATCACACTAACCAGCATGTTACGCAAACTTGGCGTCTCGTTTTTTAGCTAACACTCACATGACATGCCATCGAACTATCGCGCAAAATCACGTAGCACATCCATATCTCATACATAGTGCAAAAACGCACTACAAAAAAAACCATATTAAAAAATAAAACGAAAGCTCACCATGTTAGGCACACTATATTTAATCCCCAACACGCTCGGTCAAAACGATACATCACAAGGCAATGTGTTGGCGCACATCATTCCGGAAACAGTGCAAGCAATGAGCGCCCAATTACACTATTTTGTCGCAGAAAACGCCAAGACCACACGTGCCTATTTAAAGACTTTAGCGTTGCATCATCCATTGGCAAAAACCATCCAAGAATTACAGATTACCGAATTAAACGTCAACACACCTGAAGCTGCCTTAAAAGATTTACTGAGCCCTCTACTTGCAGGTCATGATGTAGGTCTTATTTCGGAAGCTGGCGTGCCGGCAGTGGCCGATCCCGGCGCTAACTTGGTTCGCTTAGCGCACCAGCACAAGATCACGGTACGTCCTTTAGTCGGCCCCTCCTCTTTGCTATTAGCATTGATGGGCAGCGGATTAAACGGTCAAAGTTTTGCTTTTAACGGCTATCTACCCACAGATGCAGCGCAGCGCGCCAAACGCATCAAAGAACTAGAAGATCGTTCGCGCAAAGAAAAACAAACGCAAATCTTGATAGAAACGCCCTACCGCAATGCCGCCATGCTAGAAGCACTAGCCGCACATTGCCAAGCACATACATTGATCTGTATCGCGACCGATTTAAGTTTAGCGAGCGAATCGATACAGACCAAAACCGCTGGCGAATGGAAAAAACTTTTGCAAGCCAATATGACGCCAGATTTCCATAAAAAACCTACGGTATTTTTATTTTTGTCTTAGGATTATTTTGCCTAAGCACTAAATGGTAAAAACCCCGTAACAATGCTGCAAATAAAGTCAGGAACAAAGCAACATAACTACGCTCCGCCATAAAGATCAACTCCATCCATGGACAAAGGTATAAGGAAGCCGAGATTCATCGCCTTCCTCAATACTAATGAAAATATGAATGAAAATACCAATGAAAACCTCATTGAAATTCAGCCCCCTTACGACCAACCCAATAAGTTGCGATGATCAGCAATACGCCAGCGACTAGACATGACAGAGTTGTTGCACGCGCAGCGATATCAGGAGCCTTGCTATTGAGCGCCATCATAACGTAGGTCCAAGGGTAGTACACCCAATCCTTAGATTGACCAATCTGCATAATTCCCATAGTGGCGACAACACCGAGCGCCAATGGCGCGACGATATTTTGCACGCGCCAACTAATCCAATGCTGCACCATTACGATAGGCAGACTACAAACACTGGCAAGCAGAAAACTACGGACAAAGTCATATTGAAATGCCTGCTCAGTAGAAAAACCCGCCAATCCAAAAATACCAATACTCACAGCGATCTGAGCGAACAAGGCCAAATTAGCACCGATAACAAATATCAGCGCTAACACACATTTCGCCAGAAATAGCTGGCGCGCCGTAATTGGCAAGGTCAGCATCAAGCGCCAAGTTGAATTCCTGTGCTCATTCCCATTCAACAATCCTGTCGCCAACGCGATGAATAAAGGCAGCATGAAATAGCCCCAAATCGCGGTATTGCCCATCCAGTACATTTCCCAACGAATCGGACCTCCTTTGTGATTCTTTAATTGAATAAAAAAACACAATACCGTTACCATCAAAGGGCATAACAGCATCATCAATAGTGCCAAAGATCGTCGTACCTTTAAGATCTCCAGTTGTATCAACTTAAAAATCATGCTGCGCTCCTTTCCAGAGTCTGACTGTCCTGAGTGCTTTGATGGAACCATTGCTCAAGCGTTGGTTTTTCAAATATTGACTGGTGTAAGCGCAGATCTGCTTTAATCAAACAGGCATTTACTTTATAAGCCAATTCCTGTGGAAGACGATGCACACGTAAAGATTGTGGACTCGTAATCGTGACTTCAGCAGCCTGATCGACCAAGATTCCATTAAAACCCTTTGTGCCAACACAGCATCGTCCACCAGCAAAGTTAAATATGCATCTTGTTGCGCATAAAGAGCCGCCATCTCGGATTGAAATTGCACTCGCCCATTTTTTAAAAGCGCTAAGTGGGTCGCAATCTTTTCTACCTCATCAAGTTGATGACTAGAGACCAGCACCGTACAATTTCCTGTCTCAGGCAGGCTAGCAATTAAATTCCGAATCTCTTGCATACCAACTGGATCAAGGCCATTACCCGGCTCATCCAAAATCAATAATTTCGGAGAGCCGAGCAAAGCATGCGCCAAAGCCAACCGCTGCTTCATCCCCAAAGAAAACTGACTAATTAAACGCCGACCATCACCGAACAACCCAACGACGCCCAAGACTCGATCAATCTCGGTCAAAGACAAGGATTTCAAGACACAGGCAATACGCAAAAACTCACGGGCAGTTAAATTGGGATAAGCACTAGGCGCCTCAACCAAGCAACCCGTTTGCTTTAGTATCCATTTGCGCTCGGTCGTAATATCTCGCCCCAAAATTTGAATACGCCCCTGATCAGGATGTAGCAAGCCGAGCATTAAGCGAATCGCGGTTGACTTGCCTTCACCGTTATTACCTAAAAACGCGAAAATACTGCGTTCGGGTACCACCAAATTCAGACCTTTTAACACTTCATGCTGCTTAAAACGCTTCACAACCCCAGTCAGCTGTATCGCCGGATTCTGCATAAAATTTCTCCCAAAATTCACTCCAGCGTCAATAGTAGGAGGCACAACCGCAACTACCCAGGAGCACGCGACGAAACTTCGCAACATTTGGATGAAAGCGCTTTATTCAGGTGCCAAGCAAAAAAATGCAATCAATGCAAATAAGATTGGAATAACAACCAAACCACGAGTGAGCGCTTGGCAATGAATAAAAAAAAACCGCTGGTGAGAGCGGCCTTTAGATTTTGTCATGCACTTATGTAGTGACTTATTAACTGAACGAAGTTAGACATTTAGAAGTGAGCTGAAGGTGAAATAAAGGCGAATTAATGATGGGGACTTGATACTTAAACTTTACTTTTTAACGCTCTTCTCGATATGGCAATTTTCGCTCAAAAACCGCATAGCACCACTGTAGTTGGTATCCCAATCGTCCATCAAATAAGTCGGTGCTTCTTCGGCAAAATCGGCCCAGTCTTGTAGCAGCCCCTCTTGCTTCTCGTGCGGCGCAGTCGATTTAATCCACGCTATCGTTTTTTGCGCATCCAAACCATGTTCACGAATCTTCTTAATGATGCTTTTGGCGGTTTTTTCAGGCAAACTGGTTTTCGCAGGAACACCAGCCGCTATACACAAAAACAAAGTCAATAAAGAATCAATATCGGTCTTGCCTTTGGTGTGCTTCGCCCATTCTTTTGATACCAAGGCATCATAATCCGAAGTATCTTCCAGCTCGTGGGCGCAGATAAAATAACGTTCCTTTAATTCAAATACCAAGCGATCTAAAGAATTTTTGCTATCCAAAATCATTGGGATATCACGCGTGAGTATTTCTTCCAAAACCTGACGACTTAGCTCAGAAAATTTCGTAGGAATTGGCTCTGCAAATACCTGTTCTTGGGCTCGTTGAGCATCCAAAATTTTCGTCTTTTTGGTTTTAGATTTTGCTTCTTTGCGCAAACCTTCAATAATTTGTGCGAATTCAATTTGATTTTCTATCGGCGCATCAGGATCGCCAACTAGGCGTTTCAAAATCGCGGTACGAATCACCGCCAAAGCCTCGGCATCCTCTTCCTGCAATTCAGTTTGCGTGACATCCATTGCACGTCCAAACCAAAATGCAGCCTCAATTTCTAAAGCATTATTCTGACGATGCGCAAGTAAATTACGATATTCCTGGGGCTTGTCTTTTAAGGACCAAACATCCAAAAAATCTTCTACACGCGCTTTTTGTTCACGTCCCAATAATGCGTACTCAGGCAAAGCAAATAGCGCTTTTAATAAACCAGAACCACCACGAGACAGCGTTAGAAAGGTATTGTCGCGTATCAATTTTGCCGCAATATCCAAATCACCTTGTGACGTTTCCAATAAATATAAACTGGCGAGATTAACAATGCGCTTACAAGCCGTCTCGATTTCAGGTCGCAAATATTTACTGCCAAAAGCTTCTGCAATCTGGACCAGGCCTTTAGGCGCCTCCGCCTCTATCATCGCCAATTTTGCTTGCGTAATAATCGCTCTACGCACACCATGACGCAAAGCCGTTTCAAAGAACGGTCGATCATCATAAATGGCCAGTGCTTGCTGATTTTCAGACATAACTCAACTCATCTCTACATCAGATTACAAAGCAGATTCTTCATCGTCATCGTCGCCGTCGTCCGTATTTTTCTTCGGCGCACCAACCTCATCTTCGTCCTCTTCAGTCGATTCTGCAACAGCACCTTCGGCAAACTCATCATTTTGCAAATTACGCAGATAAACTTGGTAACGAGCGCGTAATTTCATCAACACTTCACGGAATATTTCAGGTAACTCATAACGTAAGATGTAGGTAACTTCCATCCAGTCATGATCTTCTACATTCGCTCTGTCGATCGCGGACGCACGCGTCTCCGTATCGCGAGTCAAACTCAACAAATCATCATCAATCGCTTGCGTTTTGTTTTCATCACCATACTCGTATAAATCAAATGTGGCGTAACGATAAAAGTGTTCAACCATTTGTGTACGGTCTTGCAGATAATCGGCAAGCGAATCATAGCCACCTTCTACTTCAGCGATTTCATACAAGAACTCTGCTGCATCAGCCCCTTCACGGAAAATCACTGAATTAATCATGCCACGCAACTGCTCGTGAGTCAGATCCTTGTATCGCTTCTCTAGCACCACGGCTTGCGCGAATTGCTCAGGTGTCACTAATAGATTAACCAAGGATTCTTTAGACGAATCATATTCACGAATAATCGCCAATAAATCTTTGGCGGGAAATTCATCTAATGCAGCGACCAAAGCTTGATCACCCTGGGTTTCGGCCAAAGTCGCCAACGCATGTTCTGCACCAGCGATATCGCCAACTTGCACCAAATTCTGCGCTTCTATGAGGGCGGGATAATTCATCGTTTTTCCTTAGACGTATTTACGGTTATTGTATTGTGCTTATGCGGTGGTGATGATTGCAAAGCCTATCGCGCTACGGCGGCAATCATCGTCGCCAAGATTTGGCGAAAGAAACAATTTGACTACCTCAATCCTTACGATCAAAGCCCTGCTCCGCCAACCAATCAGCGCCAGCTTCTTCCAAATCCACATCATCGCCATCGTCACCATCATCGCGACCATGTCGGCCATAATTGCCATCCAAATCGCCGTTCTCATGCAACTCGGTATCTTCATCCTGCTGATTTTCTTCGTTGTCATCGTCGACACTCGATGCGGCCAGTGCTCTAGTATGATGACTACGACTCAGATATTCCAAGCATGCAGCGGTCACCATAAAAGCGTCGCCATCAGGTTCGACCAACACCATTTGCGCCATCTTTTCTGCCCACGGCTCTAATTTTACGGCGCTGCTCAAACTTTTCCAGGAAGGCAGTTTATTCGCTTCTTTAGACGACAAAGACTCAAAACTCAAAGGATTCATAAACAAGAAGGCATTATGAAAAGCTGGCGCGAGCATTTCGGGATTAGATCCCATCATTGGCAATAAATATGCTAACTGTTCGCGCTTTTCCTTCAAGCGATGGCGCATCACATCTTTACCCTCAGAGTCAGAACGCAAATCGTCTAATTCCGCTTTATAAGCCAACATTAATTCTTGAAAATAGCGTGAAAATCTCACTGTAGTACTCCTGATAAATAGTTCTTCCAAATTTCACTCGCCGTATCGAGCGGCGATTCCAACAGATTACGTCGACGATTCTCATCGTAAGCAGAACGCGCAGCCTCATCCGACAACACATCGTAGGCTTCTTTTACCGCGTGAAATTTAACCGGTGCTAATTCCGAACTATTGCGGTCAGGATGGAATTCAGCCGCTTTTACTCGATAGGCTTTTTTGATATCCGTCAGCGTCGCATTACTCGCCACGCCGAGAATAAAATAATAGTCTTTCATGTCTTATCTACCCACGATGAAAGTCATACGAACGACACCATTTGTACCGAGATAGAATCAAGAACACTTTGGTGTCAACGTGAGATATAGAATTAATAGTTTTCAATAAAGTGCAAGAAGAAGTTTAAGCGCATAACAAAGTGCAGATCTAACTAGCATTCCAAACTTCAGAGACTAAAACTACAAATTCCTTAATCAATCTAGATCAATGATGATGGCCGTGCTCACCATGCACATGACCGTGTGCGATTTCTTCTTCAGTCGCAGCGCGTACTTCTAAAATTTCTGCGTCAAAACGAACCGACATACCGGCCAAAGGATGGTTACCATCCACCGTCACCATGCCAGCGTCAATAGCGGTCACACGATACTGTGCGGTCTCATCGGTTTCTGGATCACGAGTTTCGAACATCATGCCGACTTCCAAATCGGGCGGAAACAAACCAACGTCTTCTTCATGTACCAAACTCGGGTCAAACTCGCCAAATGCCTCGTCCGGCCCCATTGACACGGAAACAACTTGCCCGACAACCTGACCATCCAACGCCGCTTCTACAGCAGGTAGGATATTATCGTAGCCGCCATGTAAATACACGATGGGATGATGGTTTTTATCGATGACTGCACCTTGATCATCAAACATGGTGTAGTTCAAAGTAACTACAGAATTTTTCGAAATTTGCATAATTTAAATTGTATAAAGAGATCTGAGCGAGAAGATGAAACAACATAGTCATAGTCAAAATTTGTCTTCGTACCCGATAAAATAAATCTGACTGATGCTGTGAAGTAATTCAGTTCCAACAAAGTTAGCATTGTAACAGAGCCTCACAGAGCATTTACGCTGAAGATAGTCGTCCAATTTTGCTGGCAAAACCACCCATGCATGAAAAATTACAAAAAATCCAGATGAAATCTGATCTTACTTAAAGAAACAAAAAGAAAACCTTAGTAATTCATGGTTTTTCCATCTTCAAGATCAAAAAAAAGACCACCTAGGGTAGAATTGCGCCTGTAGAAAATTGAGATGCATAGATTTGAATCCATTTGTAGCTACTTAATTAGAAATTGAACTCTAAAAATTAATTCTTGAAGAATATAAAAAGTATTTGCAAATAGTAAGAAGTTTCATCGAAAAACTTCAGAATACAAAGATCCTACTCACAGCAACTCAACAGTCAGCTAGGCCAAGAATTTAAAATAGCAGTGTAGTCCAAGGAAAACAATGAAACGTGTAGATGACTTTCGCCTGCGTCTAGGCAAACATGAACTAGTGCCAATTATGATCGGTGGCATGGGCGTGGATATTTCAACCGCAGAATTAGCTTTAGTGGCAGCTCGTTTGGGTGGCGTCGGACATATCTCTGACGCATTAGTGCATGATGTTTCTGACCGTCGCTTCGATACCAGCTTTATCAAAGACAAAACGAAACTCTACAAATACAACATCAACAATTCTGATAAGACCGATATCAAATTTGATCTCGACTTATTAGCAGAGGCCACTCGTCTACACGTAGGCAAAACAATGGACGCCAAGCAAGGTGACGGTATGATTTTCGTCAACTGCATGGAAAAATTAACGATGAATGGTCCACGCGACACCTTGCGCGTGCGTCTCGCATCCGCTTTAGATGCCGGCATTGATGGCATTACCTTAAGCGCGGGTCTGCACCTAGGCTCCTTTGGCTTGATAGAAGATCACCCACGTTTCCGCGATGCGAAGCTTGGCATCATCGTATCCTCAGTACGGGCATTGCAATTATTCTTGCGTAAGAATGCAAAATTAAATCGCTTACCGGATTACATCATTGTCGAAGGCCCATTGGCTGGTGGCCACTTAGGCTTCGGGTTGGACTGGGCGAAATATGATTTGCACACGATAGTGGCAGAAGTCATTCAATATTTAAAAGACGAGAATTTAGAGATTCCTGTCATCGCTGCCGGCGGTATTTTCACAGGTAGCGACGCAGTTTCATTCTTAGAAGCTGGTGCTGGTGGTGTGCAAGTTGCAACCCGCTTCACGGTCACCAAAGAATGCGGATTGCCTGATGACGTTAAACAAGAATATTTTAAAGCGCAAGAAGAGCAAATCATCGTCAATACGATTTCTCCAACTGGCTATCCTATGCGTATGTTGAACAACACACCAGCGATAGGCTCTAATATTCGCCCAGGCTGTGAAGCCTATGGCTATCTGCTTGACGGTAATGGCAATTGCTCTTATATCGAGGCTTACAATCGCGAAGTAGAAGCTAATCCCAACAACAAAGACTTTAAAGTCATGGACAAAACTTGTTTGTGCACCCATATGCGTAACTTCAAGTGTTGGACCTGCGGTCAAACAACTTACCGTTTAAAAGATACTACGCATAAATTAGCCGATGGCAGCTACGCCTTACTATCCGCTGAACATGTATTCCGCGACTATCAATTCAGCATCAATAATGAAGTGGCATTGCCAACACAAGCCAGCTCAACTTGACCTGCAATGACATTTGTCTAATCGATTTAACCTAGATTTTTAATTAGATTGGATCGTATCGTAAAAAAAAGCGCTGAAATTTTCAGCGCTTTTTTTCATTTTACTTGATGTTGCTTGGTCATGAATAGCGACTCAAGCTTCTTGCCGATCAGCACTCATTAACCATCAACGAAATCATAAAGTAGCACATCCAATTCAGCTTGAAGCTGACGTGCGACATCGCTGCCTTTGGATTTTTGTATTGACTCTATGAGAGTTTCACCCAATTCCAAAAAATCTACGATGTTATCAGCACGCTCCGCCTTCAATTGCAGACCAAAACCACGAAGTCCTAATTTAGCTTTGATTGTCTCATTAAAAAAATTACGTATTTCTAGCATCCGTGCGGGTGTAGGAGTGCATAATACTTTTGATTTAGGTTTCGTTGCTGCGACTGGCTCAGGTATGCTTACCACCTGCTCTACCATTTTCTGAACAATAAATCCTTCTTCCAACAAGATATTCAAACTATCTTCGGTCAAACCTAATCCAGCTACTTTCTTTAACAGATCGGGGGCAGCATGCTTCCCATCAATCATCACCAGTAAAGGGCGTAACTTCGATGGCAGCTGATACTTACGAGTAGCTAACTCTTCTTTACCCTTCTCGCTCTTATCAAAAAATATCATATCCATTTACACGCTCCTTATTTTGCCAATTCAAGACCAAATTCATTTCCGTAAATCAACAAACTTCGGCTAAGCATACAGCAGATTCCTCTTCAAACATCAATAATATGTTCAATACGTCATAATGATTTATCTAATATTAATTAGATCAAACTAATTACGAACGCGCAATAAAGAAAATTACTTACCAATAAAAAAACGCAGAGTGCTTTTCAGCGAACTCTGCGTTTTATGCGACTCATCGAGATTTAGCCTACCCAAACCCGCGCATTTCTGAACATACGCATCCAAGGTGAATCTTCGCCCCATGACTCTGGTGCCCAAGAATGTAACACGCTGCGGAACACACGTTCGGCATGCGGCATCATCACAGTGAAACGACCATCATCATTGGTGACTGAAGTCAGTCCACGAGGCGAACCATTTGGATTATATGGATAAGCTTCTGTCGCTTGTCCGTGATGATCAACAAAACGCATCGCTGCCTGCACCGCATTAATATCGCCCGTCGTAGAGAAGTCTGCAAAACCCTCGCCGTGTGCTACTGCGATTGGTGTTTGCGTACCGGCCATACCTTGGAAGAAAATCGATTTCGACTCCAAAATTTCCACCATAGAGAAACGGCCTTCGAACTGCTCGGACTTGTTCTTAGTGAATTTCGGCCACGCAGTTGCACCTGGAATAATGGATTTCAAATTGCTCATCATTTGACAACCGTTACAGATACCCATACCAAACGTATCTTCACGGTGGAAAAATTCTGAGAATTGCTCAGACATCATGGCATTAAACAAAATCGTCTTGGCCCAGCCTTCACCCGCACCTAACACGTCACCATAAGAGAAACCGCCTACCGCGATCAATCCTTTAAAATCAGCTAGTTTCGCGCGTCCAGCAATCAAATCACTCATGTGTACATCAACAGCCGTAAATCCTGCCTTATGCATCACATACGCAGTCTCAATATGCGAGTTCACACCTTGCTCGCGCAAGATTGCGACTTTAGGACGAACACCAGTTGCAATATATGGCGCAGCCACATCTGCTTGTGCGTCAAAAGTAATAATTGGCTGCATGCCTGAATCCGACTCATCCGCAAGACGTGCGTATTCAGCATCCGCACAGGCTGGATTATCGCGCATACGAGCGATTTGCCAACTCGTTTTGCTCCAGATTTGATGCAAGGCACTACGTGATTGTTTGTAAATTTCTTTGGCGTCACGCATGAAAGAAATCACACCACTACTATTTGGCTTACCGATTTCATGACTGCAGGCACCAAGATTATGTGCACGTAATACATCCATCACGGCACTACGCTGCTCAGTACGAACTTGAATTACCGCACCCAATTCTTCATTGAACAAGGCGCGCAAAGTCAGCTCATTGCGACGTTCTGCCACCTGCCCTGCCCAATTTTTAGCATCGCCATGATCCGCAGCGTGCTCACTTTCCATCGTCAACATATCAAGATTGATCGCTAATCCGCTACGCCCAGCAAATGCCATTTCGCATAAAGTGCCATACAAACCACCATCAGAACGATCGTGGTAAGCCAAAATTTTTCCGTCTTGATTCAATTTCTGAATCGCTGCGAAGAAGGCTTTCAAATCATCCGCACTATCAACATCTGGCGTTTGATCACCGAGTTTTTGCATGACTTGTGCAAATGCGGAAGCGCCCAAGCGATTCTTGCCACGGCCTAAGTCGATCAAAATCAAGCTTGTATCGCCAACATCTAATTTAATTTGTGGTGTCAAACATTTGCGAATATCGTACACGGGTGCAAAAGCTGAAATAATCAGAGACACTGGTGAGGTCACAGATTTATCAACACCCTCATCTCTCCATGTGGTACGCATGGACAAGGAATCTTTACCGACTGGAATACTAATTCCCAAAGCTGGACACAGTTCCATACCAATTGCTTTTACCGTATCAAACAAAGCCGCATCTTGACCTGGTTGACCACACGCTGCCATCCAATTCGCGGAGAGTTTGATACTTTCAATATTGGAAATCGGCGCCGCTGCAATATTCGTAATGGCTTCACCGACCGCCATACGACCAGAAGCTGCAGCATCAATCACCGCTAAAGGCGTACGTTCGCCCATTGACATTGCTTCACCCAAATGCCCTTCTAAACTCATCGCCGTCACTGCGCAATCAGCAACGGGGACTTGCCATGGCCCAACCATTTGATCGCGCACAGACATCGCACCAACTGAGCGATCACCAATCGTCACCAAGAAAGATTTATCACCAACAGTAGGCAAACTCAATACACGTTCGCCAGCCACTTTCAAATCCATCCCAGTCAAATCAATAGATGGAAAATCGCGTTTTAGGTGAGTTACGTCACGATGCATTTTCGGAGGTTTACCGAGCAATACATTCATCGGCATATCAACTGGCGAGTTATCGTTCAATGGATCGATAACTTTGAGTTGACGCTCTTCTGTTGCCGTGCCAACTACCGCGAATAAACAACGTTCACGCTCACAGAAATATTGGAACAGTGGCAGACTCTCTGGCGCAATCGCCAGCACATAACGTTCTTGCGATTCATTACTCCAAATCTCTTTTGGTGCCATACCACTTTCTTCGAGTGGCACTTTACGCAGATCAAAGATCGCGCCACGTTTGGCATCATTCGTAATTTCTGGGAATGCATTGGATAAACCACCCGCACCCACGTCATGAATCGACAAAATAGGATTATCGTCACCCAATTGCCAGCAAGAATTAATCACTTCTTGCGCGCGGCGCTCCATCTCTGGATTACCGCGTTGTACTGAATCGAAATCCAAATCAGCAGTGTTGGTACCCGTCGCCATCGAAGACGCTGCACTACCACCCATACCAATCCGCATGCCCGGACCACCAAGTTGAATCAATAAACTACCAACAGGCAAATCAAATTTTTTCGTGTGTTTGTCATTGATGTTACCAATACCACCAGCGATCATGATGGGCTTATGATAGCCATGCACTGTGCCGCCAACATTCTGTTCGTAAGTGCGGAAATAACCGCCCAATACCGGACGACCAAATTCATTACTGAAGGCTGCACCACCAATTGGGCCTTCGATCATAATTTGCAAAGGAGAAGCAATGCGATCGGGTTTGCCGTATTGCTGTGTCGTGGTGTTATTAGTCAAGACATCGCTAGCGTTTTCCCAAGCTTGAATGTTGCCAGGCAAATTCAAGTTCGAGACTGTAAAGCCTGTCAAACCAGCCTTCGGCTTGGCACCGCGCCCAGTTGCGCCTTCATCGCGAATTTCACCGCCAGCACCAGTTGATGCGCCAGGGAAAGGCGAAATCGCCGTAGGATGATTGTGCGTCTCTACCTTCATCAGCGTATGCGTCAGCTCGGTCGAGGCTTGATACTCATTACCTTTGGCCGCGCCATTCGGATAAAAACGCGTGACTGTCGCGCCTTCCATAATGGAGGAATTATCGCTGTACGCAACGATAGTTCCCTTAGGCTGCAACAGGTGGGTATTTTTGATCATGCCGAACAAGGAGATATCTTTTTTCTCGCCGTCGATCGTCCAATCTGCATTGAAAATTTTGTGACGACAATGCTCACTATTCGCTTGCGCAAACATCATCAATTCGACGTCGGTAGGATTGCGTTTTGCCGTGGTAAAAGCATCGACTAAATAATCAACCTCATCATCCGACAGCGCTAAACCGAGCGCGCTGTTCGCTTCGACCAAAGCGGCTTTACCACCTGCCAAAACGTCGACATATTCTAGAGGCTTAGCTTCTAACTCTGTGAAGAGACCACTTGCAGCATTTAAGTCTTCCAACACCATTTCAGTCATGCGATCATGTAGCAACGCGATGACGGCTTGCTTAGATTCTGCCGCCAATTTTTTCGAACCACCTAACAAGCCTGACTTGACCTGCACAAAATATTGCACGCCTCGTTCAAGACGCTTAATTTGCTGCATGCCACAGTTGTGCGTAATGTCAGTTGCTTTGGATGCCCACGGTGAGATCGTACCAAAACGTGGAATCACAACGAAACTGTCACCCTCTTCGCTACCGTTAAAAGCATCGCCATATACCAATAGCGCTTGCAAACGATTCACTTCGACTTCGCTCAATGCTGCGGACGCGTCGACAAAGTGCGCATAGCGCGCCGTCACGCCAACGATATTGGCATCAACAGCTTGCAGACGAGATAATAGATTTTTAGTACGGAAGGCAGACAGGGCGTTAGAGCCTGGCAATATCAACATGGCATGAATGTAGTTGAGGCAAGGTGTTTGGTTTCTGGAGCTCGCTGTAGCATGACAGCGAGAGAATACAGACACAGTGCGGGTTGGAACGGAAAGTACGATTATACCTTGATGTGCGCTATGACTCCAGCCCGTTATTGATTCAATGCTGACCTAATAGATTTCTACCTCGATTGAAAAACATAAATACCGAGCCTGTGGAACAGAATATGCTAGCTGCAAGACTGATCAAATTAACTCGATTTTTTCGCATTTTCCATCTTAGGAAAATCTATTATCTCAAATTCTATTGTGCCAAAATCTGCCTCTGCCACAGGATCAGCTTGAGGGGTGATGGAAAGTTCGAGATCTACCTTGGTACGGCTAGTTTTAATCGGGCCTTCAATTGCCATAATTTTATCCAGCTCATGAGCAATTCCTAACAGCATTAAGATATCGCGATACACGGGTAAATCAAATCCTGAACGTTTACCCTCACGATCATCAATCAACAAACTTTCTAAGTAAGGAATAATGTCCGGCGTGTTCCACGCAGCCGAGATACGCTGAATTAAATGCGGAAAATCTTCTAAATGCCGCTCTTGAACTTGTGACAAATCTGCATCATATTCTGGGACATTCGCATTAAAGAAAGAAATAAAACGCTCGCGCAGTTGCTTGTATTTCTCAGCATCTTTGACCGTACGATACAGATCCAACAAGAACAACCAAGGCACAGGCGAATCCGGTTGCGCAACTTTCTCCTGCGCCGCCAAAATTTCAATCGCACGTTGTGGATCATTCATAGAAATCCAAAACTCGGCTTCTTGAGTGACATCCGAAATTTCTTCCACTTTCACCGAACTACCGCGTGGTGTAAAGAAATTAAAAATACTGCTATTCGTTTCTTCCAAAGTAGGTGTTCTCTGACGAGCTGATTCCAAAGATGCTGGCTCCGTAATCTTCGTCTTGCCAGCATCATCGAATGAATCCAGCGCATCGGACTCTGCATCAGAGGCAGCATTGCGATGCTCCACTATAGAGACATCGTCAGACACTCCCACAGGTTCGAAACTGGTTTGAAAATTTTTAATGACGTCATCAATTTTCTCGGCGGAAGCATGATCACTTGCTAAAGAGTCATCTTCCCACCAAGTTGGCATCTTATTGTTCAGATTTTTGCGAATATATAGCAACAAGAACAAAATAATCAGAATCGAAATTATGGCAACTATCGCCAAAATAATTAGCCAAGAATCAAAACCCGTTTTATTTTGCAGTTGAGCCAGCGCAGCTTTATCCAAAAGATTTTGCTTTTTCAACTGCTCGGCCTGTGATTTCAAATTCGCAATTTCATTTCCGTCTTTAGCCGCAACAGGTAAATCGATAGTCGCCTTTTCGTCACGTAAAATGGCGGCCATTTTTGCTTGTGCCGCCCGCAACTCTTCCATATTCTGAATCAATTCTTTCCCTGACTCGGTACTTAGAACGTCACTCATACGCAAACCTTGCTGTGCAGGAAGAATTACCTCATCAGACAATTTCAACACATCTTTTGCAACAGCCAGCTTCTTGGGTTTAGCCGTACTAGCCGCAGGTACTGGCACCTTATCGACACCAAAGCTTGGTTGAGGTGATGCAATACCTGCATCTAGATTTTCACGTTTCTTCTTTGATTTTTTCGGAGCTTTTTCAGATTCAGGAATAGCGGCAAGCTTAGTCCCGTCATTACCATCAGCCAGATTTTTGTTCTGTGCGGTAGGAGCGACGGCAAAGGGTGATTCGTCACGTTGCACGTTGATCGCATTGGCGCTCAACTCAGGAGGATCTAACAGAATAGAAAATTCTCTATGCAATTGCGTATCGCAATTGATATCAATTACCAAATTAATTGCGGGCTCATTAATGTGCTGCTTGGTAGTGAAGGATAAGGCTCGCTTTTTTTGATTTTGATACACGGTAATATTTGCACTTGCTACAAACACACCGTCCATAGTCAAAATACGTGCACGCAAACACGAAGAATTTACAACTTCAGTATCACTTCCAACGATATCTGCATGCGCCAACAGTCCCTGCCCCAATGACGAACGAACCCGGATCTCACCCAAACCGAGACCAAATGCTGGCACATTCACAACTGAACAAATCAGTATGAATGAGACAAGGCGATAAAAAAACCGGCGCAGGCGAACCAAAATGATATTTCCTTTTTTGTTATCGAGTAAAAACTGAGTTGAAACTAAGCGGAAACCAAGCAGTATCTAAATTAAAGTAACAAGTTTAAACTTGAGCGAGCAGTCCCAAAAACACGCAGCCAAGCTAAAACATTCTTGCTTATGCAAATACAATACTACTTGTTTTATTTACACTTTCAAAGAAAAACAAGCTGAATTTTGCTCTCCAACAAGTTGTTTTTAACCAAAAGACACAATGTATATCTTTAAATAGGCAAAGAAGCTATTCTGAAAACTAATTTATTCCACCACCAGCCACTAGAACTAAGATTCTCTATCCAAAATTCTTTTTGAAATTCCGCGGATTATATTCACTTCTTCAACTTCTAGCTGAGCTCGCGAAAATAAGCGTTTCAATCTTGGCATAAGTTTTTTGGGATTCTGAGGATCAAGGAAATTAATTTTGACAAGTGCTTGCTCCAAATGCTGGTACATGCCATCTATTTGTTCAAGCGACGCCATCTCTCCCTGAAATCCAACTTCGGACTTTGGCACCACATACGCAGAATTAGCCACCGCACTCATACGACACTCGTAAGCCAATATTTGTACCGCCTGTGCCAGATTCAATGACGAATAATCAGGATTGGCTGGAACATTGATCAACACATTACTATTCATCACGATGTCATTTGGCAAACCGTAACGCTCACTACCAAATACCAAAGCTACAGTCTGCGTAATCTCATTAACCAACTTATCGGCAAATTCACGCGGCGCTATAACAGGCGGTGAAAATTCACGTAATCGTGCGCTGACCGCCGCAACAAAATGGCAATCAACTAAAGCCTCTTCGATCTTATCGGCCACTTTCGCCGATGCCAGAATATCTTGTGCGCCACTAGCAAAAGCGATGGCATCAGGATTAGTAAGCGCATCGTCAAAGCGCGGATTCACTAAGCGTAAATCAGAAAACCCCATGGTTTTCATAGCGCGTGCCACTGCACCAATATTGCCTGGATGACTGGTATCGACCAAAACAATTCGCAGACGACTAAAAACAGATGTATCAGAAATAGGTAAGTTCATTTAAAATAGCGCCATTGCGCGTTAATTTTTGTTGATTTTTGTTGTTTGTGTCTTTATTCACAATAAATTACAGCGCCCTGCTCTTTAATTCATCTTTGTGCGACATCATCACGACCTTGGTCTAATCCAGATTCAAGGCTGAGCTGCCGCCATTTTAACGGAAACTCTATGCACCCAATGCTCAATACGGCAATTAAAGCCGCTCGTCGTGCCGCGACTATTATTAATCGTGCTTCTTTTGATGTGGACCGCGTCCAAGTCAGCGAAAAGCAATACAACGATTTTGTCACTGAAGTTGATCGCGCGGCTGAAGCTGCGATTATTGAGGTACTAACTTCCGCTTACCCTGATCATGCGATTCTTGCTGAAGAATCCGGTGCATCCAAAAATCTACATGATGACAATGAAAATGTTTGGATCATCGACCCACTCGATGGCACCACCAATTTCATCCACGGTTTTCCCCAATATTGCGTTTCCATCGCCCTGCAACAAAAAGGCGTCATCACTCAAGCCATCATTTACGATCCTAGCCGCAACGAAATGTTCACGGCATCCAAAGGTGGCGGCGCGTTCTTGAACGACAAACGTATTCGCGTGACCAAATGCGACAAAATCGCTGATGCCTTAATCGGCACAGGCTTCTCAGGTCGCGACATGTCGGGTCTAGATGAGTATATGGAAATGTACAAAATCATGACGCAAAAATGTCAAGGCCTACGCCGTCCAGGCGCTGCGGCTTTGGATTTAGCGTATGTTGCGATGGGTCGTTTAGATGGTTTCTTTGAAAAAGGCTTGGCGCCTTGGGATATCGCCGCGGGCTCTTTAGTAGTTACAGAAGCAGGTGGCATCGTTGGCACCTTCGCAGGTGAATCAGATTACCTCTACAAAGGTGACGTTTTAGCGGGCACACCAAAAGTATTCGGCCAAATGGTCAATGCCTTACAATCCTTCGCAAAATAAAATAGCATCGCGCACATCACCCACGCTTCAAGGGTGATGTGTATAGCCGCAATATGCAGTACCCAAACCTTTCCCACTCCCTGTGGGAAGTTTGTTTCCTATAGAAATTAGCATGACCACATTTTCAGATCTCGGTCTTTCCGAGTCCATCGTTCGCGCCGTCAGCGAACACGGTTACACCACACCAACACCGATACAAGCGCAAGCCATCCCTGCGGTCATCAAAGGCGGCGATTTACTCGCTGGCGCGCAAACTGGCACAGGTAAAACAGCCGGCTTCACACTGCCCATCTTAGAGCGATTACTGCGTAGCAGTTCAGTACCGAAAAACAAAACAGATCGCCGCACTATTCGCGTTTTGGTATTAACGCCAACCCGCGAATTAGCAGCTCAAGTTGAAGAAAGCGTCGCTACGTATGGCAAACATACGACACTTAACTCTGGCGTCATTTTTGGTGGCGTTGGGATCAACCCGCAAGTGAAATTGCTCAAAACTGGTGTAGACGTTTTAGTGGCAACACCAGGACGCTTGCTCGATCATCACCAACAAGGCACCATCGATTTGCATCACATCGAGATTCTGATCTTAGACGAAGCAGACCGTATGCTCGATATGGGCTTTATCCATGACATTAAAAAAGTGTTGGCGATATTGCCAGCAAAACGTCAGAATTTATTGTTCTCAGCGACCTTCTCCGACGACATCAAAGCACTCGCTGATAAATTGCTGAATAACCCGGCGATGATAGAAGTCGCACGTCGCAATTCCACCGTAGAAGTCATTGCGCAAAAGGTTCATCCGGTTGATCGCGATAAAAAACAAGCCATGTTGGCGCACTTAATCAAGACCCATAAATGGTCGCAAGTTTTAGTCTTCACCCGCACCAAGCATGGAGCAAATAAACTGGTTGAACAGTTAATGCGAGATGAAATTAATGCGATGGCAATTCATGGCAATAAGAGCCAATCAGCACGCACCAAAGCTTTGGCAGAATTCAAAGACGGCAGCTTAACGGTATTGGTGGCAACCGATATCGCGGCACGTGGTATTGACATCGATCAATTGCCGCACGTGGTGAATTACGACTTACCTAACGTCGCCGAAGATTACGTCCATCGTATTGGCCGTACTGGACGCGCCGGTGCCACTGGTGAAGCCGTGTCGTTAGTGTGCGTGGATGAATTCAAACTCTTGGCAGATATTGAGAAATTTATCAAACGCCAAATCCCTCAAGAAATTATCGACGGTTTTATTCCCGATCCGCACGCCAAAGCACAGCCTATACAATTGCGTAGTTTTCCTAATCCAGGGCAAGCTCGTGGCCGCAGCAATGGTGGTAACGGCAGCGGCAATCGCAGCAAGCCAGCCAATCGTCCACAAGGTGCACCGAAGGCAGCAGCCAGCAATGCCACACGGAATGCAGGCCCAAAACCTGCTGCAGCTAAACCTGCATTCAAACAAAGCACACCACGTCGTTCTGGCGGTCGCGGCGGTGCTTGATTTGTAGCGAATCAGGAATCACAAATAAGATAAAACGGGCAAATGTGCGAACATTGCCCGTTTTTCATTCAGGCATATATTTAATGCATATAAATCCTAAAAAAATCATCGCAATTGCATAGCCATACTATCTATTTGCGCTATGATTTCGCACCCTCAAGAAATTTCAAAAAGAATTTATTTTCTCTCGCATTCAACTCAAAAATATCAATAAAAATATGGCAGCTACTGAAACCCACACCCCAATGATGAAGCAATACTTAGGTATCAAAGCGGATTATCCCGATACTTTGGTCTTCTATCGTATGGGAGATTTTTATGAATTATTTTTTGAAGACGCAGAAAAAGTTTCACGAATTTTAGGCATTACTTTAACCCAGCGCGGCACCTCAAATGGCGCGCCTATCAAAATGGCGGGAGTTCCTTTTCACTCGATAGAGCCGTATTTGGCCAAGCTCGTAAAAATCGGTGAATCTGCTGCGATTTGTGAGCAAATCGGTGATCCAGCAACAAGCAAAGGTCCGGTAGAACGCAAGGTTATGCGCGTGATCACGCCAGGAACATTGACCGATACTGACCTCTTACCGGAAAAAGCAGAACGTCCTCTATTAGCCTTATGCCTGTTAAGTCAGCGTAAGACAGTGAACATTGGTTTAGCTTGGTTATCTCTAGCCAGTGGCGCTTTGAAATTGATGGAATTTAGTACCGATGAGAAATCGCTACAAGCGCGTCTGCAACAAGAATTAGAACGCATCTCGCCTGCCGAAGTTTTAGTGTCCGCAGGTGGCCTCATGTTAGAAGAATTTCGCCACGAGTTACCTGGCAAGTTTTCCGAAGTCCCAGATTGGCATTTCGATCTAAAGCAGGGACAAAAATCTTTACAAGATCAACTCGCAACCTCAACGCTCACTGGCTTTGGCGTTGAAAATTTCGGTGCGGCGTTAGGGGCTGCTGGTGCGCTCTTACGTTACGCAGAGTCCACGCAAGGGCGTGGATTAAAACACGTCAACTCACTCAGCGTAGAATCGGAAAACGAATTTATCGGACTCGATACCGCCACCCGCCGCAACTTAGAATTAACCGAAACTTTACGCGGACAAGAATCCCCAACTTTATTCTCCTTGCTGGATCACTGCCGAACAGCGATGGGTTCTCGTTTATTGCGCCATTGGTTACATCACGCACGTCGCGATCAACAAATCGCCCGCAGCCGTCATCAGGCTATCGACGCATTATTGCAAGCCGATGCGACGACGGGTTTGTCGAACACCTTGACGTCGATACCCGATATCGAACGCATCACAACACGTATCGCGCTACTCTCCGCACGTCCGCGCGATCTCGCGGCTTTACGGGATGGGATACAACATCTAGGAACAGTTCGCACTTACGTGTCCATGTGTTTGAAAAACAATGAGCCACCATTATTAGCGCAATCTTTAACCCATCTCGCGACACCCAATGAGTGCTTAGATTTATTAGAACGAGCACTGATGGCACAGCCCGCCACCATGGTGCGCGATGGAGGTGTGATCGCGACTGGCTTCGATGCTGAATTGGATGAATTACGCTCCCTCTCCGAAAACGCAGGACAATTTCTGATCGACCTTGAAACCTCTGAACGTGCTCGCACTGGCATTGCGAATCTTCGAGTCGAATACAATAAAGTGCATGGTTTTTATATCGAGGTGACTAATGGTCAAGCCGATAAGGTTCCTGATAATTACCGTCGCCGTCAGACGCTGAAAAATGCCGAGCGCTATATCACACCAGAATTAAAAGCCTTTGAAGACAAGGCTCTGTCAGCACAAGAACGTGCCTTAGTGCGTGAAAAAGTGTTGTACGAAAGATTATTACAAGATTTGCTTCCGCATATTCAAACCTTACAAACCATTGCCCATGCAATTGCACAATTAGATACACTGGTTAGCCTCGCTGATCACGCGATGAAAAATAATTGGTGCGCACCGCGTTTAGTCAGCGAACCAACTTTAGATATCATCCAAGGTCGCCACCCTGTGGTTGAAAATCAAATCGAACGCTTTATTGCAAATGATTGCCAACTATCGTCTGAGCGCAAACTACTACTGATCACGGGTCCAAATATGGGCGGTAAATCGACCTTTATGCGCCAAACTGCGCTGATCACGCTACTCGCCTACATTGGTAGTTATGTGCCAGCAATACAAGCGACCGTAGGGCCGATTGATCGCATTTTCACACGTATTGGTGCGGCCGATGATCTTGCTGGTGGTCGCTCCACCTTTATGGTGGAAATGACAGAATCAGCAGCGATTCTGCATGGCGCTACAGAAAATTCTTTGGTACTGATGGATGAAGTCGGTCGTGGCACATCGACCTTTGATGGACTTGCATTGGCATGGGCGATCGCACGTCATTTAATCATGACTTCAAAAAGTTACACGCTATTTGCGACCCACTATTTTGAATTGACGCAATTACCAGATATACATCCTAGTGCAGAAAACGTGCACTTATCGGCGATTGAACACAAAGAAAATATCGTGTTCTTACATGCGGTACAAGCAGGTCCCGCATCCCAAAGCTATGGCTTACAAGTGGCGCAATTGGCAGGCATTCCGCAACCAGTGATCCGCGCTGCACGCAAGCATTTAGCGGACCTAGAGGCGCAATCCTTACAAAGCACATCTCAATTTGATTTATTCGCCAGCAATAGCAACATGGCAGGTGATGGACCTGATGTAGACGCATTACCCGAGTCAGCGCCACCAGAGTCCGCACTATTACTTGCTATAGACGATATCGATCCTGATGCGATGACACCTCGCGAAGCCTTAGATGCGCTCTACAAATTGAAAGCCATCGCCAAACAAGCTTAAGCAAGTTTGGCCACAAAAAAACTTCTGTACTCAAATCGTCCATTCCGATTTTGATACAGAAGCTTTTTGTATTACCAAGTGACTAGCGACGACATCACAAAAGAGCGCCAACTAGCTTTCAATGACCTCAATGCAATGAATAAGTGCGGTATTCACCGTCTTCATCATCTTCGTCGTCATGATGGTGTCCATGCGCGCCATGTACATGACCATGCGCAATCTCTTCTTCCGTCGCCTCACGCACGTCAATGACATTCAATGTAAAACGTAGCGCGATGCCGGCCAATGGATGATTACCATCCAAAACGACTTTACCTTCTGCTATTTCGGTCACGGTGAAAATAATGCTCTCGCCGTCATCACTTTCTTCTGGCGTACCCTCAAATTGCATCCCTACTTCTATCGGTGAAGGCAGGCGCGCGCGATCTTCAATTTTTACTAATTCTGCGTCGTATTCGCCAAAAGCATCTTCAGGCTCTACCTGTATGGTTTCATTAAAGCCGACTGCTTTTCCATCCAAAGCTTCTTCTATCTTTGGTAAAGTGTTCTCGTAGCCACCGTGGAGATAAACCATCGGCTCTTGTCCCTGCTCGATCAGATTGCCGAGCGTATCAGACAAACTGTATTCGACCGTCACCACGGTATTTTTGGCAATTTTCATACTATTTCCTTAAAAATTTCAGTTCTTTTGTGCAGCAAAGTGCATTATACCCTCGTCAAGCAAGCGACTATGATTTATCCTGCCTGAACTTTTTACTTCCCCCAATTCCAAAGCTGCAATATGAAAAAATCTCCCGCACTCACTCTGTTAGGTGGTATTTCCCCTGAAGATTTTTTTGCTGAATACTGGCAAAAAAAACCACTCCTCATACGCCAGGCTATCCCAGGATTTAAGGCCTTATTTAGCCCCGAAGAATTATTTGAAATGGCGGGACGTGACGATGTGGAATCGAGGCTGATTTGTTTTTTTAAGCAACATTGGGAAATGAAAAACGGGCCTATAGATAAAATTCCCGTCAAAGAAAAAAAGGATTGGACTTTGCTGGTACAGGGTGTGAATTTACACCAGCCAAAAGCGGATGAATTATTGCGCCAGTTCCGCTTTGCGCCAGATGCTCGCTTGGATGATTTAATGATCAGCTATGCGCGCGAAGGCGGTGGCGTCGGCCCACATTTTGATTCTTACGATGTGTTTTTATTGCAAGCCCATGGTCAACGTCGTTGGCAAATCAGCGCGCAAAAAGATTTAACTCTAATCGAAGGCATGCCATTAAAAATTTTGCGCAACTTTAAAGCTGAGCAAGAATTCATTCTGGAACCGGGCGACATGCTGTACCTACCGCCACACTACGCACACGATGGCGTTGCACTTGGTGAATGCATGACTTACTCAATAGGATTTCGTTCGCCTTCTTATCAAGAACTAGGTGAAAGTTTCCTACAATTCATGGCTGATACCATAGAGTTACCAGGTCGCTACGCTGATCCTGAATTGCAATTAAGCAAAGCACCTGCAGAACTGAGCGAAGTGATGCTAGACAAAGTCGCTAAGGAGCTAGCAAAGATCACCTTTAGCAAAGAGGATATGGCGATTTTCTTGGGTGAGTATTTGACCGAACCTAAAGCAAGCGTGTTTTTCGACTCACCAGAAAATCCTTTAAGTCCCAAGAAATTCAGTCAAGCCGCATTAAAATATGGCGTGCGCTTGTCGCTTAAAACCCAAATGTTATATCAAGGCAAACATGTATTTATTAACGGCGAATCGTTTAGTGCCGGCAAAAGCGATAAACCCACATTAACTCAATTAGCTAACCAACGTTCATTGAGTCCCGATGAGATTGCTAAGGCTTCCGACGATGTGCTAGAGGCATTTTGTATTTGGTACGAAGATGGCTGGTTAGAACTAGCGAAAAAATGAGTATTTCACTACATAAGTGAAGGTCTTTATTAGAGCGAAAAGTGTCATTTGATGTGCATACAACAGCAAAATGTGAATTTGCCGCGTAAATTAGATAATAAGTTCATTTTTTTTGAAAAAAATGCTTGCAGGTATATTCGATTGACAGAAAAATCATTATAATTCGCGGTTAGGAAAGTTTCGAAGGGTTTGCAAGATCTTTTTGATTTTTGTGCCGACGTCCTAACCTATTGAGCGATAATTACCGGTAATTATTCATCGCAAGTTTGTTGTTTTTTTAGATCCATTTATTGAAAGTAAAAACATGAAAAAATCACTTTTGCTCGTTTCCTTGTTGGCAGTAGCTTTGGTAGCTTGCGGTAAAAAAGAAGAAGCTCCAGCAGCTTCTACTCCAGCAGTTGAAGCAACTCCAGCTTCTACTCCAGCAGCGGCTCCAGCTTCTACTCCAGCAGTTGAAGCAGCTCCAGCATCTGCAACAGCAGCTGAAGCAGCTCCAGCAGCGGCTTCTGCTGCAGCATCTAAGTAATTTTTATTACTTTTAAAGAAAAGCCGGTCATTGACCGGCTTTTTTTACGCTCACATTTCCCATACAAATCATTCAAACAAGAATGAAAATAAAGAAAAAAGGCGAAAAAAAAACGGATCATAAGATCCGTTTTTTATTAAAGCTTAAGCAATTTTATTTCAGTTGCTCATTCAACACTTTCAAGATCTTATTCGCTACTGGACTAGAAGAAACCTTGCCATCGTCACCATGCACGGTTACTCGACTCACCTCTCCAGCGTCGCGCACTAGGATACGGAATTTCTCGCCATCTTTTACCGCATCGCTAGAACCCCAAGAGAATAAGCGAGCGAAGAAGCCTTGACTTGCGCCCTTAGTCTTAGCGTCGATATCCTGATCGATATAACGAACAAAATAGAGTCCTTTAGAACGATCCCTGTCTTCTATGGTGAAGCCAATACGATCTAAAGCCAAACCTACACGGCGCCATGAGCGATCAAAACCTTCATCGGTCTCCAAATAGCTCAATTCGTCCAAGCTCAACAATTTAGAGCGTGGCGCTCCCGCTGCTGCATCAGGCGCCGTTGCAGCAATTGCTGCTTTTACCTTAACTTCGTCCGATCCCAAACGCAACATCAAACGCGATAAGAATTCTGCTTCCAGTCCAGCATCATTGGCACGCGAGGTCCAAGCTGTATTGTCTTTCTGCATACCAGTCAACACTTCTTGTGCGCCACGATGACTGATATAGACTTCGACATCGCCATTGGCACCGCGCTCTACACGGGTGCGGAATTTATCTCGTTCGCCGGTAGAATACAGACCATCAAATACTTTGCCGATTGTCGAACGAATGATGTCTTGTGGAATCTTGCCGCGATTTTCGGCCCAATCAGTCTCCATCACACCAGTGGCTTCATTTTCAACATTAATCAAAAAGCCTTGCTCTTGCCAAAAATCTTTTAATTGTGGCCACAATGCCTCTGGTGCAAACTTCACCACCAAATAACGCTGAGTACCATTACGCTCAATACGCATATCTTTTAATTGATTTGGGGCTACCACGCCATTGGCTGTTGCCACAGCCCCACCACCAGAGCGTTTTGCCGCATAAGAAGATGCAGTCGCACTTCCTTGCTCAGCATCAGGAATGGAGAAACGGCTATCGCGACGAATTTGGGTCAAATCAGGAGGAACATCTAGGGAAGTGGTTTTTGCCTTGCTTGCGCTTCTGTAATCAATACGATTGGAATCGGAAATATTACCCACGAAACTACAGCCAGCACTCAGTCCCGCAGCGCCAATTACACCAGCTAATGCCAAAGCACGAACCATCTTTTTATTAGCAACAACGCTTTTTGCCATGTGAAAATCCCTACAAATTGTAATCAAATAATATGCATGAAAACACGAATGCTAGTCCCCTGTCATAGCAATGCCATGCGCACCCGTTGAAGATTCTTAATGCAATACGCCTGCTTCACGTAAAGCGGAACGAACAATATCATGATATTGACTAGAAAGGCTAACCAAAGGCAAACGAATTCCAGCGGGCATCAAACCCATTTCGGACAAAGCCCATTTGACTGGCACTGGATTTGGTTCAACGAATAACTTGGCATGCAAAGGAATTAAACGATTATTAATCTCAACTGCCTTGGCTATATCACCTTGCATTGCAGCGACACATAATTCATGCATTGCACGAGGAGCAACATTCGCTGTCACAGAAATATTACCTTTACCACCACAAAACATTAACGCCATCGCGGTTGGATCATCGCCAGAATATACGGCGAAGGAGGCGGGCACCATGCGTAGCAATTCCAAACCACGGCCGACGTTACCAGTCGCATCTTTAATACCGACGATGCCTGGCACTTCGGCTAAACGTGCGATAGTCTCATTCGACATATCCGCCACAGTACGACCCGGTACGTTGTACAAAATAATCGGCAAATCCACAGATTCAGCGATTTTCTTAAAATGTTGATACATACCCTCTTGGGTGGGACGATTGTAATAAGGGACAACTTGCAAAGACGCATCTGCGCCAGCTTGCTTAGCAAATTGGGTCAGTGCTATCGCTTCCACCGTAGAGTTGCCGCCAGAACCGGCAATGATAGGCACACGCTTATTGGTATGTTCCACAGCTATACGAATTAGCTCGCAATGCTCTTCAACACTGACTGTCGGTGATTCTCCGGTCGTTCCAACGATGACGATACCGTCCGTACCTTCGGCGATATGCCAGTCTATCAACTTGCGCAGCGTTGGAATATCGAGACTACCATCGGCATGCATTGGGGTCACAATCGCGACCAAACTTCCTTGTATCGTTGTCATCTTAGCGCGTGGAAAAAGTAAAGCCATTATTGTAGCGGATCGTTACCTGCTATGGGAGAGAATCGAGCCTTGATTCGAGAAGAATCGACAGCAAATCTCATCGTGACAGACTCCAAACAAACGACAAACTTGGCGGATAGAAATTTAAATTGAAATATCGAACAAAACATTACACAAAACTTCGAGCCAATACGAGAATTTAGATCTTAAGGAATCACTTATTCACGCAAACGCCGAATGCAAATTCTCTGAACGACAGCTTCTGTGATTTGGTTGACATAAGTATGCTCGAATACAAGACATTGTTGGCGCCAGCCCGAGATAGCTGGGTAGACAAAGTGCTGAAGCAATTCATTCTCTTGCAGTAGAAAATCAGGATTGCGCGGTCTGCCATATTGCTCATTCCCCGCTGCAAACGTTTCATAAATCAACACACCACGATCTGCGAGCGACTGCAAAATCGAAGCCATCAATGGGCGATGCAAGTAATTTGTGACAACAATGCCGGCAAACTGTTCATTAGCAAACGGCCACTTAAAACCCTCACTCTCAAGATCAAGATGAAAACATTTCGCGCCTAATTGTTCTAATTCGGCCACGGAATCGCTATCTCGATCGACCGCCCACACCTCATAGCCCGCCGCCAATAATACGCGAGTGTGGCGGCCAGAGCCACAGGCCAGATCTAGCACAGGACCTCTTTCTTTAAGGATTTCGTCTAAGTAACGTCGTACAAATTGAGAAGGCTGAGCATTATTCATAAAGACTGAGAACTTACCGATTAGCTCAGTAACATCGTAAGTGGGGTCAATACGAATTGCAAAATCGACTGAGCGATATTCATCAGTGGGTACATCCAAAACTGTAAAATCTTAAAATAAACCAAAGCCATGACAATGAAGAAACCATAGGGTTCAATTTTTGAAAATTGATAGGCCTGACGATGTGGCAACAGGCTAGTCAAGATTCGTCCACCATCAAGCGGCGGAATTGGGAACAGGTTAAACGCGAACATCACCAAATTAGTCAACAATCCAGCCTGCGCCATACGATAAAAAAATTCGTGTTCCACTTTTAATACGACGAGAAACACGGCCAAAATCATCCACAAAAACGCCATAATAAAATTAGCGCCTGGACCAGCCAAGGATACCCAAGCCATGTCACGCTTAGGTTTGCGCAAAGCGCCGAAGTTAACTGGGACTGGCTTTGCGTAACCAAACAAAAACTGCCCGTCAGTTGCCATATATAAGACAACAGGAATAATAATCGTGCCAAATAAGTCGATGTGCACCACGGGATTTAAACTCATGCGGCCTTGGCTGTACGCGGTCAGATCACCAAAATATTTTGCTGCGTAGGCATGTGCCGCTTCGTGCAAAGTAATCGCCAAAATAACAGGAATCGCATATACGGCGATGGTTTGTATTATCAATGCATCCATGAATTTAATTCATCCTCAATCTTATTTTCGACCGCAAAAAAACAGCGTTGCAACGACTTACAAACCAAACAAAGCCGCGTCTCCACGTCCTTGACGTATCAACTCCGGCATTTCCTGCGTCATATCAATCACCGTCGTAGGAATCAGGCTGCAGGCACCGCCATCAATAACTAGATCGATCTGCTTTTCGAGTCGCTCGCGAACCAACTCTGGATCAGTCAAAGGTTCTTCTTCATCAGGCAAAATCAAGGTAGTTCCCAGCAATGGCTGCTTCAATTCCGCCAATAAAGCGTGGGTAATTGAATTTTCTGGCACTCGCAATCCTATGGTTTTACGAGAAGGATGACTTAAGCGGCGCGGTACTTCTTTGGTCGCTTCCAAAATAAATGTATAGGCACCGGGCGTCGCCGCTTTCAACATGCGAAATTGGCGATTATCGACTTTGGCATATTGCGCGATTTCAGATAAATCACGACACAATAAGGTCAAATGATGTTTTTCATCGACGCCACGAATGCGGCGCAAACGCATCACCGCATCTTTATCATCCAGATGACATACCAAGGCATAACAAGAATCCGTCGGCAAGGCGACGATCCCCCCCTGATCAATAATCTGTGCCGCCTGTTTGATCAAACGTAGTTGAGGATTATCAGGATGAATTTGAAAAAATTGGCTCATAAATAAAGTCTACCAATGAAACAACGGAGGCAGAGCCTCCGTTGAATATCTTATTAAAACTGTGTTTATCTTAATTACTTATTTAATTGCTTATTTTAATTGCTGTAACGCCGCGATACGTTGCGCCATCGGTGGATGAGTAGAAAACAACTCAGCCCAACCTGGCTTATCACTAATACCCACCGCCGCCATCGATTGAGGCAACTCGCCTGGCGCCATACCACCTAGACGCGCCAAGGCGTTAATCATGGGCTGACGATCTCCCATTAATTTTGCAGCGCCCGCATCGGCACGGAACTCACGTTGACGAGAGAACCAAGCAACGATCAAGGATGCGCCGATCCCGAACAAAATTTGAAACACAAACGAGGCAATATGAAAGCCCAGTCCCGGAGTGTGATTCTCATCATTCTTCGACAAAAAACTATCGACGGCATACGCAGCAATGCGCGACAAGAACACCACGAAGGTATTCACTACGCCTTGAATCAGAGTCATAGTCACCATATCGCCGTTCGCAATGTGCGCGACTTCATGCCCCAAGACCGCTTCAACCTCTTCTTTTGTCATACTTTCCAACAAGCCTGTAGAAACCGCCACAAGCGCAGAATTTTTGAACGCACCAGTCGCAAAGGCATTTGGTTCGCCATTGTATACGGCGACTTCTGGCATCGCGATTCCAGCCCGTTCAGACAAGGTCTTCACGGTGTTCACTAACCAAAATTCTGTAGAAGAAGCTGGATTATCGATGACACGCGCTCCGGTTGACCATTTCGCCATGGGTTTGCTGATCAACAAAGAAAAAATAGAGCCAGTAAATCCAACCACTAAGGAAAATACTGCTAACGCGCCTAAATTCAAACCTTTGGCAGTCAAATAATGATTGACACCCAACATAGACAAAATAACAGTCATCACCAACATGACTGCAATATTGGTCGCCAAAAATAAGACGATACGTTTCATATTCAATTCTCCAAAACCTAAGCGAAAACACGAACTACAACGGTACTGACATGGGGCAATATGCGTGTCTTTCGGCAAAATTCAAGTGCTTTGCGCCTTAATTGCACTTTAATCACACATTAGTCACATTTTTGACTCAATAAGCAGTCATTTAATCCAACTATGCCAAACTGGCGTCAACTCTTTAGCTAATGCGGGTAATTGTCCCAAGTCGGGTAAATTTTCATCGGGCGCATGAAAATCCGAGCCACGTGACGCCATAAATCCATACTGATTCGCGATTTTAGCGTATTCATCATATTGATCCACAGTATGACTGCCGGTTACCACTTCAATTGCCGTACCGCCCAGATTTTTAAATTCATTAAAAAAGGCATCAAATGCTATTGGCGTTAAATCATAACGCCCTGGGTGTGCCACTACAGCGATCCCACCAGCTCCTCGTATCCATCCAACAGCTTCAGACAAAGTCGCCCAACGATGCGGCACAAAACCTGGCTTACCATCGGCAAGATATTTCTTAAAGACCGCAGACACGTCCTCACACACGCCGACTTCCACCAAATAGCGCGCAAAATGGGCACGTGATATCAAGTCAGGATTACCTACATATTTCAGTGCACCCTCATAGCAATTAGGAATACCGACTTTCGCCAAGTCAGCTGCCATATCTTCGGCGCGGCGTTGACGTCCCGAGCGCGTCTTCGCTAAACCCGACAATAAGTTGGGATTCGTTTCGTCAATCTTCAATCCCACGATATGGATAGTTTTATTCGCCCAAGTAACAGAAATTTCTAATCCCGTCACATAATCCATACCTAAATCGGTTGCGGCCTCACGTGCCGCGGCGATACCACCGACCTCGTCGTGATCCGTCAAAGCCCAAACATCAACGCCCTGCGCATGCGCACGCTGCGCAACTGCTGCTGGCGCTAAAACGCCATCCGACACAGTGGAATGGCAATGCAAATCAACGTTTAAAGGTGGGGCAAACATAATGGAAGCAGACAAAATAACGGCAGAACAGATATTGTACTCCTGCCGCACGCGCTTTGCCGCACTGCGACAATCTAGAACAAGCTAAAAACTTAAAACTAAAACATCTCAACACAGAGATGCAGAGAAACAGCGGCGTAGAGAAAAAAGCAAAGAAAGACCACATTTTTTTTGAGATTTCATCTTGCCCTCCTCTACAACTCTGTGTCTCTGTATTGAGAAGTTTTGTATTTTAGCTTTCTTCAACAAGGCGAACATCCTGTAGAGCATACATCACGGTAGGAAATTGCAAACGCGCTCCCAATTCAGTTTTTATACGCCCATTCATTAAGCGACGTGATTCCGACATGAATGATAAAAGCATAGGCGATACCTGTTTTTCCAATTCAACTCTTGGCAGACGAGGTGCGCGCGGTAATTGAAAATGATCTGCCACTTGATCAAAGTAATCCCCCATCTTCAAATCACTCTCATCGACCGCATGATAAACGCGATTCGGACTTGCTCTAAAAAGCGCTAACTTGATCAAGTAAGCTAAGTCCTCCGCATGAATATGATTGGTGTACACATCGTCTTGCGCAATTAAGGCGGGAGTCCCTTTGCGCAAACGTTCTATTGGGAGGCGATCCGATGCATAAATGCCCGGTACCCTTAAAATAGACAACGCACTGTTGCGGCGTCTAGCCCAAGCACGTAAGGTATTTTCAGCATCAACACGACGCTTAGCTCGGGCATTCTGTGGCGCTACCGTCCTCGTCTCATCAAATTGAGCGCCATCACAATTTCCATAGACGCCAGTGGTGCTGATATAAACAAGTTTTGCCTTCTCAGGTAAAATAGCGGCTAATCGCCGTGTTCGTCGGTCAAATTCGCCATCAGTCTGCGGCGGCGCCAGATGAACAATGTATTTCGCCATTCCTGCTAAACGCCGTAAGGTGTGAGCTTGATCCAGATTCGCATAAATCGGCATCGCTCCAGCAAGCCGCAATTGCGTAAATCGCTCGGAATCAGGCGACTGACTGGTCAGAGCAAACACCCTAAAACGGTCAAGCAAATACGGTATTAAGCGCATACCGACATCGCCACAGCCGATAATCAAACAACGCGGTTTAGCGAACGAAGTAGGATTTCCCGCTACACGAGGGTTGAGAAATACGCCAGATTGATTCATTTTTTAACTTTGTTTTTAGATTGCCAACTGATTCAGGACAAGTATGACGTTTCAAGTAACTATTTCACCAAGCGGTCGTCAATTTCAATGCGACGACGATGAAACCGTATTAACTGCCGCCTTACGGGCGGGGCTCATTTTGCCATACGGCTGCAAAAACGGGGCATGTGGATCATGCAAAGGTAAAGTCAGCGCTGGTCAAGTTGTGCATGGCAACCATCAACAAAAAGCCTTGAGTGATGAAGAAGAAGCGCAAGGTGGCGCCCTATTCTGCTGTGCCAAACCGCAATCTGATCTCACTATCGAAGCACGTGAGATGTTAGCGGATGACGACTATCCAATCAAAAAACTCCCGAGCCGCATCGCTAAATTGGAAAAATTATCGGATGATGTGATGCTGATTGAATTGCAATTGCCCGCTGCGGAGAAATTCAATTATCGTGCGGGGCAATATATTGAATTTCTATTAAAAGATGGCAAACGCCGTAGTTATAGTCTCGCCAATGCGCCACATGTTGAAGGCCCACTGAGCCTGCACCTACGTCATATGGCCGGCGGCTACTTCACCGATCAAGTTTTTTCTACGCTCAAAGAACGCGACATCATGCGCTTTGAAGGTCCGCAAGGTAGTTTCTATCTAAGGGAAGATTCCGATAAGCCGATGATTTTGCTGGCATCTGGCACTGGATTTGCACCGATTAAAGCCATCATTGAACATTTAATCCATATCGACTCGAAGCGTGCAGTTCACTTGTATTGGGGAGGTCGCCGACCACAAGATCTGTATATGCATACGCTGTGTGAAGAATGGGCAAATACATTGGAAGGCTTCCAATACACGCCTGTCGTGTCTGATGCGAATGCCGAAGATGATTGGCAAGGTCGCACAGGATTCGTACATCAAGCAGTGTTGGATGACTATGCCAATTTATCTGGCTATCAAGTCTATGCTTGCGGCGCTCCTATCGTGATCGAGTCAGCAAAACGGGATTTTGTCGCGAAATCACATTTGCCAGCGGACGAGTTTTATGCGGACTCTTTCACCTCGGAAGCAGATTTAGCAAAAAACTAATTTATTTAAAACGATGAAATTATTTTTCATTTTTTTTGATTTATTTCAGGTTTGCATCGCACAAAACCGCAAAAAAACCGTTACACTACGCAAATGAAAAATTTTACCGACATGTCTTCTCCAAATATCGCTCGACGTCGCTGTTCGCACACCGAGCCTGGGAAGTCTTGCGCGTAAGAAAAGCAAGGTCACGATAAAACCACAGGCTCAAACCCTGTGGTTTTTTTTTGCGTGCTGGTGAATTTGCTTGTGGATGTGACGGTGGATCTGCTGACGTATGCTGAGACTGGTCGTTCTGCGGTAACATCTTTCGCTTATTCTGTTTTTGTATTTAATTTTGGATTTTTAGTCTTTGTTTTCTTCTTTGAGGAGTTTTGAAATGGAATTTAGTCAGTACAACGCCAATGCCCTGATGTACATCACACCACGTCCTGAGTTGGTGTTTACGGAAGGCCGAGGCATGTGGCTGACTGACCATAATGGCAAACGCTACCTTGATTACTTGCAAGGCTGGGCGGTTAACTGCTTAGGGCACTCTCCTCAATGCATCACCGATGCGGTGGTCGCTCAAGCGGGAAAATTGCTCAATCCTTCACCTGCTTTTTATAACGAAAACATGATCATGTTGGCGGATCAACTAACCAAGCATTCTTGTTTTGATCGCGTCTTTTTTGCCAATAGCGGTGCCGAGGCGAATGAAGGTGCGATTAAATTAGCGCGTAAATGGGGACAAAAAAATAAGAACGGCGCTTTTGAAATTATCACTTTCGATCACGGCTTCCATGGCCGGACTTTAGCTACCATGTCTGCCTCAGGCAAACCGGGTTGGGATACGATCTTTGCACCGCAAGTAACGGGTTTTCCCAAAGCCGATTTAAACGATATCGCCTCAGTTGAAAAACTCATCAACGACAAAACCGTGGCTGTCATGCTAGAGCCAGTGCAAGGCGAAGGCGGCGTGATTCCCGCAAGTCGCGAATTCATGCAAGCACTTCGCGCGCTGACTAAGCAACATAATATTTTGTTGATTGTCGATGAAGTGCAAACAGGCATGGGACGTACAGGCGAATTATTTGGCTACCAACTCTCAGGTATAGAGCCAGACATCATGACCTTGGGTAAAGGCATAGGCGGCGGCGTGCCACTCGCAGCCTTATTAGCGAAAGTAGACGTTTCCTGCTTCGTACCTGGCGACCAAGGTGGCACTTATAACGGAGCACCATTGATGACGGCGGTCGGTTTGGCTGTTATCAAGGCCTTGACCGCACCAGGCTTCTTAGATGAAGTGAAAGCAAAATCCGCGTATTTGAGCAAAGCACTTAATACGCTATCTGAGCAATTAGGCATGGAAGGCGAACGTGGTGAAGGCTTATTGCGCGCACTTAAACTCGGCAGCGATATCGGCCCACGTTTGGTCGAAGTCGCACGCGATCTGGAGCCGATTGGTTTACTCATTAATTCTCCACGTCCTAACTTACTCCGCTTCATGCCAGCACTGAATGTCAGCTACGAAGAAATCGACACCATGATTTCTATGTTGAGCAAAGTCATCCAACAGGTGATAGACGAAAAAGCCGCAGCATCGACAGCATCTTAAATCGAACATATCCGAACAAATTAACATGGCTATCAAACATTATTTACAGGTCTCTGACCTGACGTTAGATGAATACGACTATCTGATGCAGAGAGCACGGATCATCAAAGATCGCTTTAAAAAATACGAACCCTATCACCCGCTTTTGGATAGAACACTGGTGATGGTATTTGAAAAAAATTCCACTCGGACGCGCTTGAGTTTTGAGGCAGGTATGCATCAATTAGGTGGCGCGGCAATTTACTTGAATACGCGTGATAGCCAACTGGGTCGTGGCGAGCCTGTAGAAGATGCAGGTCAAGTCATGTCACGCATGTGTGACATCATTATGATCCGTACTTTCGAACAAGAGATGATAGAAAAATTTGCCGCGAATTCGCGCGTGCCTGTCATCAACGGTTTGACCAATCAACACCATCCTTGCCAAGTATTTGCGGATGTGTTCACTTTCATCGAACATCGCGGCTCCATCGCAGGCAAAAAAGTTGCGTGGATCGGTGACGCGAATAATATGTTGTACTCATGGATGCAAGCGGCGAAAGTATTTGGTTTCCATCTGCATATTTCGACACCGAAGGGCTATGACATTGATCCAGCGTGCGTCACTGTTGAAGCGGAACATTACACCGTTTTTGACAATCCATCGGATGCCTGCATCGGTGTCGATGCCGTCAATACCGACGTCTGGACCAGCATGGGCTACGAGGCAGAAAATCAAGCGCGGCTTAAAGCATTCGACGGTTGGATCGTAGATGAAGCGAAGATGGCGCGTGCCAATCCTGATGCAATTTTTATGCACTGCTTGCCAGCGCATCGTGGTGAAGAAGTCTCCGCAGGTGTGATCGATGGCCCGCAATCCGTAGTCTGGGACGAAGCTGAAAATCGCTTGCACGTACAAAAGGCCTTACTCGAATATTTAGTCATCGGCAAAGTCGATAACTGAGCAGAATTCCAATTTGATCTCAACATTATTTCAGCAATATCTTCAACATTAGAAAGCACATCATGAGCGACGTCAAAAAAGTAGTGTTAGCGTATTCCGGTGGTTTGGATACTTCCGTTATTTTGAAATGGTTGCAAGACAACTACCAATGCGAAATCGTCACGTTCACAGCCGACTTAGGTCAAGGCGAAGAACTCGAACCTGCACGTGCCAAAGCCTTAAAATTGGGCATTAAACCAGAGAATATTTTCATCGATGACGTACGCGAAGAATTCGTGCGCGATTTCGTATTCCCTATGTTCCGTGCTAACACCGTGTATGAAGGCGAATACTTATTGGGTACCTCGATTGCACGCCCACTCATCGCAAAACGCTTGATAGAAATCGCCAAACAAACTGGTGCCGACACGATCTCACACGGCGCAACAGGTAAAGGTAATGACCAAGTGCGTTTTGAACTTGGCGCTTATGCATTAATGCCAAACGTTAAAGTCATCGCGCCATGGCGTGAGTGGGATTTATTGTCACGCGAAAAATTGATGAAATATGCTGAAGATGCTGGCATAGAAATCGACCAAAAACACAAAAATGGCGGCGCACCCTACTCCATGGACGCCAACCTCTTACACATCAGTTTTGAAGGTCGTCATTTAGAAAACCCAAGTGCCGAAGCAGAAGAATCAATGTGGCGTTGGACGGTCAGCCCAGAAGCAGCACCAGACCAAGCTGAATACCTCGACATCGAATACGAAAAAGGCGATATCGTTGCATTGAATGGCGTACGCATGTCACCAGCAACCGTGTTGACTGAACTCAATCGCTTAGGCGGCAAACACGGCATCGGTCGTTTAGATTTAGTAGAAAATCGTTTCGTCGGCATGAAGTCACGTGGTTGCTATGAAACCCCTGGCGGCACCATTATGTTACGTGCACACCGCGCTATCGAATCCATCACTTTAGATCGCGAAGTTGCGCACTTGAAAGATGATTTGATGCCACGTTACGCGAGCTTGATTTATAACGGATACTGGTGGTCTCCAGAGCGTTTAGCATTGCAAACTTTGATCGATCACACGCAACAAAATGTGAACGGCTGGGTACGCGTCAAACTGTACAAAGGCAATGTGATTACCGTATCTCGCGATTCCAAAACCGACTCCTTATTCGACATGAACATCGCAACCTTCGATGAAGACGGCGGCGCTTACAATCAAGCCGATGCAGGTGGTTTCATCAAGTTGAATGCCTTGCGTATGCGAATTGCAGCGAATGCGAAATTGAAACGCGGTTAATGCATAGACATAGTCGCGACTAATACTCCCTTCTCCCGCAAGCGGGAGAAGGGTTGGGGATGAGGGCAGTTGAAAACGGTACAACAAAACGTAAGGCGGGTGAAACCCGCGCCGCCCAAACGTCAATGCACTGACCTAGGGTTGATCAGCGCGTATTTCATCCATCCAACAAAACTGAATCGCCCTCATCCCTATTATAAATTTACGACCACTGCCCCCCCTCACCCTAGCCCTCTCCCGCTTACGGGAGAAGGAACTAACATCAAAACCCAAACACCATGACCACACAATTCGACCAAGTCAGCGTCATCAAAAAGGCCAATCTCTATTTCGACGGCAAATGCGTTTCGCACACGGTGCTTTTCCCTGACGGCAGCAAAAAAACCATAGGCGTAATTTTTCCTTCCAGCCTCACCTTCAACACAGGCGCAGCAGAGATCATGGAAATCAACGCTGGCGTTTGCCGCATTACATTAGCTGGTGAAAACACGAGCAATGAATATCGCGCAGGGCAATCTTTTTCGGTGCCAGCTAATTCCAGTTTCCAAATCGAAACGCTGGAAACCTTGGACTATGTCTGCCACTTTATTGACGCTGCATAATTTATAGTTATCGCTAGCTGCACACCAAGTACAAGCCCTAATTTATTTAGGGCGATCATCACCATTAATTTTAATGAAACTGGCTGCTTAAGTTTTTTCTCTGCACCCCCTCTTTTTTCTCTGAGCCTCTAAGTTGAGAGGTTTAGATTTTTCTCCGCACATACACCAACACAACGCTTGAAACCCAGTTGACAGCTCAAGCGAAACAGCGCAATCTCGCTCTCTTTTGGAACGCCAAATCATCTCGCATTTGGATAGCCCTACTTGAGGAGTGACCTATCTTGACTCATACACGCAAACCTATTCTTCGTTCGATCATCAGCGCTGCCCTATTAACCTTAGCAGCGAGCGCTGCAGTAGCCCAAACCCAAGCGCCCCTATCCGCGATGACACCTGATGGCGTAAAAAGCTACGACAGCATTCGACCGCAAGCGGATTTCATCAAGCGCGTTGTAATGATTCCGATGCGCGATGGCGTCAAACTGTACACGGTCGTCGTCATGAAAAAAGGGACAAAAAATGCACCTATCCTTTTGAGCCGTACGCCATACAACGCCAAGGGTTCGACCTCCCGCACCCAAAGTCAAAAAGCCACTGAAATTTTAAGTGTCTTAGATGAAGTTTTTATCGAAGATAATTACATCCGTGTCTATCAAGATGTACGCGGTTTGCATGGTTCTGAAGGTGATTTCATCATGAATCGTCCTTTGCGTGGGCCACTCAACTCGACGACAACAGACGAATCCACAGATGCCTACGACACGATCGATTGGCTCACTAAAAACACACCCGAATCCAGCGGCAAGGTCGGCGTGATCGGCTCCTCTTATTTAGGATTCACCGCACTCATGGCTGAGATCAATCCGCACCAGGCGCTCAAAGCCGCCGTGCCGCAAAGTCCGATGGTCGATGGCTGGATGGGGGACGACTGGTTTCATTACGGTGCTTTTCGCAATACCAATATCGCCTACACAGTCGGCGTCACCACAGGTAAAGGCGGTGGTGGATCCGACCCAACAGGTGTTGGTGATGATTACAGCCGTTATTTGGAGGCAGGATCAACCGGCGACTACATCCGCCATTGGGGTTTTGATCAATATCCGTTCTTACAAAAGATCATGCAAAATGCCGCCTACACGCCATTCTGGTCGCAACAAGCGGTTGATAAATGGTTTGCCAATCACGATTTAAGTGTACCGACTCTGCTCATGGTCAGCCAATGGGATCAGGAAGATAGCTATGGCGCACCTGCCGTTTACAAGGCGATCAAGTCACGTAACAAAGATGCCAAAGTCAGCCTCTTGATCGGTCCATGGCCACACTCAGGCGGCAATCATTACGGCTTCAAACTTGGTGATATCGCGTTCAAAGGGGACACCGCTTTAGAAGCGCGCATCAACTATATCAAACCATTTTTAGATCATCATTTAAAAGGCAGCGCAGATCCACAACTCCCTGCCGCCATGACCTATGCAACGGGTGCAGACAAGTGGCAACATTCAGCGCAATGGCCTGCCGGTAAACCGACCAAGCTATATTTACGTGAAGGCTTTGGACTCTCTTTTGAAGCACCTGATGTCAAGCCATCCGCTAATCAAGCGCAAGGCCACGACGACTACGTTTCCGATCCTTCTAAACCTGTGCCATTCATCCCGCGCCCTATCAATATGAACGACAGCAGCCAATGGAAACCTTGGCTAGTGCGCGATCAACGCTTTGTGTCAGATCGCCCAGATGTGCTGGTGTATACCGGCCCGGTGTTGGACAAACCGCTACACATCATGGGACAACCTTTAGTTGAGTTATTCGCCGCCACCTCAGGCAGCGATGCTGACTGGGTCGTCAAGTTGATTGATGTCTACCCCAACGTCTCCCCGGAAGGCGGACAAGGCGTGATGACGATGGCAGGATTTGAGCTACCGATAGGCATAGAAATCTATCGCGGCCGCTATGTACGCGGCTTCGACAAACCACAAGCCTTGCCCCCCAACAAAATCGAAGCCTACCAATTTGGCCTGCCACACGTGAACCACGTCTTCTTGCCTGGCCATCGTTTAATGGTACAAATCCAATCATCGCTATTCCCTTTGTATGACCGTAATCCACAAACCTATGTCGAAAATATCTTCAACGCCAAGGCTAGCGATTTTAAAAAAGCGACGCAAAGTATTTATCGCACCAAAGCCGCGGCGAGTAATATTGTGTTGCCTGTGGTGGAGAATTAATTCACGACATTGATTGAATTAATTTAATTTTGAGACAGCCTGTTGATTAAATTCAACGGGTTGTTTTTTTAGGAAATTTGATTTTCTAGCATATAAGTTGGACTGCAATCCAACATTTATCGACATGACTGCAGAGCTTTGGACATATCAGCGCGTAGGTTGGGCGATTTGTTATGCATTTGGTTTGCTAATAAGATGTGTAGCCTTCCAACACAAAAATATAGTTGAAATTCTTGCAGCCTCACCTGCGCCCTTACTGCAAGCTACCTTAAATGCTTTATTTTGAATTTCAACCCAGTCAAATTTAAAACCACTTAAATCTTCCAGGGATACTTTGTAGTCATGCTTATGTGCGTAATTATTTCTTACTTTGTTTATAGCCTTAAAAGCGGAATAATATTTCTTATTTATTAGCCCCATGGCTAGAGCTAGATCTGTTTTAAGATCAAACGAACGTGTAGATTTAAAAAATGCGTTAGGATCTTTAAGATTTTTTGAAATCAAGGTTTCAAGCACTTTTTCAATAAATATATGCCCTTTAAGAATTGGCGATATTTCTTCGTCGTCAAATACAAACCGCTCCATAGCATGCTGGTCAATTTCATCGAAAGATAGATTGTCGAAGCTCAATGTTTTTCCTACCTTACATAACGTCGATTTGAAAGGCGCGCGCGCCAATCTACAAATTTTAAAAAAGCGCTTACTCGCGCGTCATTTTCGAAAGTCATGTTAGCGATGTTCACCACCATGGTTGGTCGACTTCCATATTCTCCATGAATTTTGGTCCTGATAACTTCCATTCGACGGCTTCCCGTAAGCTTAACTTTCTGATGCCACAATGAACAACGTTACAGTTGTGTACGATACCATTTACGAGCGATATACCCTCTATATGCCTGCCTGTTTCGTCAACGGAAATACACAAGCAAGGATGAAAACTACAACTCTCAAAAAAATCACCAACCTTTATTGCGTTTGGAATATTTACTTTTTCTGGCATGACAGATGATCGCTAACTAGTTTTAATGTGAAAGAGACGTAAGTTAACATACTCTTAAAATTTTATCAATAAAACATAAAACATTTGGAAACCCGCATAAAGTCTAGCACTTACGTATTTTTCTTGATCCACGAAAGGTATAACAAAAAAACGAAACAGGTTTTCAGGCAAATCAAAGCCTCAGAAAATTAACGACAAAATTCGCGCACCACTTCAAATACGCATCAGAATAAAACAGCATAAAATTATTTACCAAAATCAATCGCCAAAGCCATCACAAGATTTTTAGGAAGTGCAAAATTTTCATGACTATGTAACACATGCACTTCGCACCGATTCAACTGAACATCTAATTCCGCGCTCCACTCCTGCAACGCCAACCCACAACATTTCAATCTAGACTCATGCATCGCCCAACAAGCCGCGAATTCCTTAGCCTGCTGCTCTTCTGGCGCATTGGCGATACCTTGATTATCCGCAGGCGACAAATACAGCCGAGCTACATCACGCCAATCAAAATCAATCGCTGTGGCGAGTAGGTCTATCCCTATATTTTGATAACGATGAATCGCAGCCACAGCATAATTTTGATCATACGAAAACGAGAGAAATATACGCTGTTGTTCGACTTGCGCATACGGTGCTTGCCCTGCTTCTGCGTGCAATTGAATTTTGTCTTTATTGACCGCGCAAGCTAGCACTAAAAACTGTTTAACCGATGTGCGTAGTGATGTGCGAGAGACGGTGCGGTCGTGGTTTTCTTCCGCTTGATTGAATAACACCACGAAATCATGTTGGCGATAAAAAGCACAGGCTGCGTCGATTTGATTTGGGTATTCAAATACGCAGTGGCTGTGCTTCATATCAACACTACTTAGCAATCGCCGCGGGACAACCGCGCCAGCTTGATTTTGCGGGAATGAATTCGCCTTTCATGACCAAGGTCAACGCACCTAATTTGGCGTCATCGCCGACTACCGCGCTGTACAAAACAAAACTGCGTGGGCCGAGGTAAACGCGTTCGCCGATGATCACATGATCCACCTTCATCACGCGGTCTTCAAACAGATGTGTTTGTGGGCAAGCGGCGGCGTTGATTTCGCTGTAGGCGCCTATGGTCACGCAATCAAATTCAGTGATGTCGGTGGTGTCCAAATACACGCCCTTGCCGATTTTTGCACCTAATAAATTGAATGCCAATGGCAGCCACGGTGTGCCTTTTAAGTAACGCATAAAATTGGGGACGGCAATGCCTTCATAGAGATTGGTAATCGCTTCAGATGACCAGACAAACCACGTCCACATAGGATGACTGCTTTTTTTGTAGCGACCGATCAAGATCCATTTGGCGAGCAAAATAAACACATAGCAACCTGCACCATATAGCAAACCGGAGATGACCAAGTAATACAAGACTTCTAACCAACGTTCTTCGGCGGCCAAGGGCATTAAGTCGAGCACGATGGTGTAGCCGATGGCGATCACTAAGGCGTGTGGCGCGATGATGCGGAAGGCTTCGATTAGACCGCGGGCAACACGACGCCATAAACTCGGTTTAAAGGTGAGGTTTTCTGCGAAGCCTTTAACCTCTTCGCGCGCAGGCAGGTTCATCGCAGGTGAGCCTATCCATGTGTCGCCGCTACGCATCGCGCTATTCGCTGGGGCGCTGGTGTGCACGCCAATCAAGACATTCTCAGGAATCACGGTACCATCGGGAATATACGCGCCGTTACCGACAAAGCTACGACGCGAGACTTCGGTGGCTTGCACCGACATCCAGCCTTGATCGATTTCTTCATCGCCTAACATCACGGCATCGGCAATAAAACATTCATCGCCCAAGGTCAACATGTCAGGCACAACACCCAATGCGGTCGATACCTCTGCACCCTTACCAACTTTAGCGCCCAACATGCGGTACCAGAACGGTGAATAAATCGTCGCATACACGCCGTGCAAGACATTCAAACTCGATTCTTGAATTTGATTGACCAACCATTTACCGCAGTACACATTACTATGCACGGCATAACGTCCTGGTGTCATTTTGGGTAATAAGCCCCAGCGTATACCGGCCGAGAGAACCGCTGTGCACACAATCAGAACAGCGGTAGCTGGAAAAGCGAAGACAAAATACTCACTCAACTGCACTGCCACCTCGGCGTTCTGGGTGCTAGGTAACAACTCCAAAGTATCAAGCCAGTCGATCAAAATAAAGGTTGGGAAAACTGGCAAGAAAAACAGCGCTGAAATACTCAAACTACCTAGGATAAAAAATAAATTCTCACCGAATTTTCGTCCTATCCCAACCACCGGCCTTGGTGGTAAAGCGTGCGCATCAAAGGCTCCCACATCGCGCGCGGGTGAGCCTTCCCAAATGCGATGGGCTGGAATACTTTGCCCATCAACGAGACAGGATTGACCCGCCAAGTGGGCATGTGTTGCGAGCTGCGTACCACCTTCGATCACCGCATAAGAACCGACATAGGCGTTATCGGCGATATCAATTTGCCCCAAATGCAAATAGCCTTTTTCAACCCGTGCATTTTCAAAATTACAGGCGTTACCGATACTCGCACCATCACCAATTTGCAATAAGTCAGCGGCGCGTAAAGTGATAGAACCAATCAAAACTTCGTCGCCTATCTTGGCACCTAATGCACGCAGCCACCATGTGTAAATGGATGAGCCACTCAGCATATAGGCAGGTGCTGCTTCGATGATGCGGTCAACTAGCCACCAGCGAAAATAAGTCCATCCCCACAGCGGATATTTGCCCGGTTTTAATCGTCCGACGATCAACCATTTTGCCGCGATGGCGAGGAAAAACTCAGCAACGGTCACCAATAGGAAACATGCCAGTGACAAAGCCACCGCGCGTGGAATCGAGTCTTCGCTGTCACCAGTAAAAAAGTGATACGCGAAAAATGGCGTCAACCATTGCAACATGCGGAATGCGACCAAGCAAGGGATCATGGCGGCCTGTGCTAACCCACAGGTCCAGCGTTTGATAGCTGATGGCGGCGTCCATGCATCAGCTGCTTGTATCTCATCTGTCACCACGATCATGCCAGCTTGCATCACAGCAGCGATTTCTCCTACCCGACGCTGTTGATAGATATCGCTGATTTTAAAATACGCGAAACGCGCATCCAGGCGCAAGGACGATACTAAGCGCGCTGCCATCAAAGAATGGCCACCGAGATCATTAAAAAAATCTGCGTCTCGACGTATCGCTTGACCGGGAAAGAGACGCGTTAAGGCTTCAAACAAACATGATTCAGCCTCGGTTTCGGCGACATCACTTTCCGAGGATGAGACTTGTACAGCTAACTCCTGGGCTTTGAGGGTTTTGCGATCAATTTTTCCTGAGCTTAGACGCGGCATCTCGTCCAAAAATTCATAGCGCGTTGGCACCATGTAGGCGGGCAAACTTTGCGTCAATGCTTGGCGTAAATTGCTACCATTCACCAATGCAGGATCAGCACCAGTTTCGCGCACGAGAAAGGCAATCAGTTGATCAACGCCCTGCTCCGCACGCAAAATAACTGCAACGGTTCCTACACCGTTTTGCTTCGCCAAGACCGCTTCGATCTCACCCAATTCAACGCGAAAACCACGAATCTTTACTTGATCATCCGCTCGACCTAAACATTGGACGCTACCGTCTTCTCCAATTTTGGCAAGGTCGCCTGTACGATAAATTCTGTTATTGATAGGATCATTGGCCCAAGGATTACTCAGAAATTTTTCCGCAGTTAAATCAGGGCGTCCAAGATAACCAGCCGAAACACCTGGACCAAAAATACAGAGTTCACCAATCTCACCACGCTCCAACAGGCGCAAGCCTTTATCGACATCGGGATCAATCACCAATAGACCATAATTGGGCAGAGGAATCCCGATGGTCACGGGTGTGCCAGCTTGCAAAGGAGCGAGGCTAGCAGACACCGTTGCCTCAGTTGGGCCATAGGTATTGAACATCTGGCGGCCATTTATCGCCCAGCGTTCAACCAAACTAGCAGGACACATTTCCCCGCCCAGATTGATTAATCGCAAACACGGTACATCGATACTAAACAAGGCGAGCAAAGTCGGTACCGCATGCAATACAGTGATCTCATGTTCAATCAAGGCACGTGGCAGCGCATCGGGGTCGAGCGCTACTTCTTTTGGTGCTATCCACAAGCTAGCGCCGACCAAATAACTAATCCAGATTTCCTCAAATGACATATCAAATGCCACAGAAAAACCCTGATAGACACGATCGTCAGCCGTAATTCCAAGCACACTATTTTCACTGCGCAAAAAATGACAAATGCTGCCTTGGTTAATCAAAATACCTTTTGGTTTCCCCGTTGAACCGGAGGTATAAATCACATAGGCTGGATGACTAGGCTCAACGGCATTACGCTCACGTTTTCTTAGTACGCCCGAAGTTGGCGAGGATAATTGCGTCGCCGTAAAAACTTTTTGCGTTAGTGATGGCGTCAATTGTGCAAGTTGCGGCAGTAAGGTTTCGCTAGTGACTAAACCAAGTCCCTGCGCATCGTCCAAACAGACAGAGATACGTTCAACTGGAACCTCTGCATCAAATGGCAACCAGGCGGCACCAGCTTTGGCAATGCCAGCCTGCATGACGAGCAGCTCAATACCACGCGGAAGCCAAAGTCCCAGAATGTCACCGGGTTTAACACCAGCCTCAAGCAGATAATGCGCAACCAAATCGGCACGAGCGCCAAGCTCAGCATAACTAAGCTGTTCTTGATCACTAGAGAGCGCGATTTTATCGGGCAATGTGTGAATGGTCGTTTCTAATAAATCCGCTAAGCATTCGGTTTTGATCAACTCTGGCTGCACTGCGCCATACAAAATATTCGTATTTGATTTCATTATTTTTTTTATTGGTAAGACTTAGGGCCTGTTAGACGAATACAGGTTCGACTTCTAGTGATACACCCATTTTTGCCAACACATCGGCTTGAATTGCTTGTGCCAATTGCTTGACCGCAGCGCCGTTTGCACCGCCAAGATTAATTAGCACTAAGGCTTGCTTCTCATAGACGCCCACGGTCGCGGCGCTATAGCCCTTCCATCCACATTGCTCAATTAACCAACCTGCCGCTAATTTGTAATCACCATTGGCTTGAGGATAACTGACACAAGCAGGATATTGGCGCAGTAGTTGGTCGCGCAAGTCGGCGGTAACTATGGGATTTTTAAAAAAACTGCCTGCATTGCCAATCAAAGCGGGATCTGGCAACTTGCTTTGCCGGATAGCGATAATCGCATTACTAACATCAATTGGCGTCGGGGTAGCAACGTTATGCGCCTGAAGATATTTCGCCACGTCGCCATAATTGAGGCGGGCTTGCCATTGCTTAGGTAGCGCAAAACAGACATCTAAAATTACATAACGTCCCGGTTCTCCGCTTTTAAAAATACTGTCTCGATAGGCAAAGGCGCAGTCTTGTTTAGTGAAGGTTTTCACTTCCCCGGTCTGCATGTCCAACGCGCGCAAGCTATCAAAATAGTCTTGCATTTCTAAACCGTAAGCACCGATGTTTTGTATAGGCGAAGCACCAACGGTACCTGGAATTAAGGATAAATTTTCTAGACCTGGATAACCATGCGCCAAAGTCCATAACACAAACTGATGCCAATTCTCACCCGCGCCAGCACGCACGATGAAGGCGTCGCTGGTTTCGGCTTTCAATTGGCGTCCCATGATCGCGATATGCAGAACAATATGTGGTAAATGCTCAGACAAAATCATATTGCTGCCACCGCCCAAAATCAAACGCGGCAATTGTGATAAATCTGTATCAGCTTGAAGTTGCGTGCGTAATGCCTGTAACTGTGACAAGCTTTCTATCCGCACATAACGATGTGCTTGCGCCGATATTCCAAAGCTATTCAAGTGGCGCAGGTCAAAGTTTTGTTGAAGTAGATATTCTGGTTTCATAGAGACAAGATTATAGTCGGTAACGCATGCTTAGCCTGACGTTCTGTCACAAAAATGCCTATAAAGTTAGGCTTAGTTTTTGTTAAAATAGCGCCACCAAAAAGAAATAGCTAAATTTCATCGCTTTATTTCTGCCTATTTATATTATCGTAATTTTTTCACGCTTATTTTCGAGAATCATAGCCAGACGCGCTGTGAATCACGCCGATTAGTCATACATCTACAAGGAACATCCATGCCCTCATTTGATACCGTCTCCGAAGCGAATATGGAAGAAGTCAAAAACGCCATCACTCAAGTCAATAAAGTCGTTACCAATCGATTTGATTTGAAAGGAACTAGCGCCAAAGTTGAACTCAAAGACAAAGAGCGCGAAATCACCATTTTTGGTGATACTGAGTTTCACCTGGACCAAATTATGGTTGAAGTGACCCAAACCATGGGAAAACGTAGTGTAGATGTGCGCTTTTTAGATATCGGTAAAGTCGATAAAATCGGCGGTGATAAAGTTAAGCAGGTTATCAAAGTAAAAAACGGCATACAAACCGAAGATGCAAAAAAAATCGTTAAAGTGATCAAAGACAGCAAGTTAAAAGTACAAGCCAGCATACAAGGCGATGCGGTGCGTGTGACCGGCGCGAAACGTGATGATTTGCAAGCGACCATGGCAATGCTGCGTAAGGAAGTCAAAGATTTGCCGCTGGAATTTAATAATTTCCGTGATTAATCTTTACCTCTGTGTTCACTATCTGCTCTCTCTGACCGTGTACAAACAAAGCCAGCATGACTTTCTCTCATCTTAGGCGTCTTCTTTTAGCCAGCGCATCTACCGCTTTGCTAGGCAATAATCGCTCGGCTTATGCCGCCAGCGATATTAGCTTGGTCGCCTTAAGCAATGGAAAAGCCATGCTGGTCGTCGATGGTAAGGCGCCCAAAATGTATGCTATCGGTAGCAATATCGATAGCACGACAAAATTAATTGCTAGTACCGCCAATAGCGCGACGATAGAAGTCGAAGGCAAAAAGCAAATTCTGTATTTGGGTCATGGCGGCATGCGCAGCACTACTGAATCCAAAAACGCGAGCGTCACTCTACATGCCAACGAATTGGGCCATTTTTTCACACTGGGGCAAATTAACGGTGGCAGTAGTTTGCGTATGATCGTTGATACCGGAGCTAGCTTTGTCGCTATCCCAGCATCTGAAGCAATACGATTGGGAATTGACTATCGCAAAGGCCTAAGAGCCAGATCCAACACCGCCAATGGCATCGTTCCGATTTATTTGATCAAACTCGATTCAATCAAAGTCGGCGATATAGAATTATTTCAGGTCGAGGCGTCCATACACGAAGGTGATCTCAATATCTGCTTACTCGGTATGTCATTCTTGAAGCGAGTGAGTATGGTGCGCGAAGGCCAACAAATGGTGCTGACAAAGAAAATCTGATTTGACAGTCACCCAATAAAAAAGGGCTGAGTTTAAAAAAACTCAACCCTATTCACAGCATTTATTTAACTGCACTACGACGTTGTTTAACCGCATCAGCAAGTCCTTGTAAGACCACCTCACTGTCTATCCAATCTATACAGCCATCCGTAATGGATTGACCATAAATCAATTCTTTACCTGCCACTAAATCCTGACGGCCTGCAACTAAATTAGATTCGATCATCACCCCGACTATACGTTGATCGCCACCTGCGATTTGACGGGCAATATCTGCACACACTGGAATTTGGTTCAAAGGATTTTTTGAACTATTCGCATGTGAAGCATCGATCATAATGCGTGGTTGCAAACCATTAGCAGCGATATCTTTAGCGGCTGCATCAACGCTCGCAGCATCATAATTTGGCGTCTTACCGCCACGTAAAATGATGTGACAATCTTCATTGCCATTGGTCGAAACAATCGCTGAGTGTCCGCCTTTTGTGACTGACAAGAAGTGATGCGGTTGGGAAGACGCTTTAATCGCATCGACGGCGATTTTGACATTACCATCCGTGCCATTTTTGAAGCCAACTGGGCAGGACAAACCCGATGCCAATTCCCTATGCACTTGTGATTCTGTGGTTCGCGCACCGATCGCACCCCAGCTAATTAAGTCTGCGATGTATTGTGGACTAATCATATCCAGGTACTCGGTACCAGCCGGCAAACCAAGTTCATTGATATTTAATAGCAATTCACGCGCAATACGCAGACCGTCATTAATACGGAAGCTGTTGTCCATATACGGATCATTAATCAAACCTTTCCAACCAACCGTAGTACGCGGTTTTTCGAAATACACGCGCATCACGATTTCTAATTCACCGGCAAATTTCACGCGTGCTTCAGCAAGTTTTTTTGCATACTCCAGAGTCGCTTTGGTATCGTGAATCGAGCATGGGCCTATCACTACCATCACTCTATCGTCTTTGGCTTGCAGAATATTATGCAATGCGGCGCGCGCATTGGCGGTGACTTCTGATGCTTTATCAGAGCAGGCAAATTCGCGAATCAAATGCGATGGTGGAAGCAGCTCTTTCATTTCCCGAATACGTAGATCGTCTGTGCGTTGCATGATGTTTTCCTGAAGTTTTAGTAAGATTAAAATGTGTTTAAAAAATAATTTCTAGAAAATTTTTTTGATCCGTTTTACCTATCCATTGACCTGATGAGTTAATTTCAAAGGGCAAAAAAAAACCGCCATGATTGGCGGTTTTTTTGGATCGCTTGGGTTCTCAGTACGTCGATTTTGCTTCTACGTGAACTTACCACTTCTCCACCGCCTTAGGGTTGGAATAGCTAAAGTAAAAGTGAAAGTAAAATCGTGCAAAATTCATGAAAACCTCGTGATCGAATGCAATGACTATAACAACATCAAGCTGCAATTGGCAAGCAATTTATCTCAATATGCGCAGAAACTTACAAAAGGCTTGAGCAAACACATGCTTCAGAACATAAGCTTATAGCCAAATCTCATATACCAACTTCAGATTCAAACCTCACATTCAAACAAGATTAGCACTTATAAAAAACTGGCAATCTCATTTAATGGTTTCTTGCGAATATTTGGCACCATGCAATGATCTGCGGGATGTCCAACCACTAACAAAATATACGGTTTTTCGTTATCCGGACGATCCAGCAATTCATTTAAAAATCCCATAGGGCTTGGGGTATGTGTCAAAGTCGCTAAGCCTGCGTGGTGTAAAGCTGCGATTAAAAATCCTGTCGCGATGGAAACCGATTCTGGCACATAATAATTTTTGACTGCCGTGCCGTCATCCATCAAGGTACTTTTTTGCCCAAAGATCGCGATCAAATAAGGGGCATCTTCTAAGAAAGGCTTATTAGAATCCGTACCCAAAGGTGCTAATGCATCTTTCCACTCTTGCGGTGCACGACGCTCATAAAATTCGCGCTCTTCGATTTCTGCTTCGACACGGATACGATGCTTTAATTCAGGGTCACTGACAACTGCAAAATGCCACGGTTGATGATTGGCACCTGAAGGCGCAGTACCCGCAGCTAACAAACACTGCTCTATGACTTTGCGAGAAACTGGTTCTGATGAAAATTCACGTATGGTTTTACGGCGAGATAGCTCTTGATAGAACTCCGCAGCGCGCGCTTCCATCTCACTTTCGGGATAGGCGCGATAGGTACTCAAAGGAATGAATTGAGGCGAACCTTGATTGAAGGAGAGTTTAGACATGCTGATCCTTTCGTAGAAAAAAGATACTGTAATCACAATATCGGATCGACTCAAGACACAACACTACATTCAATACAAGAAGCAAAAATAAAGGCTTTTTAACAATCAATCAACGGCAAAAATATGTATATACAATACGAACTTTTGCCGTCAATTTACCAAAAGAAACTGCACTCTAGAACCTAGGCGGTACCGCCAACGACCAAGCCATCAATTCGCAAAGTCGGCTGTCCAACTCCTACAGGTACACTTTGCCCTTCCTTGCCACATACACCAACACCGGAATCCAAGCGCATATCATTGCCTATCATTGATACCCGATTTAAGACATCGGGACCATTCCCAATCAAGGTTGCGCCTTTAACTGGATAGGTGACTTTGCCATCTTCTATCATATAGGCTTCACTGGCAGAAAAGACGAATTTACCATTCGTGATATCTACCTGACCACCACCAAAATTCACCGCGTACAAACCATTTTTTACTGAAGCTAAAATTTCGGCAGGATCTTTGTCGCCGCCCAACATATATGTATTGGTCATGCGTGGCATAGGCAAATGGGCGAAAGATTCGCGACGTGCATTGCCTGTCACTGGCATCTTCATCAAGCGTGCATTCATCGTGTCTTGAATATAGCCTTTGAGTATGCCGTCTTCAATCAAAGTAGTGCATTGGGTAGGATTACCTTCGTCATCAATATTCAAAGAACCTCGGCGATTTTCTAAAGTGCCGTCATCCACTACAGTCACGCCTTTTGCCGCAACGCGATCACCGATGCGACCGGCAAACGTACTAGACCCCTTACGATTAAAATCGCCTTCCAATCCATGACCTATGGCTTCATGTAATAAAACACCAGGCCAACCTGAGCCAAGTACCACGGTCATCGGCCCGGCTGGCGCAGGTCGCGCATCTAGATTAACTAAAGCAGACTTCACTGCATCATCTGCGTATTGTTCCAGAATCGCATCCGTGAAATACGAAAAATTATAACGACCGCCACCTCCACTAGAACCTGTTTCACGACGGCCATTTTGTTCTGCGATGATAGTCAGTGACATACGCACCAATGGGCGAACGTCAGCAGCAATCACACCATCACTGCGTGCCACCAAAATCACGTCATACTCGCCAGCTAAACTCGCCATGACTTGGACGATACGCGGATCTTTGGCGCGCGCAATTTTCTCGATGCGCTCTAACAAGGCAACTTTTTGAGTGGCATCTAATGACGCCAAAGGATCATCTTGCAAAAATAAATTATGGCCTTGTATGCCTTGCATGGAAGAAGCAACTTGAATCTTGCCAGAGCCTGCGCGCGCGATAGTACGAGTAGCGGCCGCAGCTTCTAACAATGCGTGCTCCGAAATTTCATCTGAGTAGGAAAACGCTGTCTTATCGCCGGACACGGCGCGAACGCCAACGCCTTGATCTATCGAAAAACTACCAGTCTTAACGATACCTTCTTCCAAACTCCAACCTTCATTTTTGGTAAACTGAAAATACAAATCCGCATAATCGATCTTATGGGTGAACATGGTTTTCAACGCGGACGATAGCTTGACCTCATCCAGTCCAAAAGGCTTCAAAAGAATATCGCGAGCGATAGCAAGGTGTTTTAAATTCGAATCAAATGGTGTCATATTCTTCAATCTTTATTGACTACAGCAGTGGCTACTAAGTGGCTAGAAACTTGCGTATTGTAGAGCATTTCATACAGATGCTCGCGAGGCGACCAAACGCAACTAAAACCGAAACTAAAACACAACTAGCAAGCAAAGCGTCGATGCTTTAAGGCTGGTAAGTTATTACGGATATTTTGCATTGCTTCCCTATCCAAATCGGCGACAACTACGCCCTCGCCTTCTTCCAAACAACTCAAAACTTTACCCCAAGGATCAATCAACATACTATGTCCCCAAGTACGGCGACCACTATCATGCGTACCGCCTTGGGCTGATGCTAATACATAGCATTGGTTTTCTATAGCGCGGGCTCGCAGCAGGATTTCCCAATGCGCCTGTCCGGTCGTGTAGGTAAAGGCGGCGGGCAACACTAACAAATCACAGACTCCCATATTGCGGAATAATTCTGGAAAGCGTAGGTCATAACAAATACCCAAGCCCACTTTACCAACTGCGCTATCAAAGCTAACGATCTCGTCACCAGCTTGTATGGTGTTCGACTCTTGGTAGCTTTCTTCGCCATTGGTAAAGCCAAACAAGTGAATTTTGTCATAGCGCGCAATTTGCGTTCCGCTAGGATCAAACACCAGACAAGCGTTATAGATTTTATGACTATCACTCGATTGCAAAGGAATAGTTCCTCCGACTATGGTCATCTGCAATTCTTGCGCCATTTGCTTTAAAAAGTTCTGTAAAACGCCATTTCCCGGCTCTTCAGCAAAGGCTACTTTATCCGTATCACGCAGCCCCATAATGGACCAATACTCAGGCAACACGGCTAGCTCGGCACCCGCCGATTTCGCTTGTTGCAACAAACGTTTTGCGGTTTGTATATTGGTGGCTGGGTCAGCTAATGACACCATTTGTATTGCAGTGATTTTCATCATAGTCCTTACTTTACTTCAGTCTTACTGTACTTCAATCTTATTTTACGTCTGTCTTATTTTTACTTTGTTCGGCTTTCAATTGATCTGCTTTTTGCTTTTCTAAAATTTGCTGGCGCTCTTTATTTTCTATCTTGGTAACCACGGGATTTTTCCACGGTCCAGTAATTTGATATTCATAAGTGAACGCTCGTTTCAAAGGATCTCTAAAAAACAATTGCGCTAAAAACGTGCCTAAGCCTATAACAGGGTTAACGGCCAAACCATAAACCACAGACGCGGCACCAGCATTCAAATCAGGAATCACAGCAACGTGTAAATCTTGAGATTCTTTGGCGACATCTGCACTACCTTCCATCAATACGGTCGCATTCACACTATTCATTTTTAAATTATCGGTCTTGGCGATACCGTGTTGAATCTGTGCGGTTCCAGTAATCGTATCAAAGGCAAAACCGTCTGAAAACACATCGCGAAAATCTAGCGTAAAACGTCGTGGCAATGATTGCATACTCAGGACGCCAAGTAACTTCGCAGCACCCGGATCGACTTTAAGAAACTGCCCCGCAGCCAACTTCAATTGTAGTTGTCCGCTTAAGCTAGGAATATCGATATCGAAAGGTAAACCATTCCACTGTGCATCGCCCTCCAAACGGCCTTTACCCCCCTTCAATACTTCTTGAAAATCCAATCTATCCAAAAGCTTGCCAGAGTTAGCGATATCTAAAACGTAGCGCAAATTTGTCTGACTATCATTCGCTCTGGCCACCCATTTACCACTGGCACTCAGCTCAGCATCATCGTTTTTTATATTTAATTTATCGATATGCCATTCGCGCCCTTGCGCCGCTAGGCTATTACTGGCGAGTAAATCTAGGCGGCCCAATTTTTTATCAAATAATTCAAAATTGTCGACTTGAATATCAAGATTAGGAATTTGTTTCGTCGTATTCTTTGCTTCCAGTAAATCCCCTACGTCAGATGCTGCGGATTTGGGGATCATCAAACGACTTAAGCGAGCAGCTAGTTGTCCGTTGGATTGTTGGTTACCCAAGCCATTCCAAGTCAAATAACCTGACGCTTGTTTAGAATCCAAATTAGCTTGCCACAAACCCGATTGATGCGAGGCACCTAATACGATATTGTCCAATTTTTTACCAAACAAAAACAATTCATCCGTGGTGACGGAAAAAGAATTCGGCTCTATGTATTGGGCTAGATCGGGCGTTTTTTTACGCTCACCAGAAATAGCTTGGGCGCTCTGTGAATTAGCTAGGGGATTTTCCCCCTCGATAGATTTAGCATTTTTTTCTAACAACCGACGCCAGTCGTCCACGTTCAAGGACTTAGTCGCGATATGCACACTCAATCCATTATCGGGCAAAATAGCTGGCGCATTGACGGCAACACTTCCTTTCATCACCTGCCATTTCGCATTTTTCTCATTCAACTTTTTGCGTTGATAATGCGCACTAAAACGATTTCCTACACTAAGTTTAATTTGCTCGCGCGATTCGCTAGCACTACTGCTAGCGTCTGGTAACAGCTCAAATTTCAACGCTAATTGATCACTAGCAAGCTTGGTAAGCGGTGCAGGTAAATTCCACCCCAAACCAAGCAAGCCAGATTCCACTATCACTTCTGTTTGTCGTTGCTTAACATTTATTTGAGTTGTGTAACGACTCTCACCATTCAATCCAGTCAACAATCCACCTAAATCCACGTCCGCAAAGTGTTTACGGATGCCATCCGCACTGGCTAGGCCATCTAATTTAATACGGATCACACCGTCTTTTTGTGTTCCACCGCTAGCCTGAACGCTTCCACCTAACATCGACGCTTTTAAATTATTCAAATTTAAACCGCGTTCATTAAACTCGATGCGACCATTTAAACCTGTCATCAAAGGCAGATCTGGCTGCAAATTAGTATCGTTTGCGCCTAATTGCAAAACACCTTGTACCTTGGAATCAATAATCGTGTGTAAGGGCAACTGTAATTTCAATCCCAACTGTGCATTTCCTGTAGCGACAGTATCATGCAAAAAATTACCCAGCCAATCATCTACCGGACTCGCTTTGACATAATTCAGCATAGACTGCAAGCCACCACTAGCAATGCCATCAATTTGCAGGACAGAATTATGCTCGGCCAAGTCAGGAATAATTGCTTTTACTTTTGAGACCGCAACCCCATTAGTAGTACCGCTCTCCGCGCGGATTTCCATACGAGCGCGGTCAAAAATAAAACTGCCTTTAATGTTTTCTATCACAGGCCAAAAAGGCGCGTTACCATCTTTCGCAAATGCACCAGGTAAAAAATTTAATTTACCGGCGTGAATATTACCCTTTACGAAAAACTCTCCTTGCTCAAATGCGCGGGTGTCTTTTTGGTGATAAGGAAATTGCGCTAATGGTCCTTTAAGTTTGAAAACTACGTCATTTGCCGTACCGTCGAGTAAGGCATTACTCAACCAAAAACGCAAATCATCGGGGGTATGCGCAGGGATATAGCGATTAATCGTTTTCAAATCAAAACCATTCAAGCGGCCGCTGATATCGAGTTCGCCTAAATCTTGCTGACGCATCGACATAACATGTTTACCGTTCAAAGAGCCGATAGCACCATCTTGTTCAAAATCCATATCATGAATCTGAAACAATAATTTATCATCGTTCGCGAATTCCCATTGTGCACGCATTTGCAAACGTTTAAACGGCATCAAAGGGTCGACAAAATAACTCGGCAATTGCAGCACCAGATCATGAGAATCCAAGGTAAAACTGCCACCTTTATCCGTCGCATCTATGGAACCAGATAAATTATCAAAGCCAGGTATCGCTGGCACTGCCGCCTTGGCAGGCGTTTTTCCCACTTTGGGGCGAGCCAGCTGCGCCTTCAATGGCTGCATTTCTAAATTACTGAAATGGCCCTTGACGCTGTAACTAGAAATTTCGGGAAAACTACCCTGCCAGCGAGCAGTGAATTCCTTGAGCACACCTTTCGGTGCCACATCCATCAATAAACGTCTTTGATCTAAAGGAATCGGCAGATGCTCGGCAAAATTGGCTAAAGAATGCAAGTCAAGTGACTGCGCATACAATTCAACTTTCTCACCTTGACCATTTTCACCAGGTGTAAAGGTTTCCTTAAGGGTGGTTGCGGGCAGCAATAAACCGTCCCGAGTTTGCATAGAAAAATCGACCAAAGCCAAACTGTGTCCAGCCTGCCCTAGCATCCAAGATAAGTAGCGGCGATTATCGGCGATCCGCTCAGAGGCGATGATACGGCCACTTACTTGAGCCATATCCAGCACAGGCAAATCGCGACGAAATTTACCCAAGACATCTTGCAAGCGCACATCAGCGGTAAAATCAACAATTCTGCCCTGATCCATTTTCACCCAAGAACGTAAGGTACCAACACCTTTGTCTAGTTTCACAGGTAAGGAAAAATAACGGTGAATCGCAGGCAAATCAGCCTGTCGCAAATCAGAATACAATTCACCCGACCACGATGCTAAATCCATTTTTTTATGCGCAAAAACGGACTGAGTAAACTTGCCACGAATATCCACGGGGGCAGTCAATAAGGCTGGAGGCTTCGCACGCAATGCAAAACGATGTTGATGCCATTGATTTTCTAGGACGAAATTGACTTCATTGAGCGTCAAAACAGGATTTCCCTGCATTTGATCATCCCAACTAATCTGTCCATCTTGTATATTTATTTCATGTTGTGCCAACACCCAATTGATGCCTGCATCGTCTTGCTTCCCGTCCGACTTTACACTAACCGGAAAACCAGCCACCTGTATCGTACCGTCACGATCTCTTTGTACTTTCAAACTAGGTTTGAATACAGCAATCTGATCGAAACGTATGTCCAATACAAATAAAGACCACCAAGAAATACTGGTGCGCACCTCGGGCAAGCTTAATGCAGGCTTGGAATATTGGTCGAGGATGAGCACATTACTCAGGGTGAGTTGCGGATTAAATGCTTGCCAACCTGCCTGAATTTTTTCAATACGAACTTGCCGTCCCATTTTTTGACTAGCAATTTGCTCTATCTCTGGCTTGTAATTTTCGAGATTAGGCAAAACGATATAGCGCAACACCAAGAAGAGAACCGCGAATACGAAATACAGCAGCAACAGACACTTCATTGCAATCGTACAAGCCTTCTGCACTCCACGCCCACCATGGCAGGCGGCTACAAAGCAGGTACTCCTAAAATGAAGGGCGGCGTGACGCCAACCACGCTTAGTCGGTTGTGGTTGTGTATCAGAAGCGGATGAGGATGGCGGCGATTCTAATTTCACGTTAGAACCGAGGCAGAAAATTTAGGATAAAACAGGGCATCATGTGCCATCAGGCACCGCGACATCAGTAATGCTATAAACAACCGAATTCTCCCCGCTCACTTCGTAAAAATATCAAGCAATGCGAACATTTCGCATAAATTTCATAGCGCTTTTGCTGCAATAGTGTCGTAGAGTATCAATTCACAGCACAATTGACTACTACTTTACTTCTTTGTACTTACTGCCCGTTCTCTTTAACACGCCTCTAGATAACTCGGCAGTTCTTTATACATTGATCGTTCAGCTTTACTTTACAATGCACTTGGGCCAGATGCAGCCTACACCGGCATTTTTTATTCGTATAAATTTGCACCAACCTGAATACCGCACATGAATTCTTCACTCACCTCACTTACTTCAATTGCATTAAGCAATCCACAACATCCCGCCCTACGTTCGCGTTTTTTAAGGCGTTGGCTCAATGCAAAAGAAACAAGAATTCATGAGCTAGAAAATATAGCGCAATTATCCCTGAGCAAGGCGGTTTTTGGCGAAATTTTACAAAATGAAATGGCACAAGGCGCTAGCCTAAGCGCCGCCATGCGCCGCACTCGGAATTTGCTGCTCTCAAGCCTCATCGTGCGAGATCTCAATGGTAGTGCGAATTTGCATGAAGTTATTACCACTATTAGTGACTTTGCAGGTTTTGTCGTACAAACCCATTTGCAACAACTAATGTCGGAAATGCTCGCCATGCACGGCCAACCTATCGGTGAAGAAAGTGGCGAAGCGCAAGAGCTGATTGTGCTTGGCATGGGCAAACTAGGCGGCCATGAACTCAATGTATCTTCGGATATTGATCTGATTTTTTGCTACAGCGAAAATGGCGAAACCCAAGCTGGACCAGAACAACGCGAACTTTCTAACCACGAATTTTTCAGCCGACTTGGCAAAAAACTGATTGCGGCGATTTCGGAAATTACTGAAGATGGATTTTCATTTCGAGTCGATATGGCATTACGCCCTAATGGCAACTCAGGCCCCTTAGTCGCTAGCTTTGGCATGGTGGAGGACTATTTTTTAGTTCAAGGCAGAGAATGGGAGCGCTACGCCTGGGTCAAAGCGCGCGCTATCACAGGCAAAGCGGAACACATCGCTGTGCTAGGCAAAATTATTCATCCCTTTGTTTACCGTCGCTATCTCGACTATGGCGTGATTGACTCGCTGCGCAATATGCATCATCAAATCCGCGCCGAAGTGGTACGTCAAGAAACACGCCATCCTGATCGAGGCATCAATGTTAAATTGGGTCGTGGCGGGATTCGGGAGGTAGAATTTCTGGCGCAAGTATTTCAATTAATTCGGGGGGGGCGCGAGCCGATACTGCGTGATCGGTCCACTCGCAAAACCTTAAACACCCTAGCAGAAAAAGGCATACTAGATCAGCAAGTCGTTGCTCAACTGCTGCTGGCATATACCTTCTTGCGTGATGTCGAGCATCGATTGCAGTATTTGGATGATGCACAAACACATATTTTCCCGTCGAATTTAGAAGATCAACATATCGTCGCACAGATGATGGGGTATGCCGATGTCAGCGCATTAAATGCGGTGTTGATACCTCATATGCGATTTGTTGCGGAGCAATTTGATGCGATCTTCAAAGACAAATCAGACAAAGAAACCGAGCAATTAGAAGCGCCTAACTTATCGGATCCAGATGCAGTTGAGACTATCGAATTACATCTTCAAACTTTAGGTTTTCAAGAAGTAAAAAGTTTGGCGCAGCGACTCGCGAGCACTTGGCGATCTGGAAAAATGCAATCCTTATCGGAGTCTAGTCAGCAGAAAGTAAGCGGCTTGATCAATAGCGCACTCAATATTTTAGCCAAACGAACGGAAGGACAGACAGACAGCTTACAACGACTACTCGATTTTTTAGAACAAATTGCCCGTCGCAGCGCTTATTTATCTTTATTGAGCGAATTCCCTCATGCATTAGAACGTTTGCTTCGCATGATGAGCGCCAGTGATTGGGCCGCCAAGTTTCTAAATCGCCATCCTATTTTGCTTGATGAATTATTAGATGAGTCAGTCTTGCATCAGGTACCGGACTGGAGCTCTTTTAGCGCGGAACTACACCATCAATTGCAGCAACAAAACGGTGATATCGAAGCGCAATTAGACAGCTTACGCGAAATGCATCATGCGCTGCTATTCCGTCTATTAGCCCAAGATTTGGAGGGACGTTTAAGTGTCGAGCATTTGGCTGATGCCTTGTCAAAATTAGCCGACATTGTGGTAGACGCCGTTGTACGGGCGGTGTGGCAGAGTATTCCCAATCGCCATCGCGAAAGGCCGCGTTTTGCCGTCATCGCTTACGGCAAATTAGGTGGTAAAGAATTGAGTTATGCCTCCGATCTCGATGTCATTTTTTTGTACGATGACGAGGATCAGGAAGCGCCAGCACTGTATGCCAAATTAGCGCAACGCTTTATCACTTGGATGACATCACACACATCCGCTGGTGTGCTATTCGATATTGATATTGCACTACGCCCAGACGGTGCCAGTGGGCTCATGGTTTCATCCATAAAATCATTCGAAAAATATCAAGAAAAATCAGCTTGGCTGTGGGAGCATCAAGCCCTCACACGAGCACGTTTTTGTGCTGGAGATCAGGAAATTGGGGAACGATTTGAGCGAATCAGAGAGCAGGTTTTACGACTACCGCGAGATGCCGACAATTTACAATCTGAAGTCAGCAGCATGCGCAAAAAAATGCGCGATGCAAACGTGAATCGAAGCGATTTATTTGATTTAAAACACGATCATGGCGGCATGATAGATATTGAATTCATCGTCCAGTATTTGGTATTACGCTACGCTCATGACTATCCAGATCTGACCGCGAATATCGGCAATATTGCGCTATTAAAACGCTGCGGAGAACTCCAGCTTATCGATCCCACACTTGCCGTAGAAACAGCGAACACCTATCGAATTTTGCGTAAATATCAGCACAACATACGTTTACAAGGAGAGGAGAAAGCGCGTGTTCCGACTGACAAAGTGGCACAAGTAATTCTCGCTAGTCAAGCACTATGGAATACTTTGCTTACCTAAATACCATAGCGCCATAAAAAAAGGCTTTGCATGTAGCAAAGCCTTTGATCTCATTAACATTCCAGATGTCTAAGCTATCTGATGCGTTAGTGAAGATTTCTTATAGCTAAATTTAGCCCTCAGGATGCATGGCAGTAATCCATTTTTTGATACGCCCTGCATCAGCTAAGCGAGAATATTTGCCTTTGGAGTCAAGAAATACCATCACGACTGCGCGGCCTTCAATAATCGCCTGCATCACCAAACAACGTCCTGCCTCGGCTATATAGCCCGTTTTTTGCAAACCAATATTCCAATCTGAGCTTGCGACTAATTTATTGGTCGTGCCGTATTCCAACAATTGTTTACCTTTAGGATTGACCGCATATTTAGAATCTGTCGAATATTCACGGATCAAAGGATATTGGTAAGCAGCATTAATTAATTTCACCAAGTCACGTGCACTGGCTACATTCTTACTGGATAAACCGCTAGAGTCCACATAAGAGGTATCGTTCATACCTAATTGCTTAGCTTTGGCATTCATGGCGGCCACAAAGGCAGGCAAGCCACCTGGATAACTGCGACCTAAAGCAGACGCCGCGCGATTTTCTGAACTCATCAAAGCAATATGCAAAAGATCGGCACGCGATAACTTGGCACCGATTGCCAAACGCGAACCTGTACCCTTTTCTTTATCTAAATCTTCATTAGTAATCTCTATCATTTCATTTAAATCTTGCTTTGCCTCAACCACGACCAAACTCGTCATCAGTTTGGTAATCGAAGCGATAGGCAATGAGACTTCAGCATTTTTCTCAAATAAAACTTTAGAACTATCTTGATCGACGACAAAGGCAACATTGGACGCGAGCGCCAAAGCATCTATGTGTTTTAATCCTGCGATATCACCTGCACTTGGGCGCGTATCTTCTGCCAATTGGGCGGCGTGTTGTTTCGAGGCTTTTGCCGCTAAGACCTTGTGTTTAGATTTTTTTGAGAGTTTAGCGTGAGCCGTTTTTGAAACGTGCGCTTTAGATTTATGTGCGCTACTTTTAGTCGCATGCGCTTTTTTTGTACGATGATGACTGGAATTGGTAGCCGCTTGAACTTGAGAAACGAGCAAGGCTGAAGCGATAACAAGAACAGAAACCGCAGCCTTGTTAGTAGAAATTGCAGAAAAACCGAACATAGATTTCACCATAGACTTCAAACTTAGTGCAACCATGTAAAACTCCTTGAGACAAAAAATTTCCTAATGGAACGAAGTGTAGCAAATTCTTGACAATCCGCAAGAGAATTAAAGACTTAGCGCGACTTCCTCACTACAAATCTACATTCTGAAAACAAATCAGATAAACAATTCACATCATTTTTTTAATTCCAATATGAAATTAATATCTCTGTTGTATATTTCACTCGGCCAGATCTTTTAGTGAGTCAATCAACGATCAATCCAAAAACTGAACAAACTCAGAAATCGACGCTCGTTCAGTCATCAAGCTATTTTCAATTTTGCTCATATCTGCAAAACCCAAGGACATACCGCAAACAATCATTTGATCTTCGGGCAACTGCAATTCTTTCTGTAGAATTTTATGGTATTGCGTAAATGCGGCTTGTGGACAAGTATCTAAACCACGTGCGCGCGCGGCCAACATAATATTCTGCAGGAACATCCCATAGTCCAACCACGAGCCTTGTTCCATAATGCGATCTATCGTAAATATCAAACCCACAGGGGCATCAAAAAACTGATAATTGCGACCATGCTGGGTATGCATACCAGCTTTATTGTCGCGCGTCAGACCAAGTAAAGCGTATAAATCCCAACCCACTTTACGGCGCCTATCAATGTAAGGACTACGCCATTCGACTGGGTAATACTTATATTCTTCCATATGCGTCTTCGCAACCTCAGGGTCATTATGCGCAGCCAGAATAGCATTGGAAACTCGCTGCAAACTAAGTCCGCGCAAGACCGTCACTTTCCATGGCTGAGTATTAGTGCCAGAAGGAGCGCGCGCAGCGACCTCTAGAATGGCTTGAATATCTTCGGTAGCTATAGGTGTTGGCAAAAACGCTCGCAGAGAACGTCGTGAACGAATCACTTCATCTACGGTTTCTTGGACTGAATTTACTATCATCACCATCACCTTTTCTTACTAAAAAATTGATCAAAATCTTGCGCGACTTTTGACATTTCATTTTAAGTTGATTTCGCCCTGCGCGCTTTTTCCAAATCAGCAAAAAAACTTAAAACAACCGACAACTCACGACTACGAGCAAATGCCGGTAAGCTTTGCCAAATACGCTTGCCATATGGTTTTGAAATAAGTCGCGGATCACAAATCATCAATACACCACGATCTGTCTCGTCACGAATTAAACGGCCTGCACCTTGCTTCAAATTAATAATCGCTTCGGGCAATTGATGATGGACAAAACCGTTCAATCCTTTCTTCTCCATCGCTTCTATGCGCGCAGCTAAAACCGGATCATCGGGTGGCGCAAACGGTAGCTTATCAATCACCACTAAAGATAAGGCTTCACCACGCACATCGACGCCCTCCCAAAAACTCTGGCTACCAATTAGCACGCCGTTTCCTGACGCTCGGAATCGATCTAATAACTCGGTGCGTCCGGCATCGCCTTGAACGAATAAAGGAAAATTGAGTCCACGTTGACTGAATTCATCTTTAAGCCGTTCCGCGCAATGCTTAACTGCCTTATTGGTCGTACACAAAACAAAAGTACGTCCACCAGCCGCTTCGATGACCGGTAAAGCAGCATCGACAACGGCATCGGTATACTCTCTGGAATTGGGCTGTGGCATACCCTCCGGCACATACAAAATACCCTGTTCTTGATAATTGAATGGACTGGGCCAGGTACGCGCTGGTTCGTCCCACAATCCCATCTGCGAGACATAATGGCTGAAATCATTTTTCACTGCCATGGTGGCCGACGCAAAAATCCAAGTGCGTGGCACGCCTTCCCGCTGCTTATTAAAAATCGGCGCAATAGACAAGGGAGTTCTATGTAGCTGCAACGAGGTTGAGTAAGCTTCCACCCACAAAACACATTCAGGCTTGCCCTTGCTCTCTTTGGCATTAGGATCAAGCTCACGCCAGTCCTCTAATTTGGTTTGCAGATCAAGCGCACGAACCCGGCATTGCTCTATCGTCTCTGCTCGCTCCGCTTGCTTTTCTAATACGCAAATTAGATCGCTCAATGTGTCTTTTAAAGTTTCCAATGCTGGAAAAAATGGACTGGATGGCGCGATTTGCTGTAAGGACATCCGTATAGAATCTTGCGCAAAACAAAGTCGCAAGTCGCGTGCGGCTCGTTCTACTGGTGATACGATTTTCGCCCACTCGGCACCATCACGAGCATGCGATAAACCTTCCGCCAAACTATCCCGACACAACTCTAAAATCTGAGACGTCGAAATTGACTCTCCAAAAAACAAAGTTGCAGTTTCAGGTAACTGATGTGCCTCATCAAAAATAACCGTATTAGCTGATGGCAGGAGCTCCGCGATCCCCGTATCTTTTAACGCTAGATCAGCGAAGAATAAATGATGGTTCACCACCACTACATCAGCCTGCTGAGCTTCTTTCCGCGCTTTCATAACAAAGCAATCTTGGTAATACTGGCACTCAGATCCCATGCAAGTATCTTTGGTCGACGTTACCAAACTCCACACAGGCGCGGTCTCAGGAACACGCGCTAACTCGGCCTTATCACCGCTACTGGTGGTCTTCATAAACCGAGAGATATCTCGCAGATAACCGACATCTTCACGCGAGGTGAGTCGACCATTTTGCAGAGTTCGTTCCAAATGAAAATGACAAAGATAGTTTGCGCGGCCTTTTAACAAGGCAACTGAGACTGGTGCTTTTAATACTTTTTTTATCGTGGGGATATCACGTAAGTACAACTGATCTTGTAAGTTTTTTGTCCCTGTAGAGACTATGACTTTACCGCCCCATAACAAGGCGGGAATCAGGTAGGCAAAAGTTTTCCCAGTACCGGTACCCGCCTCCGCCAATAAAGTCGTTTGAGTCGCTATCGCCAAAGCGATCGCTTGCGCCATTTCTATTTGTGCCTGACGTGGCCGATAGCCCTGAATCGAGCTGCTCAAAACACCTGACTCACCGAAAATCTGCTGGACTTCGCGGTCATGAACACCGCTATCACTCGAATTTAAATTATGTTCTGTCAAAATAAGGCACAATCAAATACAACAAGAAAACATACTCCATGTAGACCAAAGAACATGAAGCAAAAAGTAAGTATAAGTACTAGCTAAGAGATAACTTGCTCAATTGCTTAGCTCAACTACTTAAAACTAGAACAACGATCCCAGTAGGCACGATTAGTCGCAACACAACCAAAAGTCTCAGCGATTATGCTGGAATATCCGGAGAGAGTTGCATTTTCAATAGTGATATGTAATCCTTGAGCTGCAACTTACGTTTTTTTAAACGGCGTAACTGTAATTCGTCGTGATTAGGATCTTTAATAATAGTTTCTATGACAGAATCGAGATCGCGATGCTCTACTTCTAATTCACAAATACGCATTCGAATTTGATTTGTATGGTCCATAAGCGATAAGAGCGAGTAAAATGCAACAAATTAATTTAATAAAAATCGGAATTTCCGACTAGTGTAATCTACCACGACGTATGAGCCAATATAAGATCGAAGCTGGCACCGCCCAACATATCGGTGATCGTAAGGAACAACAAGACCGCGTAGCACTTTTCGCGGCACCCAATGCGCCCGGCCACATGATGGCGGTGGTGGCAGATGGTATGGGAGGAAAAAGTGGTGGTGCCATCGCAGCAGAACAAGTAGTACGTTCTGCCAAAATGCTATTTGATGAATTTTTTCCCGGCAACGACATTAAAGCGATGTTGGAATCCATCGTCCATGAGGCTCACACAGTCATTAAGCTATCAGCCGTATCATCAGAAAAAGAACCTCATAGTACCTTTGTAGCATTAGTCATCTCCCCCGAAAAGGCAGTGTGGGCGTATGTGGGAGACTCTCGCCTCTATCGATTTTCAGGTCCCAATTTTGCCGAAAGAACCAAAGATCATTCTTATGTAGAACGTCTAGTTGACGAAGGTTCGATCACGCCGGAAGAAGCAAAAAATCACAAAATGTCCAATGTTTTAGTGAATGTACTTGGCTCTAAAAATGCAATTCCCTATGTAACTTTTGGAGAAAAGGACAATTTAACAGCTGGGGATTCGTTTTTATTGTGCTCAGATGGCTTATGGCACTATTTCGCAGATATAGAGTTATCGGTTGCAGTAGGTGCCAGCACGCCGCGCCAAGCGTCAGAACTGATGATACGCAAAGCACGTGAACGAGCAAATTCACAAGGTGATAACGTCTCATTTGCTATCGTCAAACTGGTATCACCGCCTGCCGAGCCTAAAAACTATATTGCGCAAAAGATGACGCGTGTGATTTAAATCTATAGATACGTGAAAATCAATCTACAAAATATAAAAGATTAGATGAAGTAAAAAGCCTCACTGTTAACTTAGTGAGGCTTTTTCTTTAGAGCTTAGCTTTTTTAAAGCTTTGATTTCAAAAAACTCAGAATTTTAATTAATATAATTAAACAGAGAAAGTGAAGAAGTCTTCACAAAGGATTGTTGTGCCGCCTGCAATACCACCTGATTCTGATTTAATTCAGTAATCGCTTTGGCGTAATCAAGATCTTGCAAAGCAGAGAGTTCCTGCTTATAAATGACTCCCATACTCTCTCCAGCGCTATTTAAATTCTCTAATTCCTTCAGGGAAGTGCCGAGACCGGTTCTGGCCATTAATACATTGGACAAAGATTTATCAATATTAAAGTTAGCCTGACTCAAATCCGCGGTCAATTCCAATCGGCGCTGAACATTGCCTGTTGGCGTTTTCAAAGTATTAATTAAATCAGTGATGGTTTCAAAAATATTTTGATTTCCAGGTTGAATTGAGAATTTGTCATTCGGCCCAGGAGCGCCGGGCGTATTCGTCAAAGTGATATCCATCCCATCAACCGTTACAGTTTGTGGGCTGGTATAGGCTGTACTAGGTACGACGACGACACCGGTAGTTTTATTGGTAACGGTAAAATTCAAGCCCGTGTTATCAAACGCAACTTCATAATTATTACCTGTCAAATTAGCTGTGGTTGGCACATTAATCGCGGCAGTGGCAACTGTTTGCCCCACATTTGAAGGATTAGGACGAATATTAAACTGACCGTTAGATGTTCTGATATTGCCAAAAATAGCAGAACCGATATAACTGATAGGAATTTGTCTTGAGGTATCGACTTGCAAGAATCGCCCACCTTGGTCACCATTGTATTGCGCCCCACCCTGTGTTTTAGTGTAAGGTGCGGTCGTTGATGAAAAGCCAGAAAACAAATAAGCGTCAGTACCATCGGTGGCATTCGCAAAACCAAACAATTGCTCCAGACTACCTTGCAGCTCATTGGCAATATAACCGCGCTCCTGGTCAGTTAATGTACCGTTACCTGCACTAACTACCAAGGTTTTGACGTTATGCAAAACATTTGTGACATTACTTAAGGTGTCTTCCGCAATACTCAAAGTATTGATTGCATTTTTTCTATTGACGGCAAGCTGATCATTAACCGCATCGGTCTGAGTGATAACCAAAGCACGAGCCGAGCCAATAGGATCGTCTGAAGGATTTAAAATTCTACGTCCGGAGGCGATCTGTTGCTGTGTGCGGTTCAATCCAACTTGCAGATCACTAATGCGTGCCCCACCCGACTCATAAATGGTATTGGTACTAATACGCATAATTATTCCTCTTATCTTCCTATAGCAAGTATCGCATCGAATAACTGGCTTGCGATTTGCATCAATTTACCGGCAGCCTGATAAGCTTGCTGATAACGCAATAAGTTCGCAGCTTCTTCATCCAAATTCACGCCGGATTCCGATTGTTGCGCTTGTATCGCTTGCGCCAATAATTTGGTTTCCGATTTATTGGTCACTTCCATCTCATGCGCTTTATTACCAACGTTGCTGACAAACTGACCATAGGCACCTTGGAAACTTGTGGTACCAGATCCCATAGTATTTTTCGTTTGCAATCCAGCCAGCAAACCAGCATTGCGATTATCGCCAGAACCTGAAGGATTAGTCGAGATATTTACGACGTCGCCATTGGAATATGCACCAGAAACGGTAAAACTCAGCCCATTAAAACTAATAGTCGAGCCTTCAATATAAGGAATCGCAGACCCCGCCACATAAGAAGTGGTCGTATTACCATTTTTTACAGTGACATTAGCATTAGCAGGGAAACCCGTAAAATTATTACCTGCAGAGTTATAAGTCAACTTCGTTGGTGTAATGGGCAAGGAGCTACCCAAAGTAAAAGTATCGCCAGCAGTAGGCGCACTAGGATTATCTTTGATGACGAAACTAACACCGCCATAAGTTACCGTCGCACCACTGGTATAAGGAACATTGACTACTTGAGGAGGACTTGCTGCAGGAGCCGCGACTGCAGCAACTTGGTAATTGGATGTAACCCCCCCATTGGTAACAGACACCAATGCACCAATCGGGAATCCTGCAAGGCTATTAGGACCAGTAGCAAATGTTAAGTTAAGTGGGGGAGTCAGAGTGGCACTTTTATAAGAATCACCAACCGACACCGCTCCTATGACTCCAGTCGCAGAATTACTGGTAGCTGAGACAGCAGTATTCACTACGCCTGAAGTTATTTTCCCAGTTCCAAGATTAGTGCTTGGCACACTTGTGGTCACAGGTACCGCGGCCGCAATTTTACTAGTGTCATTGATCGCCATGCTAATGGATGACGCTGCCAATGCAGTGGGGCGCACCATAAATTCATCATTAACATTGGGGGTCACGACTATGGCCGGCGAGCCTACTGCAGCGAGATTAAAACTGAGTCCATCAACAACGGCAGGCAAAGTTGTGGAGGTATTTACACTACCGTCAGATATACGGGTAATTTTAAAATAATTAGGCGCTGGCCCCACTCCTGCAAGATACTGAACCCGATAGTCACTAGTGGTTAAAGCGCCCACATCAGAAAATGAAACCGCCATATTGGCCGTACTGGTATTAATACCGCTGGGTGTTGAGGAAGGACCAGCAATCGAAAAGAAGTCATTCCCTATTTGCCCATTTAAATCTTGGCCCAGTTTATGTTGATCATTAAATTCTGTAGCGATAGCAACCGCAATGCGCCCTAAGGAATTACGCGCAACATCTAAGGAGTTTGATCTAAACGCAAATAAGCCGCCCAGCTCACCACCTTTCAGGCTTTGCTCATTTAATTGGATTAAACTTCCATTACTCTCATAAGACACTTGAATCCGGCTTGGATCAGTTAAAGAACTGGTTGGTTGCAAAACACTAACTTTAGCCCCTAACACTAGAGGCTGCCCCGTTCCCATGAAGATATTGAATTTTCCGCCTTGATCAACGACAGTCACGTTTACTAATTTACTCAACTCAGTCACAGCTAGGTCTCGTTGATCTAGCAAATCATTGGGAGCCCCACCGCCCGATATAGCAACGGCTGTCTCGATAGAATCGTTTAAGTCGGCAATCTGTTTGGAGTATGCATTAATGCTGGTCACAGTTTGACCAATTCTATTATTCACATCATCTGAAATCTGATCCAAACGACTACCTAAACTTTGAATGCGCGAGACCAAAGACGATCCGGTAGAGAGTACAGCCTGACGCGCCGCCGCGCCAGCTGTGCCATTAGGACTAATTGCCAAATTCTGAATAGAACTGAAAAACTCTTGCAGCGCAGGCGAGACACCGGCAGATTGATCTGCAACCAAATTACTAATTTGTTGTATCTGATTCAAGTAAGCAGCAGAATAATTCTGTGATGATTGGGTCGCGTTGACTTGCTGTCCGATAAATTCGTTATAAACCCGTCGTACTTCACCGATTACCGTACCCTGCCCGATAAAACTACCACCCACGTTTTGTGCTGCGGCGGCACTTTGTAGTAACTGCTGGCGGTTGTAACCTGGCGTATTAATATTGGCAATGTTATGACCAGCGGTCGCAATACCCATCTGCGCTGCCGCTAATGCACTTTGTCCAATGCCTAAGATATTGGTACCCATAATTCAACCCATTCACTTAAAACACTCAAAATATCGATTTAATACTACCGGAATTATTACCGGGCTAGAATCCCATTACAGATTACCGTCTTTCAATTTAACGGGTTAATCTAGGAAAACTTTAATTTCTGCGCTGAGCGAAATCAGCCTGAGAAAGACTGTTGTATTACTTTCGTCAACTTTTGCGCATAATGTGGATCGGTCGCATAACCGGCCTTTTGAAGTGCGTAAGCAAACTGAGAAGCATCGCCCCCATTTTGCAGTACGGATTGATAACGCGGATTATCTCGTATCAGTTTGGCATAGTCTTTAAAGGCATCACTGTAGTTATCATAAGCGCGGAATTTCTCAATTTTTTGATACGCGACGCCATTAGTGTATTCCGTGGTCATTGCGTCAACGGTGCGGCCTTTCCAATTCCCTGTCGCTTTAATACCAAATACGTTATGGCTAGATGACCCATCCAGAGCGCGAATCTCACGTTTTCCCCAACCAGACTCCAATGCTGCCTGCCCCAGCATAAACTTAGCAGGAATGCCACTTCCCTGACTCGCTAACTCAGCATGTGGCCCCAGCTTTTGAGTGAATTCTTGTACATGCCGGGCGGAAGAATTGGTTTCGATACTGCTGGTTGAGTCAAGCAGTTGTTCCGCTTTCGCCGCATACTTTTGTTGTTGAATATATTGATTGATACCGCCTAATCCGCCCATTGGAACTGGTGGCGCATTATCGGATTGCAAAGCTTGCGTCATCGCATTATTAGAAAGCTGTCTTACCATGGCATCTGCCAAACCTATACCGCGACTCGCCATTTTTTGCGATAGCTGCTGATCTAGCATCGAGGTGTACATGCGGCTTTGCTCATTATCGAACATACCATCTTGCCCACCCGCTTGCCGCATCGATTTGAGCATCATGCTCATAAACAGCGCTTCAAATTGAGTAGCCGCCGCCTTTAAAGCCTCGGGTGAATTATCCTTCGAAGATTGGCGCAATGCGTCCAACCCCTTGCTGTCAAACGCAAGTTTTTCAGATAAATCAGGGCGGGATATCATTGTATTCGCTCACAAATTAATTAAATGATTTCTAAATCAGCACGTAAAGCACCAGACGCTTTCATCGCCTGCAAAATCGCCAACAAATCCTGTGGTGTCGCTCCTATCGAATTAAGCGCTTTCACCACATCAGACAGCGATGCCCCTGCTTTCAACATCAATAGTTGCCCACCATCTTTGGTAATTGAAATATTTGAATTAGGTGTTGCTGCCGTTTGTCCATTGCTCAGTGCATTTGGCTGACTCACGGCATTATCCGTGTTGATCACGACACTTAAATTTCCATGTGCAACCGCGCAGGTCTCAAGACTAACCGATTGATTCATGACTATAGACCCAGTGCGTGCGTTCAAAATAACTTTGGCAGCAGTCTGTGCGGGAGTGACTTCAATACTTTCGAGTGCCCCCAAAAATGCCACCCTTTGATCATTCACTTGCGGCGCTTTTACTTGAATCACACGACCATCTACCGCTGCTGCCGTTTCGGGGCCGAATTTCTGATTAATCGCCTCAACCACACGACTTGCTGTTGAAAAATCGGCTGTATTCAATTCCAACTGTATCGAATTACCATGCCCCAAAGGTGATGGCACAGATCGCTCCACGGTTGCGCCACCCGAGATTTTACCGACACTCAAATGATTGACTTGCGCTTTACTGCCGTTAGCAGAAGCCCCCACACCACCGACCAACACATTACCCTGCGCCATCGCGTAAATTTGATTGTCTGCACCTTTTAAGGGGGTCATCAATAACGTACCACCTTTCAAACTTTTTGCGTTCCCCATCGAGGACACGGTGATATCTAAAGTTTGCCCCGGTTGAGAAAATGGTGGCAAAGATGTGGTGACCATAACCGCAGCGACATTCTTTAATTGCAAACTTGTGCCAACCGGTATTGATACGCCCATCTGTTGCATCATGCTGATAATGCTTTGTACCGTAAATGGGGTTTGCGTGGTTTGATCACCACTACCGTCTAAGCCAACCACCAGTCCATATCCCATCAACTGATTTTGACGAACGCCCTGTATCCCCGCCAAATCTTTGAGACGTTCGGCATGGCTTAATTGAGGCAAAATCAAAATACCAAGCAAGCAAACCATTTGAGCGGCACACCGACAAATTTGATAGACACTAAACGGCGATACTAGTGCATTTGTTTTACGCGATTCCATAGCAGACTCTCAAATTAGAACGGCAAAAAACTTAAAAAGAATCGGGTCAATAAAGAATTCACCTCGGCCAAATCGACACGCGATGTTGAACGATATTCAAACCTTGCATCAGCAACCTGCGTGGATGAAACTGAGTTAGCAGCAGTAATGGTTTGTGGATTAACGACGCCCGAGAAGCGCACATATTCAGCGCCCTTATTAAACGCGATTTGCTTCTCGCCACTGACTAACAAATTACCATTTGGGAGTACATCAATAACCGTCGCAGCAATCGTACCCGAGAAAGAATTACTCGCTGTTTCGGCACCTTTTTCATCAAATTTAGTCGATGCCGACGTAGAAATGGACGCTTTTGCGGTTGTACTAGCTGGAATACCTAAAATAGTGGGCGCAGCAAATGCTGTGCTACCGGATTTACTGCCCGACGCGCCAGCAGCTTTTGTCGCCGACGTATTTTCACTAATTGAGATAGTGAGCACATCACCAATTAGGCGCGCTTTAACATCCTCAAACAAAGGACGATAACTGGCTGACTGAAAAATCGCACCATTCGCTTCGCGTTGATTTTTGGCGGTTTGTGCGTGCACTACACCAGACTGATGGCTAATGGCAGGTGGTGTCGTGGCGCAACCGTATAAAGCCGTTGCACCTATTACTACGCTGATTAACTTTAGTGTCTTCATTTAAGTGTTCCTGTCTTCGCTAATCTAACCAATCGGATCAATATCCCCAATTACGCGATCACAATTGCGACAAGCGTTGTAACATCTGATCAGAAGTGGTGATGGCTTTACTATTGATTTCGTAGGCTCGCTGCGTCTGTATCATGCTCACCAATTCTTCCGCCACATTGACGTTAGAGGTTTCAATAAAAGACTGAACCAAAAGACCTGCGCCGTTAGTACCTGGTGCGTTAGTTCCAGGATTTCCTGAGGCCGCCGTTTCCACATACAAATTTTCACCCAGACTCATTAAACCAGCTGGATTAATAAACGTCGCTAACTGTATGGAACCGACTTGCACTGGTGCCGTAGAACCTGGCTGAGTTACAGACACTGTGCCGTCGCGAGCTACTGTAATTGATTGCGCATTCGCTGGAATAGTAATCGCTGGCTGAATGACAAAGCCACTGGACGTCACCATCTGCCCTTGGTTATCAACCTGAAACGAGCCATCCCGAGTGTATCCAGTAGTACCATCTGGCATCAGTACTTGGAAAAAACCTTGCCCATTAATCGCCAGATCCTTACTGTTTCCCGTTTGCTGTAAATTACCTTGCGTGAAGATACGCTCAGTTGCAACAGGCCTTACCCCAACCCCCAGTTGTAAGCCAGATGGCAACTGCGTTTGTTGAGAGCTTTGCGCACCCGGCTGACGCACTGTTTGATACAAGAGATCCTCAAAAACGGCGCGTGAACGCTTAAATCCCGTAGTACTGACATTGGCCAGATTATTGGTGATCACGTCCATTTGCGTTTGTTGCGCATCTAAACCCGTCTTTGCGATCCATAATGAGCGTATCATTTTCTTCTCCTATTTATGCATGCAATGCAGACAAACATTTTAGTGTTTGACCGACACCTCATTGTGCATTAACTTACATCAACTCAATGTGAAGATCTGACTTGCTTTAGTAGCGTTACTCTCAGCATTGGTCAATAATTTCATCTGCATTTCAAATTGACGAGCCAAATTAATCATCGTCACCATAGACTCAACGACATTCACATTACTTCCTTCTAACATTCCTCCCGCGACCGAGACGGCAACATCAGGATCAGGAACAATGCCATCCTTGGTTTTAAACAATCCATCAGCATCACGCACTATATTGGTCTCAGGAGGGTTAACTAATTTTAATCGTCCCAAAACCTGCACGGCATTTGGCTTTGTTCCCATAGGTACGCTTGATACGGTACCGTCTTTTGCAATCGCAATAGTGACTTCGGGAGGAATCGTTATCGGGCCCGCATCCCCTAAAACCGTCAAACCACTATGAGTTTGCAGAACACCATTTTCACTAATTTTCAAACTGCCATGACGCGTCATTTTCTCACTGCCATCTTCCGCTTGTACTGCTATCCACCCCTTACCTTGAATAGCAACATCCAACTCACGTCCAGTATTTTGTAAACTACCAGTGGAAAAATCAGTACCTACAGTGGCATCGACTACAAAAGCGCGAGTCGGCATACCTTCACTAATTACCGGCACGGCACGAAATGAATCTAACTGAGCTCGAAAACCAGTCGTCGTCGCATTGGCCAAGTTGTGTGAGGTGGTCGCCTGCTGCTCCAGGATATGCTTCGCTCCTGTCATCGCGGTGTAAATTAATCGATCCATCGCACACTCCTCAACTTAAACTCAAACTGAACCTAAAACAAAAACGCAACGTGGCAACACAGACATCACCTATCGCTAGAACTGGATTAACGCAAGTTGACCAATGTCTGTAGAATCTGATCAATTGTTTTAATAGTTTGCGCATTTGCTTGGTACACACGCTGCGCCGTAATCATGCTGACTAGCTCGCCAGTCAGATCGGTATTCGAATCTTCAGTCGCATTCGACGTTAACAGACCTAAACTACCAGAACCTGGTGGTCCCACCAATGCCGCACCAGAGGTTGCCGTCTCGGTCCATTGATTGTCGCCCAAAGATTGCAAACCATTAGCGTTAGTAAAGTTAGCCATAACGACCTGTCCCAATACCGAGGTTTTACCGTTGGTATAACTACCAACGATGGTGCCATCTTTTGCTGTATTAAACTTCGACAACTTACCTGAGGTATAACCATCTTGTTTAATGGCGTTGACGCTAAATGCAGCGCCAAATTGTGTTGTTCCAGTAAGATCAAACTTGACTGTTGGTGTAGAAATTGGTGTTACAGCACCCGTTCCAACAGGAATAGCAATCGCCAAAGCATTAGGATCTGTGGCTGCAAACGCAGGTGTCGCACCTACAAGCTTGCCGAGATTATTAAAACCAATTTTACCGACTGGCACAGGAGGCGCTGGCAATACTGAACCTATGGACAAACCATCCACCGCGGCATAAACATCCCACTCAGCGGTCGCGCCAGCCATAGTTGGCGGGAACGCTATTGGATCGCGTCGAACATAGAAAGTTTGTAAAACGTGCGAATTGCCCAAACTATCGAACACAGCAACCGACGTCGCATTGTTATAAGAAAGTGGATCGGTCAAAGAAAAAGCAATCGGTGTAATAACTGGGGGCGATGCAACGGGCAATTGTGTGCCTGGTACCAAAGCGCGAGAATCCAGATTCAAAAGAGCGGTTACAGTATCAGTCTCTTTTGGTGGGATATCGCTAGTGTTAATATTAATTGGAACAGCAGAACCAGTCGATAAAACACCGTTAGTATCTGCCATATACCCTGTCAATTTAGCGCCTGTTGCGTTGACGATATAGCCTTCTTTATCCAAAGAAAATTGACCGTTGCGGCTATATGTAATCGCGCCATTAGTAGACATTCTAAAGAATCCGGCTCCATTGATCGCGATGTCGAGAGGATTATTGGTGGATGTAATATTCCCTTGTGTAAATAGCTGCGCTACCGTCTGAACTTTGACACCGATACCTGCACCGCCTCCGCCTGCACCACTCAAAGAATTTGCAAACACGTCAGCGAATTGCGCTTGCGCCATTTTAAAACCCACCGTATTTGCATTGGAAATATTATTTCCAATCACGTCTAATGACTTAGACGCAGCATTTAATCCACTTAACCCCTGTTGAAAACCCATGATACCTCTCCTCTACTTTGGGTAAAAAGCGCTACAAAATAACTACCAAATAGTTACCAAACACTCAGATGTATTTAGCCATTTGAAAATTAAGTCACTTATTTCTTTGCTTATTTCTTTGTTTACCTATTTACTTATTTTTGAACACGATACAAATCAAAATACTTGCCTTACATCTGACATTGCCACTTCTCCGGTATTCAGAACACTCAACATCGTTCCCTGAGTTCCAAATGACACACTCGATACCAAACCAAAACTTAAAGGTGTAACAGTTAGTTTGGTTTCACCTGAACTGGCGGTCACTTCGAATTTGTAATTGCCATTGGCTGCATTCCCACCTGCATCCGTTTTACCATCCCACACCACAGAATTAAAACCGCTAGTCATGCTAGTAGAATCAACTGTTTTCACGACAGCACCCGATTGATCTTTAATGAGAACTCGAACTTTGTCTGCATTTTGCGGTAAGTCAAAACCTAATACGGACTTACCGTCTTTCAATTCGACATTTGTCCCAGGCACCACGACCCCATGACCTATCATGTTTGCAGCCTGCAAGCTCTGAGTACTTTTAAAACTGCCGCTCATTGCCGTCATCGTCTCATTTAACTTATCGATCCCAGTCACTGTCGATAACTGCGCTAATTGACTAGTCACCTGCGCATTATCCAAAGGATTCAAAGGATCTTGATTCTTCATCTGGGTAACTAGCAAAGTCATAAATCGATCTTGCGCCTCTTGAGCCGTAGTTTTCGTTGTACGTGAACCGTTCATCGACGCTAGCAAACTGGGATCTACGGTTTGTGTCGTTTGTGTATTAACTGTACTCATGATCTTGACCTCACTGACCTTGATGCTTCATGGATTAATTTGTTGACCGATATTTTTAAACGGTGCTTACTCATCGATGTTTATTGACCGATGCTTAAAGTTTTTAACAGCATCGACTTAGCAGCGTTCATTGTTTCTACGTTAGTTTGATATGAACGTGAGGCCGAAATCATATTCACCATTTCCTCTACCACGTTCACGTTCGGCATCGCGACATAGCCCTTTTCATCAGCTAATGGATGCTTAGGGTCATACATCATTTTCGGCGGATTGGGGTCTTCCACAACTTGTGTCACTTTCACTGCCGTCGATGCGGCATTGGAAGTGGGTATTGCGCTAAATACCACCTGCTTTGCTTTGTAAGGTTGGCCATTGGCACTCGTCACGCTATCCGCATTCGCTAAATTACTAGAGACCACATTCAAACGCTGCGCCTGAGCGCTCATGGCTGATCCAGAGACATCAAATATCTTAAATAAGGACATAATAATTACCCCTGAATTGCAGATAACAAACCTTTGATCTGCATATTAATCATCGTTAAACTTGCCTCGTAACGCAGCGCATTCTCAGTAAACTCATTGCGTTCCACATCCATATCTACCGTATTGCCATCGACATTGCCTTGCACTTCTTTTCGGTAGGCGGGAGGTAATCCTGCCACTGTACCGGGTTGACTTAAATGCGCTTGTGCAGTCTTAGTTAGATCTCGCGCATTCGAGGTTTTATCCAAAGCGGCATGCATCGCAGCACCAAAGTCAATATCTTTCGCTTTGTAATTTGGAGTATCTGCATTGGCGATATTAGAGGCGAGTAATTGCTGGCGTTGACCGCGAACGGACAAAGCCAACTGGTGAAAACGCATGTAATCATCAAGCTTGTTCATCATCACTCCCTCTACACATTCTTTTCACTTCTTTCGATTATCAGCAGCGCTAAGACAGTATCTTTACCTCTTGACTTACAAATTGTCTGTCAGCAGTCTCGTTACGGTTTCTGTTATCGTGCATAGTAGCCCTCGTCACGCCAGTTCAAACCGCCAATAAACCCACTAAAACCCCGTCTATTCCAACAATAGAAAAAAATCTCTTCACCTACACTTTCGCTATCCATCGTAATATTTGCAAACGGCCTAAGCTTTTTGGCGCGATCATGAAAAAAATACTGAAATACTTATGTACTGGCTTTATGACTGCACTGGCAGTCAACGTGAGTGCACAAAATATTGATGCGACGACGATGACACAGGCGGCTGAAGCATTCCTCAAAGAGCAAGTCAAATTATTACAAGTCGCGCAGCCTCAACTAGAGTCCGCCGTAAAGATTTCAGTGAATAAACCCGACCCACGTCTCAAACTACAAGCCTGCGACGACCTCAAACCATTCTTAACACCAGGTAGCAAAGCTTGGGGCAAGATCACCTTGGGCATACAGTGCCGCGCCCCAAAATCATGGACGATTTATCTCGCGGCCAACGTCATGGTATTTGGTGACTATTTTGTGACTAGCAAAACTGTCAATATGGGACAAGTACTAACAGAACAAGACTTGGTTAAATTGCAAGGCGAGGTAAGCAGTCTTCCTGCCAGTATCATTACCGATGAAAAACAGGCTGTCGGCAAGACCATGCTCGCGACTTATCCTGCAGGTGTGAGTCTACGTAAAGAAATGTTCAAGATCGTCCCTGTCATTCAACAAGGACAATCTATCAAAGTTAGTAGCACTGGTTTTGGTTTTACGGTATCGAATGAAGCCATCGCGCTGAACAATGCCGCAGAGGGTCAGGTCGCGAAAGCCAAGACCGCTAGCGGCCAAGTCATTTCAGGGATAGCAAGAATGGGCGGAGTTATCGAAGTCAATTAAAGCGTATTGGCGCAAATATAGCTAATCCAACTGTGGTTAAATGATGATTTGCCGAAATAAGATTAAAGTTTAAAATAAGTGCGCCGTTATAATGGATGTAGATATATGTCAATCCAACCTCAAAGGTGCTGCTGTGAAAATTAATGACGCTCTCAACTCGACGCAAGGTCTGCCCGCCAGCCCGCCAGCGCCACGCGCAGACAAAGCCGGAGATAATGCTAAGGTAGTTAATACGCCTTCGCATAATGTACAGATTTCACCTTTATCGGTGCAATTGCAGGCGCTGCAAAGTACGCAAGCAAGTTCTGCTGTTTTTGAAGCAAAAAAAGTAGAAGAAATTAAATTAGCAATTTCAGAAGGTCGTTTCCAAGTTGACGCTGAAAAAGTAGCGGACGGACTATTGGAAACGGTTAAAGATTTACTCAACGCAAGAAGACAACCAACATGAATGATGCATTAGCCAACTCTCGCAAATTACAGGACTTTTTAGAAAAAGAAATTGTATTAATGCGTTCGTTGGATCAGCTCCTTATTGAAGAACAAATTGTACTCACCAATAACGAAGCTGAAAAATTAGGGACCATCACCCCTGAAAAAAATAATGTATTAATGCAAATCGTCGAACTAGAAAAAAATAGAAATTTATTTTTATCTGCGATTGGTTACACACCTGACGCCAGAGGTATGCAAGATTTTTTTGCTGCAACAGAAAATAGTGACAAATTAGAAGATAACTGGAAAAATTTGCTCTCAATTTCCAGTGACGCTCAAGAAAAAAATCGCACCAACGGCTTACTCATCAGTCGCCAACTTAGCCGCAATCAAAGCGCGCTCAATATACTTCAGCAAAATACTCAGACAGGCTCTATGTATGGCGCTGATGGACAATCAAAAAATAATTCCACTACAGGTCGCGGCATCATAGCCGGCTAACCACTGTAATTCACAACTCGAAGCAAAAAAATATAGCCCAACCAACTTACTGCGGCAATATTGGCTTTAGTGTATTTACTGGAACGTCAATAGGCGTTTCAGGCAATACCGACAAAATGGTAACCGTCACTCGTCGATTACGCGCACGTCCATCTACAGTATCATTTGATCCGACTGGAAATTTGGGGCCTTGCCCGACAGCCGTGATGCGGTTTTCATCAACACCATTTTCCATAAATAGGCGGGCTACTCGACTTGCCCGAACCGCAGATAATTCCCAATTAGAAGGAAAAGTTGAATTCTTAATCGGCACATTATCGGTAAATCCTTCTACCTGAATAGAATGATTATCTAGCTTCAAGACACCAGCAATAGCATTCAATGCCTGAATAGAATCCTCATTCAACTTGGCCTCACCTGGCGCGAATAACAAACTCGCATTAATCTCTATCGACACACCACGACTAGTTTGCGTAACCTTAACTTTACCTTCCCGAACTAATGGCTCCAAGGCACTTAAGACGTCCTTCGCCACCGTCGTCATTTTTTCACGCTCTTTACGTAGAGACTCCACGTTACGAGGTTTAATCACCGGGAATTTTTCTATCAAAGCCGACTGAGAATTCTTTAAATCGGGAATTACACCACCGGGAACAACCACCGTACCAAACGCACCATTTAATGCAGTGGACAACACTCGATATTTACCATCATTGACCGAGGAGATCGCGTACATCACGACAAAAAAAGCAAACAACAAGGTCATGAAGTCGGCATATGAAACTAGCCATCGTTCATGATTTTCCGGTTCTTCGGTATATTTTTTGCGAGCCATATTGAGGTTTATTTGCGGTAGGCAGTAGATATTTATCCTCGATGATTGGATAAGCGTTCTTCAACTATCCTTGGGCTGTCCCCTTGCGCAATACTAAAAAATATATCGGCAAGCATCTCGCGTCTGACGACTTCCCTTCCCACCATTTCTTTTAACTTATTAGCGACTGGGAGAAAAAACAAATTCGCTAATCCAACGCCGTAAATGGTCGCCACAAATGCGACGGCAATACCACCGCCCAATTTACTAGGATCAGTAAGATTTTCCATCACATGTATCAAACCTAAAACTGCACCTAAAATACCTATTGTTGGCGAGTAACCACCAGCAGCATCCCAAATTTTAATTGCCTGACGTTGTTCCATTTCGTAAAAAGAAATATCAACATCGAGAATTTCTTTTAGGCGTTCCGGATCAACACCATCTATCACCAGCTTCAAGCCTTTTTCGATAAAAGGATCTTTGGACGAATTAATATAGCGCTCTAAGCTTAAAAAACCTTCACGTCTGGCGACAACGCTCCAGACCAAAGCATCGGTAACATTTTTCTTACTCTTATCCTCTGGCATCACAGCAATCCACTTCAACATCTTAATGCCACGAATAAAAGTAGGTAGCCGACTTTGTAACAGTACCGCACCTATTGTGCTAACTACTACAATCACAAATGCAGCAGGCTGCAACAAAGAGGATAAGTGTCCACCTTCTAGAACTTGTCCAGAAAGAATACCAACGAATACAAGAATAATTCCGATTAAGCTAGCCCGGTCCACGCGCGCTCCCTTAAAGATGCTCTTAACCTCGCTACCGCTTGACTATGCAATTGCGAGACCCGCGATTCAGAAACGCCCATGACGGCGCCGATTTCTTTTAAATTTAACTCTTGTTCGTAGTACAAACCCATTAATAGCTTCTCACGCTCAGGAAGATTATTAATGGCATACACGACGGCATCACGAAAATCACCGTGTAGCAAATCTTGCAATGGATCACCAGAACGCTCATCATTACAAAAGTGATCTAGAAAATGCTCTTTTGTCTCAGCATCATGGAAGTCTTCATAATACAAAAGTTGATGTCCACCGCTCTCACCTAGTAGCTCTTGATAATCGAGGAGATTAAGTTTTAAATGCTTCGCGACTTCAGTTTCCATTGGAGGACGACCTAATTTTTGTTGCAGCTCGTTCATCGCGGTTTCAATTTTTCGCATATTCTGGCGCACCCCACGTGGCAACCAGTCACTGCTGCGTAACTCATCTAACATCGCCCCACGTATTCTTTGAATGGCGTAGGTTTCAAATTGTGCGCCATGATTGTCTTCATAGCGATTGACTGCGTCTAGCAATCCTATCATTCCAGCTTGAACCAAATCATCGACTTCGACGCTAGGTGGCAAACGTGCTTTTAATTGATAAGCCAAGCGTTTTACTAACGGAGCATGCTCAGTAAGTATAGAATTTTTATCTGATTTACCGCTTGCTGTGTACATAAATAAATTAATTAATATTCCAAATGAGCACCTAAATGATTACCTAAAGCAGGAATGGCATCCAGTTGAAAACGTCCACTAGCTGAGGATAATAGCTTGTCGGCCATACGCACAAAGGCATTCGCCGCTTTCGACAAAGGGAAAGCATCGACAACCGCCCTACCCAATTCAGTGGCCCGTTTCAAGTACATGTCTTCGGGCACATATCCAACAAAATTCAACTCTACCGCAAGGTAACGCCGCGCGGTCAAAGATAGATTAAAAAATACACGCTGCGCCTGCTCTTCCGTTGCGCCAGATACGACAATATTGTAAGTACGGCGACCAAGACGATTATTCAGGCGCTTAATCAAACCATAAGCATTGGTAATCGAGGCAGGATCGGTCGATACTTGAATCAGCATTTCACTGTCATCCAATGATGACAAAATAAACGAATCATCTGAATTTAATTCACAATCGACCACCACCATATCAGAGCGATTTGCGGCCAAATCAAACACCTTCGATAACTCGCGATAGCCACTTTGCGGCAATCCGAGTGACTTAGGTATGATATTGGCGACTTTCGTTACCGATAGCCCCGGCGACACCTCTTTAATCACAGCATCCATTGTACGCTGATGTCGTGCCACCTCCAATAAGGTCTGATCAGATTTCAGGTTCAACCAAGCACTTAAGGTCGAACTAGTTGATTTCGCATCAACCATCAAAGTATTTTTGCCGTTCCGAACAAAACTTGCGGCGAGATTAATCAAGGTTCCATTTCGTTCTTCTGGAGGCAGCGCCGACATAAACGTCAGTACACGTAATCTCGGCAACTCCAGCATACGTCGCAAACCTTCTGCCTGATCGAATTTAGCCAAGATGAGCCTCCGCTTTTGCGCTCGTATTAAATCCAGAACCAGTCGACATCAACAATGGCAACTCTTCATTTTCAAATTTATAGGCGGACGTTTCTCGCTTCAATTTAAAGGCGCGATCAATCAAATATTGCTTATTCGCGACATGTAGATCTTCTGGCACACGTTGACCGCTTGCGACATAGTAAATATTTAATTTTTGACGAATCGCGATATCCAAAGCGCCACCTATCGTTGCGGCCTCGTCAAGTTTGGTCAAAATACAGCCTGATAAACCATTGCCCTTGTAGGCACGTACTACCTCGCTTAAGGTTTCGCCAGTGGACGTCGCGTTCAAGCACAGCAATCGTTTTACGTCGACACCGGAACCGGACAACATCGCGACTTGCTCAGTGACCATTTTGTCGCGCTGACTGACACCAACCGTATCAATCAGTACCGTGTGCTTGTCTTTCAGTTCGCGTAGAGCGATTTTCAGGTCGGCTTCATCCTTTACAGAATGCACCATGACACCCAAAATTTTTCCGTAAATTCTCAATTGCTCATAAGCGCCAATACGATAGGCATCAGTAGTAATTAAGGCCAGTTTTGAAGGCCCATGGCGCATCACACAACGTGCTGCCAACTTGGCAGTCGTAGTGGTTTTCCCAACGCCTGTAGGCCCAACCAGTGCATACACACCACCACGTTCCAATATCTCGTTTTCATTATTGATGGCGGACATGTTTTTGACTAGAACAGACTTAATCCATTCCAGTCCAGCGACTGCACTCTCTGACTCTGGCATTCTTTCAACCAAATGTCGCGCCAAGCTAGCACTAAATCCTGTAGCTAATAACTCGCGCAAAATATCAGCCTTATGTGGCGCTTTTTGCTGCATGCCCATCCAAGAAATTTCAGACATTTTATTTTCAAGCGCACCTCGCATCGACCGGATTTCATTCATCATCATCGCCATCTCTGTCTGGCTATCGCGGACTAATTGTGCTGCTTGCACGACTTGATTTTCCTCCCAAGTCGATTCTGTCGAGTTTGATTTAGTGTCAGCTAAATGAGCTTTTGAATTAAATTGCGCCGCACCGATTGTCGCTTGTGGCTTTGCTTGCTCTGGCATGATAGAACCTAGCATTCTGTCGCTGATCGCCAAAATTTCAACTTGCCCATCAACATTGCGATTCGACAAAATAACAGCGTCATCACCTAACTCGTTACGCACCTTTCTCAAAGCTTCACGTGAAGTAGGTGCGATAAATTTTTTGACGTTCATAATTGTCCTCCAACCAGGCTAGTCACCCGGATAGTTTTTGTTTCTGGTAATTCTGCATGAGACAAGACTTTCACTTGAGGCAAACTGCGGCGCAAGAAGCGCGCCATTAAAGCCCTCAAAGGACCGGGTACCAGCAGTACCGGTGTCAAACCCATTTGTTGTTGATGTTGAGCCGCAACTTCGGTTTGCATGGCTAAAGTGTCGGCCAAGCCTGGCTCCATACTAGCTCCGTCAGCACCATTGCCTTGTAGAGTTTGCATTAAAAGTCTTTCCAACTTGTTGTCTAGAGTCATCACACTCAACTCATTTCCAGTTGGGAAGATCTGCTGCACAATTGCACGCCCTAACGCGATCCGAACCTGTGCTGTTAATTCGTTCGCATCTTGTGTTTGCACCGCAAACTCGGTCAGTGTTTCGACGATGCTACGCAGATCGCGAATATGCACACCTTCTATCAATAAATTTTGCAGTACTTTCTGTACGGTAGATAAAGGCAGAAGTCGCGGTGTTAAATCTTCAATCAGTTTCGGCGAATCTTTTGCCAAATGATCGAGTAACTGCTGAACTTCATGACGTCCGAGTAATTCCGCTGCATTGCTGGTAATAAGATGATTTAGATGCGTCGCAATAACGGTTCCGGCGTCGACCACTGTATACCCCATAGACTGCGCCTGCTCTTTAGTTGCGGCATCAATCCAAACAGCGGGCAAACCAAAAGCGGGATCAGTAGTTGGAATGCCAGGCAATGTACCAGAAACCATACCGGGATCAATCGCTAAAAATTGCCCCATGTTAGCCTCACCACTCCCAATTTCCACACCTTTCAATGCGATGCGATAAGCGCTGGGTTTCAATTCGAGATTGTCCCGGATATGAACAGGTGGCGATAAGAATCCGATGTCCTGTGCAAATTTTTTGCGTATGCCTTTAATCCTGCGCAATAACTCCCCGCCCTGAGTTTTATCGACTAAAGGAATCAAACGATAACCCACTTCCAATCCCAAGGTATCGACAGGAAGAATATCTTGCCAAGTTGCCTCTTCCATTTCAGGTGCTGGAGTTGGCGCAGTCGGTACCTGATCCGCTGCAGCAGGTTTGGCTAAACGCTTCTCCATTAAATAGCCACCTCCTGCTAAAACACCAGCTAACAAAATGAAAGCGATGTGAGGCATCCCAGGGATAACACCTAGGCCACCGATAATTGCGCCGGTAATATAAAGCACCTGTGGCTTGGCAAACAATTGGCTGATAAATTGGCTGCCGATATCTTGTTCACTTGCCACCCGTGACACCACGATACCGGCGGCAGTAGAGATAATCAAAGAAGGAATTTGTGCCACTAAGCCATCACCAATGGCTAACAGTGCGTAGATTTTTGAGGCATTAGAAAAATCCAAATCATGCTGCACCATACCGACGATTAAGCCACCCACGATATTAATAATCGTCACCATAATGCCCGCGACGGCATCACCCTTCACATATTTACTAGCACCGTCCATAGCACCATAAAACTCAGCTTCCTGCGCAACCTCGGTACGACGTTTGCGTGCATCTTGCTCGCCAATCAAACCTGCGTTCAAATCAGCATCAATCGCCATTTGCTTACCCGGCATCGCATCCAAAGCAAAACGTGCCCCCACCTCAGCGATACGCCCCGCGCCTTTGGTAACCACAGTAAAGTTAATAATCGTCAAAATAATGAAAACGACGATGCCTACGGTGTAATTACCACCAATCAAAAAGTGACCAAAAGCTTCAATCACTTTACCCGCAGCGTCTGGCCCCGTATGCCCTTCAGTCAACACAATACGAGTTGACGCCACGTTTAGTGACAAACGCAGCATGGTACTGACTAGCAAAACGGTAGGGAAAACCATGAAATCCAAAGGTCTAACCGTATATAAACTAGTCAACAAGACGATGATAGAGAGCGCAATATTAAAGCTGAAAAAAATATCCAATGCAAAAGCAGGCAAAGGCAAAATCATCATGGACAACATCATGATGATGAGGATCGGTGCGGCAAGCGCTTTGCTACCCATGCCAGACAACCAGCTAGGAAATTTTATGGAGTTCATGTTGGTATTTCACTTTTTATTGACAGAGGATCGAGTCCCTCTGGCACTGCAATATTCTTAGGTTCTTGCGGTGGCAAACCACCTGCTTTTTTGAAAGTTTTAAGCTGAAATACATAGGCCAGAATTTCTGCCACAGCGGCGTACAATGCTTCTGGAATTTCATCACCTAGTTCAGTATGCTTGTGTAGTGCCCGCGCTAATGGTGGCGCTTCCAAAATCGGCACATTATTTTCTTTAGCGATTTCTCGGATTTTTGCGGCGACGACATCAGCGCCCTTCGCAACAACACGTGGAGCTCCAGAACCATCGGTGTATTTCAATGCGACAGAGAAGTGCGTTGGGTTGGTCACGACGACGTCTGCGGTTGGAATTTCGGCCATCATGCGACGACGTGCCATTTCACGTTGTTGAGCGCGAATTTTGGCTTTAATTTGCGGATTACCATTCGCCTCTTTAGACTCCTGTATCACCTCTTGATGCGTCATTTTCAATTTATCGGCATAAGCCCACATTTGATATGGCGCATCAATCGCCGCAATTAAAACCAAGCCACTCACGATCGCTAAAAAACAAACGCCTAGCATGTGTCCAACATGGGCGCTGCCTTGTTGTAAAGTCTCATGCACCAAGCCAAAAATGGCATCTTTCTGACGCATCACGACCATCCAGGCAATAACGCCAACCAAGATAGTTTTCAAAATCGCCTTAACTAACTCAATACCAGCGCGCGAGGACACCAGATTTCCCAATCCGGCGATAGGATTAAGGCGCGAAAATTTAGGTTCTAAGGCTTTAAAACTAAAAAGCCAGCCACCAATCAGTAAAGGCGATGCAAGTGCCGCAATTAACAACAATGCCGCGACAGGCATAAACGCAAACATCACCTCCTCAATCATATTTTGTGCTCTGGTCAATAGAAAAGTAGAGTCAAAAGCTACTGCGCGCTCAAATGACACACCTGTAGTCAAACTTTTCCCTAACTGCCGAAATAGCGTATCACCATAGAAGAACAAGCCTCCTCCTGCCGCTAATAAAACGGTACAGGTAGAAAGCTCTCTGGAACGAGGTACATCGCCCTCCTCACGCGCCTTTTCTAGACGCTGGGGCGAGGCCGGCTCGGTTCGTTCTAATCCACTGTCATCCGCCATTTGTTTTCCGTTAGTATCTGTACTAGCACTATTTTCCTAGGACAAATTATTAACGAAAACTATCGTTCGACATCAATGGAATAAGCAGTGATTCACCCCTTAGTTCTTCACAATAGAAATAACTGGAAAGAACGAGCTATTTGGAAAGCTCGCGTCCAGATAAAAATATTCCAGGGGAAATGAAAAATGACCAGTGTGTGTCGCGTCAATTATTACGCGACACACACTGGTCATTAAAAAGGATGAGGATATTTAAAACGAGTAGTCGGGGTATGAACTAATCAATGTCTTTACATCAGAACATAGTACCGACAAGAGATAGCGTTTAAGCAGAAGCGATATTCTTCGCCCACACTAATGAGGACAGATGGGCTTTATTAACATCATCATGCGCAATCTTCAATGTCTCTGCCAAAGATTGCACCAGCATGCTATTCAACTCACATGCTTCAGCCAAAGCCAAATATGGACCATAAACACCACTACGTGATACCAGTGCTTCAACTACAGGCTCTGGCAATTGAATCGTGGACAAGACTTCTTCCATAGGCAAGCCTAGCAAACGATCAAGCAAAGAGAACATGCCCGCCACAAATAAATTTTCAGCCTCTGTTTTAGACATAAATGGCTGTCCAAGCAACTCAGCAAAGCGACCTCGAATAATCGCAGTCTCTAACAAGACGGGTGAGTTTCCATTGGTACTTGCGGTTGCCAATAGCAATGTCAGCCAACGATATAAAGGACTATAACCTAAAATGGTTACAGCGTGCTTCAAAGACTGCACTTCGGTACGCAAACCAAAACCAGCGGAGTTGATATAACGTAGCAGTTTGTAAGCCAAAGCTGCATCACGTTTAACTACCGTTTCTAATTGTTGAATGTCGGCATTTTTTCGTATCATCTCCATTAATTGAAGAATCGTCGTCTGCGTGGTATTTAAACCTTTCTGTGTCAAATTGGGGCGTGGCGTTAAGTGCAACTTACCAACAAAACTCGATAGTCCCAAAGCCGCACAAGCATCAAAATCTTGCCAACTACCGACATTGCGCGCAACCATCTGCACATTCGATTGCTTCAAAGCGGCATACATTTTCGCCTGGGAAGCTAGATTACTGGCATCTAACTGCACTTCCATGTGGGTGATGAGCGAGAAAAAAGAACGCTCCAAAGCCGTAATATCTGCATTTCTAAGGCAGATACCAAAACCTTGTTCGCGCAATTCTTTAATTACTTCAAGGCTCTCAGGATCGCCAAAATAACGCTTAGAAAAAATCAACACCGTGTTCTTCGCGTAAAGCTGGCGCAATCCATCTGCCTTTAGCAAGCCAGGAACCGCTTCCAAGAAAATCAGGCTATCACCTAAAAGAAAACCCTTTTCTTCATCGTGAAATTCCGATGCGACAAATGACATCAAAGAACTTAAGGTGGAAATATCCACTTCAACATTTTTTACGCCAGATTGCCAAGACAATTGAAAACCAATAACGCGCTGGGTCGGATCCAACAATGGTTCTCTAACGATGAAGTTTACATCAGTCATAAATTAACAATCAATTTCTAATTTTTCTAATTGAGAACCAAAGATCAGGCAGGCTTACCTAATTTTTCAAAAATCTTAGATAGCTTTTCATCTAAAGTCGCCGCAGTAAATGGTTTGACCACATAACCATTTGCGCCAGCTTGAGCCGCGGCAATAATATTTTCTTTTTTCGCTTCAGCAGTAACCATTAAAACAGGTAACTTTGCCAATGCGGGATCAGCACGAATATGCTGCAACATCGTCAAGCCATCCATATTTGGCATGTTCCAGTCAGATATAACGAAGTCGAAATCCCCCCCCTTTAACTTTGCCAATCCAAGCGCACCATCTTCTGCCTCATCGACATTAGAATAACCAAGCTCTTTAAGAAGATTACGCACAATACGACGCATAGTCGAAAAATCATCTACAACTAAAAATTTGAGGTTTTGATCAGCCATAACTTACTCCATAATTTCACAAAGGACAGTAGTACATATTATCGGTTATCTACACATATTTGGATATGCATTTTCTGGTAAACCGTTGACGCTATACTAAACACGCAACGCTCGACTTCCGTGCTGATCAAGATAATGTAGCACTCGATGCGGTAACTCATTTAGCGCAACAACTTCATTAACAGCACCGACAGCGATTGCTTCGCGTGGCATTCCAAATACTACACAGGTTGCTTCATCTTGCGCGAAATTATACGCACCGGAATGCTTCATTTCCAACATTCCTTCGGCACCATCTTTTCCCATACCAGTCAAAATTACACCAACCGCATTTTTTCCTGCAAATTTAGCCGCTGAACGAAACAATACATCAACGGATGGGCGATGACGATTAACTGGTTCAGCATGACTTAATTCAGTCACATAATTGGCGCCACTGCGCGCCAAGAGCAGATGCGAATGTCCGGGTGCGATATAAGCATGTCCTGGCAAAATCCGCTCCCCACCTTGCGCCTCTGACACTGATATCTTACACAAACCATTTAATCGCGCCGCAAAAGATTTAGTAAAACCTTCTGGCATATGTTGTGCAATCAAAATACCAGGGCAGTCAGAAGGCATCTGCATGAGAAAATTTTTAATTGCTTCAGTCCCGCCCGTAGAAGCACCAACGATAATTAATTTTTCACTACTAACCAAAGGATTTCTAACCGATGGCAAAACCGATAATGAATGAGCACCTGCAGCTCCCGTTGTCACGGTTCTCGCACGAATTCTTGCTTTAGATGCGGCACGTATCTTATCTGTAATGACATGCGCATATTCATTCATACCGCTTTGAATGGACAACTTCGGTTTCGTCACAAAATCAACGGCGCCCAACTCCAAAGCTCGCATAGTAATTTCAGATCCACGCTCCGTTAGTGAGGACACCATAATCACTGGCATAGGACGTAGGCGCATTAACTTCTCTAAGAAGTCCAAACCGTCCATTTTTGGCATCTCTACATCTAAGGTCAACACATCCGGATTACATTGCTTGATCATCTCTCGTGCCACCAATGGATCGGGTGCAACACCTACCACCTCCATATCTGGCTGACTACGAATAATCTCCGACAAAATACTTCGGATCAGTGCGGAGTCGTCAATAATTAGTACTTTAATCTTCATTACCGTTCCCATTAGGCGATCCTCTAAAGCGATCTTTTTTTTCTGCGCTAACGACAAATTACTTCGACTTCAAACCCAACGAACCTAAATAAGCTAAAAGTAAGCTTAAAACAAATCCACATCCCCACCAACGGGTGCGCTCTTCAATCGGCTGGCGTAATCGAGCTCGCGTTTTTTCAAGGTATCGTTATGTTCAACTTTGAGTTTCTTCACTAATACTTTACCAGTGCGCGGAAAAAAATATACTTTTCGTGGGTAGATATCGTTAAGATCTTCTGCGATGACACGCATTCTCTCCATGCGTAGATAATCCAAAACAAATTTAGCATTTCGTTCACCAACATTAATTGCCGTAAATCCCCGCAGCACATTGCCACCGCCGAAAACTTTGGCCTCTAAATTTTCTCTACGCGCACCTGCCTTCAACAATTCATTAATCAGCACTTCCATCGCATAAGTTCCGTATCGCATTGAGGCCGATACAGGATTATCTGAATTCTCTCCGCCGTCGGGCAGCATAAAATGATTCATGCCACCTACACCCGAAACTCTGTCACGAATGCATGCAGAAACACATGAACCCAATACGGTCACGATCAACATATCTTTACCAGTGAAATAGAACTCGCCCGGTAATATTTTTGCAGCATCACAATCAAAAGTCCGATCGTAATAGACATTAGTTGCAAAGTGTTCTTCACTAAACTGGCTCATGGATCACCTATTATTTGTATCATAAGAGCTAGACCTCTTATGCCTATCATCTTGGCTAGCCAATACGTAAACTGTCTTCCCTCGCAGCTTAAAATCATCAGAAACATATAAAAAGTTTTCTGAGTGCCCGGCAAACAGTAATCCATCAGATTTCATCAAAGGCACGAATTTTTTCAAAATATTTGCTTGTGTCGGCTTATCAAAATAGATCATCACGTTGCGACAAAAAATAGCATCAAACTCACCGCTAATATGCCAGCGCTCATCCAACAAATTAAGCGACTCAAATGAAATTAAATCCCTTAACTCCTGCCGAACCAGAACAGTTCCTTCATTTTTTCCTCGACCTTTGAGAAAATACTTACGAACCAATTCAGGTGCCATTTTTTCAATACGTTCGATGTTGTATACACCGCGCGCCGCAACTCCCAATACATTCGTATCAATATCGGTCGCGATAATCTGCAAATTTGGCTTTGTCGTATGTAAAGCTTCACACACAGTGATGGCTATCGAATACGGTTCTTCACCAGTAGAGCTCGCCGAACACCAAATCCGAATCGGTCCATTTTTCTTTTTGACGTGCTCTGACAGGATAGGGAAATGATGCTCTTCACGAAAAAAAGAAGTTAGATTCGTGGTCAGTGCATTGGTAAAAGCTTCCCACTCAGCACTTTCGCTTTCGCGTTCTAATAAATCTAAATAGGTTGCGAACGACACAATTCCCGTTGCCCTTAGGCGTCGCGCCAAACGGCTATAAACCATTTCTTGCTTGCTGTCTGACAAAGAAATTCCTGCCCGACGATAAATCAAATCACGAACTCGTTCAAAATCGCGATGATTGAACAAAAATTCTTTTTCGCCTTCAGACCGATCCGCTGGCTTCGCCATCCCAAGTTTCCAGTCTCAAATTAAATGTATCTACTAAATAAAAACACGTGCTATCGTCAACTAGTCGGCATGATCCATCAATCCCATTTCAGGGCTTGACATCAATTTTTCTATGTCAACCAAGATCAACATACGCTCGTCCAATGTTCCTAGGCCAATCAGAAAATCGTCATTAAATGTCGTGTTCATTTCCGGCGCTGGTCTCACTTGTTCTGGCAACAAGGTCATCACGTCAGAGACACTATCAACCACCATACCAACAACTCGTGTACCAATATTTAGAATAATCACGACGGTCAATTGATCGTAAGTTGGCGTACCCAGATTAAACTTAATACGCATATCAACGATAGGAACGATAATGCCTCGGAGATTAATAACACCCTTTAAAAACTCTGGTGCATTGGCAATCCGGGTCACTGCTTCGTAGCCGCGAATTTCCTGCACTCGCAGAATATCAATCCCATATTCTTCACTACCTAAAGTAAATGCTAAAAATTCGTGCGTCGCCAATTCATCTTGAGTGGCATTTGCACTACTTGCATTTACTACAGAATTATCAGAATTTTGTGCCATGTTAATTCCCCATAAACCAAAGTTAAGTCAAAACTATCGGACTGAACGTAACAATGCCGCCACGTCTAAGATTAAAGAAACACCACCATCACCTAGAATAGTAGCGCCCGAGATTCCTGGAATTTTCCGATAATTAGATTCAATATTTTTTACAACAACTTGTTGCTGTCCGACCAAATCATCGACAAATAGTGCAGCTTTTTTCCCATCCACTTCAACAATGACAGTGATACCCAATGAAGGATCAGTATGAAGCGGCTCTATGTTGAATGATTGATACAAAGGAATTAACGGCAAATACTCTTCACGTATCTTGATGACACGACCTTTACCATTAATCTCCTTAATATCTTCTGCTTTGGGCTGCAAGGACTCAACTACAAAACCCAAAGGAAGAATATAAATCTCCTCGCCAACTTTAATCGACATGCCATCTAAAATAGCCAAGGTCAAAGGCAAGGAAATGGTAATAGTTGTACCAAATCCTTTGGCTGATCGAATGTCAACGACACCACCCATTTGCGTGATATTACGTTTAACCACATCCATTCCGACACCGCGCCCAGAAACATCAGTAACAACTTCGGCAGTTGAAAAACCAGGTGCAAAAATCAATTGCCAGACATCAGAGTCAGACATACTATCAGAGACAGCTAAACCATTTTGACGCGCTTTTTCAAGAATTTTTTCGCGATGTAATCCACCACCATCGTCACAAACTTCAATGACAATATTGCCGCCTTGATGCACCGCTGACAATGACAATCTGCCCGATTCAGTTTTGCCACTTTCCAGTCGCGTCGCAGGCATTTCAATACCGTGATCAATACTATTCCTGACCAGATGTGTTAATGGGTCGACGATACGCTCAATGAGTCCTTTATCTAACTCAGTAGATGCGCCGTAGGTCACAAACTCAACTTTCTTACCTAACTTGGTCGCGAGATCACGCACCATCCGCGGAAAACGTGAGAACACATAATCCATAGGCATCATGCGGATTGACATCACCGCTTCTTGCAAATCTCTGGTATTGCGGGTTAAGTGCGCAACACTACTAAGCAAACGCTCATTGGAGACAGGATCTAAATCCTGCGTTCTTTGCGCCAGCATAGCTTGAGTGATCACCAACTCACCGATCAAATTAATAATCTGATCAACCTTTTCAATACCAACCCGAATGGTACTTGACTCCTGAGTACCGGCATGTTTTTCCGCTTCTTTTTTTGCAGCGGCTTTGCCAGCATTTGCTAATGCTTCTTGAGCGTTTTTTTCCGCCGCTTTTTTTGCCTCATGCTGCGCATCTTGATGCTCATCTGGCGGAAACATTGCATCTAAAGGTTGAAAGAATCCGTAGCCTAACTCCTCTTCACTTTTACCTGAGGAATCGTCTATCACTTGAGCGATCTCTTCTCTTTCGATAGTAATTTTATCGACGTCCAAAATAAAAGAACAAACGGCCAAAATATCGTCTTCGCTGCCATTCGTCTCTAACACAATAAGCGCACTATCAGATCCACGTTTTTCAGACTTAACAGCCCCTAACAGACTCAATTCAGTCGTCAGCAGTTTGAGATCCTCATCACCGACGGCTGAAAAATTCACACTAAAACAATGATGGAATTTTTCATTTTCGTGTTGTGTTTTTACGTGCGCGCTAAGATCTGCGACGATAGTCGGCTTTGCCTTTATCTCCTCCTGCACAAATGATTGCAACAACATTCTCACGTCACCGACTGCATCTAAATCTACCGCAGAACCCAAGCGATGACCGTCCAATTGCATTTTAAGAATATCTTTAGCAGCCAGAAACGCATCGACATGCTCTGCTGTCAGTGCCATCTCACCTTTTCGAATTTTGTCCAACAAAGATTCGAGAATATGAGTCACCTCGGTCATATCGGCCAAACCGAAAGTTGAAGCGCCTCCTTTTATCGAATGTGCGGTGCGAAAAATGGCATTCAGATCCTCTGGATCTGGGGAGTCAACGTCAACACCCAATAGCAACTTTTCCATTTCAGCGAGAAGCTCTTCTGCTTCATCAAAGAAAACTTGAAAGAACTGACTCATGTCAATCGTCATTGTTCCACCCCATTTTTACTCAATTACTTTAGTAACAGCTGAACAAGCCAGCCATAGAAATCAAGACATCAACTAACCAATAACCTTCTTGACCACTTCGGTTAGTTTTTGTGGATCAAAAGGTTTTACCAGCCAACCGTTAGCACCCGCTGCTCGCCCCTTAGCTTTCATATCATCACTTGACTCTGTGGTTAGCATCAGAATTGGCACACGTTGATAGCTAGGCAGCGCTCGTAGCGATTTAATCAAAGTCAAGCCATCCATACGTGGCATATTTTGATCGGTCAAAACTAAATCAACTACCTGATTTTTAGCTTTTTCTAAACCATCTTGACCGTCGACAGCTTCTATGACTTGATAACCAGCTGCCTTCAAACTAAATGCAACCATTTGACGCAACGATCCTGAGTCATCTACCGCTAAAATTGTTTTGGCCATCATTACTCCATTCAGAAAATTGAGAAAAAATTCTCAGTCTTAGGCAAATCTAAAATAATTCAATATCACCACTATTTAAGTGTTCTTGGTTAACCGTTTTACGTAATAAGCTTTTCAACTCTATACTTTGTTGCTCTAGTTTTTCTGTTACTTCGGTCAATAGCCCTTCGATCTCGTCGTTTTCACCATCAGCAGAAATTACGTTACCAACAACGTCAAGGGTGCACAATAACTCTCTCAGTCCCGCACTACGCTGCATAGTCCTTGAAATCAATTGATTGGTTAAATCCTGAAACTGTAAGCTAGTTACCGCTTTATTAATATGTAGAGCAATATCTGCTTGTATCTGATGCAATCGTTCGACATTCTCCGCCGGCACCTGACCAGATTCAACAATCAAACTAATCTGCTCTTCCTGTGATAAAACAGAAGCATGCAAATCTAGGAAATTAGTTCCAAGTTTTTCTATTGCTTCTGCCAACAAAATAGTCGTCTGAATCAGATCAGTCTCAACCTCTAGCAAGTGAGCCACGCCGTGATCGGAAACTCCTGCCAACAGTTGCTTCACCTTAGACCCGAGCATTTTTCTCTTTGACATCGTTAGCGTCCCATTCTGCAACTAAGCTATTGCATTTCTGCAAGTGATTAACGTTATCTTATTTCTTGCCCTCAACCGGAACTTCGATCTGCTTCCCAAGATCGACTTCACCGCCATCTTGAGAAGCAGACAGCTCGGCTTTTTTATTCATCACTATAATACTGATACGGCGATTAATTGGATTTAAAGGCTCTTCTTTATCAAAAAGCACCGATGATGACAATCCTACTACACGCAATACTTTTTTCTCATCCATTCCACCATAAATAAGCTCTCGCCTCGATGCGTTGGCTCGATCGGCTGAGAGCTCCCAGTTGCTATAACCTTTTTCCCCACTCCCATAAGGTGCTGCATCGGTGTGCCCAGACAAACTTATGCGATTAGGCACTTCGTTTAACGCCAATCCAATTTCATGCAAAATTTCTCGGGTATAGGGCTGCAAATCTGCCTTTGCAGAAGCAAACATAGGGCGATTTTTTTCATCGACCATTTGTATCCTTAGCCCCTCGGTTGTAATATCTAGTAGCAGTTGCTTCTTAAATTGCTTTAAAGTGGCATTTGATTCAATCGCTGCTTCAATTTTCTCTTTGAGATTTTTAAGCCGCTCCGCATCAGCCCTTGCTAACGCTGCTTCAGCAGCCTGAAGGTTATAAGTCTTTTTTACCGCTTCTATTTCCCCTTTACGCTGCTGACCTTCACGCAAAGACAAATCCTTGCCACCACCTTTTATTACACTAGAACTATCTCCACTACCATCACCACCGGCCATCGCAACTTTCAAAGGCGTTTGAAAATACTCCGCAATACCTTGTAAATTGCCTTTTGCAGTAGAACCAAGCAACCACATCAATAAAAAGAACGCCATCATAGCGGTTACGAAATCGGCATAGGCGATCTTCCAAGCTCCACCATGATGCCCGCCAGCGACTTTTTTTATTCGCTTAACGATAATTGGCCTAAGTTCCTCATTTGCCATTTTATCCGCCCATCAAACTATTTAGACTTAGATTGCTTGATATGTTCTTCAAGTTCAGAAAACGTTGGACGCTCAGTTGAATAAAGCACTTTACGACCAAATTCAACCGAAAGTGCTGGCGCGTAACCATTTAAACTCGCCAACAATGTCACTTTAACGCACTGAAAAGCTTTCGACGACTCATCCAATTTTTGCTCCATCAAACTAGATAATGGTCCCACGAAACCATACGCCAGCAAGATACCCAAAAACGTACCCACCAAGGCTTTAGCGATTAGAATCCCCAATTCAGCAGGTGGAATACCAACAGACTCCATAGTATGCACAACGCCCATCACAGCTGCCACAATACCAAACGCTGGCAAACCATCGCCTAACTTTGCCATAAAATGAGCTGGAATAGCGCCCTCATGATGGTGGGTTTCCAACTCATTATCCATCAGGTTTTCAATCTGAAAAGCGTCCATATTGCCAGATACCATCAAACGCAAATAATCAGATAAAAATTCCATCAAATGATGATCGCCGACCACCAAAGGATATTTACTAAATAAAGGGCTTTCTTCAGGCTTTTCGATGTCACCTTCAATCGACATCAAACCTTCTTTACGAATCTTGGTCAGAACATCAAATAACATCGTCATTAATTCCATATACATGGCTTTTGAATATGGAGAGCCCTTGAAGACAGAAGGCAATGCCTTCAACGACGCTTTAAGTGATTTTGGTGTATTGCCGACAAATGCCGCTCCTACGGCAGCACCACCAATCATCAACAATTCAATCGGCTGAAACAGCACCGCCATGTGCCCACCAGCCAGCACAAAACCACCAAAAACGGACCCGCATACAATGATATAACCCACAATAACGAACACGAGTTAGTCTCCTTCATCAATTTGACCTCGATTTACTACGGTTTCGAGCGATAACTCAAGAATACCAGCGATCTGGTAACATTAGGCAACATTTCCCAGAATATTGCTCAAAAAATATATTTCTGTTGTTTCATTATATACGCCAGCCATATAGCAAGGATCCGTCCGACTCCAACTCCAAACATAGATCGGGAGGGGCATCAGGCACAATAAACTCGTAACTCAGAAAAAGTGATCCCGGCTGCATTTCAGCTTTCACCTTTAGCCAGAGATCGGTCATCGCTGCCGGAGATAAGTAGCAAAAAACCACGCGAAAATGCGATAAATCAATCCCAGTATAGCTACCAAAGTAAAATTTCACTGGTGGTTTTCGAAAAAAAGAACGTAATACGCTGACCAACCAAGGCAAGGGTGCAATTTCAACGCCAAAAAATTGCCCGTTTTTACTACGCGCGGAAAGGTCAAGCACCAAGCCGCCCATTCCACTACCAAGATCAATGAAATTAAATGGCGCATCACTTGGAAGCAATGTCGAAACAGGAATAATTAATGCAGATTTAGAAGGATAATAAGGCACTTGCGTCCGGTAAGTCGACCAGAACAACAGACTTAAAACGAACAAGCCAATGAGATAAAAATAGGACGGTATATTTTGCCAATATGACCAATACACCAAAAGCGGAAATAAGAATTGAATTAAGCCCCACCACCAATCAAATCGCAGTATTAAAGCTGCGCAAGCCGCGAAACAGCAGTGAATCAAGAGCCCAACAAAAAAACCAAATGAAATACCAAAACCAATCTTCAACAGCAGCAACAATGAATACGTCAATACTAGACTAGCCAACTGCAATAACAATGCTCGGATTCCGATTGACAACTTCAAATTGCTCACCCTTCATAAGCCGCATCAAAAACCAAATCAAACTTAACTTGAAGCAAGCGAATTTTAACGTAACTAAGCAAAGGCATGTGACATTTCAACTGCTCTCGCTTTTTTTGTTTTACCAGCACGAGAAGGAACATGACATAAGCCACAGGCATAATGATCATGCAAATCCAATGTATGCCCAACAAACTGACCGCCACAGTGCTCGCATTTGACGAACGAAAGCATATTTCCTTCGAAGAAACGTACCAATGTCCACGCACGAGTCAATGATAGAACTGGCTCTTCACCATCTGGTGTTGGCATTTGCTCAAGATAGAGTTTATAAGCCTTAACCACGGCATGAATACCACTAATTTCCGCATGCTCGCGCAAGTACTTAAAAATATTCATAAAAAGAGAAGAATGAATATTAGGCTGCCAAGTCACAAACCAATCAGTAGAAAACGGCAGCATACCTTTCGGTGGAGACACGCCCTTCAACTCCTTGTAGATTTTCAACAAACGCTCACGTGACAATGACGTTTCTGATTCCAGTAACTGCAAGCGTGCACCCAAGTTAACTAAATCTACTGCCAATTGAATTTCGTTAGCTTCATTCACAATACTTTTCGTTGCCATGACTACACCTCAATCTTCAAAAACAATTTAAAACGCCAATTTGAGCAATTAAGCAATTTCTTCTACTTTTTGGCCAGCCATCAAAATAGCAGCATGCGAATGCGCCAAAGAACGTTCTTTATTGTAATTAGTCAACATGCAAAGAATGGAGCTATCTTCGAATCTGAAACGAGCCAACATCATATTAGAGCCCGCCAATTTTAAAATCTGAGCATTGTTTAAGCCTTCGATCAAATCAGCGATTTCTTTACCGATGCCTAAGCGAAAGATTGCAGTTGCTTTGTCAGCACGGATCATTTGCTGGGCGAGCATGAGGTAACTCAGGTTAGCATCGCGAATTTCAGCCATCATATCATTTGGTGTCATTTTAATACTCCCACTATGTAGTCCTGACAGAATGTGTTGCCAGTGGGATACATTGTGTTACCAAGCAAAATTAGGGAGTATCAGCGGAAGCCTGGAATTGAATCCAGAAAATAAAGAAAGACCCAATAGGAATTCATCCTACATTGGATCATTAAGAGAAATCACAAAAATATATTTGCGATTTATATTTGAAATGTGAATTTTACCTATATCAGGAAAAACTCAATAAAACCTAATAAAAACAATAACTTAAAAAACTCAGCCAAGTAAAACTATCGTCTTCAAATACATTAACGGCAGCGATTTAGAAAACTTTAGGGCAAATTCAAAAATATTTTTAAAATTAATTTCGAGGATTTCCTACAAACATTAACGACAAAAAAAAGCGCCACTTTAGGGTGGAGCTCAAAATATTTTTCAAAATTTTGTTGGTATTTAGCTGAAAAATACCAAAAAGATATTAAAAATCATAGTCAGTTAACAAAACCAATAACTATCAAAATGAAACTCATCATCTAAAATTTAATATATTTTCAACTGATAGACTCTGTTTTCCAAAAACAATTTCCATTAGAAGCCTTGGAAATGTCATTAACCAGGTCCTCATGCATCTCCAATTCTCGATCACTTGCCGAATGTACCAAGGTATTGAAATCGATCTCTTCTGCCTCAACAATTGTCGCAACCACTTCTGCTGGCGCTTCATCTTCCTCGATACTAAAACTATTTTGGCCGCGAGACATTGCCAAAAAAACATCCGCTAACAACTCCGCATCCAACAAAGCGCCATGCAATTTACGATGTGAGTTTGAAATCTCATAACGATCGCACAAGGCATCTAGAGAATTTCGTTTACCTGGATGCAGCTCTTTCGCCTGAACCAAGGTATCAACTACGGCGGATACATGCTCCTCGAATTTTGGAAGTCCCAAACGCTCAAATTCTGCGTTCAGAAAACCCAAATCAAATGGTGCGTTATGAATAACAATTTCTGCATCTCTAACAAACTCAATAAATTCGGTGGCAATCTGAGAGAAAGTAGGCTTATCGCTCAAAAATTCCGTTGTCAAACCATGGACTGTCAACGCGCCCTCTTCCGAATCGCGCTGAGGATTAATGTAGCGATGGAAGTTATTGCCAGTTAATTTACGATTAAGTAATTCAACGCAACCAATTTCAATAACACGATTTCCCAAACGAGGGTTTAGACCTGTAGTTTCAGTGTCCAGTACAATTTGCCTGCTCATTGATTAAACTCTCTCATTTATTACGCACAACCACCAACTCAAATTTGAATACTAGCCTGATCGGGAATCCAAACAAGCTCGATCTTGTTTGCACCATCGGACCCAGACAAGAATGCCGCATCGGTGCCAACCAAACCGACATGAAGTAAATCATTTTCTATATAAACATAGGGTAATTTTTCTCGACGCCAAAATGGTATGCGCAGACTTTGAAAATGACTTTTCATATCCCGCGATGGCCTCAACTTACCTAAACGAAGACGCTCACCGCCCTTGCGCTGACGGACTTCCAATTTATTTTCCAACAAAACTTTAGGATCAATACCTTCAACACCAGACACCCGCCGAAACAAAAAACTACCTTTCAACTCAGGCAAATAAAGTCGCTCCTCGCCCGCCCATTGTATCCATAAGCTACCAACATAATGACTAACATGACTCGTATCGATGAGAGTGATTTTATCGTCATAGCGATACAAAACATAATGTAAATGCGCAACCGTAACACGCGCATCTGCTCGCGCATCAAATAGTTGATTTTGCATTTCCCGCAATTTTGCAGAAGAAGGCAATTGAATTCCCTGTCGCTGCAACCAATAGCGAAATACATTACTCAAACGATCTGCACTTAAACTCTTTAATACCGGGAGCTTTAAATCGACACCATCCAGACTGAGTGCCAAATCCTGTGCCGCGACCTCATCCAAAACTCGATTAGCCGAGCGAACATGCTCGGAAGTACGCAACAAACGCTCTGAAAATTCAGGTGCTATTTTTTCTATCTCTGGCATCACAAGCAGACGTAGTGCATTTCTGGTGTAGCAGGTGAGGCCATTTGATTCATCTTCAATATTCACCAAGCCATGCAATTGAGCATAATGAAGCAAAGTCTGTTTTGCCTCTGACAACAAAGGTCTGGCCAACAGTAATTCAGTATTTCTTAGCAACGAAGGAGCATAGTTAAAGTAATCCATGCCAGCCAAGCCGCGCAAACCAGTGCCTCGCAATAATTGCATCAACATGGTTTCAGCCTGATCGTCCAGATGATGTGCGGTTAGCAAAACAGGAATTTGATCGATTGCACACAACTCGCCCAATGCCGCATAACGCGAACTACGCGCAGCAGACTCGACGCCCTGCCCTTGTTGATTCACCTGGACTTTTATAAAGCGAAAACGAATACCAGCATCGCCACAAATTGATTGGCAATGCTGCAGCCATGCATCTGCATTCGGGCTTAAGCCATGATGTATGTGATAGGCAACTAGGGGAATGTTTTTCTGTTCAGCAAAGCGTTGTGCGAGCTTGAGCAGAACAGTAGAGTCAAGCCCCCCACTATAAGCCACGGCAAAACCATTTTGCTTGGCTGTGGGCACTTGACTCTCTAGGATGTCAGTAAGTCTGGCAAAAAAATTCTGTTCGAACTGCTTAGCACTAATTAAGTGCGTTAAGCTCATTCTGCCACTCGGGTTTCCTTAAACTTACCATAGCTCATCAATTTTTCATGACGCGCCTCTAATAAGTCTTTGGTTTTCATGCCCTGGAATTGACGCAAAGTATCGGCCAAAGCACGTTTAACTAAGGCACACATTTGCTTGGGATCACGATGTGCCCCCCCCAGCGGTTCGTTAATAATTTTATCGATCAAACCCATCGCTTTTAAACGATTAGCGGTCAAACCAAGCGCTTCCGCGGCATCAGAGGCGCGCTCTGAAGTTTTCCACAATATAGAGGCACAACCTTCAGGGGAGATCACGGAGTAAGTTGCATATTGCAGCATCAATACGGAGTCACCAACTGCCAACGCTAAGGCACCACCCGAACCACCTTCGCCAATAATAGTGGTAATCAAAGGCACTTTGAGTTCTGCCATGACATACAAATTGTGGCCAATAGCCTCAGACTGTCCACGCTCTTCTGCATCAATCCCTGGCCACGCGCCAGTTGTGTCTACAAAGGTAAAAACTGGAATATCAAATTTTTCGGCCAACTTCATTAGGCGCATCGCCTTACGATAGCCCTCTGGCTTAGGCATACCGAAATTACGCATAGCGCGCTCTTTTGTATCTCTGCCTTTCTGATGCCCGATAACCATACATGCCTGGCCATTAAAACGAGCCAAACCACCAACAATTGCCAAATCATCAGCGAAGGAACGGTCACCATGTAACTCATGGAAATCCGTAAATATCTGGGAAATATAGTCTAGCGTGTAGGGGCGTTGTGGATGACGAGAAATTTGTGAGACCTGCCATGGTGTCAATTTGGCGTAAATATCCTTCGTTAACATCTGACTTTTTTGGGATAAGCGATCAATTTCTTCTGAAATATCTACCGCAGAATCGTCTTGCACAAAACGTAATTCTTCTATCTTTGTCTCAAGTTCTGCGATTGATTGCTCAAATCCTAGAAATGTCGTTTTAGTCATCGTGCCTCCTTAAAAAATCCACACGAGTTAAAAAAATAAACTTAACTTAACTTAACTAGCTTAAATATAACTAGTTTAGCTGTATTACGTTATATCAAATTTGAATCTAGACTGCGCCACATATACCACGTCGCTACAGTTCTCCAAGGCTCCCAATTTGCGGCAACCTCGCGAATATCGATACGAGAAACAGGTTCTCCAGAAAAATAATTCTTACTAATTCCTGAGATTAGGCCATTATCGTCCAAAGGCAAAATATTTGGTCGTAATAAATTAAAAATTAAAAACATTTCAGCGGTCCAACGGCTAATGCCTCTAATTTGGACAAGCTCGGCAATAACCTCTTCATCCGACATATCTGCCCATTTGTCGACATGCACTTTACCGTCTTTAAAATGCCCAGCCAAATCTAAAATGTAATCGGTTTTACGCTTTGACAAGCCACTCGATAACAGTTTGTCTCTGCCGGCCGCGATAACTTGCTCTGGTGTCGATTTAGGACACACGATTAAATAATTCTCCCACAAAGCATTAGCTGAAACACCAGAAATTTGCTGTGCAATAATAGATCGAGTCAAAGTGGTAAATGGATCATCGCGCCCCATTAGGTACAAATCACCAAATTGTGGAATTAACTTACGCAAAATTCTATCGCGCTTCATCAACTCAACTTTTGCCTCTTCCCAGTAATCAGGTACATGCAATTCTTCGTTACGGACTCGACTATCTTTATTCATTTATTATCTTCCGTATTACAAAGGATGCTCGTCAAATCGGTATGTCACGTGCTAGGTCGTACACCCACTGTACTTATGTACCTAGCTCGTATTAAGAGAAAGCCGCCGATTTTACATGATAATGATTCTGAAATGACTATTTTATCGTGTGAATGAGTCGCGAAACCGATAGAAAAACTGATTTAACAAGCAAAAATAGCAAGCTTTTTACAGCACATAACAAAAAAGAATAACGATAAGAAATGTTAATCAACGCAAATGAATTGGAATAGATAAATGTATGCCACGGCATAGGCCGTCAGTGCCTAGCCTCAAAAGTTATTTCTCGTCAAACAACCATAGAATGCTACTTTTTCGCCTCAAGCAGCTAATATCTACAACGCACTAACGAGTTTATTTGTTAAGATTGCGCCTGATCTGCGCTTACTTCCAATGACTGTTATCAATTGGCTGGCGCAAACAAGTCAAAATGCATATTCCCGACTTAGTACGCAGGCTCGTAGAATTCACAAAATCAATAGAAAAGACACTCAATTAAATTATGCGACACTCTATAAAAAACGCATTTGCAGTAACGATTTTACTCGGCGCAATGTGCCCAGCGATCAGTTTCGCAGACGACGCTAGTGATGCGAGTAAATTATACAAAGCTGGACAACTCAACGAAGCATTAAAAAAAATAGATGCTGTCTTAAGTCAACGCCCCAAAGACGCTCAGATGCGCTTTTTAAAAGGCATCATTCTGACCGAGCAAAATAAGGCCAACGATGCGATTGTTATCTTTACCAAATTAACCGACGATTATCCAGAACTACCAGAACCCTATAATAATTTAGCGGTTTTATACGCGTCCAACGGACAATACTTAAAAGCTAGCACCGCTTTGGAAATGGCGATTCGCACCAACCCTACTTATGGTACCGCCCATGAAAATCTGGGCGATGTCTATGCTAAATTAGCTAGTCAATCTTATGACAAAGCCTTACAACTTGACTCAGGCAATTCAACTGCCAAGTTGAAACTAAACCTAGTTAAAAATTTGATCGGCAACTCTACGGGTGGCACCAATCCCAAAACGATTGCGGCAACAAGCCCGATTGCCAACTTACCTGCATCTCCAGCCGTTGTCGCGACACCGCCCAAATCAGCAGAGCCAAAAGTCGCCAGCTCGCCAGCGCCGACAACTAATAGCAAAGCAACTGCAGCAGTCAATGAGAAAGATACCGTGCTAAACACGGTAGAGACTTGGGCCAAAGCGTGGAGCAATCGTGACGTCAACAAATATCTAAGCCATTACGCAAAAGACTTTCAGACTCCCAAAGGAGAGTCTCGCGCAGCATGGGCAGAAGATCGCCGCTCACGCATCGAAGGCAAAGGGAAAATTAATGTGCGCGTCGAAGATGCCAACGTAAGTATTGACGGCAATTCCGCAACAGTAAAATTCAAACAATTTTATAGCTCTGACCGTCTGTCGTCGACCAGCAGAAAAGTCTTAGTGCTCAGCAAACAAGATGGAAAATGGTTGATTAAGCAGGAGCGTTCGGGCAGCTAATGTTTTTCACTTTTCCAAGCACTGTTTCAATGACTAGGCTCATTGGAACAGCCTCGTTCAGCCTAGCTTCAGCCTTAATTTTACTTGTTGCAAACACCCAAGATGCATGGGCCAATAACAATCCACCTGACAAAGCAAGTTTCCAGGCACCTAGAACTGGCCCCAATCCTGATTTAACATTAATTCAGGTCTATCAACATTTGGCCAATAATGAACTGGATAAGGCGCAAACAAAAATAGATGCTTTATTGACGGCCTACCCTAATTTTCAATTAGGGCATTTGATTCGTGGCGATTTAATCACCATGCGCACGCGTCCAGTCAATCGTTTTGGAGCGGTCACCAACCCAGCAAATGACAAATTAAAAGACTTACATGATGAGGCACAGGCTAGAATTCGCGCCATCACAGAACGCCCATCAAAAGACCTGATACCAAATGTATTATTGCAAATGAGCGAGGAACAACGTTATGCGCTGGTCATGGATGCCAAGCGCGCACGAATTTTCCTTTATGAAAACATCGGTGGCAAACCTAACCTACTCAATGATTACTACGTCAGCCAGGGTAAATTAGGTGTTGATAAATTTAAAGAGGGAGACCAACGCACTCCTATCGGAGTTTACTATATTACGACGCGCTTGCCTGGAGCAAAACTACCTGATTTTTATGGCCCTGGCGCACTACCATTAAATTACCCAAACGAATGGGATAAATTAAATGGACGCGGTGGTTCTGGCATATGGTTACATGGCGTACCACAACATAATTATAGCCGCGCACCGCTCGCATCAGATGGCTGCGTTGTCTTGTCGAATCAAGATTTTTTAGCACTAGCGGCCACCGTCGATATTGCCAAAACACCGGTAATCATTAGCGATCGTATTGAGTTTATCAACAGCACAAATTGGATCGCAGAAAAACTATCAGCAAAAAAAATACTCGATGCATGGCGAGCTGATTTTGCGACTGGCAACCCCAATGCTTTAGCGAAGCATTACAGTAAAAATTTTAAAACTGGCTCAAATGAAGGCCTAGCGAATTTTCTGCAAAAGCAGGTGCAAGGTATTGCGGGCGCAACCGTAACAGGCATCAACTTGCGTGAACTCTCGCAATTTAAATATCCTGGTCGGGAAGAGATAGTAGTGAGCAGTTTTATTCAAGACATTACTACCAGCCGAGGTGTAGCTAGCTTCAAGCATAAACAATACTGGGGAAAAGAAGCCGGTCAATGGCGTATTGTTTTTGAAGAAAATAATCTGATTGCGGGCAATCGCCTTGATGTGGATATCGCTAAAGTCGCGACATTAAATTCACAACCATTACCGAAACCACAAGCTCCGGCAATCCTGCCGCAAGCAAGTACGCAGCTTGCCAAAGCACAACGCCAGCCTGAAAAGACAAACGATAAAATAAATAATGGCACCCAGCGTGAAGTGATCAAAGCGGTCGAACAGTGGCTTAGCGTTTGGAGCCAAAAAAATACAAAAGCCTATCTAGCCCACTATGCAAAAGACTTCCAAACACCTAACGGAGAATCACGCAAATCATGGATGGAAGAACGTCGCTCAAGGATAGAAGGCAAAGGTAAAATTACAGTGCAGATTGATAAGCCTACCGTGACAATAGAAGGCAACACCGCGACTGTAAAATTTAGACAAAATTACCAATCGGGCGCACTTGTTGCGAGCAGTAGAAAGACCTTATTGATGGTAAAACAAGACGGCAGATGGTTAATTAAGCAAGAGAAAACAGGTAGTTAATTGAAGCAGCCCAATTTGACCATCATCGTATCTTCATCTGAGCATTAAAGGAGCAAAATATGATTTCCACCTTACGCCGCGGACTAAAAAATGCAAGCGCGACATTGCTTGTTGCTTGGTTTAGCCTATGCCTCACAAGCAGTTTTAACGCCAGTGCGCAAGAACTGCCAAAAGTCAATATTAAAACCTCGATGGGTGATATCGTGCTGGAGCTCTATCCAGAAAAGGCTCCAAAGACTGTAGAAAATTTTTTACGCTATGTCAAAAAAGGACATTACAACAAAACCATTTTTCACCGAGTAATTGATAATTTTATGATTCAAGGCGGTGGTATGGACAGCGCAATGAGAGAAAAAGCCACTGATAAACCTGTGGTATCCGAAGCAAAAATGGCGTTCGAGCAAGGCTTAAAAAATGACATGGGCACGATCGCCATGGCAAGAATGCCCGATCCAAACTCAGCTCGCGCGCAGTTCTATATCAACGTCAACAATAATGATTTTTTAAATTATCAGCCGCTAGCGGATGGCGATCCGGTACAGGTCATGAAAAACGGCGATCCCATCACTTTACCGCGCGCACGCGCCTTGGTAATTGCTGCAGGCTATACGCCGTTCGGCAAAGTAATTGAGGGCTGGGATGTGGTTGAGAAAATCAAAACTACAGCGGTAACCGACGTTAGCATCTACCAAAATGTGCCAACAAAACCGATCACCATTATCTCGGTAAAATTAATCAAATAATTGCTTTAAACAATTAGTTTAATAAGATCGATTAATCAAAAAAAGGCGCATTAGTGCGCCTTGATAACAGGATTTTTTCACATCGCATTCAGTTACAATACATCATCCATTTTTTTTGAGGTCTATCATGGCAGTCCTACTCACCACCAATCTCGGCAATATCAAAATCGAACTCCACGCAGACAAAGCGCCAAAAACAGTAGCCAACTTCCTCGCTTATGTCGAAGCGGGTCATTACACAGGCACGATTTTTCACCGTGTGATTCGCGGCTTTATGATACAAGGCGGCGGTTTTGAAGTTGGTATGAAACAAAAACCTACCAATGCACCAGTCGAAAATGAAGCGAAAAATGGTTTAAAAAACGTCCCCTATAGTGTAGCGATGGCGCGCACCAGCGACCCACATTCTGCTTCAGCACAATTTTTTATCAATACCGTAGATAACGAATTCCTCAACTTTCCAGGTCAAGATGGCTGGGGATATTGTGTATTTGCCGAAGTAAGCGAGGGCAAGGATGTTGTCGATAAAATTTCGGCTTCCAAAACAACACGCTCCGGGATGTTTGCCGATGTTCCTGTCGAAAATATTATTATCGAAAAAGCAGAAATTATTTAATTTCTAAACAGCTTATTTTATTGGATTCTATGTATGCCCACTTTATCCGATAACATAAACTCAAACTCAAAAGCGCAACCAAAAGCGGTTGCGCTTTTTGTTTCGGATGTTCATTTATCAGACGCGCTCCCACTTACCACCGCAACGTTTTTACACTTTTTGTCCACTCAAGCGATACAAGCTGAGCGTCTCTACTTACTGGGTGATCTATTCGAATATTGGGCAGGCGACGATGACAGTGATGCCCCTTACAATCAGGATATTATTACCGCCTTACGAGCCGTTAGTGATGCTGGTGTCGCGCTCTATTGGATGGCCGGCAATCGCGACTTTCTCGTAGGAGAAAGCTTTGCACATCAAACGTCTGCTCAACTCTTAAACGATCCGCATGAGCTGCATCTCGCTGGCCAGCATTTATTAATTTCACATGGTGATGCACTTTGCACCGATGATGTCAGTTATATGGCATTTCGCGCCATGGTACGCAACCCAGCTTGGCAACAGCAGTTTCTAAACAAGCCTTTACAGGAGCGCAAAGCGATTATTCTAGGCATGCGTCAGGCCAGTAATAGCGAACAGAGAAACAAGAGCATGGCGATTATGGATGTGAATCAAAATGCCGTGGCTCAATTATGTGAACAATATCAGGGAGCCAATCTAATCCATGGACACACCCATCGTACTGCGACCCATCACGAAACACATGGATTACGTTATGTTTTACCAGATTGGGATTGTGATCACGGCACAAAAGAGCGCGGTGGTTACCTACGCTTGGAGCCAAGCGGAAAATTACAATTTATCTACCTATAAACATTTAATGTGACAAATTAAACATTCAGACTGGCATATTTAAGTTAAACGTAACATGCAAGCCAACTCATTCTGCTAATAAGCTCAAAATTTCAGGTCTGACAATACGAAGATGTACTGCATCGACCAGTATTACGAGTGGGAGAATCACCAACGGAAATATGAAAAATTCCATCCATGACGACAAACCAACTTTGGATGACAAATCACCTAAAAAGACCAGTAAAACGAAAGGCAAAGAAAAAGCAATTGATGCTAGTATTAAAAGCCAATTTCGCGCATCTTTAAACGGCAACCGTTTACTGGCATTATCAATAATTGTCTTCGCTTTATAGCAATCAACTTCCGCTAATTCAGGTACAACGCGGGAAATTATCATTCTATGATAACTGCTTCGACTAAACATATATTTCAATCCTTTTCTTTAAACAAATTCAAATCCATTGTTTAATCCACTAACTGCGAAATTTCATCTGCATCGATACGTTTTTCAGTCAACGATTTTTCGCAAACGATACCTGCTACCAAAATTGCCGAACGCAATTTTTCAATTTGCTCTTGCTGCGAGCAGACGTGTTCAGTAAGTTGGCGAAATGCTTTTGAAATGGGATCATCTCCATTCGCACTTAATCCATACGCGCTAAATGCAGCAGGATCTTTTCCTTCATTGACTTCATGCCCTGATTTCACCAAATGTGCGGGATTTCCGACTGCAGTCGCACCCGCTGGAACGGGTTTAATCACCACCGAATTAGAGCCGATTTTTGCGCCAGCACCAACGGTAAAACCACCCAAGATTTTTGCGCCAGCGCCAACAATCACGCCCTCTTCTAATGTCGGATGACGTTTAGCGCCTTTCGTTAAGGACGTACCACCTAAAGTAACGCCTTGGTAAATCGTACAATCATCGCCCACCACGGCAGTTTCTCCAATCACGACGCCAAAACCGTGATCGATAAACACACGCTTGCCTATGGTCGCGCCAGGATGGATTTCAATTCCGGTAAAAATCCGCGCCAGATGCGCAATAAAGCGCCCTAGCCACTTCATACCATGCGTCCAACACCATTTAGCCCACACATGCATCACAATCGCTTGCAGACCCGGATAACAGGTAATCACCTCCCAAGTATTGCGAGCGGCGGGGTCACGTTGGATGATGCTGGCGATATCTTCGCGAAGTTGCTTAAACATAGGAATGAAAAATACTGGCAGAGTCAGTGCAATCTAGTAGAAGGACACCTAGTGTAAAAGGTTTTTGCGTTTGCTGCTGAAAGCGCATTATTTACCAAATCACGATGAAAGTGGATGATGCGTAGTAACCGAATGAAGCTTAATGATGCTTAATAAAGCAAAGATGCGGCATCTACGATGATGCCGCAATAGAAATTACTGAGCGGCGATGCGTTGACGACGTGCCTCGTAAAGACAGACGCCAGAGGCTACTGAGACATTCAAACTTTCCACTGAGCCCAACATAGGAATTTGCACTAGCATATCGCAATTCTCACGAGTTAAGCGACGCATGCCCTCACCTTCATTGCCCATCACAATCGCGATGCCACCTTTAAAGTCCACATCATAAATCGTTTTTTCTACATCATCGGAAGTGCCGATAATCCAGATATCACGTTCTTTCAAATCACGAATAGTGCGCGCCAAATTGGTTACCGTAATGTAAGGCACCGTCTCTGCCGCCCCACTCGCTACTTTTTCGGCAGTCGCATTTAAGCCAACAGCGCGATCCTTAGGCGCGATCACAGCATGAGCACCAACGCCATCAGCTACACGCAAACAAGCCCCAAGATTATGCGGATCGGTAATGCCGTCCAAAATCAATAACAAAGGTGGTCCTTCAATTGCATCAAGTAATTCATCTAAATTACGCGCTAAAGAAAGCTCACCCGCTTTGGCGACCACACCTTGATGACGACGCGTCCCAACGATATTAGAAAGACGCTGGTCATCCGCTTGAATAATTCGAATGCCAGCGGACTTAGCGGCATGTATCAATTCCTGCATACGGCGATCCGAACGATCATGGTCTACGTAGATTTCTTCTACTGAAGATGCTTCATGGCGAATACGGGACGTCACGGCATGAAAGCCGAAAATCATTTTACTTTTCATTGCTCACTTCTTTTATATATTAAACTTCTTAATGCGATTTTTTTACGACGAATTGTTACTACAAATTTTTATGTAATCTGCTTATGCTGTCTTCTCACGCAGTCCTCTATTGCGATCATCAACGTTCTAAGACATTCTTACGATAACCAAGCACGGGGCGCAGCAATCAAGCTTAGCGCTTCTTACGCGCTGATGCTGCAGTTTTTACTTTACGTTCGGCACGGGTCGCTGCAACTGACACTTTTTTACGCCTGGTTTTACTAGGTGCGGCTTCAACATAAACTGCAGTTGCCTTGCCTGCTTTGGCCCTGCTACTGACGGTCGACTTATCGCTCTCGATGGCACGCCCAGCTTTTACATTTGCACCACGCTTTCCGTGACGTGTTTCTGCAATTTCTTCAAATTCACGTGTTTTAGGGAAACGATTAGGTACTGCACTGGTCGCCAAAGATAAATCAATTTTACGTGCATCGATATCAACCCGGCTCACTACCACTTTAACTTTATCGGTCAATTGATAACGCTTCCCGCTGCGCTCGCCACGTAATTCATGACGAGCGTCATCGAATTGAAAATAATCAGCGCCGAGCTCAGTGATATGAACTAAGCCTTCCACAAACATTTCATCCAATTGAACAAATAAACCGAATTGCGTTACACCAGAAATGGTGCCGGTGAACTCTTCACCTAACTTGCTCTTCATGTAGTAACACTTGAGCCAGGCTTCTACGTCACGCGACGCTTCATCAGCACGACGTTCATTGGCGGAGCAATGCGTGCCGAGCATATCCCAAATGGTGATTTCTTTTTGCTGACGCTCTTTGCCAGCAGCACGATCAGCCGCCATTTGTTTGCGTGCTGCATTCGATACGCTGGTATTCAGAACGCTGGTATCGATACCCTTAGGTTCGTATTTTTTTCCTTGCAAAATCGCTTTAATAGCGCGATGCGTGAGTAAATCAGGATAACGACGAATCGGACTTGTAAAGTGGGCATAGGCATCATATGACAAACCAAAATGACCAATATTGTCTGGGCTATAGACCGCTTGCTGCATCGAGCGCAACAACATCGTTTGCAGTAATTGTGAATCGGGGCGACCTTTTATTTTTTCCATCAACTGCGCATAATCAGACGCAGATGGGGTATCTCCGCCCATCAAATTCAAACCAACTTGACGCAAGAAATTTCTTACTTGAGTTAACTTTTCCTTGGTTGGTCCCGCGTGGATTCGATACACGCCCAAATGTTCAAACTCAGCTAACAAACTAGCAGCGCACACATTGGCTGCCAACATACATTCTTCAATCAACTTATGTGCATCATTGCGTGTGCGCGGCAAGATTTTTTCTATCTTGCCTGCAGCGTTGGCGACGATATAGGTTTCAGTCGTTTCGAAATCAATGGCGCCACGACGCTGACGCGCTTTCAACAACACCTGAAAGCACTCATACAAATGCAACAAATGTGGCACCAAAGGTAGGCGCTTATTCGCTTCCGGTCCTTTTGTATTACCGAGGATGGTGGCGACTTCGGTATAAGTAAAGCGTGCGGCAGAATGAATCACCGCTGGATAAAACTGATACGCCGTCACTTCTCCGTCCAGAGAGATAACCATGTCACAGACTAAGGTCAACCTATCGACATTCGGATTTAATGAACATAATCCGTTAGACAGTTTTTCAGGCAACATGGGAATGACGCGGCGTGGAAAATACACTGACGTACTACGCAATAGAGCATCTTCGTCAATCGCATCATTGGGTTTAACGTAGTGACTGACATCGGCGATTGCAACCAACAGTCGATACGCTTTTTGGCGACCGATTTTGACGGGTTCACAATACACAGCATCATCAAAATCACGCGCATCTTCGCCATCAATCGTAACGAGCGGAATATCTCGCAAATCGACGCGATCTTCTAAATCTTTTGCACTGACATCAAAAGGCAATTTTTCAGCAGCACGCTTTGCTGCGACGGAAAATTCGTGCGGCACCCCAAACTTACGCACCGCTATCTCAATTTCAATACCAGGATCATCAATCTCACCCAGTATCTCAACCACCTTGCCAACTGCTTGTGAATATTTGGTAGGCTGTTCAATCAACTCAACACTCACTACCTGACCTACTTTTGCCTTGCCCGGAGTCCCTGCCAATAAAATATCTTGATTAATGCGATTATCTTCTGGTGCAATCAACCAAACACCATTTTCATTGATCAAGCGACCAATTATGTGCGTATTGGCGCGCTCCAAAATTTCCGTAACACTGCCTTCTAAGCGACCTTTTCTATCCGTACCAACGACTTTTGCACTTACCCGATCTCCATTTAAGATACGCGACATTTCGCGCTCGGGTAAGTATAGATCAGGACTACCATCATCCGGTGTTAAGAAACCATAACCATCACGATGACTACTTACTTTGCCAACGATCAAATTGTCTTGCACTAAGGCAGAGAAGTTTCCTGCGGCATCCTGTTTGACCTGACCTTCGCGTTCCATCGCTTTCAGTCTTTTTGCCATACCGTCGATCTCCTCAGGCTTCACGCCCAATTTCTTTGCAATCGATGTCGCCTTCAATGCAGTTTTTGAAGTGCGCAAAACGCCGAGAATATCCTCGCGGCTAGGAATGGGATAAAGATGTTTATTCAAAGCAGTTGAATCTCTTCAGATAGAAATATTAAACGTCACAAATGCCGTTAGTTTATCGGGTTACGTCAAAAATAAACAGCGAAGTTTAAGTAAGCAAAGTTCGCATGACAAGACGAGCAAAGCGCTAAATTCATTGACTTTAGCCGACATTACTTTATAATTCTCGCTTTCGTTGCCCACGTGGCGGAATTGGTAGACGCGCATGGTTCAGGTCCATGTGCCTTCGGGTGTGGGGGTTCGAGTCCCTCCGTGGGCACCACAGCATTAATTTAAAAAGCCGTTAATTCATTAACGGCTTTTTTGCATTTAAATCGGCAAAAATGTTTGAGTAACCAAAGACTAAAAATGCAGATTTAAAAAGAGAATATACGAACGAAATACAAGCACATAGTCATACTGTGCATATAAAAAACAATGATCTTCTCAGCGCTTTTATCTCTTCAAGGTTTCTTTAGTGTCTTTCGCGATTAGCCAAGTCTTCAAAACTCAAAGTGTCGTAAATCTCAAACGGCTGATGTATCCAAGGCGTGCCTTCTACATATTCTATATAGAAATCGGGAACAACCACCGATACCGACTTCACCCATATCACCGCACTCTTAATCTCGCTAATTTCTGGATAGTGACTACGCAACCAAGGCTGGACTTCTTTAAAAGTAATGCCGGAATCAACCAGATCATCCAACAACAGCACCCTACCACTCAGATTTTGCTCAACACTGGCAACACTACCACCTATCTGAATTTGGCCATGTTCCTGTCCAGCGCTGCCACGATAAGAGCTGACTGAAAGTATACTCAAAGGCAGTTTAAACAGACGCGAGAAAACATCGCCTAAACGAAGTCCTCCACGCGCCAGACATAAAATATGATCGAACTGTAAGCCCGACTCATGGATTTTCAATGCTAAGAGTTCAATAGCGCGATGATACTCATCCCACGAAACCCACAAATCTTTTTGCTCAGTATTCAAGATCAACAACTTTTCAAAATCAGCGACAGATTCAATCAAAGAAACGGGTGACGCAGCACAATCGTTTCTTCACGGTCAGGGCCAGTTGAAACCATATCAATTGGCACACCTACCAGCTCTTCGATGCGCTTAATGTAATTACGTGCATTGACTGGTAAAGCATCCATAGATTGCGCACCTACCGTAGACTCAGACCAACCTGGCATTTCTTCGTAAACCGCCACACAACGCGCAGCATCTTCTGCGCCGACCGGGAAAATATCCACCGCTTTGCCATCTATCGTGTAACCAGTGCACAACTTCAGGGATTCCAATCCATCCAACACATCCAACTTGGTCAAACACATACCAGATACACCATTGATTTGCACAGAACGTTTCAACAAAGCGGCATCAAACCAACCACAACGACGTGCTCGACCAGTGACCGTACCAAACTCATGACCGACACTCGCCAAATGCTTACCAACACCTTGATCAGTCGGCAATTCAGATGGGAATGGACCAGAACCTACCCGTGTCGTATAGGCTTTAGTGATGCCCAAAATGTAATGCAACATGCCAGGACCAACACCAGAACCCGCTGCCGCATTACCCGCAACGCAGTTACTTGAAGTGACGAATGGATAAGTGCCATGATCGATATCGAGCAAACTACCTTGCGCACCTTCGAACAACAAACTTGCACCGTTTTTATAAGAGGCATGCAGCGCACTAGAGACGTCAGTCACCATAGGACGGATACGCGCTACATCGCGCATCGCATCGTCATATGTTTTTTGGAAGTCGACTGGCTCAGCTTTTAAGTAATTCACCAAAACGTAATTATGGTATTCCAGATTTTCTTTGAGTTTTTCGGCAAAGCGCTCTGGGTTCAACAAATCAGCCACGCGAATCGCACGACGTGCAACTTTATCTTCGTACGCTGGGCCTATGCCCTTGCCTGTTGTGCCGATCTTAGCGGCACCACGTGCCGCTTCACGCGCTGCATCCAACGCAGTGTGATATGGCAGGATTACTGGGCACGCTTCAGAGATTTTTAAACGCGAACAAACCTCAACACCATTGGCCTGTAATTTATCAATTTCACGCAGCAAATCTGGTACCGACAAGACCACGCCATTACCAATGTAACAGGCCGTGCCAGCACGCATAATCCCTGAAGGAATCAATTGCAAAGCCGTCTTTTGGCCGCCGATCACCAAAGTATGGCCGGCATTATGACCACCTTGAAAACGCACAACACCTTGCGCGTGATCCGTCAACCAATCGACGATTTTTCCCTTGCCTTCATCGCCCCACTGGGTACCAATGACAACTACGTTTTTTGCTGGTTTATTTTGTGACATCGCTCATCAACCTACAGTTTTTAAAATCCATTGACTACCATCGAATTCGACCATGCGTGTGCACTCAAATTCGTCCTGTTCATTCTCGTGACCTGGCAGATTTTGTATGACAATCTCGCCTGCCTGGCGCAATTCATTAATTTTATGGCGCAGCGCTGGATCCGAACTCCACGGTGCCAAAATCGCATTCTTACGCTCTGCCGATGGCATCAAACGCGCCAATTCACGCAAATCTAATGAGAATCCAGTTGCCGGACGCGCACGACCAAATGCTTCACCCACGTGATCATAACGACCACCGCGCGCTACGGCATTCGGTAAGCCAGGAACGTAGGCATTAAACATGACACCACTATGATAGTGATAACCACGCAAATCTGCTAAATCAACCGTCACCTTGGCATTGCCTGCTAAATCGACTAAATACGCTAATTCGTCCAATGCTATCGCAATCCCATCGAGTTTGGGCAAAATTTCACGCGCTTTTTGAATAATCGCTTTGTCGCCGTATAAATTTGGCAAATCCAATAAAGCCTGGCGTATGTCTGGTTGAAAGTCTTTCGTCAACGCTTTCAAGGCCGGCAAATCTTTTGCTTCTAGTAAGGCAAATAATTGCGACTCATGTCGTTTGGCAGCAGCATCGCTATTTAACAAGGCGCGCAGCACACCAACATGGCACAGATCTAAACGCACTTCAGAAATATTCGCAAGCGCTAATGAAGCCAACATTAATGCTTGAATTTCTGCGTCAGCCTCTAATCCCGCATGCCCATAAATTTCCCCGCCGATTTGCAAAGGCTCGCGAGTCGCATGTAGACCTGACGGACGGGTATGTAAAACACTACCGACGTAGCATAGTCGAGTCACCGATTTGCGATTCAGCAAATGGGCGTCAATGCGTGCCACTTGCGTGGTCATATCGGCGCGCACCCCCATAGTACGACCAGAGATTTGATCGACCAATTTGAAAGTACGCAAATCCATATCTTGCCCGGCACCAGTCAATAAAGACTCGATGTACTCAAGCATAGGCGGCATGACTAATTCATAGCCATAACAACGGAAATTATCTAACAAGACACGACGTAGCTCTTCTATCTTGCGTGCTTCTGATGGCAAGACGTCAGCAATGTTTTCGGGGAGCAGCCAATTTGGCATAAGAAACAATCTTCAGTAATAACAATACTGCAAACATTAATGGATAGGGCAAAAACTAGAAAGACTGCAGTTCGAAATGAAATGCAGTCTGACTAACAACACCCACTTTACTAACAAATTATTTTTTCGGTGCAGCTCCGACAGCGCCTGAGCTTGGTGCTTTAAAGTATTTGAAAAACTCCGAACTTGGATCAACTACCATCATGTCGGTTTTGTTCTTAAAGCTGGCACGATATGCTTCCAAACTACGATAAAACTTGTAAAACTCGGCGTTTTGACCAAAAGCTTGCGAATAGATTTTCGCCGCCTCGGCATCACCAGCGCCGCTGATCGTTTGCGCTTCTTTGTACGCCTCAGCCAAAATCACAATGCGTTGACGATCTGCATCGGCACGAATTTTTTCAGAATCGGCAAAACCAGTAGAACGCAATTCATTGGCAACTCGACTACGCTCAGCTTTCATACGCTCGTAGACAGAATTATTGATCTGCTCAACATAATCAACCCGCTGCAAACGTACGTCAACTATTTCCACACCAATTTGTTTCGCTTCATCAGTGACTTTTTTACGGATCGCTTGCATTACTTTATCGCGCTCACCAGAGATCACATCACGCACAGAGCGCTTAGTAATTTCTTCGTTCAAAGCTGCTTTCACGATTTGTGATAAACGATCACGCGCACGGCCTTCTTCACCACCAACACTCACATAATAAAGCTTGGGGTCGGTGATATGCCACTTGACATAAGTATCAACCAAAATGTTTTTCTTTTCAGCCGTAATAAAACGCTCAGTCTCTGGAGACTCTATCGTCAAAATACGCTTATCTAAGAATTTTACATTTTGAAATGGTGGAGGCAACTTGAAATGTAAACCAGGTTCACTAATCACTGCTTTGACTTCACCTAAAGCAAATACAATCGCGTGCGACTTTTGATCCACAACAAAAATGGTTGAATAAGCTGCGATACCAGCGATCAGCAAACCCAATAGAGTAGAAATAAGTTTATTCATTAACGTGACTCCCTATCACGAGAATCGCGAGCACGACCATCTTTACTGCCTCGCACTTCCACGGTGGTCATGGTATCGGCAACTGCGCTAGTCGCTGTATTTGCGGGTTGACTCGCTTTTCCGGCGCTATCACCATTTAACTTATCTAGAGGCAAATAAATCATGTTATTTGCATTCTTAGTATCCATCATCAACTTTGTTGTACTAGAAAAAATTTGCTGCATAGTTTCCAAGTACATACGATCACGGGTGACCGCTGGCGCTTTTTGATATTCAACCAATACCTGTTTAAAACGGGCTGCATTACCTTCCGCGTTTGCAATAACGCGAGAACGATAGCCCTCTGCATCTTGCAACATACGCGACGCTTCACCACGTGCTTTTGGTATTACATCATTCGCATAAGCTTGGCCTTCATTCTTTTGACGTTCTTTGTCTTGACCTGCTTTGACTGCATCATCAAATGCCGCCTGCACTTGCTCGGGTGGCTGCACTGCCTGCATTGTCACATTCGTAATGCGCGCACCAGACTCATAACGATCCAAAACTTGTTGCATCAGCAGGCTTACATCTAACGCCACTTTTTCACGGCCTTCGTACAAAACAAAATCCATTTTGCTACGGCCCACAATTTCACGAATCGCGGTCTCGGCAACTTGACGTATCATCTCTTCCTGATCACGATTGCTATACAACCACTTCGCCGCATCACTTAACTTATATTGAACCGCAAACTGAATGTCGATAATATTTTCATCGTCAGTCAGCATCAACGCTTCTTTCGGCTGCTTGTTTTTCACATTATTGCGATAACCAACTTCTACCGTCCGAACTTGTTGTACGTTAACGATTTCATGCGCTTGAATTGGTGTTGGCCAGCGCCAATTGAAACCCGGGCTAGCTTGGTAACTATATTTACCAAATGTGGTAATCACTCCAGTTTTACCTTCTTCCACAATGAAGAAGCCACTCACCATCCAGAAAAATCCGATCACGATCAATACTAAACCGAGCCCGACTTTTGCGAAGGTCGAATCAGGCGATCCGCCGCTGCCATTACTACCATTATCATTCCCGCCATTTTTACCAAACAAGCGAGCGATAGATTGATTAAAATCGCGCCACAATTGATCAAGGTCAGGCGGACCATCTTCAGGCTTTTTGCCGTTTTGCTTACCGTCTTTTGAACCTCGCCCCCATTGCGGATCATTCAAAGACAATAAGGGGCGAAAAGACATTAAGCGTTTCAAAAAGGGAATTCGCATTCGTTCATTACCCGTTAAAAAGTTAAACTAGTGTTACCAGCAGTCTGATAATTTGCAATCAAATTGCGACACATTTATCGCCAACTGATCGCCTCATTAATTTCAAAAGAAAACCATACATCAATGCATAATCAATTTTACTCTTCAAGTAAAACTTCTTGATCTGATTCGACACTGGCACTATTTGGCGCCTCTTGCATCAATTCAATGATGGCATTTCGCAATAAATCAATACCCAAGCCATTTTTTGCACTAAGAAAAACCCTGTTGATTTTACCATATTCATCGCGCTCTACGTTGGCAGGTAAATCAGCTTGATCAATCTTATTCCACACCAATAACTGTGGAATGTGGTCAGCACCTATTTCCCTTAATACATGATTCACCTGATCAATCTGATCATTGCGCACTGCGCTACCAGCATCAACCACGTGCAACAACAAATCAGCATGAATCGTTTCTTCAAGCGTTGCCCGAAAAGACGCTACCAATTGATGGGGTAAATCACGAATAAAACCAACCGTATCAGACACGACGATATTCCCAACACCCTCAAGATACAGTCGGCGCGAGGTAGTATCTAAGGTTGCGAACAACTGATTGGCGGCATAGGTACCTGCTTTCGTCAAAGTATTAAACAATGTGGATTTACCCGCATTGGTATAGCCGACCAAAGACACTGTAAAAGTCTTACTACGCCCACGAGAACGGCGCTGCGTTTCTCTCTGTTTGTGCAGCTTCTCCATTTTTGCCTTGAGCATCTTAACCCGCTCACCTAGCAAACGCCTATCGGTCTCCAACTGAGTTTCACCAGGACCGCGCAAACCTATACCACCTTTTTGCCGCTCCAAATGTGTCCAACCACGAACCAAACGTGTCGCCAAATGCTGTAACTGCGCTAATTCGACCTGTACTTTACCTTCATGGCTTTTTGCACGCTGAGCGAAGATATCCAAAATTAAACTAGTTCTATCGACGACACGAATCTTTAAATGACGCTCTAAATTTCTCTGCTGGGCAGGAGAAAGTGCGTGATTAAAAATAACAAGGTCTAAGGAGAGATCAATGACAGCATGCGCAATTTCATCGGCTTTACCTGAACCGACAAATAATGCAGCATCAGGACTAGAGCGCTTGCAAGCGATGCTTGTGATAGTCTCAGCCCCCGCGGATAGCGCGAGCTGAGAAAGTTCGTCTAAACTTGCAGCAAAGTCACCCTTGCCGAAGTCCACGCCAACTAGAGCAGCGCGCATAGGAACCTAAAAATATTACGATAACAAATGAAATTCAAAAATAATTACTCAGCTTCAGATTCTGAATTGATACTCACCGCACGTGCAGGAACGACAGTGGAAATCGCATGTTTATAAACCATCTGTGTGACAGTATTACGCAACAGCACAACATATTGATCGAACGATTCTACGTGACCTTGTAGCTTGATACCGTTCACTAAATAAATAGAGACAGGAATGTGCTCTTTTCTTAGTGCATTCAAAAATGGGTCTTGTAACAGTTGCCCTTTATTACTCATAACAGCTCCATTGTGTTGTTGTGATTAGGAGTTGGAGACACTTTTTATGATTTCAAGTGTCCAAAAGATAATTAAGATACCACGAGAACTTAATTTTTAAAATACTTACCGCCATATATCATTTCTAAATAAACGAAGTAAATTTAGCGTTAAGCAAATCCTTACTTCGAATCTTTAGTAAATGGATTTTTACCCGAACGCATTTCTATACGCAAAGGCGTACCAGTTAAAGAAAAAGTTTCTCTAAAGTGCTTTTCCAAATAGCGCTTATACACATCACCAATCGCCTCCAAAGCATTACCATGAATGACGATGATAGGTGGATTTTGTCCACCTTGATGCGCGTAACGCATCTTAGGACGAATCGATCCTTTACGTTTCGGTTGTTGATGTTCAACCGCCTCAATCAGAGCACGCGTCAACTTAGGTGTCGACAAGTTCACCATCGCTGCTTCGTATGCCGCATCAATGGATTTCATCAATGGACTAATACCAGTCGATTTTAATGCAGAAATAAAATGGAATTTGGCAAAGGTCAGGAAATTTAACTTGCGTTCAATATCCATTTTAATTTCATCACGCCGATCACTTTGCAGACCATCCCATTTATTCACACCGACCACTAACGCGCGACCTGATTCCAAAATAAATCCTGCGATATGTGCATCTTGCTCTGAAATATCTTGTTGCGCATCCAGTAGCAACAACACGACATTCGCTTCAGAAACCGACTGCAAAGTTTTAACAACAGAGAATTTTTCTATCGCTTCAAAAACTTTACCACGACGACGAATACCCGCCGTATCAATCAAAGTATACTGCTGTCCATCACGCTCAAAAGGGATCTCAATAGAATCGCGTGTAGTACCTGGCATATCGAACGCGATCACTCGCTCTTCACCAAGCAGCGTATTTACTAAAGTAGATTTACCGACATTCGGGCGACCAACGATGGCAATTTTAATACCCTTAGCTGCATCGGCGGCTTCATCTTCTTCTTGAGGGCGAGAAGCATGCGCAATATTCAGGGCTTCATCGACCAAATCAGCGACACCATCACCGTGCGCAGAGGAGATCACATAGGGATCGCCCAAACCAAGTTCGTAAAAATCAGCAGCAACACTGGTATAGCGCATACCTTCTGCTTTATTTACCACCAGCATCACCGAGCGGCCTGATTTACGCAAAAAATCGGTAATCGTCTTGTCATGCGGGGTCAATCCTTGACGACCATCCACCAAGAAAATGACAACATCGGCTTCAGCTACTGCTTGCTTAGTTTGTTTCGCCATTTCGTGCATGATGCCCTCTTTGGCGACCGGCTCAAAACCACCGGTATCGATGACCAAAAATGGGCGCTCCCCCACTCTACCCTCACCATAATGGCGATCACGAGTCAAGCCAGGCATATCCGCAACCAAAGCATCACGGGTACGCGTCAGGCGATTAAAGAGTGTAGATTTGCCGACGTTAGGTCGACCGATTAAAGCAATAACTGGTTTCATTAATTTATTCCGTCGCAAATGCGACAACAGCACCTAGTTTAGTTTGAACAACCAGGTTATTACCGACCAAAGTCGGGGCAGACATAATCTTACTTCCATCCGTAGGCATACGAGCCAGGAAAGAACCATCTTCTCGAGATAAAAAGTGCAAATAGCCTAAACGATCACCGATCACCACAGCACGTCCAAAAGACATAGGTGCGGCCAAGCCACGGTTCGTCAATTTATCGTTTTTCCACATAGTGGCACCACCACTCAAGGCATAGGCGTACACACCACCTTCATTATCAGCGGCAAACGCAAATCGTTCATCAGCAGCCACACCTACTTCACTAGAAATGGCCTTAGTCCACTTCGCGCTACCATTCGTCAAGTCAAAACAACCAACACGACCTTGATAGCTAGAGGCGCACGCATTGTTACCTACCACCGCTGGCGCACCGGACATATCCACGATACGTTCCAATTCCGTTGCACCTTTTGGTTCGGCAGCCGTTGCTTCCCAACGTAAACCACCATTTTGCAAAGCTAATGCAATTAACTTACCACCAGGTGAGGAAATAATCGCCAGCTGATCTTTGATCGTAATTCCGGTCACGATACGTAAAGTCAACACTGGCAATGGCCGCTCTACAGTCCATTTACGCTCACCAGTGTTAATATCAAACGCGGAGATACGGTTATCAATACTATGCACCAAGACAAAATCATCAGACACCGCAGGTGTCGATAAAATTTCACTAGATGCCTGAGCTCGCCAACGCAATTTTCCTTGCACGTCAAAAGCAAACACGACACCTTTTTCAGCCGCGACCACTACTGCTTTTTGATTCGCACCGACACCCGCTGTCAAAGGCAAATCTGCCTTTATTTTCCACGTGACTTGACCGCTGGCATTATTAATTTTTGCGAGGCTACCGTCTGCGGCTGCAACATACACGTCATTAGCAACTGCGGCAGGTGAAAATACATAATCCCCGGCATTAGCAAGATTCACTGTCCAAGCACTCTTGACCGCCATACTTTGCTTAAATTCTTGCAAAGGTGCTGGCGCATTCTTTGTATCCTCTTTGGCAAATGGATTTAAAGACGACAGTGTTGAACATCCGGACAACAAACTCAAACCAATAACAAGAGATAAAGTGCTACGTAAAAACATAGTCATTTCCAATTTATTTTTTCTCTGAAGAGGCTGCCGCTTTTACTTCTGCAGCACCACCAATTGCGTCTAATTTAATCTGCACCAACTGACGGCCAGCATGCTTGTCACCCATTTTATCCAAAGCATTTTTGTACATATCACGTGCTTCTTTAATTTTATTTTGAGCAACAAAAACATCTGCTTTTTTATCCATGACGTCCGCTTCAAACGCAGCAGGAAAATCTCCCGCCAAGACTTTAGCGGCTTCGTCAAAATTCTTTTCATCTAACAAAATAGACGTCAAGCGTAATTTTGCTAAAGCTTTAAATTCTTTAGTATGCGCATGATCAATGGCCCAAGTTAACTGAGTCTTCGCGACTTTCAAGTCATTATTGTCAAACGCACTTTTAGCAGCGGCGAGCGCAGCCATTGTTGCGTACGCAGTACCGCTATATTTATCGACAAGAGCTGCTGTTGCACCTTGTACTTTGGCATTATCTTTCAATCCAACTGCACGTTGCACTTCCTCATATAAGGTGGAGGCTTGTGCAGCTTGATTGCGTTGATAGGTATTCCAAGCGGTCCAAGCTGCAAAACTTGATAAGGCCGCGATTAACAGCCAAGTCACCAAATTACCGTATTGTTTCCACCACGCCTTGAGGGTGTCTATCTGTTCTTGCTCTTCGAGATCGTATGCCATTTTTATTAATGATGAAGGTGAATATGATTAGGGTTATCGCACTGGGATTCGTCGTGATCCGCGCCAACAATTTGATCTACTAAGTAATCAACCGCGGTATCGAAAGGAACGCTGACTTGATTATTAGCAAAATCCTCTGAGCGCATAGACTTGACAGTCACTGTCTCAGCTGCCGCTTCATCCTCGCCAATGATGACAGCAAATGCGGCACCACTTGCATCCGCCTTTTTCATTTGCGACTTGAAACTACCGATTCCCGTAGCAGATGCGCAATGTAACACAACATCTAAGCCTGCATCACGTAAACGCTCACCTAAAACAAAAGATTGCATTTGTGCTTGCTCGCCTTGATGCACTAGGTAGATATCGCAACTATTCGCGACATCCGCATCGCCATTGAGTTTCATCAATTCCAACAGGCGTTCAACGCCCATAGCGAATCCACACGCTGGCGTAGGCTTACCACCAAAAATCGTGAATAAAGTATCGTAGCGTCCACCTGCACATACCGTACCCTGCGCACCGAGTTCATCAGTAACCCACTCAAACACCGTGCGATTGTAGTAATCCATACCACGCACCAATCTTGAGTTGATCGTGAATGGAATACTATTGTGACGCAATATTTTCTGCACGCCTTCAAAATGCGCCTTAGATTCTTCACCTAAGAAATCCAATAATTTGGGTGCCTTGTTGACCAAGTCTTGCATACTTGGATTTTTTGTATCGAGAATACGCAAAGGATTTGAATACAAACGACGCTGAGCCTCGGCATCCAACTGATCTTTGTGCCGCTCAAAATAAGCGATTAATTCTGCGCGATGTTGATTACGCTCGGCAGCATCACCTATCGAATTTAATTCCAGACGAACATTGGTCAAACCAAGGTCATCCCACAAGCGCTGGCACATCGCAATTAATTCAGCATCAATATCAGGACCAGCGAAACCTAAGGCCTCAGCCCCAACTTGATGGAATTGACGATAACGGCCGCGTTGCGGTTTCTCATGACGAAACATAGGGCCGTTATACCAAACGCGCTTTGGCCCCTCATAGGTAATATTGTGCTCCAACGCGGCACGCACGATACCGGCAGTATTCTCAGGACGCAACGTCAGCTTATCGCCATTCATCGCATCTTCAAAAGAATACATTTCTTTTTCGACGATATCGGTCACCGCACCCAAGCCACGCGCGAATAAAGGTGTAGCTTCAACAATCGGGGTACGCATCTGTTGAAAACCGTAGCTTTTCAATACAGATTGCACAGTATTTTCGAACAATTCCCAAAGCGCAGCCTGCTCAGGGAGAATGTCATTCATTCCCTTGATACCACTGATTTTTTCTATTTTTTTATCTTCGGACATGCATTCATTTCCACTTTAATTTCGATTGAAACGCTTCTTTTTAAAACTAAATTTCTAGGCTGTTGGTGCGTAATGGCTGTGCACATAATCAAGCACAATCTGCTGAAAATCTTTTGCGATATTTTCGCCCCGCAAAGTCATCGCCTTTACACCGTCAATAAATACCGGCGCTGCGGGCGACTCACCCGTTCCGGGCAAACTAATACCAATATTGGCATGCTTCGACTCACCAGGTCCGTTCACGATACATCCCATCACTGCAACATTCATGCTTTCCACCCCTGGGTAAGCCAATTTCCAAGTCGGCATTTGCTCACGCAAATACGACTGAATATTATCAGCCAACTCTTGGAATACCGTTGAAGTGGTTCTTCCACAACCAGGACAAGCGATCACCATGGGCATAAATTTACGTAGGCCCATTGTCTGTAAAATTTCCTGAGCCACAAAAACTTCACGACAACGATCACCACCAGGTTCTGGCGTCAAGGAAATCCGAATAGTATCGCCTATACCCTCTTGCAACAAAACAGATAATGCAGCAGTTGACGCTACGATTCCCTTACTTCCCATTCCTGCCTCGGTCAAACCCAAATGCAAAGGATAATCACAATGCTTACCAATTTCTCGATAAACTGCGATCAAATCCTGCACACCAGACACCTTACAAGACAAGATAATTTTATCCGCTGCCAAGCCTAACTCTTCGGCTCTATGCGCACTTTCTATCGCTGAAGTGATCAAAGCCTGATACATGACCGATTGCGCACTCAATGGCTCAGCGCGATTGGAATTTTCATCCATAATTCTTGCCAACAACGCTTGATCCAAGCTACCCCAATTGACACCGATACGTACCGGCTTATCATAACGACAGGCCATCTCTATCATTTGTGCAAATTGCGTATCACGCTTAGCACCTTGCCCAACATTTCCCGGATTAATCCGATACTTGGATAAAGCCTTGGCGCAATCAGGGAAGTCTTTTAACAAAGTATGGCCGTTATAGTGAAAATCACCCACCAAAGGCACATCAACGCCCATGAGATCCAATTGATCTCGAATGGCAGGCACCGCAGCCGCCGCTTCAGGATTATTTACCGTAATGCGAACCAGCTCTGAACCGGCACGAGCCAACTCTTTAATTTGAATCGCAGTAGCGATCACATCAGCAGTATCCGTGTTGGTCATCGATTGAATCACCACAGGTGCATTACCGCCTACCACGACTACTTTATCTTTATAGACAACCCGCACTGACCTTGCTGCGCGTCGCAAGTGGGCTCCCGAGGATATTTCCTGCAAATCAATCAGCATGTTTACTTCACCACCAAGTTCGCGACATTACTGCCACGTTCCGACGAAATCGTCAAAGTTTGACCACGCAAGCTTGCATCAACACCGGCAGCATTCCCAATTCGAACCGAAAGTGCTTGCTTTACACTAAACGACTCTTCTGTACCCGCCTTTGCCAGACGCGAGCTCAGCACAGTACCTGTTTCGGTTTTAACTTGAATCCAAGAGTTTTCGCGAAATTTCAAAACGAGTACATTGTTATCTCCAGCCGCAGCGGACAATGCCGCCTTCGACGCCGCTTGCGCAGAATTTGGATTGGCAAGTTGTGTCACATCAGCCGACGATGCAGCAACTACAGGCGTACGCGCAGCAGTAACGGCAGCAGCAAGGTTTTCTTGCGTCTCGCCCGCCACCACACGTTGTTCATCAGCACTGACAGTCGGCGCGGCCACGGGTTCTACACTTGGTAGCGAAGGCATAGCCACATTATCTGATCTAGGCAAATTTGCGTTCGCCGCTGCGACACTTGCGGTCGCACTCGCGATTTCTGTGTCAACTACGTTCTGATTGGGTGCAACCTCGGGAGTCACTGATTGAGCTGCCGGGGCATGGAACTGTGCAATGAGATTCCTACCAAATTCGGTTCGCTGCACCAACAAAAAAATCCCGACCAACAATACCAAACATATTGCACCAACGATATAACGACGATTGTTGTCATGATGTCCCAACAAAGAGAGACGGGAATCAACAAAAGGAGTCGATAAAGCAGGTCGCAAAGAAGTCTCTAGCTGCATAGGTGAGGCATCTTTCGGCAAAAGCGCAATCAAACTATCAGCATCAATTTTTAATAACTTAGCATAGGCGCGCACAAACCCACGGACAATGACCAACTTAGGTAATAACTCGAATTGATTCGATTCCAAAGCAAGAATTTGCCCCTGAGACAACTTCAATTGCTCCGCGACATATTGAACGCTCCAGCCTTTTTGCCCGCGACTGGAAGACAATCTTTCGCCCACTGACAAATTCTGCATCACTTCAATTGATTCAGTAGCATCATTACTCTCAAGCAAAGTCGATGCTCGTGACAAGTCATTCATTAAACGCACCCTTTTGAAACGAAGCGAACTCTTTTGAATTAGGATGTCTGCGACGCAATTGGGTCGCCAATCCATTCACCGATGCGGTATCACCCAGTTTATTATCGATTTTAATCGCCAACCACAATACATCTGCCGCAAAAATCTCTTCTTTTAAAACGCGTTGAATATAAATTCTAGCGTCCGTAAACTGAGCTTTATCAAAATACAGTTTGGCCAAATTACCGTTGATGGTCGGATTATTAGGCTGCAATTCGGCGCCCATTTTAAAATAGCGCTCAGCCGTAGCAAGATCTTTTAAACGCAAGCTACACACGCCTGCACTCAACATAGTTTTCACTGGCGCGGCATAACTGCGATCATTCAAGACTTTGTCAAACAAAGGCAAAGCCTGCTTTCCGCGATTAGTCTCACACAAGAACCACGCATAATTATTTGTAATATCAGAATTAGTCGGATCTAATTTGCGGGCATGCAAAAAATTCTCTTCCGCCCTTGGCATGTCATTCATTTCCATCTGAATGAGGGCTCGCAGACTGTAGGCATCCGCAAAATTAGGAGACAAACTAATCACCTGACGTATTTCTTCTAAGGCCGGCTTATATTGACCTTGGGTGAAGTAATCAACCGCCAACTGCATACGAATCGAAACTCGACGTTGCACATCGGGGGTTTCAGTTTTCACTTTTTCATCATCCATAGAACTCACAAAACGTGAGCTGGAACAAGCAGATAAAACCAACACAAAAAAACAATAAAAGAATACTGAAATTGCTTTGCAGGATTTCATTCCTTAATCTCCGTAATTTTGCCAAAATTGGGACCAAATTTCTTTTGATACGCCGACATTTGCTGCATACGTTCTTGCACCCGAGTTCTATCTTGCACTTCACCCGCCAATTGACCGCAAGCAGCATCAATATCATCGCCGCGCGTTTTACGCACAGTCGTGACAATACCAGCGTCCATTAGAATTTGTGCAAATAATTTAATGCGCACATTAGGTGAACGCTTTAAACCAGACTCTGGAAATGGATTAAATGGAATCAAATTAAATTTGCACGGAACCGTTTTCACCAACGCAACCAGCTCACGTGCGTGCTGATCGGTATCATTCACACCGTCCAACATACAATATTCAAATGTGATGAAATCACGTGGTGCATAGTCGAGATAACGACGACACGCATCCATCAGTTCATGCAATGGATATTTCTTATTCAAAGGCACCAGCCCATCTCGCAAAGCATCATTAGAAGCATGCAAAGAAACAGCCAAAGCAACGGGACACTCTTTCGCCAACTTATCTATCATCGGCACTACGCCGCTGGTTGACAGAGTGACGCGACGCCGCGACAAGCCATAGGCATTATCGTCCAACATCAACTTCAAGGCGGTTACCGTTGGCTCGAAATTCAACAACGGCTCGCCCATACCCATCATCACGACATTGGTGATTTGGCGTTCACCTTTAGGGCCTGGCTCTATGCCTTTAGTACGGCGCAGTTCAAACTCAGCCATCCACAATTGGCCAATGATTTCACCTACGCTTAAATTACGATTAAATCCTTGTTTGCCGGTAGAACAAAAACGGCAATTAACTGCGCAGCCAGCTTGAGTAGAAATACACAAGGTGCCGCGATTTTCTTCTGGAATAAATACGGTCTCAACCGCATTTCCATTACCGACATCGACTAACCACTTACGGGTACCATCGGTCGAGGTGTGATCACTGATGACTGCTGGTGCGGAAATATGCGCACGTCCAGCCAACTTCTCTCGCAAGGATTTTGCCAGATCGGTCATTTCATCAAAATTGCTAGCGCCGAATTGGTGTATCCAGCGCTGCAATTGCTTTGCGCGAAACGGCTTCTCACCCAACTCGCCACAATACGCTACAAGTTGTGCAGGATCAAAATCCAATAAGTTGGTGAGTGCCGTCATGTAAATCTTCTTAATTAAAACTTTTCAGTTAATTTTCGCGCCTGGAGCAGACGCCCCAGTTAAAACTAATAAATCAATAACTACCTTAAACCTGCTTCAACACAGATTAACGTGAGTACACGTTCAATGCTGGGAAGAAGTAAGCGATTTCAACAGCTGCTGTTTCTGCAGCGTCAGAACCGTGAACTGCATTCGCATCGATAGACTCAGCGAAATCAGCACGGATTGTGCCTTTTTCTGCTTTCTTAGGATCTGTTGCGCCCATCAAGTCACGATTTTTCAAAATCGCGCCTTCGCCTTCCAATACTTGTACAAATACTGGACCAGAGATCATGAAATCGACCAAATCTTTGAAGAATGGACGTGCTGCGTGCACAGCGTAGAAACCTTCTGCTTCAGCGCGGGACAATTGTGTCAAGCGAGCTGCAACAACTTTCAAGCCAGCGCCTTCAAAGCGGCTGACGATTTGACCGATAACGTTTTTTGCTACTGCGTCAGGTTTAATGATTGATAATGTACGTTCGATAGCCATCTAAAAACTCCAATAAAAAGAAAGGGTTAAGACAAAATTTCAAGAATTCATCTAACCTTAGATTCTAGCACGAAACCATTTACTCTAGGGAACATGTCAATTAATACAATTGGTCCTTTAATTTATGATCCTTTAACTTATTGAAATGCATTCATCTTAAGCGTTACCACTATCGACTCATACGAAGTTATTTTATAGGCCATAAAAATTCTAAAAACAGTAATTTAGAATGGCTAAACATAGAACTTCCGCAGTGCAACTGTTAGACTTCGCGCTTCGATCCGAAACACCAATACCAACATTATGCAGACCGCCAAACGCTTTTCCGAACTACCACTCACCAAGGCCATGCTGGATAACTTAAGCAATCTTGGCTATCTGGAAATGACAGAAATCCAAGCTGCCAGCATTCCGGTTATGTTGGAACAGCAAGATTTGATCGCCCAAGCAAAAACGGGCAGCGGCAAAACGGCGGCTTTCGGCATTGGCATTTTAAGCAAACTAAATCCCAGCTATTTCGCGACACAAGCACTCGTTGTATGCCCAACACGAGAGCTCGCCGAGCAAGTTTCGAATGAATTAAGACGCTTAGCCCGCGCGATTGGCAATGTAAAAATTCTTACGCTATGCGGTGGAACGCCAATGCGACCACAAATTGCCTCATTAGAACATGGCGCACATATCGTGGTCGGTACACCTGGACGTCTGCTTGATCACATTGGACGCAATAGCCTCAATTTAGCAACGGTTCAAACACTGGTCTTAGACGAAGCTGACCGCATGGTCGACATGGGCTTTTTCGAAGATATCGTGGGCATTGTTGCAGCTTGCTCGCCACGCCGCCAGACTTTACTATTTTCGGCAACTTACCCAAACGATATGCGCAATGCAAGCGCCAGCTTTTTACGTAATCCTGTGGAAGTTAAGGTTGAAAGCCAGCACGCGGGTCAACAAATTGAACAAATTTTTTTCGAGACGACTGCCGAATCTCGTAATGCAGCAGTGAGTCAACTTCTATTTCATTATCAACCGACGTCCAGTATTGCTTTTTGCAATACAAAAATTCATTGTTGGGAATTGGCGGAAGAATTACAGCAACAAGGTATCACCGCACTGGCATTGCATGGCGATCTAGAGCAACGTGATCGTGATGAAATTCTGGTCTTATTCGCGAATCAAAGCTGCTCCGTACTGGTTGCCACCGATGTGGCTGCGCGCGGTATTGACATTCAGTCTTTAGGCGCCGTCATCAATGTGGACGTTTCCAAAGACACTGAAGTGCACATACATCGTATTGGCCGCACTGGCCGAGCTGGAGAACGTGGTTTAGCACTAACACTAGTCGCCCCCAATGAAAAAAAATGGGTACGCCTAATCAAGGAATATCAAAATCAAGCGGTCACATGGAAATCATTAGCAGAACTGGAAGCTCGTCAAATTGATTTGCAAGCACCCATGATCAGCCTGTGCATCTCAGGCGGTAAAAAAGATAAATTGCGCCCTGGCGACATCTTAGGTGCACTAACTGGCGATGTTGGACTAAGAAAAGATCAAGTTGGAAAAATTAATGTATTTGAATTTATGTCCTATGTTGCGATAGAACGCAGCGTTGCAGAACATGCTTTAAAAAAATTAAGTCTATGCAATATCAAAGGCAGACAATTTAAAGTTCGAGAAATCACCTGATCGCGGCTTGCCGATCAACCTACGACAATATAAAAATACAAAAAAAAGAGAATCCAGTAAATGATAAAAATTCTGATTGCAGACGACCATACCATCATGCGTGAAGGACTTAAACGCATCCTAGATGGGATAGAGGATATCCAAGTCATAGGCGAAGCAATTGACGGCCACGACACCATCACCAAAGTCCGCTCAGAAATTTTCGATGTCTTGCTCTTAGATCTCTCTATGCCGGGGCGCAGTGGTGTTGATTTAATTCATCAAATTAAAGATGAATTTCCCAAACTACCCATTTTAATTTTAACCATGCACGAAGAAGAGCAATATGCAGTGCGTGCTATACGCGCCGGCGCCAATGGTTATTTAACCAAGGAAAGTGCCGGAACACAATTAGTCAGCGCATTAAGAAAAGTGGCATCTGGTCGCCCGTATATCAGCATGGAGGTGGCAGAACAATTAGCGATGTCTGCGATGCCCGCCAGCCAGAACGACTCGTCACACAGCGCCTTATCTGATAGAGAGTTTGAGGTTTTCTGCCATCTAGCGAAAGGCAAATCGATTACCGAAATCGCCGAAATGCTGCACTTAAGCGTTAAAACTGTCAGCACGCACAAAACACGAATTATGCAAAAAATGGAACTGCATTCCATCTCCGAATTAGTGCAATATGCGATGGCACATCACTTACTCAATTGAACGACGCAAAACGCAGATAAGCGGCTAAATTCCCTAATTTGCGCAGACTCTACTTCACTTCTCCACTCCGCGTCCTCGCCCCCCCAAAAAAAGACCAGCAAACCATGCTGGTCTTGCTGTTAATAAGCCAGCCGCCTCAAAGTCTAGACTAACAAAATCAGTCTTGTAGGAATAATCCTAGTTGCCGCATCGCAAACTCCCACAAAGCAAATCAGCAAACACTGATGTAAATCAAATTCGCACTTCGCCATAATGGACACATATCAATAACGCAGTCCATTAAAGATCAAACGCATCATGAATCTGTTTATCGTCGAAGACTCTCTCCTGATTCAAAATCGCCTGGTGCGGTTTATCGAAGAACTGCCAGACGTTAGCATAGTCGGCATCACTCCAGACATAGGAAGTGCCTATAACAAAATTCTGGACAGTCATGCAGATGCGATGATTTTGGATATCCAACTGAGCGACGGCAACGGCTTAGTACTTCTCAAAAAAATTAAAAATACCCATCCAGAAATTCGCGTTGTGGTACTGACCAATCACTCAAATGAAGCTAACCGCATGCAAGCTTTGCGTGCGGGTGCAGACAGTTTTCTAGACAAATCAACTGATTTCGAGCAAATCCCAGACATCTTGCACCGATGGCAAGCTACAGGACCTACTCACTAGCAAGCATATTTTTCATCCAAGCTTCAATTAACTAATTAATTACGAATTCAACAGTTTATAAATTCATTCTAAAGAGAGTCCATCATGTCGAACTTACTTACACTTACTCAGCCTAATCGTTTCGCCGATGCTACTCATGCATCCGATAGTGCTTGGCGCCAGCAAGGTAGCTTGTGGTCTAACTTACGTCAGGTATGCGAATTATTGACTATTCAGCCTCCTGCCACGGCGGATGATGAAGACACTTTATTTCAACATGTACGCTTCAAAGCTGGTCAACGCATACATCGTATTGGTCAGGTGTTTGATACCTTGTATATTGTTAATTCTGGTTTTCTAAAAACTGTTCATATCGATGAATATGGCAACGAACAAGTATTAAGTTTCCCTATGAAAGGTGACTTACTTGGAATCGACGGCATCCACAAGCAGCACTATGCCTCTGAAGCGATCGCGCTCAGCGACTGCGATATGATTTTGGTTCCTTACAAAACATTCACTTCGCTAGGTCGCATTCATGTCGAATTAGAACAAGCGATGTTCAGCGTGATGAGTCGCGAAATCGTCCGTGAACAAATGATGATCAGCATGCTCAGCGCATTGAGTGCAGAAGCGAAAGTAGCTCGTTTCTTAACTAATCTGGGCGAACGTTTCAATCAGATGGGCTATTCAGGTCGTAGTTTTAATTTGCGCATGACCCGCCAAGAAATTGGCAGCTACCTGGGATTGACCTTGGAAACCGTCAGTCGTACATTATCAGCCTTAAATGAACTAGGCATGATTTCAGTAGAACAACGCGAAATTAAACTGATTGATCCTGTCGCATTAAAAACACTACGTCGCTTGCCTCCAGCGAAAGCACGGATTAAAGTGAGTGAAATTGTGAGCGAAAAGGTCACAGAAAAAGTCAACGCTTTAGTCAATAAAAATATACTGCCACAATGGAATAAGGACATGGCAGTCGCTCTCAACTAGTATTTGGATCAACCATCTCCAACGTCAACACCGAGGTGCATCATGACTTACAAAACTATTTTGATACATGTTGATGAAACACCTAGCTCAGTGAAGCGCACGCAATTGGCACATGCCATTGCACAACAATTTGACGCCCACTTAACAGGCATCGCGTTGACTGGTATCTCGCGCTATATTTTCGAGAGCACCGATCTCGGTGTTGGTGATCCTAACATCATGCTGCATCTAACTGCTTTAAGGGAAAGAGCAGAAAAAGCGATCACGAGATTCAAACAAGCCAGTGCTGAATTAAGCATCAGCACCAACGAATGCGTGATCGCGAATGATGAGGCCAATGGCGGCCTAGGATTGCGGGCACGCTACGCCGATCTAATTGTGATAGGGCAAACCAATCTGCACGAACCCTCACCTTCGGTTATGTCTGACTTTCCTGAATTCATGATCGTCAATTCGGGACGTCCCATACTCATCGTTCCCCATACGCTGACACAACTCACCCTAGGTACGCAAATTGTAGTCGCTTGGGATGGCAGCCGAGAGTCAGCTCGCGCCCTGACCGACGCCTTGCCGCTACTCAAACTGAGTAAGCTGGTTCACCTATTGATCATTAATCCCAATCAATCAGAACCTGCTCATGGCGAAGAGCCAGGTGCAGATATTGCACTCTACCTTGCGCGGCATGGCATCCAAGTTGACATCACAACTCGGTTTAGTACACATGACAAAGGCACAGCCATACTCAATGTCTGTAAAGAACTGGGTGCGGATTTGTTGGTAATGGGCGGATATGGTCATTCGCGCTTTAGAGAAATGATTATGGGCGGAACTACCAGAACCATATTAGAAAAAATGGATATTCCAGTGCTTATGTCGCATTAGAATCATCAAAACAAATCGACTATTATTTTACCCAAATCTGACTTGCCAACTCGATAGCTCTTGCTAGGGACTAATTTGTGCGACCGAGCTGGCAGCAACTCACTCACTCACTATTCAGGCTACCACCGCCGCACTTTCGCATGTTCGCACAGCCGTCGACTGAATCATTTTCTAAGACACTTAGTGAAAATAATAATGCACGGCTCCCTATCCTTTCGCTAAAATCACTTTTTCTTTCCGTCGGCCTGTTCACACTCGAGCCCACGCTATCGCATACACAATAGACATCATAGACATGAAAAATGCCGTCCCCAAAGAATTACAACACATCTGCTGGATTAGTGCATTTCTATTTACCTTGTCTGGTCTTTTATGGTCGCAACAAGCGCTGTTTACGCAAATCCGAATACCAAACGCCTTAAGCATACATACGGCACTTGAAACTGCCACCATCATCATCTTTACATCCGTTTTTATCGTGTCGTGGAATGCATTCGGTGATGTACGCAAACGTAGTAGCCTGATCCTTGCGATCGCATTTCTTAGCGCTGCCCTATTTGGTTTTTCTCACGCGATTTCATTTCAAGGCATGCCGGGATTTCCCGATGCAATCGACATGCATAAGTCGCTGAGTTTTTGGTTACTGTCTCGCTACATTATCAGCCTCACTTTGCTAGGCCTCGTTATACAAACCAAAGACATTAATGTTTCGAACAAGTACTCCTCATTAAGCGTTTATTGCGTCGTCATTCTCACTATCGCGGCTAGCCTTTTAATATTCAACTATCCTGCCATTCTTCCTCCGACCTACCTCAAAGGCTCAGGACAAACGCTGTTTAAAATTCATTCGGAAATTTTGCTGGTTGTGATTAACGTCATCACGGCTGCTTTGTTATATCGTCAAATATTACGCTCTGACAGACTCAATATTGATACCGATCTAAAGATCAAACGCTCCTTGCTATTTTTTGCGAGTGCGATGATGGCGATCTCAGAAACTTATTTTTCTATGTACCAATTTCCGGATGAATTGTTCGTGGTGATTGGACATGTATTTCAAGTACTAGCGGCATTCGCGATTTATCGCAGCATGGTTGGCATCAATATTCACGCTCCCTACTCAAGCTTAATTCAAACGACCAAAGACTTACAAAATACGGCGGATGAATTACTCATCCACAAACGGCGCTTAGTCGGCGTCATAGAAACTGCCATGGACGGCATTCTGACTATCGATGAAAGCCATACCATTATTTTGGTCAATCCGGCTGCTGCCAGTATTTTTGGTTACACCGTGAATCAATTACAAGGCGCCCCAATTGATATAGTCATTCCCATGAGACATCGACATGTCCACAACACCCATGTCAATCAATTTGGTGAACGTGGCACAACTCGCCGAAAAATGGGCGGCAATTTTGACGATTATTACGTCACGGGCTTGCATGCCAATGGTAGCGAGTTTCCACTGGAAGCCTCCATTTCCAGCCTGATTGAAAATGACAAACGGTTCTACACCGTGATTTTCCGTGATACCAGCGAACGCAAACTAGCCAAAGAAAAAATGGCGCAATATCATTCAGAGCTTAGTCAACTATCATCGGCTTTACAAAGCATACGCGAAGAGGAACGCAAACACATCGCCCGAGAATTGCACGACGATCTAGGTCAACTATTGGCTGCGCTGCGTATGGATTTATCGCTACTACAACGCGACCAAGGTTTAGCCGGCAAATCGCGCTTGGCTTTAAATAGCATGGATCAATTACTACTGACATCCATCACAACTTTACGCCGCATCGCAACCGATCTTCGCCCTCGTGCGCTAGATGAAGGTGGATTATTTTTTGCGCTACAAACTTTACAAAAGGAATTCTCACAAAGACATGGCATTAACTGTGACTTGATCGCCAATGAAGAGCAATTAATTCTCGACGATGAGCCTAGCACTGCGATCTTTCGTATAGTGCAAGAATCGCTGACCAATGTCGCCCGCCATGCGAAAGCCAATCACGTCATCATTCGATTTGCAAGAGATGAACAATCCTTAGCGTTTACGATACAAGATGATGGTCGCGGAATTGAAGAAGGCGCGATGAATAAAACGCGTTCATTTGGCTTAGTTGGTATGCGTGAACGAATCAAAGCGATGCAAGGTGAATTTCAAGTATTGAGCGAAGTAGGTAAAGGAACGCAAATTCAAATTACATTACCTTTGAGGCAGCAATCCAACAGCGCCAAATTAATTTAGTCTTATCTAAAAATAATATCAAGGCAAGAATAGAAAATCGTACTTTTTTACAGTGCATAAAATTTTCTGCAAACTTACTGAATTAGCGCTATGCTAGAACCAATCGAGACTCAAAACGAGTCTAGTTAAGTAATCAGCAAATAAGCAAGCAAAGTTGAAGGAAGTATGATGTCACTCTCTAGCTTTAATATAGGTGTTTCTGGCATGCGAGCCTACTCAGGAGCGCTTGATAGCAGTGGTCATAATATCGCCAATGCCAGCACCAAAAATTTTCAACCGCAAGTGGCGAGCTTTCAAGAAAATACCAATGGCGGCGTGATCGTCAACATCAGTAAAACCAGCCAGCAATTGGCGGCCCAAAACAACAATGTAAATGGCAACGGTAAGGACTTAAGTGGCTCCGATCTGAGTACCGAACTCACCAACAATTTACAATACAAAGCGGGCTTTGAATTCTCAGCAAAAATTGTTCAAGTTGCCGATGCTATGTTTGCCTCTTTACTCGATATCAAAAAATAAGTTCAAAGCTGACCTAGCGTTCACTTTAGTCCTTATGCTTGCTAGCCAATTTTCTCAATAATTACTTGCTACTGACTCCAGCTCTTCTGAACTAGCGCGGCGTTACGCACAAGAAATCCGGCATACTATTCATATCAAAATAGAACAGACCTGCCACGCCAAAGCCAATTAAAATCAAAGCAAATAAGGCCTGCACTACACCCATCATGCCATGCGCTTTGATTTGTTTAGACATGGTTTGCGCAATTAATAAATGTGGCAGTGCTGCTAAACCAAACAGCAACATCAACACCGCACCTGACCATGCTGCTCCTGATAACAAAGCGAATGGCGCAATCGCATACGACAAGCCACATGGCAAACAACCCCAGGCCATTCCTGTCAAATACGGGTGCGCACTACCGCGCTGTAAACTGGGAGTGAGTTTGCTATAAAGCGCTTGGGTCTTAGCTGTCAAAAATGTCGGCAAGAATGTGCTTAACAATAAATTCAACTTAAAGCCCAGCAGGCGCAGCCCTAAAAAGACCAATGTCAAATTACCGAGAGCAAAAAAAATGCTTGTGATTGGAAATTCTGCTTTCCACCGCAAACTACTCGCACCGAAACCACCAAATACCGCCCCAATAAGTGCGTAGGTGGATAGACGCCCGGCATGTAATTTATATGGATATAGCTTCCGTCCAAGATTCGAAACAGGACTTGCATTGCCTGTCGCCAGCACTGGATTGATAGGAATTACTTTGGACAAACTCAGCCTGTCGTCGATCTTAGCTTGAGAGACCTCGGTAATTGTAGGCAAACTGCTCAATAGACTTGCGATTCCACCACACATACCAACGCAATGAAATCCACCAATCAATCCCGCAGATAAGGCCGCGATTATGAATGGAAAGGTCAGCATGGCGTCGCCTACTGCCTTAAATCAATTTAGAATATTTTGCACCACTTTGGCGTGACAAATACTGATCAAACACCATACTAAAGGCACGCACAAACATCCGTCCTTTGGCCGTTACACTCACGGCTGACTCACCTATCCTCATCAGACCTTCATCCGCATACGCTTGGATACGAGCTAACTCATCACTAAAATACTCCGCAAAGCGAATATGGTATTTACGTTCGATTTCTGGAATATCCAAACTGGTGCTACACATCAAATCCATAATAATTTCACGGCGCAGCAAATCGTCTTCACTCAGATGAAAGCCTTTTTCGACCGGTAATTTATTCTGATCAAGCGCTGCGTAGTACTCATCTAAAGTGCGTAAATTTTGTACGTAAGACGCACCAATTTTACCTATTGAGGATAAACCCAAAGCCACCAGATCACAGTCGGCACGGGTTGTATAGCCCTGAAAATTTCTGTGCAATGATTTGTCTTTCACCGCCAAGGCCAAACTGTCATCAGGTTTCGCAAAATGATCTAAACCAATATATACATAACCCTCTGCCAGCAAGCGACGTAGTGACATTAAGAAGATTTGCAAACGCTGTTCGGCAGAGGGCAAGTCAGCCTCGTTGATTCGACGTTGAGGTTTAAAACGTGTCGGCAAATGTGCGTAGTTATATAAAGCAATACGTGCAGGTGATAAGGCGATAACCTGATCCAAAGTACGTGAAAAACTTTCCAAACTTTGTTTAGGTAAGCCATAAATCAAATCAAAATTAATCGACTGAAATCCTACTGCACGGCTTTGCGTAATACATTTCTCCACCATGTCGTAGGGCTGAATTCTATGCACTGCAATTTGTACTTGCTCATCAAAATCCTGCACACCTAAACTGGTGCGGTTAAAGCCGACATCAGCGAGCAGTTGTAAGGTCTCAGGCGTCACTGTACGCGGATCAATTTCTATCGATATTTCGGCATCGGCGGCAAAATCAAAATGCTCACGCAACATTGCCATCAAGCCGCGCATCTCTGCTTCGCTTAAGAAAGTAGGGGTTCCACCGCCTAAGTGCAATTGCGAAATAGTTTCACGAGCGGTCAAATGTTGCTTGACCAGTTGCAGTTCTTTCGCCAGATAGTTCAAATAAATCGCCGATTTACTACGATCTTTGGTAATTACTTTATTGCAGGCGCAGTAGTAACAAAGCGATGCGCAAAACGGGATGTGAATATACAAGGACAATGGCGGTTTATCCACCGCATCATTACGTTGTTTTAAATACTGAATGTAAGACGATTCAGTGAATTCAGCATTGAAACGATCAGCCGTAGGATAAGAAGTATATCGAGGACCGAGCGAATCGAAACGTCGAATCAATTCCTCAGAAATCTCCAAATTGTCTTGTATGCTGTTTTCTAAAATCGTCATTTTTGCGCCCAAGTAATCTATGTTATTTTTCGTAAGAGTAAAGCGGTGAGCCAACTTGAGAATGCGCCTAAAGCCCAAAAAATCAAAAAACCTATCGTATAAGCACCTAGCATATGGACTTGTACGCGTTCATCCAGAACAATGAGTTCCATGGGATCAACCAAACTAAAGAAAACGCCAGTAGCAACACATGCCATTAAAAATGCAGGCCACAATACCACCATTAATATGGAACGTATCGACGTTTGTTCTTGCGTCTTATTGTGCGTTTGTTCTTGCGTTTGTTTTTGCTGTAGATTGCTAGTGTCCAAACCTCACTCCTTTACCGGTCTTTACTGCAGACTCACATTGAGTCAAACCACACAACATTGTTTTTTGTAAGCCGACTAACGCGAAGGTGATAATGCCAATTGCCTTTGTAATGGATCTAACCAATCGCCCGTCAAACGCCAATCATTGGTTTCTAATTTCACGTGCAAAATATGCAGTACACCAGAATTAATTGCATTCTCCAGCTTTTTATCCTGTGATAAATCCGCATCATATTTGCCATCCGCAATCAACTTAAGCGGCAAGCGACGAACTACCTCTTCAACAGAACCGCTGGCAGCGCCCGAGCTTGCTAAACTGAGTTGCACCAAATCGGGCAACACTTGTTTGGAATTCAATTGCATCACGATTTTTTTATTCGCCATATCCAATTGCAAGCCTGCATGCAAAGCCAATTCACGCGCTTTGGCATCGCGTTGCAGATTCGTATTGATCATTAATCCTTGGCGATAATAATCTTTCGCCACCACTTGATCAGCGCCACGAAATGCAATAAAGCCCGTAAATAAACTTGCGCAGACCACCAATAATGGACCGCCTACAACCAGTAGCAACCACGGTTCTTTATACCAGATGTCTTTTTTAACGGGTTGGGTCAAAATTCCTGCGTTCATAGTCGCTCCTTCAATTTGCTTCACTTTATGTCACTTTTGGTATGCAAACTGCATTTACAGATCTAATTTAGCTGTTTATCTTGGGACTAAGAAAACCGCTTTCTCGGTCACTGAAATATTAGCGCTTTCACTATCTGACACCACAAAGCGTATTCTGTTCGAACCGGTTGGCGCGGCACCGGCTGGCACTCTGACCCGAACCGGGAACGCCATACTGGTCGCTGCTTTGATAGAGACTTGTGCCTCATTCACAATAGTCGCACCAGGAATTCCTTTGACGCTAATTTGGAAATTACGAGCGGCTTCTTGTGTGTTCATAATCTGCAAACGATAGACGTTTTCTATCGCACCTACTTCGGTTATTTTCGGCATCGCTCTATCACGGATTACGTCTACTTTCAAAGGGATACGATACGCCAAAGAAACCGCAGCTAACAACACGATTAAACCAAGTATCGCGCCATATACCAGTGTGCGCAAACGAAATACCCGTTTCCACATCGCATCTTTAGTCATTTTTTCGGTCAGCGCATGCTCAGTGGTATAACGAATTAAGCCGCGCTCATATCCCATCTTGTCCATCACTTGATCACAGCCATCAATACAGGCACCGCATGCGATACATTCGTATTGCAAGCCTTGGCGTATATCAATTCCGGTTGGACAAACCTGAACACAAATACCGCAATCGACGCAAGAACCTAAGCCTTCCGCTTTGAAGTCCACTTTTTTATTGCGAGAACCGCGTGGCTCGCCACGCTCAGTATCATAGGTAACAATTAAAGTGTCTTTGTCAAACATGGCGCTTTGAAAGCGCGCATATGGGCACATGTATTTACATACTTGTTCACGCATGAAGCCCGCATTGCCATAAGTCGCAAAAGCGTAAAACAAGAACCAAAATGTTTCCCATGGCCCCAAGCTAAAAGACAGAACTTCGCTGGCCAAAGTTTGAATAGGTGAAAAATAACCTACGAAGGTAAAGCCGGTCCAAAGTGCAATTGCCAACCAAATAAAATGTTTGGTCGATTTACGGCGAAGCTTATTGAAGGACATCGGCGCCTGGTCTAATTTCATGCGCGCATTGCGGTCGCCTTCTATTTTAGCTTCCACCCACATAAAAATTTCGGTGTACACCGTCTGAGGACAGGCGTAACCACAAAACAAGCGTCCTGCTATAGCCGTAAATAAAAATAGTGATAGCGCAGAAATAACTAATAAAACGGCGAGATAAATAAAATCTTGCGGCCATAACACCAAGCCAAATATATAAAATTTACGATTCACCAAATCAAACAAAACAGCTTGGCGATCATTCCAAGTCAACCAAGCTGAACCGTAAAATAATATCTGGGTAAAAAACACCAAAACCCAACGCCAAGATTGAAACCAACCTTTTTGAGAACGCATATAAATCTTTTTTCGTTCTTCAAATAATGCGAGCTCAGCTTCATCAACAGGCACTGGGATAATGGGTATTTTTTTCATGTCGTGCTACTTTACCTTCGTTGGTTTCCTGCTTGCCTGTTAATAGGCGTTTTTGCTTATCACTGCAAGCAGGTCACACTATTTTCAACTATCTATAACTAACGACTACATACTATAGCGACGTACTACAGTTACGTACTATAACTTACTATCGTTTGCTAGGATTTACCCTAGCGTATTGCTTACTTGCCCTCAGCGGTGACTTCCGCACTAGCGACCGCGGAGGCACTAGCGATTTGTTTGAGTGCATTGGCATCAGCTGCCGACACCGCAGATCCAGAATTTGACAGTCCCCAGACGTAGGCGGTCAATAAATGAATCTTAGCATCAGTCAATATGGTTTTATGAGCTGGCATTTGATTGCCGCGACCTTTATTAATGGTCTCGACAATATTATCGATACCACCACCATACAACCAAACTTTATCTGTCAGGTTTGGTGAGCCAATGGCTTGGTTACCTTTGCCATCAGCACCGTGACAGGCAGCACAAACACCAAACTTACCTTTACCAAGCGCAGCTTTGATAGGATCATGTGCAGAACCCGACAAACTCATTACATAGTTGGCGACATTTTTAACATCATCGTCACCACCTAACGCAGCCCCCATAGGTGGCATTTGCCCATGACGACCTTCTTGTATCGTGGTCTTGATCACTTCTGGTGCACCACCATATAACCAATCGCTATCGGTTAAATTTGGATAACCTTTGCCGCCTTGGGCATCCGAGCCGTGGCATTGGGCGCAGCTATTCAAGAATAAACGTTGACCGATTTCGCGGGCTTGTGGATCGAGTGCAACTTGTTTCACATCGGTATTCAGATACTTGTTAAACAAAGGGCCGTACTGCGCTTCACCGTCTTTCATTTCCTTCTGATAAGCGCCCTCTTGTGTCCAACCAAATGTGCCTTTGTAAGAGCCCATACCTGGATAAACAATCAAGTATCCAACGCTATAAATAATCGTCAGATAAAACAACCACATCCACCATTTTGGCAAAGGATTGTTTTGTTCCATCAAAGACTCATCCCAAACGTGACCAGTGGTTTCGGCTGGCAATGGTTTCCCATCGGTACCGATTTTCACTTTGACTTTGGATTGAGACCATAATAAGAGTCCACACGCAAGAATACTAATGCCTGTTAACACGGCAATTGCGGTGCTCCACCATTCGCTAAAAAAATCTGCCATGGCTATTTTCCATTCTCATTATCTTGTGGCAATTGTGCCAATTCTTCAAAACGGGCTTTATTCTTAGAACTGAAAGCCCAGTACAGGATGCCTATGAAAGCGATCATACTGATCACGGTCATCACACTGCTTAAGATCGTAAAATTCATCGTCAACTCTCCTAAAAAGTTCTAGTCATCCTAGTTTTTGTTTTTGATCGAAGTACCCAAGACCTGCAAGTAAGCAATCAAGGCTTCCATCTCGGTTTTGCCAGTTACTTCTTCAGATGCCTTCGCAATTTCTTCGGCCGTATATGGAACGCCCAAAGTTTGCATTGCCTTCATTCTTGGTGCCATTCCAGCGCCGTCTACAGTTGCCTTTAACAACCATGGATAGGCTGGCATATTGGATTCAGGCACAACAGAACGTGGATCGGTCAAATGGTCTTTGTGCCAAGTGTCACTATAACGACCACCAACACGCGCCAAATCTGGACCAGTACGCTTACTACCCCATTGGAACGGATGATCATAAACAGACTCACCTGCCACAGAGTAATGACCATAACGTTCAGTCTCGGCGCGGAAAGGACGGATCATTTGGGAATGGCAACCATAGCAGCCTTCACGCAAATAGATATCACGCCCCGCCAATTGCAAGGCGGAATAAGGTTTCATACCCTGCACCGCAGAGGTAGTCGATTTTTGAAAGAATAAAGGTACGATTTCAACCATACCACCAATACTGATCGTCAAAATAACCAGTACCAACATAAGACCGATATTGCGCTCGATCAAATCATGAGTAAATTTACGCATTTAGATTCTCCTGATAGTGTCGAGGTTAAGCGTGGGCTGTATGAGTTGCATGTGCTGCTGGCAACGCAGGAATCGCATTGTTTGCAGGTTTGGCCAACATCATCGTTTTTGCGACGTTATAGACCATCAACAACATACCGCTCAGATACAAAATACCGCCTGCCAAACGAATCACATAGTAAGGATAAGTTGCTTTTACAGACTCAACGAAGGTGTAAGTCAAAGTGCCATCTTCGTTCACTGCGCGCCACATCAAACCTTGCATCACACCAGCAATCCACATCGCCGCGATATACAGAACGATACCGATTGTCGCAATCCAGAAATGCATTTCAATCAAGCGTTTGCTATACATTTGAGTTTGACCGAACAAACGTGGAACGAGGTAATACAAGCTACCAATAGAAATAAAACCGACCCAACCCAAAGCACCTGAATGCACGTGACCAACCGTCCAGTCAGTGTAATGCGATAATGCGTTCACTGTTTTGATCGCCATCATAGGACCTTCGAAAGTCGACATGCCGTAGAAGGACAAGGAAACAATTAAGAAACGCAAGATAGGATCAGAACGCAACTTACTCCAAGCGCCGGACAAAGTCATAATACCGTTGACCATACCACCCCATGATGGCGCCAACAAAATCAAGGAGAACAACATACCAATCGATTGCGCCCAATCTGGCAAAGCGGTGTAATGCAAGTGATGCGGACCCGCCCACATATAAGTAAAAATCAAGGCCCAAAAGTGAACGATAGACAAGCGATAGGAATACACTGGGCGACCAATTTGTTTCGGTACGAAGTAATACATCATGCCGAGGAAACCCGCAGTCAGGAAGAAACCCACCGCATTATGGCCGTACCACCATTGCACCATCGCATCTTGCACACCAGAATAGGCAGAATAAGATTTCATGAAAGAGACTGGCATCGCCGCACTATTAACGATATGCAGAACGGCTACCGCAACAATGAATGCACCGTAGAACCAGTTCGCTACGTAGATATGCTCGACCTTACGCTTAACGATAGTGCCGAAAAACACCACTGCGTAAGAGACCCATACCAAGGCGATCAGAATATCAATTGGCCATTCCAATTCTGCATATTCCTTACCTTGGGTATAACCTAAAGGCAAACTAACCACTGCAGCAACAATCACTAATTGCCAGCCCCAGAATACAAATTCGATCAACGGGCCACCAAATAGACGTACGTTACAAGTACGCTGCACGACATAAAACGAAGTCGCAAACAGAGCACAGCCACCAAAGGCAAAAATCACTGCATTGGTATGCAAGGGACGCAATCGCCCATAGCTCAACCAAGAAATTCCGGATAAAAATTCTGGCCAGGCAAGTTGAGTTGCAATCAGTACGCCCACTAGCATACCAACCACGCCCCACACTACTGCCATGACAGAAAATTGGCGAACAACTCGATAGTTGTAGGTGTTTTCATTGTTTATAGTCATGATCTCACTCGGTTAAAAAATACAGATGCAGGATAACAATCGTTCCACAGAGCTACATTGATACAAATCAAATATAACCTGTATTGCAAAGCAACTTTTAGCTGAATAAAGAATTTCTCTAAAATATCGCAAAAAAACCCACAAATATCGAGAATTCGAGCAAAAAAAAAGACAGCCCGAAGGCTGTCTTTTTCAAATCAATCACCACATCAATTACCTAAAATAAGCTGCTTAAAATAAGTTAGCCAAGCTATCGATAACATTAATGACGCGATATGCTTATTCTCAAACTCAATTACATCAATTATTGCGCCGCGTTCGAATTTGATTTTGATGCCAAAGCGGCACGATTAATCGTTACTTTGGCATTTTGTTTCAACGCCTCAACGTAGCTAAATACCTCTTGCTGTGCAACCGCATTTTCAACTTGCTTAGCTTCGGACAAGCGACGAACAGGATCAGGCGTACCTTGGCTTACTTTAGAAATGCGATAGACCTCGTAGCCCTGCCCTGCAACTTCAACCCCCACGTAAGCAGGTAATTTTTGCACGTCTGCCTTTACAACCGCCAAGAAAGCCTCATTGCTCAACTCTGGCTTTTTCAAACGAGACACCGTTTTAGTTTCGGCAAAACCATTGGCATTATCGGCCGCTTTCAAAGCTTGCAATTTTGCCTCGCCTGCCTTCTTCGCCAAAGCTAAAGATTCTGTTTGCTCGATTTTCCCCTGAATGACCGCTTTCACTTCTTCAAAAGGACGCTTAACCGCTGGCTTGTATTCAACTACACGTCCTGCGACCAAAGTATTCGGTGCAATTTCAACGGCTTCCGTATTGTGTTTTTTCTTTAAAGAATCATCGGAAAAAATTGCCTTCAAAAATTTAGGATTATTAGCAATCATCGTCGCAGGAGCACCCGGCATACTTTGACGTTGCAGATTGCTTACCTGCTCAATTTTCAATTTCAATTTTTCTGCGATAGGCTTCAAACTATCTGGCTGTTCGTACGCCATATTCGTAAAAGCTTCGGACGCTTCAGCATAGGCCTTAGCTGCTTTTTGTTTTTTAATATCTGCCACCAATTGCGCTTTTACTTCTTCCAAAGGCTTAATGGCTGCAGGTTTAACCGCAGTCAATTGAATAATGTGAATACCAAATTCACTTTGTACCAAATCACTGATTTCGCCTTGTTTCAATTTAAAGGCAACATCGTCAAACGCTTTTACCATCGCACCACGAGAGAAGTAATCAAGATCACCACCACGCTCTGCCGAACCCAAATCCTGAGAATTTTCTTTCGCCAATTTAGCAAATTGATCTGGGCTCTTACGCACTTGCGCCAACAAAGCTGCTGCTTTCTCTTTTACTGCCTTAGTTTCATCGGCACTTGCGTCTTTTTTCAAATTCAGCAAAATATGACTAGCACGACGTTGCTCATCTGTTGTGTAGTTCTTTTTATTCTGTTCGTAATGGGCAAGGACGTCAGCGTCAGCTACGGTGATTTGCTCAGCCAAAGCCTCGTTGCTTAACACAACATATTCCGCATTAACCAATTCAGGAATCTCAAATTGCGCTGCATTTTTATTGTAGTAAGCACGCAAAATATCATCTGTAATTTTGACATCCGCTACATAATCTTTTGCTTTGAAACTCAAAGCTTGGACTTCGCGCTCTTGCTCAGAAATCAGTGCAATACGTTCCGCCACCGTTTTTGAATTGATCGCAGAATTCTGTACTGAATTAAGCAACTGCTGCAATGCCAAATCTTGCCGCAAATTTGCTTCATACATCGCCGGCGTCATGCCTTGCATTGCCAATAAGCTCTTATAGCGATCGGTATCAAAAGTATTGTCTGGCTTTTTTAAGCCTGGTGTTTCAAGAATATTTTGTTGCAAAGACTGATCTGTAACAGTCAATTTGTTTTTAACCGTCTCTGCGCTCATTGCCTTACGTGCAATCAAGTCATCCAAAATGCCTTGACGTGCTTCTGGCGTATTGAGCATCTGTGCATCAAATTCCGGTCCATAAGCCTGCTTCAAACGGTCCAATTGGCTGCGCATAGCCTGATCAAATTCTTGCTGACTGATAGATTGACCTGCGACCGTCGCTACCGCCGTATTCGCATCACGCGAACGCATGAAACTATCAACACCAAACAGCGCAAACGATGGGAAAATAATCACCAAGAGCACGCCTTGCATGATGCGTTTATGGGTACGAATATACTCAAACATGGTTCACCGATCAATTCGAAAAAATTACCAAGAAAAATATAAAAAAAGGCGAACATATGTTCGCCTTTTAGATGTTGGCGGAGCGGACGGGGCTCGAACCCGCGACCCCCGGCGTGACAGGCCGGTATTCTAACCAACTGAACTACCACTCCAATTTCCTGCTATTGCTGATATCTGGTGGGCGCTGAGAGGCTCGAACTCCCGACCTAAGCCTTGTAAGGGCTCCGCTCTACCAACTGAGCTAAGCGCCCCATCTATCAACAACAATGCGACTTACTTATCTTTAATAACTAAATCGCGAAGTGCATTAGTTTACCGCATCTTTCAAAGCTTTGCCAGGCTTAAATTTAGGAACCTTCGCTGACTTAATCTTGATTGCTTCACCGGTACGTGGATTGCGACCAGTACGTGCAGCACGCTTACCGACAGAAAAAGTACCAAAACCAACGAGCGTTACTGTGCCGTTCTTTTTCAAAGTTGTTTTAACAGCCGCGATCACAGCATCCAATGCACGTGCTGAAGCAGCTTTAGACAAATCGGCAGATTTAGCGATATGGTCGATCAATTCAGTTTTATTCACTTATGGTCCCCTCACAAAAAATTAACACTACGATGATATTTTTGGCTCAAACCCAAGACTGTGCAAGCTCTACGGTCTGGCGAAAATTTGCATCCGGTATTAGATCAAGGCGATCAGTATTGTGTCAAGCGCTTTGGATGTTTTTTTGGACCGCATGCATAAAAAAAACAAAAAAAAATTCGAATGCATCACGCACCCAGCCTATCTTTCGCACGAAAAATCTTCGGTAAGTCGCTTTAAATCTGAAGAAAAACTCTCAGCAACAAAACTTAATCCCTAGAACTACGCAACAAAACTGCAAATATAATCACGCGACAAAAGTAGAATTTTCAGCTAGAGCAAACATGAGTTTAAAAAAATCGCATATAGTTAAGCCCTTTTTTTAGCAAAACATAGACGGTTGATACTCATGATGAAATTTGATGTAGCCATTGTTGGAAGTGGTTTGGCAGGATTATCGGTAGCTTTACATTTAGCGCAAACACATAAAGTTGCCGTCATCTCGAAACGAACCCTTTTAGACGGTGCAAGCAATTGGGCGCAAGGTGGCATTGCGGCTGTGCTTGATTCACATGACAGTCATGAACAACATATTGCCGACACCATTGTTGCGGGCGCTGGATTATGCGACGAAAGTGCTACTCGTACTATCATTGAGCAAGGCCGAGCCGCGATAGACTGGTTGATCGAGCAAGGCGTTCCCTTCACTAAAGATCAGCATGCAGAATTAGGATTTCATCTAACTCGCGAAGGCGGGCACAGCCAACGTCGCATCATTCATGCAGCCGATGCAACTGGCCATGCAGTTCAAGTTACTTTAGAGCAGCTAGTGCGCAAGCATCCTAACATCAGTTTATTTGAACATCATTACGCGATTGACGTTATTACCTCAAGCAAGGTAGGCGATACCTCTGCCACACCTCGTTGCTTAGGTCTTTATGTGCAAGATGTAAAGTCAGGTACCGTGCACACTGTTAGCGCGCAACACACGGTCATGGCAACAGGCGGAGCAGGTAAAGTATATTTGTATACGACCAATCCAGATACCGCGACAGGCGATGGCATCGCGATGGCATGGCGCGCAGGCTGCCGAGTAGCGAACATGGAATTCATGCAATTTCATCCAACCTGCCTGTATCATCCATACGCCAAATCTTTTTTAATTACCGAAGCAGTTCGCGGTGAAGGTGGCATTTTAAAACTGCCACCTGAAGCCGGTGCAGCAGCTGGCACACGCTTTATGTTGTCGCATGATGAGCGAGCTGAACTGGCTCCACGCGACGTGGTAGCGAGAGCGATTGACTTCGAAATGAAAAAACGCGGCCTCGATTATGTAGAGCTCGACATTAGCCATCAACCACCAGAATTTTTAAAAGAGCACTTCCCCACTATTTACGCCCGCTGCTTAGAACTGGGTATAGACATCACTAAACAAGCAATTCCTGTAGTGCCCGCTGTTCACTTTACCTGTGGTGGTGTGGTCACTGACACCTTAGGCAGAACCGATATTCCAGGCTTATATGCGGTGGGTGAAACCGCTTACACAGGCTTGCATGGCGCCAATCGTCTCGCTAGCAACTCCTTACTGGAGTGCTTAGTCGTCGGCAAAGCCGCAGCGCAGCATATAGCAGCTCAAACCCTAATAGAAATTCCCGACTTGCCAGCGTGGGATGAAAGCCGCGTTTCAGATGCTGACGAAGAAGTCGTGATCGCTAACAACTGGGATGAATTACGTCGTTTTATGTGGAATTATGTCGGCATCGTGCGCACCACCAAACGTCTAGAACGCGCCAAGCATAGGATTAAATTACTGAAAGAAGAAATCGATGAATACTATGCGAATTTTCGTATCTCTAACAATTTATTAGAGCTACGCAATCTGGTTGAAGTCGCCTCATTAATCGTCAACAGTGCCCTATCTCGACGCGAAAGTCGTGGCTTACATTTTAGTCGCGATTATCCAGATACCATGCCAAAAGCATTGGCCACCGTTTTATCTCCCAAGCAAAAAATAAAGCCGGCAAAAAAATAAATTTAAGTATCCGATTGAGGTCGCCCCCATTTATCTATCTTTGGGGGCGTAACCTAATGACCTCAATCGACCAAACCATCCACATCACGAATCTTATTCAGCGCCTCGTCAATACGATCAACAGCAATAATTTGCAAACCTTCGATTTTTTGTTTAGGCGCATTTGATTTAGGTATCATCGCCACCGAAAACCCCAACTTGGCAGCTTCACGCAAACGCTCTTGACCACGCGGCGCAGGTCGAATTTCGCCAGCCAAGCCAACCTCACCAAACACCACCAAACCACGTGGCAGTGGCTTATTACGCATAGACGAATTGATCGCCAATAGAACCGCCAGATCAGCGGCAGGCTCAGTAATCTTGACGCCTCCGACTGCATTAATAAAAACATCCTGATCAAATGCGGCGACACCGGCATGTCTATGCAAAACCGCCAATAACATGGCTAGACGATTTTGTTCCAAGCCGACCGACAAGCGTTTGGCATTGGGAGCGTGTGAGGTATCAACTAGAGCCTGAATTTCAACTAGCAAAGGACGAGTACCTTCTTGCGTCACCATGACGCAGGAACCGGGTACTTGCGTATCATGCTGCGATAAAAATAACGCCGATGGATTTGAAACACCTTTCAAACCACGTTCTGTCATCGCGAATACGCCTAACTCATTCACCGCACCAAACCGATTTTTAATCGCACGAACGAGGCGAAAACTAGAATGGGTATCTCCCTCAAAATACAACACCGTATCCACAATATGTTCCAGCACGCGTGGCCCCGCCAAAGCGCCCTCCTTGGTCACATGACCAACCAAAATCATGGTGATGTTCATGGTTTTAGCGACACGAGTCAGTTGAGCTGCGCATTCTCTTACTTGTGCGACCGATCCCGGCGCTGAAGTCAAAACATCAGAATAAAGCGTTTGTATCGAGTCAATCACCACCACTTGTGGCTTATGCTCAGCCAGCGTATTGAGAATTTTTTCTAATTGAATTTCGGCTTGCAAGGATAAGCCACTCGCTTCTACCAATAAACGCTTAGCGCGCAGGGCAATTTGTGCACCAGATTCCTCGCCACTGACATAGAGTACTTTTTTAATCTTATTGAGATTCGATAAGGCTTGTAATAACAGCGTCGATTTGCCTATCCCCGGATCACCACCAATCAACACCACGCCACCAGGAACCAAACCACCTCCCAAAACCCGATCAAACTCCTCAATCCCAGTTCCAAAACGAGGAATATCTTGCGCATCAATTTCCGCTAAATTTAATATCGGTGCAGTCTGCGCTATGCCCTGATATTTGTTTGTTGAAAATCGATTCCCAGCTTCTTCAACCAAGGTTTCGACCAAAGTATTCCATTGCTGGCAAGCCGGACATTGTCCCGCCCATTTACTTTGCACGCCGCCACATTCGGTACAAGTGTAATTAGTTTTTTGTTTAGCCATATTGCGTTTAAATGCGTGTAATTGCGTACTTAAGGTGTGCTTAATGCGTTCTCAATACGTGCCAATGTGCACGAGCGATACAAAGTGTTGTTAAGAACAAGAAGAATACTGATATTTTACTCAGTATTCCCATCGATGCTTGCGCTATTTCAAAGAATTATTCGATGTTTCATGTGATATTTCATGGTATAAAGCTTGCCTGCCAGATAAAGCATATCAGGCATGTGACTAGACAAAGGTGCACGGATCGAATGAAACGCGGTTTTTACACAATTATGGCAGCGCAGTTTTTTTCTTCGCTTGCTGATAACGCGCTGCTAATTGCAGCGATGGCACTTTTAGTCTCTATGCACGAACCAGCTTGGATGACTCCATTACTTAAATGGAGCTTCGCGCTATCCTACGTGCTGCTAGCTGCCTTTGTTGGTGCATTTGCTGACTCTCGCCCCAAAGGCAAAGTCATGTTCATCACCAACTTGATCAAAGTTGGCGGCTGTGCGCTGATGTTTTTTGATGTGCACCCTGTCATTGCCTACGGCGTAGTTGGCTTCGGTGCAGCGGCCTATTCGCCAGCTAAATATGGCATCCTGACCGAATTACTACCGCCCGAAAAATTGGTCGCGGCGAATGGCTGGATAGAAGGACTCACCATCAGCTCTATCATTCTTGGCGTTCTGCTCGGTGGTAAGCTAATCGATCCAAACATCTCTGCGGTATTACTTTCATTTGATTTTCCTCTGATTGATTTAGGCGTCGACAGTATCAATGAATCGGCACTGTGCGTTATCACCGGCTGCTATGTCGTTGCTGCCATATTCAATCGTTACATCCCCGACACCGGAGCTAAATATCACAAGCAAGAGTCAAATCCAATCTGTTTACTGCGCGATTTTGCTCATTGCTCAGTAAGACTGTGGAAAGATAAACTAGGTCAAATCTCACTTTCTGTAACCACTTTATTCTGGGGCGCTGGAGCAACTTTACAGTTACTCGTTTTGGAATGGGCAAAAGTCAACTTAAATATGCCTCTCAACAAGGGCACGGAATTGCAAGGCGTCTTTGCTTTAGGAATTGCACTTGGTGCCTTATTCGCAGCACGTATTGTTCCCCTGAAAAAATCACTTTCGGTCATGCCACTTGGCATAGCCATGGGTCTAGTTGTAACGTCGATGATTTTTGTAAAATCAGTTTGGCTGGCCTATCCCTTACTGATATTTATTGGCGGCTTAGCAGGATTTTTCGTAGTGCCGATGAACGCCTTACTACAACATCGAGGCCATGTTCTAATGAGTGCAGGACACTCTATTGCAGTACAAAATTTCAATGAAAATTTATCGATATTGGTGGTATTAGCGATCTATAGCTTTATGGTTTCGCTGCAACTGCACACCAGTATTATTATCGTGATCTTCGGCCTATTTGTCGCTTCGACCATGTATGCAGTCATGCTAAAACACAAAGCCAATCAGAAAATATTTGATTCAGTGGCTTTGATCGGTGAACAAAAACACGAATAAAACAAGAAAGAATCAAGCAGCTAAGTAACTAAGTTGGCAGCACCAACGTCGCACGTGCAGGCCAGTCATTTGACACCACCATACCGCGACAAAATTCTTGCATCAAGTGACCATTTCTCTTCATGATCGCCACCATAACAGGCGTGCTATCAACTTGAAAATGTCGATGTAACGCATCGAGTATCATCGATTTTTCCATCACTTCATCAGGCGACGCCTGTGCTGGCGCCAACCATTGCAAACGCTCCAACCTTAAGGCATAAGGAACGGCTAAGTGCTCAAACTCGTCCAAAGTCCACCAAAAACCCAAACAATGATTACTAGCAATGCCTCCCACAAACGCCAAATTGCGATCAGCCGTGTGATAAAACAACCAGCCTTTGATTAATGCCTTTGCTACGATAATTTTAGATTGCACCAGTTTTTTAGCGGCTTCGTGCTGAGATAAACTTAACTGCTGTTGCAAAATTTTTTGCATCTTCGCACCCAGACTGTCATTCAAATTCGGGCCCAAATAATTAAAAACCGTCATAGGACGAGACACGTCAGCAGCACGATGAAATAGATAAAACTTGGTCGCCAGCTCTAGGTGCAATAGCCCCCCCTGAGCAAACAAGAGATAGTCGAATTCACCAATCGTATCCGATTTTTCGCTGTGAACTTGCAAACCATGTGCGTATAGCAGACCTTCATGCCTAAAATAAAACGCCAAGAGATTTTCAGCGTAATGCCCAAGACGCAAAAATTTATGTATTTTTAGTGCCTCATGCAAAGGCGTTGGATGTGCATCTAAATCATGCAACCAGATTCTTAATTTCTCACGATCAGGAATGTTCAAGCTACCAATCTGCTGCCACCAGATAGGCGCATTTTTGTCTAATACATCAGGTGAAGTCAGCAACCAAGCTAAAGCTCTTACATGCGGATCGCTTAGCTCAGACCATTCTTGGTGAAAACTATTTTGGTAGGTATCCATAGCCCATTTCTTTTAAAGATCACTTGACGTCAACATTCCCAAAAGAACCAAAAACTCAAGAACATCAAGAGCATTACAGCTGTCTTAGCCTACACAGATCTTGCCAAACTTCATATTTCGCTTGCGGATGTTTTAGTAAGAAGTGGGGATCATGAGTCACAATAACCGGAATTTCTTGATACTGATGTTGCGCTTGCCGCATATTCATTTTGCTATCCACATCGACGTCCAACAAGCGCCGCGCCAAGCTTTCTCCAAATACCAGCAAAACTTTGGGTTTTACCTGATGAATTTCTTGATGTAGGAAAGCCTGACAAGAACTCACAGCATCAGCGCTTGCAACATCCGAAGTAATTTGAGATGAGTCAGAAATTTTCGCCTTCAATAGTGAGGTACGATAAACCGCCAGTGTTCGAGACGACGGTTTTGTTTTGTCGCCCAATGACAATGCAGCTAAGATACTCGATAGCAATTTTTCTGATTGCTGCAAAATGGGATCAAGTTGCGCAGAGCCATCGGCTGCCGACCAATCCGTAATAACCATAACGGTGGCTGAAGTATCACCAGAACCCAGCATTCCTTTGCCGAATTTTGCACAGAGCGAACATGCCTGACATTGTTGCAAAGTCTTGTGCAAAACCTGCCAATCAACAGGCGACTCGCTATTTTCATCTGACTGACTTGGAATTATCGTTGACGGCTGCGCAGCTGCGGCAGCGACCGGCATAACAAGCGCCTTCTCAACACTTGGCATAGTATCGGCATCAGCCTCGACTTCACCCGCCACCAATTCAGTTAAAGCAAGTGATGCGGGCAGATCCGATTGGCGCAATTGCCAAATTTCACCTATACCGAGATTTTTCAGATAGTAATCGCGCATATCATTCATAAAATTTGCCTGCTATCTTCAATTTACCCAAGATTCGCGCTATCCGATGTCGCAATGCGCATCACAATCGCATCTTCACGAGTCAATTGATCGACAGGATAGTAGCCCTTGCGTCTTCCAATTTCAACGAAACCAAACTGCTGATAAATATGTCGAGCTCGCAGATTACTGATGCGTACTTCTAACATAATAGACAAATAATTCTTGGACTTTGCCAAGCGCCTCATTTCCTCTAGCAAAAGCCGCGCGTAGCCCTGGCCTTGATATTGAGGATGAACTGCAAAGGTTAACAAATGCAATTCATCGAGAATGGGCATCAAAAGAAAATAAGCGACTAGCGTACCGTTATTTGACCTCAAGCCGATTGCCTCGTAAGGCTCAGCGAAAGAATCGAGAAAATTGCCCCGGGTCCAAGGATGTGTATAAACCTCGTTCTCTATTTTTAAAATCTCTTCGAGATCAGTGCTTCCTAATGAGCAGCAATAGACATTTTTTGCATCGGATGAAGATTGAGATAAATTTTGCAAGACTAAACTCCGCGCTGTAATTGTCGCTCAGCCGTAGTTTGTGCGATTTTATTTCTTAGATATAAAGGTTGTGCGTCAGCAGCATTCAACAGCAAGCCACGCTCAAATGCGTGCATTGCAATAGGAATCGCGAAAGAGGCATGCGGCATCGCATTGGTAATCATAAAATTAGCATCAGTGGTCGGGACGTCCAATCCATTTCCCAGTACTAATGGCAAACTATTCGCGTGCGCGTAGGCTAAAGCCACATCTAGCGTGCTCAAACTAGGTGCAAGCACCTCGAGCCATTGACCTTTTTGGCCGCGATAATGCGCCCAATAAACCTCATCCATGCGCGCATCAAGCAAACATAACATGTCCTCCCATCCGGAGTTCGTATTAGCAGCCTCGGCCATGTTAGCAAGACTAACGACAGAAATCACCGGCACATCCAAACCAAATGCCAGCCCCTGCACAACGCCACAGGCAGTGCGCGTTCCGGTAAATGCCCCTGGACCACAACCAAAAGCTATAGCATTTACTTGCCCCAACTGCAGCTCAGCTTCTAAAAGCAATGTCTGCAAAGCAGGCAGCAAGCCATGTGAATGTGTTTGCACACCAGTTAAATCGCGGCTAATAATCCGCTCACCGGAACTAAGAGAGACTGAAGCGAGTTCAGTAGAAGTTTCAATTGCCAATATAATAGTCATGCTTTCATTTTACCTTGTCGAACGCGCTTTCTCTAGCGACTATTCAAGTTTTCATCACCGCTTAAGCAATGCTTTTTCAATTCATATCGCATAGGGTAAAATATGTCATGCTTACACCGACCTACTCCACTGACGATTTAACAGCAATTAAGAATCAACTGCAGACCAAACCGTGGTTAGTCGCCTGCCTGTGCGCCGCTTGGTGCGACACATGTCAATCATACCGCGCGGGCTTCGATCAACTGCGTCTATCGCATTCAGATAAATGCTTTGCGTGGATAGATATCGAAGATCATGCCAATTTAGTTGAAGAAATCGACATCGAAAATTTTCCGACTATTTTGATTCAATACGAGGAAAAAGTTTTATTCTTCGGAACCATGCTACCAGATAGCAACTTGGTTATTCGCTTGCTGCAAGCTTTCGAGCAACAACTAAATGAATCAGGCTTAGAAAAAATTATTCCCTCCATCCAAAGTAGCGATTACCCGGTCGATACCAACTGGAGCCTACGTCACTTACTCTTGAACAAATCGGACTAAAAATTTAATTCCCGAGCGCTTTCAATAAGTTTGCTACAACTAAACGTCCCTAGTCGGAATAAAATCAACGACTCACCACCTAAGCACGCAAACGAACAAGCAAGAAAATAAATAAATCGAAAAGCAAAATGAAAAAAGGGACTAGATTTGCATCTAGTCCCTTAAATCTGGTGCGGCTGGCAGGAATCGAACCCACGACCCCTTGGTTCGTAGCCAAGTACTCTATCCAGCTGAGCTACAGCCGCGAAGAAAAGAATTATAGCAGACTGTATTCCAAATATGAAGTCTTCTGCGCTAGGAATTACGAGGATTATTAATCGCCCTACTATTTTACGCAAAAAATCCGAGAATATAGCCCAAAACTCGGAAACACCCTAAGTACAACATACAAAATGAAAAAAGGGACTAGATTTGCATCTAGTCCCTTGAATCTGGTGCGGCTGGCAGGAATCGAACCCACGACCCCTTGGTTCGTAGCCAAGTACTCTATCCAGCTGAGCTACAGCCGCGAAAAACAAGATTATAGCACAGCTATTTTTAATTGATAAGCCCTATTGCAGCTCTATTGCAAAGTTTCATAACGACAAACGGGCTTGTCACAGCTATATTTCAACTTGAGCACCAACCTCAATCACACGATTACTCGGAATCTGATAGTAATCGGCAGCGTCGCGCGCGTTGCGTGACATGGTTACAAAGAGCCCCTCACGCCAACTTGCCATACCACTACCAGGACTAGAAATAATCGTTTGACGCGAAATAAAATAAGATGTCTCTAGCGGTTCAAAAGTCAGACCGAAAGGCGCGCACAATTCCAAAGCATTCGGGATATCCGGTTCATTTTTAAAACCATAATAGACATCAATCTGAAAGCAATTATTTCGTAAATCAGTCACTTTAATGCGATCAGAAAACGGTACCCAAGGAATTTCACGATTATGCAAAGTGATGAAAATGACGCGCTCATGCAATATTTTATTGTGCGAAAGATTATGTAATAAGGCATGCGGCACACCATCGGCCTCGCCACGCAAGAAAACGGCGGTACCTTCAACACGCACAGGTGGTGAAACAAACAAAGACTCCAAAAACTCCTCCAATGGAATCGCGTGCTTTTTCAAATTATCAAACACCAAAGATCTACCACGGCGCCATGTCAACATGACCACGCAAATACCAAAACCCAAGGCAATCGGGAACCAACCACCGCTGAAGAATTTCAAAGCATTTGAAGAGAACAGCGAGATATCAATCAAGAAGAAGAAGGAAGTCGAGGCGATACACAATGCCAGATTGTATTTCCAACCAAAACGTATCACGAAAAAGGTCAAGATCGAAGTGACCAACATCGTCCCAGTATTGGCGATACCATAAGCTGACGCCAAGTTAGAAGCAGAGCCAAAACCCACGACAGCGCCGACGACCGCCGCGAGTTGCAACCAATTCACTACCGGAATATATATCTGCCCAATCTCTTTGGACGAGGTATGAATAATTTTCATGCGAGGCAAAAATCCTAGCGAAATAGCCTGTTTCGTCATGGAAAACGCGCCAGAAATAGTCGCTTGAGATGCAATCACAGCGGCCATAGTCGACAGCACGACCAAAGGATAGATACTCCAATCACCCAACTGATTGAAAAAGGGATTTTCAACCGCAGTAGGATCAATCATAAGCAAGGCGCCCTGCCCTAGATAATTTAATCCTAGCGCTGGAAACACGATAAAAAACCAGGCTGTACGAATCGGTTTCGCTCCAAAATGTCCCATATCAGCATACAAAGCTTCAGAGCCAGTGAATGCCAAAACCACAGCGCCCAAAGCAATAAATGCCGCCCATCGGTGATAGTATAAAAATTCCAAGGCATGCATAGGATTAAATGCCGCCAAAATATCGGGGACACGCAAAATATTGTACAAACCCATAGCAGCCAAGACTGCAAACCACAAGACCATGATAGGGCCGAATAATTTACCTATGGTCGCCGTGCCACGAGACTGAACTGCATAAAGTCCAATCAAAATGATTAAAGTAATAGGCACCACAAATGGTTTCAGCGCGGGTGTCGCAACTTTAATCCCCTCGATAGCCGATAACACTGTCATCGCCGGGGTAACGACGCCATCGCCATAGAACAGAGAGGCGCCAACCACGCCTAAAATCACCAAAGGAAAATACAATTTGGAATTCTTACCAACTGACTCCAAGGTCAACGCAGCCAGTGCCATAATCCCGCCCTCGCCGCGATTATTCGCTCGCAAGACCAAGGTCACATACTTCAATGAAACAATAAAAATCAACCCCCAAAGGATGAGAGAGACGATACCAAGTATATTTTCTGGGTTTAACGCAAGACCATGTTTATGATCAAAAACCTCTTGCATCGTGTAAAGAGGACTCGTACCGATATCACCATAAACGATACCGATTGCAGCTAAAGTCAATGCCGACAAACTGCTTTTAGTGTGTTCGTGAGCCAATTGCATTCCTTGTTATTATTGGTGCATTGCACAATAGACGAAGGTCAAACGAAATTCAAGAGTGTTTAACTGAAAAAAGACAGCCTACGCCATAAATAAATTTTATGAAAGCCGATTTAATGAAATTTGAAACACGGTGAAAGGAAATATGCCCGACTAATTGTCATCAGCGGGCATTATTTTTTTGACAAACAGCACCTTACTCAACGCATACTAACCAAAATGGATCGTCTCCTACAAACCAATTAAGGCTAGTCCATTAGACGCAGCACAGCTAGCGCGTCATGAAATCGATGCGAAAAATCAATATGCTTCAGCAATATGACTAATTGATATTATTAATTAAGCAGGAACACCAAGAATAACACTAGAGGCTTTAAAAATACCTGTGGCAATTTGCCCCACCGCTAGTTCCAAGGTATCACAGCTTTCATTAGTGATCGTTGCAGCCAGCGAGGTATGATCATTCATCTCAATCACAATCTCGCTATTTACCGCACCCACTTGTATACGTGAGATTTGTCCTGTGAATTGATTGCGAGCAGAGAGCTTTACGTCAGAACTAACGCCGCTCATAACGACAATAGAAGAAGCTTTGACCAAGGCAAATACTTCTGAGCCAATTCGTAAGCCCAGTTCCTCTGTACTCTCATGCGTGATGATGGCAATTAATTTTTGATCGCCTGCAATTTGCACCTCTATTTCATCATTCACCGCGCCGATTTTAAGCTGAGTAATGATGCCTCGATATTGATTGCGGACACTGGTTTTCATATTCATTCTCTTAATCAATAAGAAGTCATCGGCAATACCTTTGGCATGTCGCCCCAATTGCGCGATGAAATCGCGATGTTCTTTATCGATAATAATAAAGTTATCGACAAGTTGCTGACCGCGTTTCGTTAAGCGTGTACCCCCGCCCCCTTTCCCACCAATCAGCCGCTCAACCAGAGGTTCTCCTGCTAGATTATTCATACTATCAATCGCATCCCAAGCAGCCTTATAGCTCATTTTAATGGCTTTCGCCGCCTGTGTAATTGACCCCGACTCAGCGATTCGAGCCAATAACTCGATACGACCCTTTCCACCAAAATTCTCCCCATCCACCGTCATCCAAACAGAGCCATTAATCGCAATTGTCGCTTTAGATTTATCTTGCATAGTGTGCTTTATACATTCTTCGTCGATGGCGAGAAGCATACCTCAAACTCCGCGCATCTCATGCATTTTGGCGGCTGCAATCCGGGCTTTCCTTGAGTTGCACCTAATTGCGCTTAAATAAAACGCTTCCATTTCAAATTCTAGGAGTTTTGTCGATATATTGGTTAAAAGTACTATCTCAGCAATTGCGAAACTCCATCTCGAACGCTAAGCCTCATAATGAACGTTTTTTACGTAAATTGGCGCAAGCGGATAAACACTGGCAGTAGTCTAAAGCTATTTTTTAGGTTGGAAGAATTTCACACAATCGAGGAAAATATCGAGCGAACTGGTTATTTGATCGCTGAAGTACGCGTTTTGACATTGTGGCCAAAGGTAAAACTGCCGATACGGGGAAAGCTTCGTACCACACGGGAAGGAATGTTGCTCGCTACACAAATCAAAAGCCAAGCGAATGTCGCTAATTACCACTATCAAACCAAATGGCATACCGAGCGAAGCACAAAAAGAAAAAGCCCTTGAATTTCAAGGGCTTTTTCAGCATTGCTGGCGGAGACGGTGAGATTCGAACTCACGATCCAGGTTACCCCAGATGCTTCCTTAGCAGGGAAGTGCCTTCGGCCACTCGGCCACGTCTCCACACTCTCACAACGCCCTACTTAAGCAAGGCATTACAAGCGAGACCGTGATCATAGCGGGTAGTTCATCTTTGGTCAACTACCCGCCATGAAAATCTCACATGAAAACGTATTACGCGGCTTCCAAACCAAATGCTTTGTGCAAAGCACGTACTGCCAACTCCATATACTTCTCGTCAATCAAAACTGAGATTTTAATTTCTGACGTAGAAATCATCTGGATGTTAATACCTTCATCGGACAAAGTGCGGAACATTTGCGAGGCAATACCAACATGACTACGCATACCAACGCCGACCACAGATACTTTGGATACTTTAGAGTCGCCAATGATATTACCTGCACCGATATGCGCCTTCACACTTTCATTCAAAACATCCATCGCTTTGTTGTAATCGCCGCGCGGCACAGTGAATGTGAAATCGGTTTTACCCTCGACCGATTGATTTTGAATAATCATGTCGACTTCAATATTGGCATCGGCGATAGGACCGAGAATTTGATAAGCGATACCTGGCTTATCTGGTACGCCAAACACAGTGAGTTTTGCTTCATCACGATTAAAAGCGATGCCAGTAATTGTGGCTTGTTCCATATTTGTATCTTCCTCAAACGAAATCAGGGTGCCGGAGACGATTTCTTCGGCTAAAGGCATTAATGGGTCAGTCAATGATGACAAAACGCGAGTCGGCATGCGGTAATTACCTGCAAACTCTACAGAACGAATCTGCAAAACTTTAGATCCCAATGACGCCATTTCCAACATTTCTTCAAACGTCACGGTATTTAATTTACGAGCGTCGGAGACCACACGTGGATCGGTCGTATACACGCCGTCAACGTCGGTATAAATCAAACACTCCTGCGCCTTCAAGGCAGCCGCAATAGCGACTGCTGAGGTATCTGAACCTCCACGGCCAAGCGTCGTAATATTGCCCAGCTCATCAACGCCTTGAAATCCCGTAATAATGACAATCTTGCCCTCGGCCAGATCAGCATTCACTTTTGCATCGTCAATTGACGCTATGCGCGCCTTCGTGTAGGAGGAATCGGTCTTAATCGGCACTTGCCAACCAGCGTAAGAAACTGCTTTTTTACCTAATGCTTGCAAAGCGATCGCGAGTAAACCAACTGACACTTGCTCACCGGTTGAGGCAATCATATCAAGTTCGCGCGGATCTGGATCAGCCATAATTTCTTTAGCCAAACCAAGAATTCGATTCGTTTCGCCTGACATAGCAGACGGCACAACTACGATTTGATAACCTGCATCATGCCATTTGGCGACGCGTTTAGCGACGTTCTTGATGCGATCCGTAGACCCCATCGAAGTACCGCCATATTTGTGGACAATTAAAGCCATAACATTTCAAAAAGAGTGACGAAAAGGGAGTAGAGCGAGAAAAAGAACGCATGACTTTACATGTTGCTCTGCAAAATAACAAGGCGCACATGCCTGTTTTTTAAGCGCATCAAATCGAGAGAAAGTAAAAACAAAGGAAATGCTTAGAAAAACCGATGAAAACTGGCAATTGTTTTGTAAGAAAAGTCGGATGGAATGAGCAAGAGAAATAGACGCAGCAAAGCATTCAGATAAATGCATGAGCAAGACTTAATGACAGTAGTCAGACAATGACGTATAAATAGAAGAATTTAGCCCCATAAAACAATAAAAAAATATCACAACAAGGAAGATTCAATACCCAATTTATCTAGACTACTACCTCAATTCTTCACGCATTTACGTCAAAAAAAGAAATTCACACATAACCAAAACAAATATGAATATAAGGAAAGAATCGCTGAACCTAGCCCCTCTCAACGGAAAAATTCTAGATTCGATACGGCACCCTGCAAAAAATAAGCCTGTCAACATATTTATTGACAGGCTTATTTACCTACTAATTAAACCGATACCGGCATAAAAAGCCATCGCTAGCGACTTCTTATCCCGCCCAATATCAAGATTAAATAAAAAGCTTCTTCCAAGCTTCATGACCCAATGCGCGCAAAGTTTGCATATTCTTCTCGTAAATCTGCTCTGCTTCAGGAAAAGCTTCGACCGCTTTATCTATGCTGTCCTCGCGCAGCAAGTGCAGCGTTGGAAATGGCGAGCGATTCGTATAATTATCGATGTCATCTGGCGCGGCATCTTCAAACTGATATTGAGGATGAAAACTGGCCACTTGCAAGATGCCGTCTAAATCCAACTCTTCCAAAGTTGCATCGGCGACTTCTAGAAAATCGTTATAGTCGAGAAAATCTTGCATCACGAATGGATGTATCAATAAGGTGGTATCAATTTTTTCTGGATTGACCTCCGCCAGCACTTCTAATTCAGCCATCAAATCCTTGATCAGGGCTTCCGGCGTCGTTGCATGGCTGACGAAATAACGAATCTGATCTTTAATATGTACGCCTTTCGCAAACGGACAGAGATTTAAGCCTATGACGGCTTTTTCCAACCACAGCTTGGTTTGCGCGATGACTTCGTCATCCTTAATTTGTACTTCATCCATCTTCTTACTCCTCGCCTACCCTAAATTACGACCCAATTTAAAACTGCAAAGTCTTTACACCATCCGCAGTACCAAGCAAACAAACATTCGCCCCTTGTGCGGCAAATAATCCCACCGTCACCACGCCGACGATATTATTAATCCGCGCTTCCAATGCGACAGGATCAGCGATGTGCAAACCATGTATATCAACAATAATATTGCCGTTATCCGTCAACAAGGCGGCGCCGTCTTTCATACGCAAACGGGCCTCGCCGCCTATCGCATTCAACGCGCGAATCACGGACTCACGTGCCATAGGAATAACTTCCACTGGCAAAGGAAATGCTCCGAGCAAATCCACCAATTTAGAACCATCTGCGATACAGACAAAAGATTTTGCTACTGACGCAACGATTTTTTCACGGGTCAAAGCAGCGCCACCACCCTTGATCATAGCGCCGTTGGCCGTGATCTCATCGGCACCGTCAATATAAACCGGCATAGAACTAACATCATTTAAATCAAATACCGCAATACCATGCGCCCGCAAGCGATTGGCTGTCGCTTCTGAAGAGGCAACCGCACCTTTGATTTTGTGTTTAATCTTAGCAAGCTCGTCGATAAAAAAATTAGCCGTAGAGCCTGTGCCAACGCCAACAATTTCACCTTCGACCACATAAGCAATCGCAGCCTGCGCAACCGCGAGTTTCAATTCATCTTGTGTCATAGTCATCACATAAAAGAAAATAATCAGAATGACGCCATTGTAAACGATGGAAGCTAGATGGGAGTCAGTAAATAGGTCCTAAATGCCTCCCCAACAATACCTCAGACGCGCAGTGGCGCTTCGTCCATTAAGGCTATTTGTTCTCGCATTTCTAAAATCCTATCCTGCCAATAGCGCTGCGTATTAAACCAAGGAAAAGCGTGCTTAAATGCAGGGTCGGTCCAACGCTGCGCCAACCATGCTGAATAATGCAATAAACGCAAGCTGCGCAGGGCTTCAATCAAATGCAATTCTGCTGGATCGAAGTGATAAAAATCTTCATATCCCATCAAAATATCGCATAACTGGGCCTGCATTTCCTGACGCGAGCCGGACAAAAGCATCCACAGATCCTGCATCGCTGGTCCCATTCGACTGTCGTCAAAATCAACAAAATGTGGTCCTGGGTGTGCACCAGCATCAGTCCACAATACATTTCCCATGTGACAGTCGCCATGCAGACGCAAGCTTTGCACGGCACCAGCTCGCAGATAAGCGTCATTGACCGACGCTAACATACTGCGCGCAGTTGTCTCATATGCATGCACAATGTCAGCAGGAAGAAAATCATTCTGCAACAAATAATTCAAGGATGCGTCACCATAAGTTTGGGAATTGATCTGCGGGCGATGCTCATAGGATGCGCGCGCCCCTACTGCATGAATTCGTCCTAAAAAACGCCCTATCCACTCCAAAGTGCCAGCACGATCCAATTCAGGCGCACGTCCGCCTTGCCGGGCAAACACGGCAAATCGGAAACCCGAAAATTCACGCAAACTATCGCCATTCGAATCGAGCACAGCGGGTACCACAGGTATTTCCGCCGATTCGAGTTGCATAACAAATTGGTGTTCTTCTCTGATCTGCGTGTCACTCCAGCGTAGCGGGCGGTAAAATTTCACAATTAAGGGCGGCGCATCATCCATCCCTAATTGATATACGCGATTTTCATAGCTATTTAATGCTAATAGTCGCCCATCACAATGGAAACCATGAGCATGCATAGCGTCAAATACGCAATCGGAACTTAGATTTGAAAAATCTGTAGGATTGGATTGAAAATCTTGGTCAATCGTAAACTGACTTTCAGCGCCGTTTTCATGGGGAATTAGAATATTTGAGCTCATACCCTTTATTGTACGTGCTTTCTCACCACGAACCAGAAACAAAGCGCTACACTTCTGCTGTTCAGATCGCTGTTGGTAGAGCATTACAAAATACACAGCGATCACGTCTGAAAACCACTTTATAACGAGTAAGCATCATGCATCTGGATGAACCCCTGAGCGACAAAGAGTTTAACGAACTCGATAAATTTTTAATGTCTGACGCCGTCGGCGATGACGGCATGACCATGGATGCCTTGCACGGCTATCTGACCGCGATTGCACTTGGCCCTGAAGTCATTGCCATGACAGAGTGGCTCCCTTTAGTTTGGGGCTTACCTGAGCAAGGTGAACCGAAGTTTAAAAATCCGAAAGAAATGCAGCGCATTACTAACTTGATCGCGCGCTTCATGAACGAGATTCAAATTACTTTCGAAGTCGCACCGCAAGAATTCGAGCCTTTATTTTGCGTCATGGAAGAAAACGGTAAGGAATTGATTGATGGCGAAACTTGGGCCTGGGGCTTTTGGGAAGGTATGCAATTGCGTGCAGAAGCTTGGGAAGCGGCATGGGAATCACCAACAATCGCTCCCTTACTAGAACCGATTTATCTACTGGGCGCAGAAGAAATCAAAGAGGAAGAAACTAAGCTAGTCGATACGCCAGAAAAATGCCACCAACTTGCTTTAAAACTGGAAGCATCCATAGGAGAGATCCGCCGTTTCTGGGCACCACTACGTAAATCCGGTGTAAGCACGGTGAAGCGTGACGCACCCAAAGTGGGTAGAAACGATCCCTGCCCTTGCGGTAGCGGCAAAAAATACAAAGTCTGCTGCGGCGCCGAGCCAACCATACACTAACATCAACGCTATCGTTGACTTAAGTTGCCTAGTTTTTCATATGAACGCCAGAGAAATCTGGCGTTTTTCCTAGGATCCAACTTGCCTTCAAGTGCCCTTTTATCCCAAATGGATTAGTAGCGTAGGAAGTCGCTAACCCGTTTGAGGAAATCTTCTATAGGAAGCCTGCGACAATGCTGCTAAGCTAGAACGCAGAAGCCAATCCATAGTTCATTATATGGAAAATCGGATTTAAAGCTTCCCACCATTTCCACTCCACTCTTTTTCAACATCAGGAGATTTTATGAGCCTCATCGACCAATTTAATCAAGCGCAAGCGGATTCTAAAAATTTACCGGAACGTCCTGACAATATGACTTTGTTGAAGATTTATGCGCTTTTCAAGCAAGCAAGTACGGGTGATGCCAGCGGCGATCGTCCAGGCATGACCGATTTCGTTGCACGCGCCAAATTTGATGCTTGGGCAGAATTGAAAGGCACCTCAAAAGACGCAGCAATGCAGGAATATATTGATTTGATCGAGTCTCTGAAGGATTAGATGCTCCGAGCAAATGAGAGAAACAAACGTAATTCCAAAAAACTGCCGTTATTGAAAAATCACTAAGAACTCATTGAGTTCTTATTAAAAACTCGCTTAGCAAGAGCATAAACAAAAAATAAACAGGCACGGAACATCAATGCTCAGTGCCTGTTTCATTCTGGCCGGACTGCCTCACATTTCAAGCACATCACGATTGAGTAAATCTGGCGGTGTCTCGCCGCGAGCTACAGCAATGACATTAGCAATCGCACGTCTTACCATCGCCCGTCTGGTTCGCTCAGACGCACTGGCAATGTGCGGAGTTAACACGACATTTTTCAAGGCCAAAAAGTCAGGATGAAAGCGTGGCTCATTCTCAAATACATCCAATCCTGCTCCTGCAATTCGCTTGGCTTGCAAAGCCTGAATTAAATCAAGATCATTCACGATACCTCCGCGTGCAATATTGATCAAAGTCGCACTTGACTTCATCAATGCCAACTCTGCGGCGGTGATACTGTGATGCGAGTGTGACGAATACGGCAAAGCTAAAATTAAGTGATCAGATTCGCGCAATAAAGTTTCTTTATCAACATAACGAGCATGATGCGCAGCCAACTCCTGATCCGCGCTGAGTCGACTGCGATTATGATAAATCACCTTCATTCCAAAACCGGCAGCGCGGCGTGCGATAGCTTGGCCGATACGCCCCATGCCTAAAATCCCTAAACAGGCCCCATGAATATCGGCTCCCACAAAGAAATCTACACCCCATTTTTTCCATTCACCGGCTCGTAAAAAATGCTCAGCTTCGCTCACTCGTCGAGCCGTAGCCATCATCAAAGCCCAGGCAAAATCTGCCGTTGTTTCATTCAACACATCAGGCGCATTGGTCGCCATTACCCGATACTGGGTGCATGCTTGCAGGTCAAAATTATCGTAACCCACGGCTATCGTGGATATGATTTTTAATTCAGGCAACTTCATTAGTAATGCCTGATTAATTTTGGCGCTTGAGGTACAGATCATCCCCAATTTACCCTGCAAGCGCTGTTCCAGCTCCTCTGGAGAAAAAATGTGATCTTCTTGATTTAGCTCAAGCTCAAAATAATCATTCAAGCACGCTAACTCATCAAGGAACATGGCACGCGCAACTAATAGTTTGGGTTTAGATAATTTCATAGAGATTTATCGTAAAAAGACAGAATATAAGCGGATGTAACTGATTATACGGCAGTCGATTGTACTTACCTGTGATCACGAAACAAAAGCTAAATGGAAGCAATCGAAAGCTAGCAATTGCCAGAAATTACATTTACTTATGCCAATTTTATCTAAGCCACAATTGTGAGTTGGAACGATTTACCTTAAAATACAAGGCTTTGCGGCTACATAGAAATTTTCGTAGCGCTTCACCCCCGATTTTTTTATTGATAGGCCTGTTATGACCCACGTTGTGACCGAATCCTGCATCCGTTGCCGTTACACCGACTGCGTTGATGTTTGCCCAGTGGACTGCTTCCGTGCAGGCCCTAATTTTCTCGTAATTGATCCGGATGAATGTATCGATTGCGCAGTCTGCGTCGCGGAATGTCCAGTCAATGCGATCTACGCCGAAGAAGATGTACCACAAGATCAAATGCAGTTCATCAAGATCAACGCCGATTTGATCCGCAGTTGGCCTTCCATCACGAAGACAACAGCGCCACTCGCTGACGCGGATGAGTGGAAAGATGTCAAAGATAAGTTGCAGTATCTCGAGCGTTAATCTCATTAATCTCATCTATTCGATTACTCAAATTATGAGTAATCGGCAAAGAGGCTCAGCCGATCCTCTTTTCTCATTTTCTTAAGAATATAAAGTCGTATGGATAACAAACAAAACTCAGTAGTCACAGATGTGATTGAGGCCGATGCAGTCATCGTTGGTGCGGGTCCTGTCGGTCTGTTTCAGGTCTTTGAACTTGGCCTACTCGAAATCAAAGCCCACGTGATTGACTCACTGCCAGTCGTTGGCGGTCAATGTGTTGAGCTGTATCCGGACAAACCTATTTATGACATTCCAGCGGTTCCTGTCTGCACGGGTCAAGAATTGACCGATAATTTACTCAAGCAAATTGAACCATTTGAACCGACTTTCCACTTGAATCAAGAAGTCACTTTGGTGCAGCGTCGCGCTGATGGTCGCTTTGATCTAGAAACCTCATTGGGTACTAAATTCATCACCAAAACAATTTTCATTGCTGCTGGGGTAGGCTCTTTCCAACCTCGTACCTTAAAAGTAGAAGGCATTGAAGCATTCGAAGGCTCTCAAGTTTTCTATCGCGTCAAAGATCCTAGCCGCTTTGAAGGTCGTAACTTGGTGATCTGTGGTGGTGGTGACTCCGCATTGGATTGGGCATTAGCGCTTGCTGGTAAAGCTGAATCCGTGATTTTGTTGCACCGTCGTGATGATTTCCGCGCTGCACCTGCGTCTGTCGCCAAAATGAAAGAAATGTGCGACAACTATGAAATGCAGTTGATCATCGGCCAAGTGACTGGCATAGAAACCAAAGATGACAAATTGGCAGAGATCAAAGTAACTGGAGCCGATGGCGTAACTCGTCGCTTACCACTTGACGACTTGTTGGTATTCTTCGGTTTATCACCAAAACTCGGTCCTATCGCTGATTGGGGCTTAGAGATAGAACGTAAGCAGTTGAAAGTCATGGACACTGAGAAATTTGAAACGAATGTGCCAGGTATTTTCGCCGTTGGCGATATCAATACTTACCCAGGTAAGAAAAAATTGATTTTGTCCGGTTTCCATGAAGCTGCTTTAGCCGCTTTTGGTGCTGCACCGTATATTTTCCCTGAAAAGAAAATCCACATGCAGTACACAACGACTTCACCAAAATTGCACAAAATTCTTGGTGTAGAATCACCTGTATTCGACTAAGCACACCTTGGTACTCCAAATAAAGAAAGCGCATTTTTTGCGCTTTCTTTAATTTGCCGGAACAAAAAATCAGCACTCACAAAAAAATCAATAAATTTCTGTTTCTCCCGCTTCGGTTTCACGATATTGCAAAGCAATTTGCCTGAATTCATCGGTGATTTTTAAGAATCCATCAAAAATCTCAGGGTCAAAATGCGTGCCTCGGCCTTTGCGCATAATATCAATGGCTTCCTCATGAGTAAAAGCAGGTTTATAAACACGTCGAGAAATCAGGGCATCATATACGTCTGCGACAGCCATCAGACGCGCTGAAATCGGAATCGCATCACCCGATAAATTTTCGGGATAACCAGAACCATCCCACTTTTCCTGATGCGAATAAGTAATTTCACGAGCAAATCGCAGGAATTCATTACTCTCACCTAAATAACGTTCAACCGACAAAATCGTCTCACGACCATAGTTAGTATGGAGCTTCATGACCTCGAATTCTTCCGAGGTCAATTTACCTGGCTTTAATAAAATATTGTCAGGAATTCCCACTTTTCCGATGTCATGCAAGGGCGCTGATTTATATAATAATTCAATATTTTCATCAGTCAGTTCTATGGAAAATCGCGGCAAGTGTTTCAACTGACGCGCCAATGCGGCTACGTAGTTTTGAGTGCGGCGGATATGATTGCCAGTCTCGTTATCTCTCGTTTCCGCCAAAGAAGCCATCGCCATAATAATGGCGTCCTGCATTTTTGCGAGCTTACGAGTACGGTCTAGCACCAGGGATTCAAGATGTTTATTTTGATCTTGTAATAAATTACGTGCGCGGACCAAATGCAATTGGGTTGCTACTCTAGCCAAGACAATTGGCGGGCTGATCGGCTTACTAATATAATCAACCGCGCCCAACTTCAGTCCCATTTCCTCATCAGACACCTGACTTTTTGCCGTCAAAAAAATCACTGGAATGTCCGCCGTCATAGGATTTTCTTTGAGACGCCGACAAGTCTCATAACCATCCATTTCAGGCATCATAACATCCAACAAAATCAAATCGGGCGCTGGAGAAGTCGCGGCGATATGCAGAGCCTTAATCCCATTAGTCGCGATCTTGATACGATAGTTATCCTTGAGTAAGGCCGACAATAAAGTAATATTATCGGGCGTATCATCAACGATCAGTACAACTTGCTTTGCATCCAAATCATTCACTGCATTCATAAATCACCTTTGAATTATTTCTAATTTAGCTGCAGTCCACCCACCGCATAGTCATATAGGCGCGCATTAATCAAGCTCCAATCCACTCATATGTGCGTTCCCTTTCATGATAGAGGCGATGACATCAAAATCGTATTGTGCTGCGGCCCGCATAATTTGTTTTTGCACATCCGTTCCAAAAGCGATATTTAACTCTTCAATTGCATCGGATAAAACCTCTAATGCTTCTCCATCATAATTATTGACCAATTGATAGCAATGCTTTAATTTTTCCACTACCTGCTGACTATCTCGCTCAGGTTTCACAAGGGTCTCTGTGGCCTCCTGCATTTGAGCGTACTCACTGAGCAAACATGCTTCTATGGCGGATATACACTGTTTAAGCTCTAGCTCGGTTGAGCAAAGCGAGGCCTCAAATTGGGTGAGCCGATTTTTGGCCATCTCGGCTTTATCTTGAAACTGATCCTCTGCTTCAAGCTGATTTTCATTCTTGCCTTCAGTTTCTTTTTCAAGTGCAGCCTCTAAAGCTCCCGCAGCATGCTGCACACGCGCACCGATTAAACCCGCCACACCTTTTAAGGTATGCGCAATACGCTCTGCCGACTTCACATCACCCTGAGAAAGTGCTTGACGTATGTGATCAATCGCATCACGCTGGTCCTGAACAAACAGCTTTAATAATTTGAAATATAGCTGCCTATCGCCCATAGTGCGACTTAAACCCAAGGCGGCATCAACCCCATCAATCTGCAAAACTAAATCGGCAGAGTTAGTCGCACTACCCGCAGGTAGATTAGTATGACCGACGACATACGCTTTGCACCATTCAGCCACCGCTTGATACAACTCACCAGGATTAATCGGTTTCGCAAGATGCGCATTCATTCCTGAGGCGAAACATCGTTCCCGCTCAATCAGCAGCGCATGCGCGGTCATCGCAATGATAGGTAATTTAGAAAAAGTATCATCGCTTCGAATTAATTTCGTCGCTTCATGTCCGTCCATTTCCGGCATTTGCACATCCATGAATACCATACCGTAATAATCCGCGCCACGCTCATGCAAACGCTCTACCGCGACACGTCCATTGCCTGCAAGATCCACTTCAATATCGGCAGCCTCCAACAACTCCCTTGCAATTTGCTGATTAACTACATTATCTTCCACTAACAAGACACGCAAATCTTTGCATCGAAACGCGGCATTCGCGGCATTGGCCACACTGCTATGCGCGTGAAATGAAAACATATTGACCAAACAATCAAACACATTTGAATTATTAAAGGGCTTATCCAGATAAGCATCGATCACGGATGAATCTTCCCGATAATTCAAATTCTCACGCGCTGTCGCGCCGACCAATGCGACCTTAGGTACTTCTTGCAAGTTGGAATGGCGAATCAAGGTAATCAGCTCGGTGCCATCCATATAAGGCATATGCAGATCAATAAACACCGCATGGTACTGCCCTTGCAAAGTTTGATCTCTATCTAATAAACATTTAAGTGCATCTTGTCCGGAACAGACTGTATCGCAAGCGATACCATATACCGACAATTTGTCTGCCAATAGTGACGCAGCAAACGCATGATCATCCACGATTAGTACAGACAATTGATCAAATAAATCTCGATTTTTGGGTTTCGTATCTACCGGCAATTCGATTAAAGGCAATTGAAACTTTACGCTTGTACCTTGCCCCACGCGGCTATCCAAAGATATCTCGCCGCCCATAAGATCGACCATCCCTTTGGAAATCGACAAGCCTAAACCTGTTCCACCAAATTTTCGGGTTGTTGATTCATCACCTTGACTAAAAGGCATAAACAATTTGGCCGATTGTGCTTCGCTCATACCCAAGCCGGTATCGCGTACCACAAATTGCATGGTCACCTGATCACCTTGTCGTGCCACCACCTCGCAGCGCAAGCAAACCTCACCCTCTTCGGTAAATTTGATCGCGTTATTCACTAAATTAATCAAGACCTGACCAATTCTTAATGGATCGCCTTTCAAACGTCTAGGAACACACTCGCCGACATCAAATAAATACTCCAAACCTTTTTGCTCTGCTTTTTCGCTAGTCACTACTGCAACGCTATTGAATACTTCATCTAAGTCAAACTCAACGTTTTCGATATCTAATTTACCGGCTTCTATTTTAGAAAAATCTAAAATATCGTTAATAATCCCCATCAGGGACATACCAGCCTTATGAATTTTTTCGACGTAATCTTTTTGCTTAACAGTCAAATCCGTCTTCAACGCTAAATGCGCCATACCAATAATCGCATTCATAGGCGTGCGAATTTCATGACTCATATTCGCTAAAAATAGAGATTTAGCTTCTGTCGTCTCTTCCGCGTGACGACGCGCCAATTCGGACACTTTCAATTCATTTTGCATCTGCAAAGTCTGCAAACGCATTTGCTCGTCCATGCTCTCTTTCAACTGGGATTCGAGCAATTTACGTTGGGTCAAATCAGATACAAATGACAGCGTCGCGGGTAGTCCTTCCCATTCAATCAATACTGAGGAAATTTCGACCCAAATCAAAGCTTTGGTAACTCGATGTTCCAAACGAATTTGATAATATTGCTCCACCACTTCACCGCGCAAACGACGAGCATGACGCTCCACCACTACCGGCACATCATCGGCGTAGATGGATTCGGTAAAAGGCATGCCTATCAATTCTTCGTTGGTGTAGCCACTCAAAGTTTGAATCAAGCGATTGGCAAAAGCGATCTTGGCATTTTGTACGACGATAATGCCTTCGGTGACATTGTTAATCAACAGTCGATAGTTATATTCTGATTTGTGCAAATCATCTTCTAATTGACGGCGCGTTGAGATATCCATCACGACCCAAACTGTTCCATACGATAAATCATTTTTATTCACCGCACGTCCGGAAAAATGCACCCAAAATACGGTGCCGTCGCTACGACGCATTTTGAGCTCAGTTTCAAATGCCTCGCCGCGCAACACAGCCTGACTCACCGCAGCCCCGCATTCGAGATAGCTTTCACGAGATTCGTAAAATGGCTCTAACGAAGCGCCCAGCACATTGTCGCGCTCCACACCAAAAATTTGACACAGCGGTGTATTGACCCACTGCACGCGCCCCGAGCTATTCAAGAAAATCATACCAACGATAGAATTTTCCAAAATCGTCTCGCGCTCGGTCAACATGCGCTGCAATTCGTCGTCTAGGGATTTTCGTTCTATGCTCATACGCTCGTTCATGCGGCGATCTTGTTCGGCCTCTTTGAACTCATTGCGTATCTTTAAATTTTCAATTTGAATTTTATTGGCACGTTCTTGTGCCCGTATTAGCAGGGCTTGATGACGTTTTTGTTCTTCGTAGGCTTCTTGCCAACGCCCCAATTCCGCATAGATCTCGGACAGCTCATTGATCGCACGCAGCGGCAAATGCACGTAACCGCTATCGCCAAGCTCATTAATCGCATTGCTCAATACCGATATTGCCAAATCATATTGCCCGCTTTTACGATACAGGTAGCCGCTAACCCACCAGATATATGGTCTCAAATGTGGGTCTTCAATCATATCAATTAGAGTCAGCGCTTTTTGACTTAATTGTTGGGCCTGTGTTAACTGATCCCTGAGAGCCAAAGTGTAAGCTGCGACCGATAAATAAAAAGCGGAATAAGATTGAGTATGCTCCGTCGCCGCTTCATCGTTTTCTATGTAATGAGAAATCGCATCATAAGCTTCATCAAATTTTCCCAATGCGATCTTACATAAAGCCAGCATGGTGGAACTGAACGGCATCAACCATTTTTCTGTTGAAGACGGCGCCACGTCACGCGCAATTTGTAATAACTCTTCAGCAGCAATAGCGTTTCCAGTGACGTACAAAACCTCACCCAAATTTGCGGTCACCTGCGCAATACGACTAGTAGAATTAATTCGACGAGACTCATCTAAAGCAAGGTAAAAATACCGAATAGACTGCTCAGTCTCACCCCGCTCTTGGGACAAAATTGCAAAGATATTCCAAGCCAAGATTGAAAGTCGAGAAGGCATTCCATGTGCGACGGGTAATAATTTGGTTTCGCAAATTTCACAAGCCGTCTGCACTTCACCCAGCTTGCGCAATACAATCACTCGCCCCGTTTCAGCGAAAAAAACACCACGCATCTCTGCATGTGAAGAGAAAAATTGAGACAATCTCTCAAAAGAATGAATCGCTTGAGGAAGACGATTTTCAAAGTAATCGGCAAAAGCAAAAATAAGTTCAGCACTGGCGACCAAAATCTCGTCTTGAGAAGCGATACCTTCGTTTTTAATCTGATTCGCCAAAGCACAGCCATCGGCAATCGAGTCTCGCAATGTATCTAGGCCATCAAGTGACCGCTCAATCCAGCTTATTCGCATATTGATGGAAATCCACTCATAAGTAATTGCTTCTTACGCTAGCCAAGAACTGATTCAAGAAAAAAGCCTTAGCAAATTCGCAGACTTTATCTCTAACATTCCTGACTTTGCCCAAATCGAGTTCAAGCCTAAAGAAATTTTGATTCTATCCCGATTGAGGTCATAAATGTACCTAGCGATGACATCCGCAAAGGAATATTTTGATTGGAAGAAACACATACAACATTTAATTGCAAATTAACCACATTGTTTAAGGATATAAGATGCAAACATGCAGGCCAACATAAAGCCGATTCAGACACACACCTAGCTAAACAAATACACTAAAATCAAACTGAATAACTGATTGCGTCCGATCAATAAAATTACTTTCGCCATGTCTATAGATAAACAAAATCACATCCTTCTCGCCGAAGATAATGAATTTAATCAAGAACTCATCGTTGATCTATTAAGTGACGCGGGATTCTCGGTCAGCACGGCGAACAATGGCCAAGAAGTTCTTGATTTATTGGCGCAAAATGCGAGTGATTTTTTTCACTTAATTCTGATGGATTTGGAAATGCCCGTCATGGATGGGCACCAAGCGACATTGAAAATACGCGAGGACAGCCGATACCAATCCATTCCAATCCTAGCGCTAACTGCAGACGAAGAAGCTGAAACAAAAAATCGATGTTTGGCGGAAGGAATGCAGGACTATCTGATTAAACCGTTTGATCCAGATGAACTCAATAAGACGATCTATCATTGGCTCAACCAAGGACAGCAGTCCCAACACGCAACATCAAAAACAGAAACCGAAAATGCGGTTTTACCAGGCTTTAAATACATCAATACGGCGGCAGGATTACATTCCACCGCTCACAATCAAACGCTCTATTTACAACTCCTACGTCGCTTTGCCAACACGCAAAACACATCATTAGAAGCGATAAAACACGCGCTAACAAGCGGAATCGCGGATGAGAATTTTCGGCGTTTGATTCATACGCTTAAAGGTGTCAGCGCAACGATAGGCGCATCGGCAATCGCCGCATTGTGTATTCAGATCGAAATGTCGCAAGCAAAGCATGACGACGAAATTCATACTGAGTCGGCTCAATTTTTACTGCAACTCTCAGAAGAACTCAATAAGTGCATACAAGAGCTAGATGTTTTTTTTCAACAGTCACCGGCAGATAGAATCGAACCTCTATCCATTGAAAGAGACAAACTGCAAAGCAATGAAACTGATGAAATCAAGTGTAGCTTTCTTGAGCTGCTACATGACAGCAATCCTGAAGCACTCAATTATTTCGAAAAACACCAACCTTACTTTGTCACCATATTTAACAATGATGACCACCAAACATTGCAAAAGGCCATTGAAAATTATGATTTTGATCAAGCTATTGAACTAATAAATAAGATTTAAACAAGACATACAGAATAAATTGCTTAAATCACTAACTATTTATTGACTATTTATCTTTAGGAAATAATCCACAATAGCGCTTTCAATGTTATTTACGTTCACGAGTGACTACAAAAATTCCTCCACGGAATATATTTATGACGCACTGCAATAATTTAGCGTTATACTAGAACGAATCCGACGCTTACCGCACTCCACAAAAGTAAGGTAATACCAGCAATTCCGTCAATAACTAGGAAAATGCACGATGCTCTATCAACTTCATGAACTTAACCGATCCTTTTTAACGCCTTTAACCAAATGGGCGCAGGCATCCTCCAAGATGTTTGCCAATCCTATTTCACCACTGGCCTACACTCCCTACTCACAAAGAATCGCAGCAGCTTACGAACTGGTATATCGCCTCGGCAAGGATTATGAAAAGCCAGCATTCAATATAGACTCAGTACAAATAGGCGAGCAACACATCGCCATCGTTGAAGATAACACGGTAGTTAAACCTTTTTGCAAACTCATTAATTTCAAAAAGAATCTGGCTAATAGCAAGCGCGATGCAAAAATCAGTCAACAACGAAAAGTTTTAATCGTCGCCCCGCTCTCTGGTCACCACGCAACTTTATTGCGCGACACAGTAAAAAGCCTGCTACCGCACTACGACGTCTATATTACCGATTGGATTGATGCGAGGATGGTACCGCTGTCGGCTGGCCCATTCCATTTGCACGACTACATCTACTACGTACAAGAATTTATCCGTGGCTTAGGTCCTGATCTGCACGTCATCTCAGTCTGCCAACCGACCGTGCCGGTATTAGCCGCCATCTCACTCATGGCGAGCGCCAATGATCCTGCGTTGCCCAAAACGATGACCATGATGGGCGGCCCGATTGATCCGCGCAAATCACCTACGCAAGTCAACACACTTGCCACGGAAAAGAAATATTCTTGGTTCGAAAATTCGGTTATCTACAATGTTCCTGCCAATTACCCTGGTTTTGGTCGCAAAGTCTATCCGGGCTTTTTACAGCACACTGGCTTTGTCGCGATGAACCCTGATCGTCATGCCCAGAGTCATTGGGACTTCTACCAACATTTAGTGCAAGGCGACGATGAATCGGCAGAACAACATAGAAAATTCTATGATGAATACAACGCCGTATTAGATCTGCCAGCTGAATACTATTTGGAAACGATTAAAACGGTATTCCAAGAATTCCGCTTACCTAAAGGCACCTGGGAAGTCGAAGGCAAATTAGTCAAGCCACAAGATATCAAGACGGTTGCGCTCTTCACCGTTGAAGGTGAGTTAGATGATATTTCCGGGGCAGGTCAAACTCAGGCCGCTCATGATCTTTGCAGCAATATCCCAGCATCCATGAAACAAGACTTTGTCGCCCCAGGTTGCGGCCATTATGGGATTTTCTCAGGCCGTAAATGGCGCGAAATCGTATGTCCAAAAGTCATAGACTTTATCGAGAAACATGCCTGATCTACCGCGATAAACAAGCTCGACTCAAGTTACTGACAAAACGAAGGTGAAAGAATGCTGCTTTCACCTCGGTCGCACTTAGTTAGCGCTAAGTTAGCGCTTAATTGGCAAATTGGTTTATCGCACTACCCTAACACACCGCGCTATCACATTAGCCTTTCAGGCCAACTCCAAGTAGTTATCTTCTTTATCAGGATTAAGTGCAAGGCTTACTTTCGCTATAAAGTAAGCTATACTCCTCCTCTTTTCCGCAGGATAGCGCGCTTGATGTAATTTTCACCACGAACGCCACGGCTTAGGTCAAATCCCGTTTTCTTTTATTTTTTTGCAAAACGCTTATGAAAAAAACCGGACTTCTGAAAATATGCTTAGTACTCTTCCTGGTTGCTGGCAATAGCTACGCAAGTGACGAAGTAGCCATAGAAACACCCAACAAAACCCTCTCAGCACTCAAAGACTTAAGAGATAAAACCTCGGATTTAACGATTAATGCCATGAGCATGCTAGGCATTAAATACAAACGTGGCGGCAACTCGCCAGAAAACGGCTTGGATTGCAGCGGATTTGTTAGATTAGTTTTTAAGAATTCAAGCGAAACCGAGCTGCCAAGAACGGCAAAAGAAATCAGTAACAAAGGCGACAAAGTCGAGCCTAAAGATCTAAAACCCGGCGATCTGGTTTTCTACAACACACTCAAAAAGAGTTTTTCCCACGTAGGAATTTACCTTGGTGATAACAAATTTATTCACTCACCCTCAGCTGGCGGCCGAGTACGCATAGAGAGCATGAATGTCAGTTACTGGAAAAAACGCTTTAATGGCGCACGACGCATCAACGAAGACGAAGTAAAAAAATAGAATGGTGTCTTGTCATCTACTGCCTTATTTTCTACATTAATCACACGCAATCGATCGAAACAAATCACAAATAACTGACCCTGAGCAGAGTACAACTGAGCGCCACACATCTAACTCATTGGCATCACCTCAAGCAGCTCGATTATTTCTCTTGAAACGCCCGGATTTTTTCTTTTAATTCGCCAATAACGGCATTAGTGGCGCGCTCACCCGCAAGTATCGCCAAATTACGGCCATTAAAATCATTACCTTTCATACTGGCCAACTCTGGCTTAATCACCACATCCGCACTCTTCAATTCAAACTGATTCAAACTTTGTCCCATGATGGTAAAGGTCTGCATCAAAACTTCCAAAGAGCTGGCGGAATTTTGTGCTTCAGGCGAAGAAGAAATATTGACCGCGATCACAATATCTGCCCCCATCTCACGTGCGAAACGCACAGGTACGGGAGACACCAAACCACCATCGACATAAAATCGATCATTAATCTTCACGGGCTGAAACACGCCCGGCACAGCAGACGATGCACGCACTGCAAGACCCGTATTCCCGCGTTGAAACAAAATCGGCAATCCTGTATTTAAATCGGTTGCCACCGCACCGAAAGGCTTCTTCAATTTCTCAATGGCAGTTTGATTGACCATACGATTCACGTAACTCTGAAGCGCCTCACCTTTCAAGACACCACTACTTTTGGAAAAGAATGGCAAAGACCAATCCGAAATCGTCGCCTCATCCATCTCCAAAGCCATCTTCTGCAGCGCAAAACCATTATTCCCCGCCGCATACATCGCACCAACCACACTACCAGCACTCGTGCCCACCACCACATCAGGCACAATCCCTTGGGCTTCCAACACTTTAATCACGCCAATATGCGCAAAGCCACGCGCAGCGCCTCCCCCCAAAGCTAAACCGATACGAACTGGTCGCAAAGTTTTTGGAGCAGGCGTCACTGGCAAGTCTGTTTTTACAAATACTTTTGCTGGTGGTGTTGGTGGGGCCGAGGTCGCACAGCCGCCCAAGATTGTCAGGCAAAACACGAGGACAAAAAATATCCGTAGACTAGAGGTAGACATGCAAAGCATAATATTTTTAATGTGAGAGATGATGAAAGATCGTTTCCCAAACAAACGTCGTCAGGAAAGAAAAGAATATCGCAATCGACTTGCCTAAGACTAAATTGGCGCAAGAAACATCTTTAACTAACGGCACTGACATTTTTTAACTGCACTCAATTTATCTTTAACAATCGAAAAATTATACAGTAGGCATCACATTTCCACCTAACGCCGTCAGTAGATTTCAGCTAAATCACAGAGGAATTTCTGCAAAAAAATGCTCCCCTCAACTAAAGTTAACGGCAGCTTTATTACAATCAGAATAGTAATCGCTTTAGTATCACTACACCAAACGGACTGTCGAATCTTGCAATAAGGTGCTTGTCTGCAAAGCTTGATTTACTCCTCCAAATTGCGAACTTGCGAATAAGGTATGAGTAGGTAGTTTAGGGCATTTCTTGTGCTCTGCGCCTAATCGGGCTCTTTGAGCTGCCTGTGACTGGCAGATTACATAGTTCATCTATTTGATCATCAATCCTCGACGATCCAATCACATCCAAGGATTCACGCACCATATTTGGTTAATGTGCGTATGGTGTATGTCAAATTCGGACGGTCAAATCACCCAAAAACACGCACTTTTTATTGTACATAAGATTACGAATGCACTGCCCAAAAGCGTATACCAACCCTGCTTTTAACCCGCAAAATGCAATACTGTGCAATGTTGTGCAATACCCTGCAATATTGTGCAAAACAGTGAAAAACTGTGCAATTGTCTGCAATGAATTTTGAAAAAAGATGAAAAACTCTGCAAAAGAATGAAAAACGGTGAAAAAGGACGAAAAAACATGAAAAACAATGAAATTCCCCACGCCGCCAATATCATCTCGATGAAGGCCATGCGTGAACGGCGTTTTTACGTGGCGCTGGCGCAAGCGGATGAACACTGGCAACAGACCACGGCTAGTTTTAGGCTGGAAGGACTCCACGCGACCGAGAACGACGCCGAACGGGCTGGTCGTGTGATCGCTGGGGTGTGGACTTTGGAACAGGCGATTGAGGACGTGCGACGCGGTTATTTGGCGTCGCACTGAATTGCTCGGGCTTGATTAGATTTGCTGCGTTTCTCTTCGGCTGGAGTGGTGCAATTGATGAAGCCCATTGCACCTTACCAATTCGTTACGCCTTAAGACATTAACGTCCGTAACAACAGCAATCACAAGATTCGATTTATTTGAGAAAATAATTCTTCCGCTTCAGCAATTGTCGCCCCCATACGATTTTCAAAATCACGCAGAGGAAGTCCATTGCAAACTTCATTCAATGAATTATTTAGAATGTAAAGTTCATCCAACGTAAAAAAAATCGTAATTCCACTTTCAGATTTATTCTCAATTTTCATATTATTTTAAACCTTCAAAATAGGCTTTTGCATTGGTCGGTTGAAACGCAGTTCCCAAATCACTTGCGCGTGGATTGTGTATTACAACTGTTCCAGAAGGTTCATGAAAATACGCAACTCGATCACGCATCAAAGTTCGTGTAGCTGTCGGATTAGCCATGACTTCAGCTATATGCTTTTCCAACTGGGCGACTGTACGAATTGCAAGACCTCGGAATAGTGGATCATCTATTCTTGCACCAACACCTAACACATGCTTTGAGAATGAATGCCCACCAGATATTTTTATCGATGTGGTTCCCGCGAAGCCCATTGCTATATTCAAAGTCATTTGATCTTGCGCTGCCTTGTCTCCAGCTAGCGCAGCACTTCTAAGATCAGCTCCCTCTTGACGATAATCTAAAAATTTCTCCCATTTATCATTCAGCCAATCTTTCACATCCTGCAATGAACTTTTCTCGCGCTTTACATCTGTTTTCTGAGTAGTCTCAGGCGTTATTGTTTGGCCCCCCCCGATTGCCGATCCCTTTCCCCCTGAGTTATCGGCGGATTGATTTTTTCCTTGTTCGCTAGGAGCAAACACGCCATCAGAATATAAAGTACCGATGCACTTTGAATTTTGTGAGCATGGTCCCGCTAATTTTTTAAATACAACGCTTTGTGGCGGTGGTTCTTTTGGTTTTTCTTCTGGTTTTGGTTCTGGATTTTCAGGGGCAGAAGCATTCTCCTCCATCGCCACAAACCCCGTAGGATCAGTAAGATTAGTCGGATTGTTCCATACATAAGTATACCGATTATAGCTCCGAGAATGTTCAGGATCTTGAATGATAGGATCCGCACTCATGAATCGGGCGATGAGCGGATCGTAGATACGACCGTTCATGTGCACCAGATCGAGCTTGTCTAGCATCTCGTGTCCGGTAAAGCCTTTGTTGTCTTTGACACCATCGATACTGTCAGGGGTTTCGTTACCACTTAGGCTTCGGCGCTTGCCCCAGCTGTCGTAGGCGAGTCGTTCCACCAGCGTACCACTCGCGTTGCTAATGGCGATCACGCTACCTAGGCGATCCGTATGAATCCAGTTGAGTTCTGTTGCTTGAGTTGGTTTATCGATTTCGAATCCGATCCCACCTGGCCAGTAGGTTTTGATACTCTGAACAGTACCGCTTTTGGTCTCGACTTCCATCGCTCCTGCATAGTAAATCGTACTGGTGTTAGCGCCACCATCAGATTTCATTTGCTTGGTGCGTTGATGGTCGGCTCCGTAAGCGAAGCTACTGCTTTCATTGCCTTTGGTGATTTTCTCTGGCATGTCAAAGCTGGTCCATTCAACACTGCGTCCTGCACCATTTTTCAGATTACCATTGTCGTCATACGTAAAGCTGCCTATGCCCGGGATGCTCTGTACCGCATGAGGGCGATTATTGCTCGCACCATAAGTACCAAAGCTGGTGGCACCCGAGGGTGGATAAGCGTAATTCCCATTGCCAACACCCGTCTTACTTTCGATATTGCCGATACTGTCATAGTTAAAGACTTGGGTCGCATAGCTAACATCCAAAGTCCAACCCAAGCCAATAGCAGTCAACAAAAAATGGCATACCAGATGTCATACCAAATGAAGCGCAAAAACAAAAAAGCCCTTGATTTCTCAAGGGCTTTTTAAATTCTTGGCGGAAGCGGTGAGATTCGAACTCACGAAGGGCTCTCACCCTCGCTAGTTTTCAAGACTAGTGCCTTCAACCGCTCGGCCACACTTCCGTCTTTGCTACAAGCTTGAAATTTTAGCGCAAATAAATTTGAACTAATCTCTCAAGCCCTGCATTATAGCGAGTTTTTCTAATTTCTTGTGAACTTTTTTCAGAAAAATTCTTAAATTCGTAATTTAGTAGTGCCCCCGATAGCTCGATCAATAGGGCAATCAATAAAACGAAGGGAAGCTAAAACTTCTTAACATCACTTCAGAAAACTTCTCTGCATCGAGTGGTCGAGAAAACAAATAGCCTTGTATTTCGTCGCAGCCCATTTTTTGTAAAAAGGCAAACTGCTCGCTGTTTTCTACTCCTTCAGCAATCACTTTATGTTTCATTTGCTTGGCCAAACCAATAATGGCGCTGGCGATAGCACAGTCGTCCGCATCATCTGGAATGCCTTGAATGAATGAACGATCGATCTTTAGAGTGTCGATAGGAAAGCGTTTTAAATAGGATAAACTAGAAAATCCAGTACCAAAATCATCCAATGCCAAAGTCACGCCCAATGCGGTAATTTGGGACATGATCGCCACCACGTCGTCGGCATTTTGCATCAACATACTTTCGGTAATTTCGAGCTCTAACCATCCTGATGAAATTTGATGCTTACTTAAGGCCTGCTCTATGCGCTCGGGCAAAGACACAGTGAATTCACGCGCTGATACATTGACGGCGATACGAAAAGCTTGAACTCCTGCGGATTGCCATATTTTTGCTTGAGCGCAGGCTGCGTCTAACACCCATGCATCAATTTGCAAAATCAAATTAGTTTCTTCTGCCACGGGGATAAATTCATTCGGCGCGATAATACCGTCTTGCGGATGCGCCCAACGGATCAGCGCTTCTGCCCCTAGGACTTTACCACTACGCACATCGAGTTTAGGTTGATACAGCAGAAAAAATTCTTCGCGCTGTAGAGCGCGTCGCAATCCTGATTCTAGATACATACGTCCAGAGATCGAGCGATTCATCTCGGCATCATAAAAAGTATACGAACCACCGGCCTTATCAATTTGCCGCTTGGCTTTAAACATCGCGATATCGGCTTTTTGCAATAAGGTCTCAGCATCATTGCCGTCCTGGGGATAAATACTAATGCCGATGCTGGCGCCTAGACGCAGATCATGTCCTTCAACGGAAAAAACATGCTCTAAGGTGGCAAGAATTTTTTGTGCTACCAATCCCGCATGAAAATGCTGCTTTACATCCAGAATCGCAATAGCAAATTCATCGCTACCAAGCCGGGCAATCACATCGTTATCTCTCAACGCAACGCGAAAACGCTCGGCTACCTGTTTCAATAACAAATCACCGATGTAATGTCCCAATGTATCATTGATCGGTTTGAATCTATTCAGATCAACAAACATCACCGAAACGGACATCTCATTTCTGTAGCTTTGTTGTAAAGCGCTATCCACCAATTTTTTAAACAAACTGCGATTAGGCAGATCGGTCAACACATCGTAGTAAGCGAGATGATTTATTCGCTCCTCTGAACGTTTGCGTTCTGTGATATCACTTAAGTAGCCAATCAAACCAACGGCTTGTTGATACTCATCGAATAAGGTCGATAAACTTAAACTCGCCCAAAAAATTTCACCATTTTTTTTGCGGCGCTTCACTTCCATCTCACGCCCACCGCGCTCCAAAAATATGTCGCGAATCGATGAATCGTCGGCGTCTTCTGCTTCGTACAGAAATAGAATATTTTGTCCAAGCGCTTCTTTTGCGGTGTATCCAAATAAGCGCTCAGCGCCGAGATTCCAACTCAAAATGAAGCCCGCAAGATCCATCGTAATGACGGACTCATGCAACTGATCAAGAATTTGTGAATGAACTAATTGCGACTTCATCGCCGCTTTAAATTGCGTTGCGGTGCTGAGCCGCTTGGCAAAAAGTCTCGCACTCAATTGAGTAAGTTGATTCAACTTATGTAAATCACGCTCATTGATTTCACCACATTTGCCGGAGATGACAAAGTAACTTTCTGGCGCGATCTCAGCCAGCATTTGTCCTTGTTCTAAAATCGGGCGCTGACGACGATAAGCGACATCACTTTCGGAAAATAAACTACTAAGAATACGATTTAAACTTGCCTCTAATGCCTGCTCTTCAGCACTCAAAATTGTTTCGCACAATTCTATGCCTAACACGATGTCTTGCTGAAGATCAAATGGCCCTGGCATCATAATTCCTGACAGACTTGATTGACCCAGCAATAGGCTTGAATCAGGCTTTCGTAATAGATATCCGTTGAAACACCTAATGTCTCTAGCGCCTCGGGCAAGCCTGATTGATAGGCGACATCGGCTTGTTCAGTCAGCATAAGAAACTCACCCATCTGCCCTGCTTTATCAATCAAGGCAATACGAACCTCGTCAACCAAACTTAAGGGCTTAACGATTTCCCATAAAGGACTGGCGAACAATAAATCCAATAAAGAAAACATGCCAACCATAAACGCAGCATCCTGCTGATCGCGATCACCGCCCTGGTGACGACACAGCGCTTCCATCATACTTGCACGAAACGCGGCTCTGAGCATCAGCGGATTTAAACTACTCCCATGATTATTTTGACGAGCGTAGAGCAATAGCTGCAACCACCGTTGCAACTGTCGGCGCCCTAATAAATTAATCGCCTGCACAAAGCTAGTCACCTTAACCGTTTGCGCGAATGCGGCAGAGCTGACCAATTTGAACAGCATAAATGAGAGAGTAGGATCTTGTTTAAAGAGACTTTCTAACTCTTTTGCATCGGCATCTTTGGATACCAGCCCCAGCAATTTGAGCAATCGTGAACGCGCCGTCGGGTCGTTGCTACGCGTATTATTTTCGGCGGAGAAAGCGAAACTACCGCTAAACAAACTAAAACCGGCTTCCTGCGCTTGTGAAAGACAAGAAACCGAGTTGACGTTTCTCGCTAAATGCTGGCTTTGATGTAGGCTAACAATCCAAGGTTGTACATGCGCGGGAATACCTAACTCGCAATTAACGGCTATGCCTTTGGTATCAGACCAAATCAATGAAGACTTCGAATTAAAGTCATCCATCATCATGCGCACACCAGTCTGACTCAAATATTTTAATTTTTGCTGTGCTTCTTTAGATTCACATTCGGCTTCGATAAAACATAACACCAAATTTTTGCAATAGTCACGATTTTCAAAATCGGGAGGCAATACTAATGGTGAGGTCAGCGGCAGGATGAACTGTAAATTCGATAGGCGCTCAAAACCCTTCGATTGACTCAAAATGGCGAGCAACTGCGTCACAGCATCATCACTACGTTCGGGAAAATCGGGTAATAACGCGACTAATTTTTGCTGACTGTTGACGACAGGAAGGAATGAAGCGGTAGGCATCATTTGATTGAATTTTCCAAGTTTTTAAATTTCTTATAATCAAGTGCTTTATAGCAATTTCTATCCCGATAGTAAGTTGAAATTTACACAATTGCAAGGGCATTTTTGATGACTTCTATAAATTTCATTTATTGTTGGCCTAATAAGACGTAAAGCAAAATTTCCCGCTGAAATTAACGCAGTAATTTTGTTTATAAATACGCTTTTTTGTGCACTAAACTTCATACAAAAACAAAGGCTTAAAATAAAAAACTCGAATCTTAATTCAAGATTCGAGCTTGTAACTTACGGAGCAAAGCATTCGCACATTAGTCAAAGTGCGCTGAACTAAGCCAATCACTACAGAATCATGGCTTACAAAAAGATCTGCTGCAAATCATTCAAAAACCGCCGCCCTAAATCGCTAGGAGCAATGCGTAAATGATCCCGGTACAACAATCCTTTTTTCTCCGCCATTAATAATTTGCTTTCGATTGAATTCAGTAACAATCCGGTACGATCAAAAAAGAGAGAAGCATCAAAACCTTGATTGAGACGTAAGGCATTCAACATAAATTCAAAAGCTAATTCATCTTTCGTGATTTCATCACTGTCTTGAATGGCATCACCCTTCAATGCACTATCCATGAAGGCTTTGGGCTGCTTATGTCTAACTTGACGGACGATACGGTGGGGAAAAGACAGCTTAGAATGCGCTCCGGCGCCTACACCCAAATAGTCACCAAAATTCCAATAATTCAGATTGTGACGTGATTCATGCCCAGGCTTAGCAAAGGCAGAAACTTCATAATGTCGATAACCCGCACTCGCCATCCTTGCCTGAATTTGTTCTTGCATTTCGGCGCTTAAATCATCATCAGGAATCACTGGCGGGAATTTAGCGAAATAAGTATTTGGCTCTAAAGTCAGGTGATATAGCGACAAATGATTTGGACTAAAACTCAAAGCCGTTTCGAGATCAAGAATGGATTCATCGAGTGTTTGCACGGGCAAAGCGAACATCAAATCCAAATTGAAATTATCAAAATTTTTAGCAGCGATTTCTATCGCACGCTTCGCTTCATCCCCGTTATGAATACGTCCCAATGACGACAGATGCTGGGAATTAAAACTCTGTATACCTATCGATAAGCGATTGATACCGCTTAGACGATATTGACGAAATTTTTCAGCTTCAAATGTCCCGGGATTTGCCTCCATGGTGATTTCGGCATTGGCATCAATCGGCAATAAACTACGCAAATCAGACAGCATGCGATCGAGTCCAGCGGCTGACATTAAGCTGGGCGTACCACCACCAATAAAAATGGTGTAAATCTTACGGCCCCAAATCAATGGCATCGCGGCTTCTAGATCCGCACGCAGCGCAGATAAATACAAAGCTTCATCAAATGAAGTCTTGACCTCATGCGAATTAAAATCACAGTAAGGACATTTTTTGACACACCATGGAAAATGGATGTACAAAGACAAAGGGGGCAAAGCGCTCAAATTAAGCACACCTGGCGCAAGGAAATTTTCTTTTACTTGGCCAGGAATACGACGCATTTTTTCTTGCCTATCCTGCGTCGTATCGGAAGCGACAGCGGATTGACTATTGCCTGACGAAGAAATGGGCTTAATGGGGATCATCTTAATTTCTTGAGTAATTCTTGTAAGGCCTGAGCACGATGAGATAAGCTATTTTTTTGGGCGGAATCAAGCTCAGCCACCGTTTTATCAAACTCAGGCAAATAAAAATAAGGATCGTAGCCAAAACCTTCGCTACCTCTGGCTTGATCAATTATTTGCCCCTGCCATCGGCCATCCGCAATCACAGGTTGTGGATCGTGTTCAGAACGAACATAAACCAAAACACAATAATAATACGCAAAACGATCTTCAATACCACGCAGAGCATCAACTAGCTTACGATTATTATTGTCATCCGATTTTGGTTCACCTGCATAACGCGCAGAATACACACCCGGCGCGCCGCCCAACGCATTGACGCAAATACCAGAATCATCAGCGATCGCAGGCAAACCAGATAAACGCGATGCGTGACGCGCTTTAGTTAAGGCATTTTCGACAAAAGTAAAAAATGGCTCAGGGGCATCGGGAATATTTAATTTTGCCTGAGGTAATAATTCAATGCCAAGCGGCAGCAAAATTTGACCAAATTCTTTGAGCTTACCGGCATTATTCGATGCCAAAACAATTTTTTTATTCATGTTACTTTACTTAATTTGGTTCATCCCTTGGAGATAAATTTATATCTCTAGAGCTTGCTTTTGTTTTGCAATAATGTCTCGTATACCTGCGTCCGCCAGATCCAAAAGATCATTCAGCACCTTACGATCAAATGCGGCGCCTTCGGCCGTTCCCTGCACTTCTATAAAATGTCCTTGTTCATTCATGACGACATTCATGTCGGTATCGCAATTAGAATCTTCCAAATAATCCAGATCCAAAACAGGTACGCCCTGATATACGCCCACCGAAATGGCCGCGACAAAATGCTTCACAGGTATGGCAGAAATCACACCCTTCTCAAGCAGCTTTGAAAAGGCATCGTAAGCCGCCACCATGGCACCAGAAATGGCCGCAGTGCGGGTACCGCCATCCGCCTGTATAACATCACAATCGAGATGCAAAGTACGTTCACCAAATGCTTCAAGATCAAAAGCAGCGCGCAAAGAACGTCCAATCAAACGCTGTATCTCTTGAGTACGTCCAGATTGTTTGCCTTTGGCGGCTTCTCTATCCATTCTGGTGTGTGTCGAACGCGGCAACATACCATATTCGGCAGTGAGCCAACCCTGACCACGCCCCTTCAAAAAGCCTGGCACTTTTTCTTCTATGCTGGCGGTACAAATTAATTTGGTATCACCAAATTGGACTAAGACTGAACCTTCGGCGTGCTTGGTGTAATGGCGGGTAAAACTGATGGTGCGCAATGCCGTTACGGAACGGGCACTCGGACGAGTAACTTGTGACATGGATTAGCTCTTATGGGTTATTCATAGGACTGACACAAAACTATATCAGGGTCGTTGTTGCCGACCTTAGCTGAACAAAGGTATTCAGATACTATCTTCGGCTGCCCCCCGATTACTACGTTCGAGGGCCGCCGCTAGCTGGGATAGTGCTGCGATAATCTTGTGTACGCCCTAATCTGGAGGTTTATCTAACTTTTATTGGTTAAGCGGGTGGAGTTGTGGATTGCGTTGCGAATTTCATCAATCGCTTTTTCAATTTCTTCGTCATTGAAAATATCGGCCTCGGCATTTTCATCGTCCATATCAACCGGCACTTGTATCGTGGTCGCGATAGAACCTATAGGTAAGGTATTGGTAGAAATGATGGAAGAGTTTTCGAGAATATCATTCCCTTCCCACATCATTGCTAAAGCCGTGGCGTTGTCACCCTGACGTCCCGCGATCTCTACGGCACTTCGCACCAATTCCGGTATGGCACGGACTATGGTTTGCTCATGCAAACGCTGCGCCAATATGTGATCAGGCAACACGCCCCATAAACCGTCAGAACACAGCATAATCAAATCACCCGCCTGCAAAGATGCGCGACGTGACAATTCGACGATGGGTGCATGCGGCGCACCGAGGCAATTAAACAGCTTATTTCTATCGGGATGCGTATTGCGCTCAGAGGGATCAACTTTCCCTTGTTCGATCAAGGTTTCTAAACGCGAATGATCTTTAGTGCGCAATAAAATCTGACCATCACGCATCCAATACAATCGAGAATCACCACAGTGCGCCCAGTAGGCATTGCCGTTTTGGATCAGACAAGCCACGATGGTAGTACGTGGTGTTTCAGGTAAATTCTTTAATAATTTAAAACGATGAATCTCATTGTGCGCGGACAAAAAACCTTTTTCTAAAAAGCGTTCCGGCTTATCAATCATAGGATGCGCTTGTTTTTGAAAAAGACTACCAATAGTTTGCATGGCGATTGTGGCCGCCATTTCCCCCATGATATGTCCGCCCATACCATCGGCAAGCAATAATAAAATTGCGTCTCGGGTAAAGCTGTAACCCATACGATCCTGGTTAACTTTACGACCGCCGATATGACTCTCTTGATAGACTGAAAAGCGCATGAATTTTTTACTAGATTAGTTCAAATTATTGAGAATCAACCATTATTAAATGGCTAGATTCAAAGACTAAATCGTGTCTTCTTGTATGGTTGTGAAATCGCCTTCTTCGGCATCCTTCTTATTTTTTCCAAGCAGATCAGCAACTTTTAATTTTGCTTTTTCAAAAAAAGTTAATTCACGTTGTGGCGGTGCCTTAACCGCGAGCGCTTTTTGCAAAGCAAATACGCTTTGTGGCCGCTCCATGGGATCAAGTTTCAAACACATGCGAACCACATCTATCAATTCTGCTGAATAAGTACCTTCCAGCTTTTTGTAATGCGCTTCCATTTTATCGTTGCTCTTGCGTTGATCAGATGGTTGTGGTGGTGCACCGACCATACAAGCAAACATCGATGCGCCGATACTATAGATATCAGTCCAAGGTCCCAAAGTGCTATTCTTTACGTACAATTCAGGCGCTGCAAAACCAGGCGTGTACATAGGATAAAGCTTAGGCATGTCAGTTTTCAATGTCTGACGAGCGGCACCAAAATCCAGCAAAATAGGTGTACCGTCCATGCGCAGATAAATATTGGCGGGTTTTAAGTCCAAATGTAGTAATTTATTAGTATGTACTTCGCGCAAACCATTCATGACCAAATTAAACATTTTTCGGATAAAACGTTCCGAGACCAAAGGCTTTTCGCCCTTATCGCGACGACGCAGAATATGTTCTTGCAAAGAGCGCCCTGACTCATACGCCATTACCATATAGACCGTCTCATTCGCGCGGAAAAAATTCACGACGCTCACCACATTCGGATGCGAAATACGCGCTAAAGCACGTCCTTCTTCAAAAAAGCATTTAAGCCCAATGCGGTACACAGGAAAATTTTCGGCAGAAATTGCAGGCACCAACTCGCCGACTTGGCGCAGTGCTAATGAGCTAGGCAAATACTCTTTAATTGCCACGGCATTACCATCTTCATCAGAAGCTAGATAAACAATACTAAAGCCACCTGAGGCAATTTTCTTTACAATACGATACCCGGCTATTTCTAAACCGTCAGGCAATGGTGCGTTATTTTGTGCTGCCATAGTAAATGTGGTCCCACTTAGAAAACTAGCTGAAGAAAAATAGCTGGAAAATTATTAATTACGTTGAGTTGCATTGTACAGTGTCGTTTTTGCGTCTATGGACTTTGATAGATAAATAAATGATTAATCATTAAACAATTCGCATAATCACAACACGAATCTGAGGAAATCAATTGAGCATTTTTAGCATGACTGGTTACGCTACCAGTACAAAAGAAACCGACGCAGGCACAATAACGATAGAAATTAAGAGTGTCAATTCCCGTTTCTTGGATTTACAATTTCGTATCAACGATGAGTTCCGCTCAGTTGAGCCTCTATTTCGAGATGCCCTAAGCAAACGCCTGCATCGTGGCAAAGTTGAATGTCGTTTTAGTTTTGGTAAAAGTAAGCTTAGCACCCAGCAAAAGGGACTCAATGTAGAAGTGCTAACACAACTTCAAGAACTTCAAGCCAATTTACAATCCCGATTCCCTACGATCAAAGCGCTGAGTATGGCGGACATACTACGTTGGCCGGGCGTAATAGAAGAATCAGAAATCAATACCGATGAGCTGCAAGATCAAATAGCTGCAACCATAGAAACAACTTTAAAAGCATTTATTGACAGTCGCACCCGTGAAGGTGTCGCGCTCGCTGCCGTTTTACTGCGCTGCGTGGATGACATGGAAATTATTGTAGCGCGCATTACGCCTTTATTACCCACAGTTCTTCAGCAGTTTCAACAAAAAGCCATCACTCGCCTAGAAGAAGCATTGGGTCTGGCGTTGAACAACGGCAGTAATGCAATGCCAACGATTTCTCGTGACGAAGTCTTAGACAGAATACGCCAAGAAGTCACGATGTACGGCATACGCATTGACGTCAACGAAGAGTTGGCAAGACTTTCTGGACACTTAGCCGAAACACGACAAATCATCCAAAAAGGCGGACAAGTTGGAAAACGTCTGGATTTCATGATGCAAGAACTCAATCGCGAAGCCAATACGCTAGGCTCAAAAGCGGCATTAAAAGAATTGGCAGACGCCTCAATGGAATTAAAGCTATTAATTGAACAAATGCGTGAACAAGTTCAAAATTTAGAATAATTTAAAAAAAATAGTTTAAAAATAAATAATTTAAAAATTCGCCCCATTTTCTGTGAGTTGCTATGAGCAAGAATCCAACCACCTCAGGTAGTCTTTTTTTAGTTTCTGCGCCTTCAGGTGCGGGGAAATCATCACTAGTCAATGCTTTATTAAAACTAGAACCAAGCCTGCAATTATCCATTTCATTTACGACAAGAGCGCCTCGTCCGGGCGAGCAAAATGGCAGGGAATATCATTTCATTACCATTGAAGATTTCCTTCAAAGAAAAAATCATAGTGAATTTTTAGAATTCGCTGAGGTGCATGGCAATTACTACGGCACGTCTAAGATTCTGATTCAGGAAGCTATGCAGGCTGGCACAGACATTTTGCTAGAAATAGACTGGCAAGGCGCGCAACAAGTGAAAAAACAATTTCCCGATGTGGCAAGCGTCTTCATTTTGCCACCGTCTTTAGAAGCGCTTAATGAACGCTTAAACAAGCGTGGACAAGATTCCCAAGAGGTCATTAGCAGACGAATTTTGGCGGCGGGAGGCGAAATCGCACACGCGCCAGAGTTCGAATATGTTATCATCAACCAAGATTTTGAATTAGCTTTATCAGAATTGAGTGCAATTGTAAAAGCCACACGTTGCCGCACCTCGCAACAATCCGTGCGCAACGCCGCACTCTTTGCCCAATTGGGCATATAAATCAATCACACGCTCTAAGGAAATAATATGGCACGCATTACCGTTGAAGACTCTTTGAAACAGATTCCAAATCGTTTTCAATTAACTTTATGTGCAACCTATCGCGCACGTCAGTTGCTGCAAGGTCACACACCAAAAGTAGAAGCAAAAAACAAACCTACAGTAGTTGCATTGCGCGAAATCGCTGACGGCAAAATCGGCATTGAAATGCTGAAAAAAGTCCCATTCTAATTTCAGAATCGCGACTAAAGTGAAACGGCTGGGAACCAAGTATGAATTTGCAAGACGACAAATCGCTCACCCCAGCCAACACTGCTTTGGCGACTACCTCACGCATGTCTGATAATGCAGCCGAGAATGCCGCAGAAAACACGTCCGAAAAAACCGCACCAAAAGCCCCTCGCAGCAAACATAAATCTGAAACACATTCAAATATCGTGCCTACGGCCAATGCGGTAGCCTCGATTACCGAGCTCACCAACCGTCTCTCTGAATACCTATCGGCAGCAGACTTAAAACAAGTCAAAGAAGCCTATCGCTTCTCTGACGAAATGCACTTGGGACAAGTTCGCAAGTCGGGTGAACCCTACATCTCACACCCTATCGCAGTCGCCGAAATTTGCGCTGAATGGAAGCTAGATGTGCAGGCCATCATGGCGGCCTTATTGCATGATGTGATGGAAGATCAAGACGTAAAAAAAGAAGAATTAATTGAACGTTTTGGCGCGCCAGTGGCAGCGTTGGTAGATGGTCTTTCCAAATTAGAAAAAATTGAATTTCAAAGTCATATTGAAGCTCAAGCGGAGAATTTCCGTAAAATGCTATTAGCCATGGCGCGCGATGTGCGTGTCATTTTAGTAAAGCTTGCGGATCGTTTGCACAATATGCGAACCTTGGGTGTCATGTCACCTGAAAAGCAGCGACGCATTGCCAGTGAAACGATGGAAGTCTATGTACCGATTGCTCATCGACTAGGACTCAATAATATTTATCGCGAGTTGCAGGATCTCTCTTTCGCCCACATTTATCCTTTGCGCTATCGTACGCTGTCAAAAGCCATTAAAGCGGCACGTGGTAATCGTCGCGAAGTGGTCAACAAAATTATGGCATCCGTCAAGGCGACTTTGGCAGAGGCTGGATTAGAAGCACAAGTAGATGGTCGTGAAAAAACTTTGTACGGCATTTACTGCAAAATGCGCGATAAGCAACTCAGTTTTTCTCAAGTACTGGATATTTACGGCTTCCGTATTGTGGTCGACAATTTCCAAAATAGTTACTACGCGCTTGGCACCTTACATGCTTTATATAAGCCTATGCCAGGCAAGTTCAAAGATTATATCGCCATCCCAAAGTCCAACGGTTACCAGTCTTTACACACGACGCTGATTGGTCCCTATGGCACACCAGTAGAATTTCAAATTCGCACGCAAGAAATGCACCGCGTTGCTGAATCCGGTGTGGCGGCGCACTGGCTATACAAAAATGAAGAAGGAAGTCTGACTGATTTACAGCAACGCACGCACGCGTGGCTACAATCTTTACTCGACATCCAAAAACAGACTGGTGATTCTGCTGAATTCTTGGAGCATGTGAAGGTTGATCTGTTCCCAGACTCAGTCTATGTTTTCACACCAAAATCAAAAATTTTTGCTTTGCCACGTGGCGCGACCGCACTTGATTTTGCCTACAATATTCACACTGATATTGGCGACCAGGCAATTGCTACCCGCATTAATAATGAACCGGTACCACTGCGCACGGAATTAAAAAATGGCGATATCGTTGAGATCATCACCTCACCCAATTCTCGCCCGACTCCGAATTGGCTCACCTATGTGCGCACTGGCAAAGCCCGATCCGCGATTCGTCATTACTTACGTACCATTAATCTGAACGAATCAACTGAGTTGGGTAAACAATTATTGGCGCAGGCTTTAGTCTCTTTACACTTAAATCCTGATTTACCAGAATCTTTGGTTGACAAGCTACTTAACGAATCTAGTGCCAATACTTTAGAAGAAATCCATACCGACATTGGTATCGGCAAACGTATGGCGGCCTTGGTGGCTCGTCATATTTTAGATTTAGTTGAGAATGATTCTCCGTCAATTCCGTTTCAACATATCGGCGACGAAAAACATAACAAACCCGATCCTGTCATTATCTATGGTAGCGAAGGCGTCTCGGTTCAATTGTCGCCATGCTGCTTACCAATACCAGGTGACAGCATCGTAGGGCAGTTAAAACGCGATCAAGGTTTGGTTGTGCATAGTAGCGACTGTACCAACGCCAAACGTATGCAAGTCAAAGAACCAGATCGTTGGATAGACGTGACCTGGGGAGAAGATCTCAATCGTCGCTTTGATTGCCGTATTTCCGTCATCGTCAATAACGAGCGCGGTGCCTTAGCACGTATTGCCGCTGAAATTGGTGAAGCAGATGCGAACATCAGTCATGTGAATATGGAAGATGGCGAGTCCAAAGACATGACCAAAATTCACTTCACGATTCAAGTGGATGGCCGAGTACACTTGGCGCGCATTATTCGCAACGTCAAACACCTCAATGGCGTCAGCAAAATTCATCGCGAATATTCGAACTAAACAAAAACGATCAGTTAATCAAACAATAAATAAGTTGATCGATTGATTGATCAATCAGTCTTTGCCTTCTCAAAATCAATAGACTCTGGGATAAACGCTAGCTTTGCGGATACTGCACATCCAATATCGTTAATTCTTCAACGCCATGTGGCGTCTTCAAACTAACTGTGTCCCCTACTCTGGCCTTAGTTAAGGCGCGGGCGACTGGTGCGATCCAGCTAATCTTACCATTCAGAGGATCGAATTCATCCACGCCTACAATGCGGATTGTAGTGACTTCGCCGTCCTGATTTTCATATTCAACTATGGCGCCAAAGAATACCTGATCAGAGCCCAAATGCATCGTGGGATCAACGATTTCGGCCAGATCTAATCGCTTCGTCAAAAATCGAATACGTCGATCAATCTCACGCAAACGTCGCTTACCATAAATGTAATCACCATTTTCCGAACGATCACCATTTGAAGCAGCCCAAGAAACGATTTTCACCACTTCTGGTCGCTCATTATCGATGAGATTCAAGAGCTCTGTTTTCATACGATGATGCCCTTCAGGCGTCAGATAGTTCTTTACCCCAGGAGGAATTGGCGGTGCGCCAAATTCTTCCTCATCGTCATGATCTGTTTCTTTTACAAATGCTTTACTCACACACTAACTTTCCAATATCAAATCACCCAGCACCATCGCAGTCCCAAACAATTTTGGCTCGCCACCAATCTCATATGAGGATTTATTCACAGGGATTTTACCTTGTTTCAGTGCGCCGCTCAGGACAAAAAATGCCCTTTATTTCCTTGGTGCATCATGCAATAATGCTCAGACACTTGCATCTAGCTAGGAAAGATTTTTGCATGACCGAAAACGCTCGTATTAAATTACTTATCGTCGATCCACACCCTGTTGTGCGCGCGGGTATAAGGTACTTTATCCGCAACGAAGACGATATCGCGATCGTCGGCGAAGTTGTCAATGGACAGGATGCCATTCGTCTCGCACGCCAAATTGATGTCAGCATCATGCTAATAGAAATCGCGTTGAATGACCGCAACGGTATGGACGTCATCAAACAAATCAAACGTGAATTCCCTCATATTTCCTTGATTGTTTTTTCTTCCCATCGCGAAGATCAATACGCAATCCGTTCACTCAAAGCTGGTTCGTCCGGTTTTTTGAGCAAGCAATGTGCGGCGGAAGAACTCATTTTAGCCTTGCAACAAGTCTCCTCAGGCTTAAAATTCATCAGCCCAGAGTTAGCGCAAGAAATGGCTAACAATCTGAATAATGAACATATCAACGAACCACATAAACTCTTATCAGATCGCGAATATCAAACCATGATGATGATCGCTTCAGGCAAAAGTGTTAGTGATATTGCTAAAGAATTGTCGCTGTCAGTTAAAACCATTAGTGAATACCGCGCTCGTATCCTGATTAAGATGAGATTACGCCACAATGCGGAGTTAACGCATTATGCGATTAAGAATGAACTGGTAGAATAAATATCCATTGATGCTGAGCCTGCGAGCTGAGCTGCATTTTGTCGAAAGAGTGTCATGTCAGAAAAGTCAAACAACACCGCGCCGAAAACGCCGACCGACATTGCCCGAGAAACATTTAAACGTTTGGCACTAGAACGCATTGCGCCCACCCCAGATGCTTATCGCAAACTATATGTAGAAATTTCCGGGATTGACGATGCTGCACCAGTAAAAGTTGAAGTGCCGGCGCCTCGCAGCATTGATGACTTAATGCCAAGCGAAGCAGAAAGTCTACTCAATACCTTTGCAAAATCCTTACAAAAATCCAGTGGTGATTTGGCCAACTATGGACATCGCTTCACGCGTGCGCTTAAAAGTAAGGATTGGGATGACTACGCTAAAGGATTGAATGAACTCGCTAATAAAGTTAATACAAAACCTAACAATAATTTAGTCGACCCACTCGCCCCCATTCCAGCAGCCGTCAATGCACTACCCAAACGCATCTCTTTGGTTGATGATGAACCAGAGGAAAATCCGCGCGAAAATATGCTTAAGGATCTTCTATTCAGAACCTTGAGCATGGCGTTGACCTCACTACTCAAGCCGAATCCCACACTTGCAGCAGAATCAGAATCGATCGCAGATGCCGTCAAAGCCTCAATCAATGAAGCAGAACTGACTACTATAGGCACAAGGCTCAAGCAATTATGCTTTCAGATTGAACTCAAAAGTGGCGACACAGCAGAACAACAAGAACTTCTGCTGCGTCTGTTTGCTCTTCTACTTGAGAACGTCAGAGAATTACTCGACGATGATAATTGGTTACGCGGTCAAATCGAAGTCGTACAAAATTTAATTGCGGGTCCAATCGACCACAGAGCCTTACAAGAAGCAACACGCAGTCTGAAGGACGTCATCTACAAACAAGGTGCGCTCAAGCACAGCTTGGCGGAATCCAAAACTTCCGTCAAAAATATGATGTCAGCATTTATTGACCGCCTCGATGTCATGACAAGTACCACTAGCAACTACCAAGAAAAAATTAGCGGCTACTCAAAAGAAATCAGCAACACCACAAATACCGCTGAAGTAGAAAAAATTATCGGCGAAATTTTAAACGAGACTGAGACCATACAATCAGAGGCCAGTCGCTCACAGCAAATTATGCTGGCCGCCCAAAAAGAAGTAAAAGAAGCTGAAATTCGTATCAAAGAATTGGAAGACAAACTCACCCAAATGAGTGAATTGGTTCGCGAAGATCAGCTCACTGGCAGTCTCAATCGTCGTGGGTTGGATGATATTTTTGAACGTGAGGCGGATCGCGCAGATCGACGTGGCACTTCTTTATGCGCCGCCATGTTAGACCTTGATAATTTCAAGAAATTAAATGATACCCATGGACATGCAGCGGGCGATGAAGCGCTGATTCACGTCGTCAGGATCGTCAAGCAAACCCTGCGCTCGATTGACGTCATTGCACGTTATGGCGGGGAAGAATTTTTAATCGTCATGCCAGAAACCAGCCTAGAAGAAGCGGCAAAAGCCATGACCAGAGTGCAGCGCGAATTAACCACCCACTTCTTCACCGCCAACGATCAGCGTCTATTCATCACCTTCAGCGCTGGCGTGGCTCTACGCGCGCCACATGAAGCGCAGGACTCAGTGGTAAAACGTGCGGACAAAGCGATGTACGAAGCCAAAAAAACAGGTAAAAATCGGGTGATTGTGGCGAAGTAAACGCTAGTATTAAAAGTGACTTTACATTGCAAAATAGAGTAAGCAATACACACAAAAAAAACGGCAGTCATTAAAAATTAATGGCTGCCGTTTTTATTATTAAAGCCTGTAAATTTCGCTAGAAATTTTTTTTAGTACATGCACTTAATCTCGCTTAAATCTACCTATAAGTACAGACTGGGGATTTAAGAAATTCGTTTTAAAAATCCGTCTGGCGCAACCGTGATCTGTAACTTGTGATGCATATGCGCATCAATCACAAACTCGGGATGTGACGCCAAATAAGCATGTACCGCCGTCTTAGGACTGTTTCCTGGGTTCCAAGGACGATTATCAAACACATCGGCAGGGACATCTTCGACGAAGGTATCGAAGACCACACAGTAACTGTCTTTACTCACCAAACCGGCGTAAGCATTCAGCTCCGCTAACACGTGCTCATGGGTGTGGTTGGAATCCAAGAAAACCAAGATTTTTTTCTTATCTTTTACCAAAGCAAGAACTTGATTCACGATCTCTGGAGCGACACTAGAGCCCTGCAACATAGTGATACGTTTGGACATGGGATGCTGCAAAATCGCCGCACGATTGTGTTCGCGAATGTCGATATCAATGCCGATCACCATCGCATCAGAATTACCACCGCACGCTGCGTTGAGCTCCAACAGCGAGGCCGAATAAATAATCGATCCACCATGTGCGATACCGGTTTCAATAATCACATCAGGTTGTACGGTCCAAATCAATTCTTGCATCGCCATCATATCGATAGGATTTTGAATAATCGGGCGACCTAACCAGGAAAAATTATAGACATATTGGCGGCGCATACTTTGTTCCAACCAGTCTCTCGATTGTTTTTGAAACTCAACATCGCGCCCCAAGGCTTCTACGCGCGTTTCTCTTTCTTTTTCAAATTGCTGTATCGGATTCATATTGCCTCACCATATTGTTGAAGGAGACTTGGCAAATCCTGCACCAAATCACTCGATCTGCTACCTACTATTCTTTCTAATTTTTGTGTCTCTATGCGCGGAAATTGAATCACAGGTGCATTTTCTTCAAACCTACAAAGCACCCCTGCTTTACCCAAACAATCAGCGATCATTTGATTTGTCGTGTTTTTTCCAGACGCCAAATTAATCACACCGTAATCGCCACTCAGTGCGATTCGTGCCAAGGCACGCACCACCTCTTGCACTGAAATGTAATCTTTTTCCGAATCAGGCGCACTGCGAAACAGCACCTGATTCGTTCTCACCGCCGCACGTACAATATCTGCCAAAAAATTTTGCTCTGGCATCGCCTCACCATATACGTTCGACAGACGCACAATATGTACGGGACGAGTACTTTGTAGACTCAAACTTTCGCCCATCAACTTAGAAAGATTATAGAGGTCGCCAGCTACGTTGGGATTCACACTCAAATCAGCGGTTTCAGACGTTGACACCGCATTGGCATAAACTCGAGTGCTCGATAAATACGTTAAAGAATCAAAATACGCAGTCTGCAACCATTTTCCCAAATACGACACGTGTGCTTCAACCGTATCGAAGGGTCGCTCCCGAAAATCCGCTGTCAATCCAGCGCAATAAAAAACGTGCCCACATGTCTGACTCGGAATCGACTTATCGTCGCGTGCGATTTCATCACAACGCCAACCCGCATGTCGCAAATGATGCACTAAATGACGGCCGACAAACCCATTGCCACCGATCACCGTTGCATGTAACGACAAGCTCATTGACGCCATCCTATATGTCGCAAAGGATTACCAGCGCGAATCGCATAAGTAGGAACTTCGCCCCGCACTAACGATCCCGCTCCGATAACACAGCCTTTGCGCAAAATCGCACCATCTAAGATCACCACGTTGGCACCTATCCAAACATCATCTTCGATAATAATTCCGCCTCGGCTAGGTAAAAAACCTTGTTGATTAATTCGTCGCGATTTGTCTTGATAAGCATGATTAACAGGCGCGAATGTACAATTCGCGGCGATCGCGACATCGTTTCCAATTTGTATGCCGTTGCCGGTATATAGCACACAACCCGAATTAATGACTGAGCGTTCGCCTATGATCAAATCGCCATTGCCGCCCGCCGGTTTTACTTTCACAAAGCTATCCACGCTAGCATAAGCGCCGATGATAATCCGCGTGCCACGCACCGAGTCTTCGATATCAGCAAGCGCCGAAACCTTTGCTAGTGGATGAATATCTATCAAAGCAAATACTCCTTTTTAAAATTCCATGAATAAGAAATATTTTAAAAAATTCTTAGGCTAGGAATTGCGATCACAAATTGCGCGCCCCATTCACGCACGAAGGCTAACTCTTGCGTGATTTCGTGCTCCAGATTCCATGGAAAAATAATAATTCTATCGGGCTTGTGTTGTTTCAAATGTTCTAGGTCCACAATCGGAATACGACTTCCTGGCAAAAATTTCATTTGCTTTTGCGGATTTTTATCGACGACAAAAGACAATAAATCAGCACGCACACCCGCGAAATTGAGCAACGTGTTCCCTTTTGCCGCTGCACCATACGCTGCCACGGTTAAGCCAGCACGTTTAAACTGTATGAGTTGTTCAATCAATGCATATTTAGCCTGTTCAGCACTTTGTTGAAATCCCTGATAAAACGCTGGCGTCAACATACCGGCAGCCGCTTCCTGCGCCAAACAGGCTGCTACGCGCTCGGAAATAGCATAATGCTGTGCAACTTGTGCATACACTCGCAAACTACCACCGTGCGTGTTCAGTTGTTCGACATCAAAAACAAATAAGCCATTTGTCTCAAAGATTTTCTTTACAGCAGTCAGAGATAAATACGAATAATGTTCATGGTAGGCAGTATCAAACTGATTTAATTTCACCATGTTCAGTAGATGTGGAAATTCAAAAGTCGCCACCCCTGTCGGCTTCAGCAAACGCGCAAACCCGCGCACAAAATCATTGATATCGGGTACATGCGCCAATACATTATTCGCCGCAATCAAATCAGCTTGCCTACCTTGCGACTGCAAACGATGGCCTAATGCCTCTCCGAAAAATTCTTCAACAATCTCAATACCACGCTGCTTTGCCATTGCAGCAGTACTCGTCGTCGGCTCGATACCATAACAAGGAATTCCGCGCGCTTGGACATACTGGAGTAAATAACCATCGTTCGCTGCGACTTCGACAACCATGCTTTGATCAGTCAATCCAAACCTCTGTTGCATGGTTTGCACATAGTTCTCCGCGTGTGCTAACCAAGAACTCGAATAGGAGCTGAAATACGCATAGTCTTCGGTGAATAAACTTTCACGTTGTGCAAAATCTTCGGTCTGCACCAAAAAACATGACTCGCACAATAACAAACGTAGCGGAAAATAAGACTCCGGCAAACTTAATTGCGCCTGCGTCAAATACGAATTAGATGGCGGCGCAGTACCTAAATCTAAGCAAGCGAGATTGAGCTGGGTTGAACAATGACGACATTTCAAAGTGTGACTCCTTCAAAGTCTTTTGCTAGAAAAGAAAATCCCAAATCACGCTCAGATCGTTGGGTAATAGGTAGTGGCCAGTGTAACTGCAAACGCGGATCTAACACGTTAATTCCTGCCTCACTCTGTGGCGCATACACGGCACTATGACAATAAAACATATCGACATCATCCGTTAAGGTTTGGAATCCATGTGCACAACCTGGTGGGATTAAAACGCTGCGATTATTTTGCGCCGATAGATTAATTGAGATGTACTGCAAAAATTGCGGGGAATCAGCGCGTAAATCCAACACGACATCACATACTTCACCACGTACGCAAGTCACCAATTTGCTCTCAGCAAATGGAGGCAACTGATAATGCAAACCCCGCACCGCGCCTTTTTGCGCAGTGAAACTATGGTTCACTTGAGCAATGCCGTCCTCCCATCCCAAATTCTGTAAAGTTTGATGGCAAAAAATCCGCTCAAAGTATCCGCGCTCGTCACCGCGCCGAGTGCGTTCAATGATGTACACACCGGGAATCTCTGTCTCCTGACTTTGCAAAGCTTGACTTGGGCTCACTGCGTTTCCTCGCTCTATGTTCTTTTCAATTTATTTCTATTTTTCTCTAATTCTTTTTTGTCTGCCAGACCTCAAAGCAGTTAGCGCAATATTCGATCAATCTGATCGTGCAAGCGCCAGGTAAGCCTGGATATCGGTAACACATAGGCGTCGGGCATCAGCCTTCTCTAAATACGCTTTATACCAGCCCATTGTTTTTTCAATCGCTGTCGCCAATGGCCAACGCGGTCTGATGCCTAGTTTTTCCTGCGCCAAACTGGTATCTAGATGTAACAATCCCGCCTCGTGCGGACCCGCTACTTGTTCTGCAAACTGCGTCGTGCCTGCACCAAAGACGCCTTGTGCTAGTTCGATCACGTCGCGCACACTAACAGCATCGGTAAGATTCGGACCAAAATTGTAAGCCTGTCCCAATTCAACATTGCTAAACATTTTTTGTGCTAGAACTAAATAAGAACACAAGGGTTCTAGTACGTGTTGCCAAGGACGAATCGAATCGGGTCGACGTATCTCTAAAGTTTGGGATTCTTTCCATGCTCTGACCGCGTCGGGTAATAAACGATCTGCTGCCCAATCACCCCCGCCTATCACATTACCTGCGCGCGCAGTCGCAACGCCTAGATGCTGAAGAAAACTCAATTTATAACTACTTACCAAAATCTCGCATGCTGCTTTACTCGCGCTGTAAGGGTCGTGACCGCCTAAGTGATCGGTTTCACGGTAAGCCTGTCCTGACTCATTATTTCGATACACTTTATCAGTGGTCACGATCACCATAGAACGAATTGATGCTTGTGTTCGTGCCGCTTCCAATACATGCAAAGTTCCAAGAAAATTACTCGTCATCGTGTCCACAGGATCAAGATAACTTTGTCTGACCAAAGCTTGTGCGGCAAAATGCAATACGATTTCTGGCTGCACCCGCTCCATCCACGCTGACAATGCAGCCAAATCACGAACATCGCCAATCTGACTATCAATCAATTCCGCGACTTTGGCATCTGAAAATAGATTCGGTGTCGTTGCAGGTGCAAGAGCATAACCATAGACCTGCGCACCAAGTTGAGTCAGCAGAAGCGCCATCCAACTTCCTTTGAAGCCCGTGTGCCCCGTTAAAGCAACGCGCCGCCCACGCCAAAAATTGGGATCTGGATTGACATAGTTCACCAACATTTCCACGGTGCTCTCCCACTCTGCCATAAATCTTCCAGCATATTTTTTTCACGCAGCGTATCCATAGGCTGCCAAAAACCAGAATGTTCAAATGCCATCAATTGCTGACTGCTTGCTAAGCTAGCGAGTGGCTCTGACTCCCAGCTGGTGGCATCCTCTGCGATTAAATCAATCACTTTTGGCGACAATACAAAAAAACCACCGTTAATCCAGCCTCCATCACCACGCGGTTTTTCGATGAATCCTTTGACAAAATCCCCATCACGTTCAAGCGCGCCAAAACGTCCTGGTGGTAACACCGCAGTGACCGTTGCCAGTTTGCCGTGCTGTCGATGAAATGCTAGTTGCTCAGTGATATTCACGTCCGATAAGCCATCACCATAGGTAAAGCAAAACGCTTCTTCATCTTTTAAGTATTGCGCGACACGCTTTAAGCGCCCACCGGTCATCGTATCTTCGCCCGTGTCGACCAAGGTGACACGCCAAGGCTCCGCGTGATGTTCATGCACTTCCACCTGATTTGTCTTCATATCAAACGTTACGTCCGACATATGTAGGAAGTAATTCGCGAAATATTCCTTAATTAAATAACCTTTGTAGCCACAGCAAATCACAAAGTCATTCACACCGTGCGCGGAATAGGTCTTCATGATGTGCCATAAAATCGGATGCCCGCCGATATCAATCATGGGCTTGGGCTTTAAATGCGTTTCTTCAGAAATTCTTGTACCCAATCCACCTGCCAAGATTACTGCTTTCATGCTTCACCTTTTTCACAATAGATTTGCCACATTTGACGATAGGCTTTTTCGACTGAGCGCGCAAATGCGTCTTCGTTCATCAACATCGAAGTTTCCATTTCTTGTCGCATAGTCTTACGCATGTGAACAAGACCCTCTATATCATGCGCCAAAATAATGGCTTTTTGCGCGTATTCTTCCTCTGTCGTTGCAATCCACTCTGGACGCCCCATCCCCATTAACACACTAGAACCAATGCGCCCGACTGGTGGTCTGTCTTGCAAAGTGATAAAAGGAATTCCCATATACAGGGTTTCTAACAAAGTTGTGCCTGAATTATGGGGAAAGCAATCCAAACCTATGTCTATGCGTTTTAAGACTTCCCAAGAAGGCGAGCTAAATCCGATATCCAGACGCGAGCGCTCAATACCGTATTGCATGAATCTCGACGCCATCTCTTCTTGCACCAAAGGATCTTTAAAGTCGCCACTATTAATCACCAACCGAGAATTCGGCATCGCGTCCAAAATCGCTGCCCAGATCCGCACTACACGATGATTAATCCTAGTGGTGCGAGACAAGCTACCAAAAGTCACGACACCGCTCTGACTTGCGGGAGAATCATTCAGTATCGCTAAGCGGGTGTCTGGACGATAAACATAGGCAGGACCATCTAAGCGCCAAATTTTTTCAGAAAACAAATGATCACAATCACCGGTGACGCTAGGACTGTCGGTCATAAAATAATCAACCGCACTTAAGCCTGTCGTATAACCATATTCCAACCAGTGCAAAGAAACCGGTGCAGGTTTTTGCGCAAATATCATCAAGCGATTGGAGTTGGTATGACCTGATACGTCAATTAAGATATCAATCCCATCGGCACGAATACGCTCTGCTGCTTCATCGTCCGTCATGCTGCGAATCGGCACCCAGTGATCGACAATTTTTTTGTAGTGTTCAGTAACTTCATCTTCAAACGGAATCTGTGCGTAGGCAAAGATCTCCACCTGACTTCTATCATGCTTTTCTAACAAAGGAATCAAGAAGTATTTACAGACTTGGTTATAAAAAGACTGACAAACATAACCAATCTTCAAACGCTTACCAGGCGACTTATCATTAGCAAATGGACGCCATTTATCTTTCAAATGAATAGCGAAGCGCTGATCAAAATCGCGATAAGCATTAAAAATCATCTCTGCCGACAAGTCGGGATGATAATTCAAACAAAACAAGATATTGGTATAGACTTTTCGATTAAACGTAGAATGCTCGTCGCTGCGGAAAGAAACCGCCTGTATATAAGTCTCAATCGCTGCATCGAGATAACCGCCATCTCTCAGCGCATCTCCGTAAGCTGCCCAGATTTCGGGGATTTGATCATTCAGCGCCAGCGCTTGGCGACTACAATTAATCGCCTGCTGTATTTGCCCAGCATGCCTGTAGGCTTCAATCAAATTTGGATAAACCTGGTGCAAATCTGGCTGTATCTGAAGTGCTTGATGATAGACCTCAATCGCTGATTGACAGCGATCCAAAGAACGATAAGTTAAGCCTAAGTTGTTATAAAGATAGGCCATCTCGGGCGCCAACTGTATCGCTTTAGTAAAACTCTCAATAGCCTCCTCATACCGCCCAAGAAAACGATACGCGTTTCCGAGGTTGTTATAAGCCGTCGCCATATCAGGCGCTAATTCTACAGTTCGTTGCAAAATCACTAAAGACTCAGCACAACGCTCTAAAGAGGTCAATGCACAAGCTAAGTTATTCAGTACGTGAGGATTATTCGGCAAAATTTTAGAAGCTTGCAGAGCGGCTTCGTACGCTGCCTCATATTTTTGCTGTTCAAGATAAGCAATCGACAAGTAATCCCATGCAATTCCATCTTTAGGACGTAGATTCACTAACCACAAACTTGCTTGTTCCAATAGCGTATAAGATTTTCTGGAAACAAAGCGATTTAAGATTGTGTAGTAAGCCTTGGAATCAATCACAACTTTATGCGAAATGGTAAAAGCTTTTTGCAAATGGGCAATCGCATTTTCATCTTGGTCAAGATTGAAATAAATTTTCGCCAATAACAGATGCGCTTCTTCATGCATTGGAAAACGCTGTACCACGCGCATTGCGACTATCTCCGCTTCACTCAGCTTTCCCGCTTTTGTTAATGACTGCGCTTCACGCAAAGCAGCTTTCACATCAAAACTTGGTTTACTCATCACTTCATCTTTCGCTGATTAGTTTACTGGTTGCTTTAGTTGTTTATGTTTTACCAGTTAATTCCATGTTTCACAATTCATCGCATGCAAGGAACAACAGAACGTAATCAAAAAAACAAATATAGAAAGAGGATCTCGCTATTTTTTAATATTTTACAAACCTTCTTTAGCATTAAATCCCCTAAAAAGAAGTGCAAATCTTCTTCAAATTAGCCCTTAAGTATTTTAAAAACTTGCCGTATAACGGATTAACAAAAAAAACTTAAGCACAAAAAATAATATTTATTTTGAGCAATTTCCTCAATTTTTTAATTTCCTGCCCGTTACCTGATTCAACGACGGTGCAATGGTCAATAAGACAGACCGAAGTTCAAGCTAAACGTCGAGTTGAATTAACCAAGTTAGGAGAACCACCATGGCTTCATATATCAATACCAATATCGCGTCCTTAAATGCACAACGCAATTTATCGACATCACAAAGTTCATTAAACACATCCTTGCAACGTTTGTCTTCTGGTTTGCGTATCAATAGCGCAAAAGACGATGCAGCAGGCTTGGCGATTTCTGAACGTATGACTTCACAAATCGGCGGCTTGAACCAAGCAGCTCGTAATGCAAATGACGGTATCTCTCTGGCTCAAACAGCTGAGGGTGCGTTAGGCCAAATCGGCGCTAACTTGCAACGTATTCGTGACTTGGCCGTTCAATCTGCCAATGCATCTAATAGTGTTACCGACCGCGCAGCCTTGAACAACGAAGCTTCCCAATTGATCTCTGAAATTAACCGCGTTGCCAGCAACACTAACTTCAACGGCGTTAATTTGTTAGATGGTTCTTTTGCAGCTCAAACTTTCCAAGTTGGTGCAGACGGTACAGCTAACGATCAAATCAGCATCTCATCTATCGCTAGCGCTAAATCATCTGCCTTGGGTGTTGGTGCATCATCTAGCTACGCCACAACAGTCGCAGGTGCTGGCTCAGTAACGACAACAGCCTTAGCAGCTGGTGACTTGTCCATCAACGGCTTCCAAGTTGGCGCGTCTGCAGCGGACGGCGTATCCTTCTCCAACTCTACAGGTAGTGGCATTTCAAAAGCTGCTGCGATCAACGCGATCAGCGGTAGCACAGGTGTGACCGCAACTGTAGGCTCAACCACTGTTGCAGGCACTGCTTCTACCTCTGCAACAGCGATTGCATCTGGCGACATCACGATTAACGGCGTGAATTTGGGTGCATTGTCAGCATCAACATCAGGTGCGCAACGTGGTGCTCAAGTCGCAGCGGCAGTCAACGCGATCAGCACACAAACTGGTGTAACAGCGACATTTAACACATCAACTGGTGCCGTTGCTTTGGCTGCGGCAGATGGCCGTAACATCACTGTCACAGCAAGTACAAATGCTGCTGCAGCGGCTGCTAATACAGGTATCACAGTATCTGCAACTGGCGCAACAGATGTTTCCACATCAACCTTGAGCTTGTCTTCAAGCAGCTCTGCTGGTATCACGTTAGCTAACGGTACAGGCACTGGCTTGACAGCAGCCAATTTGACTGGTGGCTTCACATCCGCCACAACAACAGTGGGTGCAGGCGTATCTTCACTGAACTTGGGTACAGCGGCGGGAGCTACCGCGGCGTTATCGACTATTGATGCTGCTCTACAGGCAATTAATACGTCTCGCGCCTCTCTCGGTGCTTACCAAAACCGTTTTGCTTCTGCTGTGTCAAGCTTACAAACTAATGCAGAAAACTTGTCAGCATCACGTAGCCGTATCCGTGACGCAGACTTCGCCTCAGAAACTGCAACATTGACTCGCGGTCAAGTATTACAACAAGCAGGTACAGCGATCTTGGCACAAGCAAATGCGTTACCACAAGGCGTATTGGCTCTGTTAAGAGGTTAAACGATAATGTAGTCCAGCACATTATTCATTGATGTAGACTGTCCCCTGCCCAATTTTTTTGGTCAGGGGAATTTTGCTTAAAGGAAAAGATCATGGACATTCAATCAATTGGCAAAATTTCGCCATCTGGACCATTGGTCGCAGAAAAACTCCCTCCCCCGCCTACGCCTGCCGTTGCCAACGCTCAAAATACAACTGGCGCACAGACCTTGTCTGCGGTGACTCAAACTGCCAAATCGCCAACGAGCAGCGAAGTCAACAAAGCAGTTAGTGACATCAACAAAACGGTGCAAGCCATTTCACAGAATCTTGAATTCACTGTTGACACTGATGCCAACGAAATCGTGGTAAAAGTTGTCGATCAACAGACCAAGGAAGTATTGCGTCAGATTCCGACTGTAGAAGCACTAGAAATCGCAAAATCTCTAGACAAACTTCAAGGTTTATTGATCAAGCAGGAAGCATAGTATTTATTTAGGCTGACAAGCTTCATCATTAAGCACTATCAAGAAACACGAATAACGAAGATAGCGTTCATAAAATTTGTAAGATGAAAATAGATAGGTAAATGCCCCTCTAAAGTCTGATTTGCTTTTGCCGTTAACTCGTATAGTAACGATACTTACAAAAGGGGAACGTGGTGGGCATACAATCAACTGGAGTTGGCTCCAACCTAAATGTCAATGACATCATCACTAAGCTGATGCAGGTGGAAAGCCAGCCGTTAACGACCCTTGCAAAAAAAGAGGCGAGCTATCTAGCAAAACTGACTGCTTATGGTTCATTAAATGGTGCGCTCAGCTCGTTCCAAAGTAGCTTTGTTGGCTTAAACAGCGCGGCGGCTTTTCAAAATTTAACGGCCAATGTTGGAGATCCCAGCATATTGACGGCCAGTACAACCAGCGTCGCCACAGCAGGCAATTACAATATTAACGTCACCCAACTGGCCAAGGCACAAACCATTTCTAGTGCAGGTCAAGTTAGCACCACCGATACAATTGGTACGGGCGCAACGACGACAATTTCATTTCAATTCGGCACCATCAGTGGAGGCACACTGAACAATGGAGTCTATACTGGTGCAAGCTTTGCGCAAGATGCGAATCAAGCAATTGGCACCGTTACGATCAACAATACCAATAATTCATTGCAGGGGATTCGTGACGCAATTAATGCGTCAGGCAAGGGGGTTACCGCATCGATTGTTGGAGATGGTTCGGCCACACCTTACCATTTAGTTCTCAGCTCCAACAAAACAGGTGCAACATCGAGCCTGAAAATTGATGTCAGTGGTGATGCAAGCTTACAATCCTTACTTAGCTACGATCCTACAGGCACACAGAATTTCACAGAAACCACTACCGCACAAAATGCTAACTTGTCGATCAATGGTATTAATATCACCAGCGCATCGAATACGGTCAATGATGCCGTTCAAGGAACTGCCATCACACTGTCGAAAACAGGTAGCACTTCACTAGCGCTTAGCAATAATACTGCTGGAGTACTCAACTCCATTAATACTTTCGTTAAAGGTTTTAATGATCTTCAAGCGACTTTTAAATCGCTAACAGGATTTGACGCAGCGACCAAAAAAGGTGGCGTTCTGACCGGAGATGCGGCAGCACGCGGTGCTCAAACTCAAGTTAGAAACGCTCTCTCTTCTGCCGTCAATGGCCTTGGTGGGAACATCACAACCCTATCATCAATTGGAATTAGCTTTCAAAAAGACGGAACATTAAGTGTTGATTCGACAAAACTCCAAGCAGCCGTTAATAATAATTTCAAAGAAATTAGCGGACTGTTTGCGACGATAGGTAAAGCTACCGATAGCTTGGTAAGTTACAGTAGCTCAACCGCAGCAACAACGCAGGGAAGTTACGCTCTCAACATAACCGCCTTAGCCACACAAGGTAGCTTAACAGGTGATGTCGATTTGACTGCTGCTAGCACAACAATTGATCCTAATACCAGCATCAACGTCACAATTGATGGAACTAGCGCTGCGGTGACTTTGGCTGCTGGCACTTATACCGCGAGCCAACTCACCACACTATTGCAAACTTCCATCAATGGAACGACCGCGTTTAGCAGTGCAGGCATCAAAGTCTCAGCGACAACGACAGGAGGCGGTCTGCTTAAGTTAGTGTCGAGCAGTTACGGCAGCACGTCCAATATTGCATTAGCAAACGGAACTGGAACTGGCGTATCTACCTTTACTGGAAGCATTCTAAGTGGCACGCCTGGAACTAACGTAACCGGATCTTTTAATGGTGTCGCTGCTACCGGTGCTGGGCAATTTTTGACGGGCACCGCTGGCTCCGCAGCGGATGGCTTGAAAGTTCTAGTCTCCGGTGGTACTACTGGAGATCGTGGAACGGTACATTTCTCCAAAGGCTATGCTAGTCAACTTAATACTCTATTTAGTTCCATTATTGGAACAGGCGGCAGCATTGCCAATACGACAGATGGTGTCAATCGAACCATCAAAGATATAGGCAAACAACGAGATATTTTAAATAGCCGTCTAATTGACACTGAAGCAAGATATCGCGCGCAATTTACTGCATTAGACAAAATCGTTAGTGGGTTAAATAACACAAGTACGTTTTTGACTCAGCAACTTTCTGCATTAACCGGTAGTAACACCAAATAATTAAGGATTTATTTATGTTTGGCTCGTCTAATTCACATGGGGCAAATGCCTACGCAAAAGTTGGTATTGAAACAGGTGTTATCTCTGCTAGTCCGCACAAACTCATCGTCATGCTATATGACGGCGCAATTGTTGCACTAAACAATGCTATACAGCATATGAAAAATAGTGATATTCCTGCAAAAGGTCACTCCATTTCTAAAGCAATTGCGATTATAGAAAATGGCTTACGTGCGAGTCTTGATAAAAAAGCAGGCGGAGAGATAGCCGCTAGCCTAGATGCGCTTTATGAATATATGAGCAATCGCCTACTGCAGGCGAATATCAATAATCAACCAGAGGGTCTAGCGGAAGTACAGACCTTATTACGAGATCTAAAAGCATCATGGGAAGCAATTGCTCCCGATAACAATAAAGCCAACGCTGAAGCGCCCCTACCTCAGCTAGATCCACTGGCACCACGTCGCGCAAATTTTTTTGAGGCATAAACCATGAATAGTTTTGATCTGTTAAACGTCTATGAAAAAGTCGCTCATATCACGGCCGATATGCTAGTTGCCGCACAGGCAAACGATTGGGATTTACTCACTAAACTTGAGAACGATTGTAGCAACCACGTCAGTACTTTAAGAGAGTTTGAAGGTCCAAGTGAACTACCTGAGGATTTAAAAGCCAAGAAAATTATTATCATAAAAAAAATTCTGGCCGATGATCGTGCTATTCGCGACATTACCGAACCTTGGATGCAGAATCTCGCCAACTTAATGAAAAGTTCTAGCACCAGCCGCAAACTCTCACAAAGTTATGGTGCCAATCAGATGGGATAGTTCATGTCGACTATTTTCCCTCGCCTCGATCCCAATCTGATTATCACGACCGGTGTAGAGGGACCAACCTCACTTAAGCCAATAGAGGCAATTAAACAGGAAATAGTCCACAAGTTAAGTCAGTTCAGCACAGGAAAACATATCCAGGGCGAAGTCCTAGCGAAACTTAGAGATGGCAGCTTTGTCGCAAAAGTTGACGGCGTACCAATGCGGCTAGCGCTCCCAAACGGGACACAAATCGGTGAAAAACTATCATTAACTTTACTAAACCTGACGCCACGTCCCGTTTTTTTACTCAATGGACAGAGTCAGGTAACTCTTTTAGACCCACCAAGACGTGCCCAAAGTGGCGTGACAACTAGCCAGAATAGCGGAAGCAGAGACATCGCTTCGGATCTATTCTCAAAAACGGATACAGATCTATTTCACACGTCTCCCAGACCTGCACTTAACCGCGAACGTGGCTCCAATGACGCCAACTTAAGCAATTCCGCACAAACCGCCAAGTCAACACCCGCCAATGCGCTAGCTCAAACATCAGTTCAAGAAAACGCCTCTTACACCTCCATCAAATCAACTGGGGCAATCCCACTTTCTGATGTCGATGTCGCAGCACAGCGATTGCCACATGCACCCAATAATCTGAGTACGCAAATCGAACTAAGTACAACCGGACAGCTCATCAATAAACTACTAAGAGAAACCAGCACTACACCCGAAAAGCTGCATCTCCAAGGAAAAACACTTTTATTAGCTGAGACCAATAGCAAGCTACCTACAACGCTATTAGCTCGCCAACTAGAAACGAGCTTGCAGCACAACATCAAGGAGAGTGGTCTTTTTTACGAATCTCATATCGCCCAATGGGCCAGTGGGCAAAGATCTCTAGCGGAATTACAAAGCGAACCGCAATCAAAAATCTCGCCCAATACGGAACAGTTAATGTTGACTAATACGGAAGATAGTAAACACGCAAGCTTGAGTCAACTCATACATCAGCAACTTGAGGTACTAGAACATCAAAAAATTCAATGGACTGGTCTGCTGGCACCTCAAATTCCTCTGCATTGGAGCATAGAAGAAAATCAGCAACAGCAACACCCATCTTCACCTGAAGAAGCGACCCAAGAGGCGACTTGGCAAAGTGATTTACAAATAGATTTCCCATACCTGGGCAAAGTCGCCGTAAGAATTTATTTAAGTGCCAATCAGCTACAACTTAGTCTTAAAAGTGATGCGGCAAGCACAAGCTCTCTTTTAAAGTCAGAATATCTCAGCTTACAAAAAGCCATCGAAAACGCAGGAACGCATATCCAATCTTTCACGGTACAGCATGATGAGCAACTCTGAACACAAGGTTTCTAGCGCTGTCGCACTCACCTACAGTCCAGATGATGGCGCGCCTAAGGTAGTTGCGAAAGGCAAAGGTCTTATTGCAGAGGAAATCATTGCACGCGCCAATGAACATGGCGTATTTATTCACCAGTCCAAAGAATTGGTCGGTTTGTTGATGAAAGTGGACTTAGACGACAACATCCCGCCCGCACTCTACACAGTGGTTGCAGAACTACTCGCTTGGCTATACCATATTGAGACAGAGGCAAAAACAAAATAATACCTCTCCCTTCCCTCTTATAATTATTATAGAATAAAGCACTATGCAAGTATCGCATCCGTCCCTGGGAACCGAAAACCAAAGTCCATATCAAGTTGAGTCAAAGCGAGAGATTCTCTCCATACTCAAAGGTTTTAGGGATAAGTCGCAATTGATCAGCATGATGATCAATGGTGGCAGCGAAGCATTTATTACCTCAGTTTTGGATATCGACGACAAAAACAATACACTCATCGTCGATAGCACACCCACCAGTGAAGCGAATCAAAGAATTATCGCCGCATCAACAGTATTTTTTGATGGCCTGCTCGATAGAATTAGTATCCAATTTTCATCTTCTAACGTCAAAGTCATCAGCTTCGAAGGCAAGCCGGCCTTACAAATGCCTTTGCCATCTAGCGTAATACGTTTACAGCGTCGCGAAAATTACAGAATTAATACACCCGTTTCAACACCCATCAAATGCGTCATCCCGGTTGAAGTAGATGCTGGCGTACAAAAGCACAAATTTTCCTTAGTGGATATTAGTTGTGGCGGCATCGCAATCTTAGATGATGGGCGTCTAATCGACATCGCTATCGGCACGAGTTATCCAGAATGCCAAATGGATATTCCGGGCATTGGTGTGATCGAGATGGAATTGCAAATTCGCAACTCCCAAGAATTAACCTTATTAAATGGAAAAACCACGCGCCGGATAGGCTGTGCTTTTCTCAATTTATCGAGCAAAACATTGGCAGCGGTTCAACGTTACATCATGAAACTGGAGCGCGAACGCAATGCCAAAATGACGGGTATTAGCTGAACAACTTCAGGGTAATCCAGAGCTTGTAGCCTCAAAACCCGCCTAGCTCCCATGCAATCACCCTAGCAGCGCGCAAGCACTATATTTGCATGTTCATAATATCGTGATAAGCAGAAACAAGTTTGTTCCGAACTTGAATGGTAGTCTGAAATGAGATACTAGCCTTTTGCATAGAAATCATCATATCTGACAAATTCACACTATCGTCGCCCATTGCGAATTTCTTCCCCATCTCCTGAGACGCACTTTGCGCAGCGCTCACTTGATCAAGTGAGGACTTTAAAGCATCAGCAAAATCGAGCTTAGGCGCACCTAAAGGCGCGCCAGATACGACATTGCCTGTGCCCCCTTCCATTTTTGCTGCAGCAGCCTTAAGTTGCGCTACCATGGCATCAATTCTACTTTTATCTATTCCACCGACATTCACTTGAGCTCTCCGTTTTTTCAGATATGCTTACAGTAACATCCAGCATAAAAAGCTTAAGTCCAAGAAGACGGGTGAAATGGGCGTTTTTCTTACAATTGAAAATCATAAAAAGTCGCACAATAACTAGTAAGGAAAATACCCTCACAGGAAAACAAAATGCCGCAACATGATCTAAACCAAAATAATGACGGGAGCAACTATGGCAACCGCTAATGATGCGACTTTAGAAACGCCAGTACCGGTTGTATTTGGCATTCCTCAAACGCCCGCGGTACGCACAATCTTATTATCAGTCGGTGCGGCGTTTACTATCGCGTTAATGGTAGGCATCTGGCTGTGGAGCCAAGCACCGGATTATCGCGTACTCTTCTCCAATTTCAATGATAAAGACGGTGGTGCGATTGTCGCCTCGTTGCAGCAATTGAATATTCCGTATAAGTATTCCGATGGCGGTGGCGCAATTTTGGTTCCAGCCAACCAAGTCCATGATGTACGCCTCAAACTTGCTTCGCAAGGTTTACCTAAAGGCGGCAATGTAGGATTTGAGTTGATGGAAAATCAAAAACTAGGTATTTCCCAGTTTTTAGAACAAGTCAATTTTCAACGTGCGCTGGAAGGCGAATTAGCTCGCTCCATCCAAGCCGTCTCGGCAGTGCAAACTGCGCGCGTTCATTTAGCGATTCCCAAAGCCTCTGTGTTCGTGCGCGAACAACAAAAACCAACCGCATCAGTTCTCTTAAATCTCTATCCAGGAAGAGTCTTAGATCAACAGCAAGTGAGCGCCATCGTTCACCTAGTCGCAAGCAGCATTCCTGAATTACCAGCAAAAAATGTGACGGTGGTAGATCAAAACGGCAATTTACTCTCTGACACCAGCAAACAGACTGCCAATAATAATCTCGATCCTTCCCAGCTCAAATACGTACAAGAGTTTCAATTAAACATCGTCAAGAAAATTGAATCAATTATTTCACCTATCGTGGGACCACAAAATGTCCGAGCTGAGGCTACCGCAGACATCGACTTCTCTCGTAGTGAACAAGCTGCAGAAACCTATCGCCCGAACTCGCCTCCAGAAGCGAGCACCATACGCAGTCAACAAACGAGCGAAAGCTATGGCAAACCTGCGAACGCGTCAGGCATTCCTGGAGCGCTTAGCAATCAGCCGCCAGTACCAGCAACTGCACCTATTACTGCACCAGCAGGTCAGGATGCTCAAGCAAATGCAAGCACCAACACAGGACTAACTCAGAAAGACTCCACCGTCAATTTTGAAGTCGACAAAACCATACGTTACACACAACAAGCGATGGGTGGTTTAAAACGTCTATCAGTCGCGGTCGTGGTTAATTACAAAACTGAAACCGATAAATCCGGCAAAACCACCACACGCGCGCTGACAGAAGTCGAAAAAAATCAAATCACCGATTTAGTCCGCGAAGCGATGGGCTACAACAAAGAACGCGGCGATACCTTAAACGTCGTCAATAGCCCATTTGCGGCACCGGAAAAAGTCACCGCTGAAGACGTGCCACTTTGGAAACAAGCCGATGTTCTGCAAACAGCAAAAGAGGTTGGTAAATACGTGATTGGTGCTTTATTACTCATGTATTTATTCTTCGGCTATCTGAAGCCCACACTCAATAAGATTATGGGAAAAGATCCTGCCTCATTGCGCAAAGAAAAAGAACGTGAAGCACTCGAAGCGGCTGCTCGCGCCGAAGAAGAAGAGGCCGCGATCGTCGATTTAAATAATAAAGAACAAGAAACCAATAACAAACAACAGCTATCCAGTTATGAAATCAATATGGACATGGCAAAACAACTAGCCGCCAGCGATCCAAAAATTGTCGCTAACGTAATTAAGGCATGGGTAAGCAATGAGTGATGAAGGCATACAAAAAGCAGCGACGTTAATGCTCGCATTAGGTGAAGATGCTGCTGCTGAGGTGATGAAACATCTCGGCCCCAGAGAAGTACAAAAAATTGGCGCCGCCATGGCGACCATAGGGGCGATCCCACATGAATCAATTGCCAAGGTGCTTGACGAATTCAAATCGCAGGCCGATTTAAGTTCATCGGTGGGACTTGATTCAGATGAATACATTCGTAATGTCCTGACCAAAGCCTTGGGCGACGACAAAGCCTCGTCTTTGCTAAATCGAATTTTAGGTGGCAAAGACGCCAGTGGCATTGAAAGTCTCAAGTGGATGGATTCTGCCTCGGTGGCGGAACTAATTAAAAATGAACATCCACAAATTATTGCGACCATTTTAGTGCACCTAGAAAGTGATCAAGCCAGCGAGGTACTGAACAATTTCAGTGAACGCTTGCGCAATGATGCAGTACTGCGAATCGCCACCTTGGATGGTATCCAGCCTACTGCATTGCGTGAGCTCAATGACGTACTAACCAAGCTGTTGACTGGTAACGAAAGCTTGAAGAAAAAATCCATCGGTGGTGTACGCGCCGCGGCAGAGATTCTCAATTTTATGAGTGGAGAAAATGAAGCCTCCATCATGGAAAATCTGCGTAAATATGATGGCGATATGGCAGAAAAAATCATGGACGAAATGTTCGTCTTCGATAACATCCTTGAAATTGACGATCGTGGGATTCAATTATTACTACGTGAAGTACAGTCTGATTCATTGATCATCGCATTAAAAGGCGCAAACGCCGATATGCGCGAAAAGATTTTCAAAAACATGTCACAACGTGCGGCAGAGATGATGCGAGAGGATTTGGAATCCAAAGGTCCGGTTCGTCTGTCTGAGGTAGAAGCGCAGCAAAAACAAATTCTTTTGATCGTCCGCCGATTAGCCGATGATGGTCAAATCATGTTAGGTGCAAAAGGAGAAGATGCTTATGTCTAATGCGCTGCCCAAAGAAATGCAGACCGCATTCCAACGTTGGGAAATGCCCTCGTTTGGCGATATTCGCCCAGCCCATTTAGAGAAAGTCGCGCAACAAGAAAAAATCAGTCAAGCTGAAATTGCCTCCATCAAAGAGCAAGCAAAAAACGAGGCGTATGCAGAAGCCTACCGTGAGGCCTATGCGGTTGGTTATCAAGAAGGACTGCAAGCTGGGCAAGTTGAAATGCAAACTCAGACCGTACAAGTAATAGCGCAACTGAATGAACTAAAAAACGCTTTCGAAACACAATTAGTCAATGCGCAAAATACCATAGGCCGAGATCTGATCGGATTGGCGGTTGAGCTAGCAGGTGCAATGACGAAACACCACTTTGAACAACACACGGATGCCATCCTAGAAATCGTACAAGAAGCCATCGCGTCCCTTCCCTCAATTCAGCAATCAGGGCAAATCTTTTTACACCCTGACGATTGCAAAGTAATGAAAGACGCAATGGGCGAAAATCTAGAACGTGATGGCTGGCGTTTGACCGCAGACCAGCACCTAGCAAGAGGTGGCTGCCGCATAGAAACCGCACAAAATTTGCTCGATGCAAGTGTCGAAACCCGCTGGTCACGCCTGAGTCAGGCATTACTCGACGGCCAGCAAGACTAAAACTTCACCTCGGCAACTTGAACGATTTAAATATAGCAAAGCACAAAAAATGGCATGAATACTTTACTCTCCCCGCAGCACTGGAAAGATCAATTGACCAATAGTGCCAAGCAAATTTCGCACATCCAGACGGAAAGTATTTCGGGGCGTATTGTCAAAGTAACCGGCTTGGTTATGGAAGCTGTCGGTATCAAATTGCCTGTGGGTAGCGCCTGTCAAATCCATCTTCCTAACGATGTAAGAATTGAGGCCGAAGTTGTTGGCTTTGATGGCGATCGCCTTTTCCTCATGCCCCAAAGCGATCTGGATGGCGTTGTGCCTGGTGCAGCGGTTGTCCCAGTTGCGTCTGCGCGGCATCAAGACCCCAATCAGCCGCATCGTCGAACTAACGACAGAACTAAACGCCTTCCCGTGGGTTACGAGTTACTTGGCCGCGTACTCGATGCCAATGGCCGCCCACTGGATACCTTAGGTCCTTTAAATAACTCAACGAGCGCGGCGCTTGGCGCACGTATTTACAATCCATTGACGCGTGCCCCAATCAAAGAAAAACTCGATGTCGGCGTGCGCGCCATCAACAGCATGCTAAGTGTAGGACGCGGCCAACGGCTGGGGCTTTTTGCAGGCTCGGGTGTCGGTAAAAGTGTGTTGCTAGGCATGATGGCGCGCTACACCACCGCCGATGTTATCGTCGTTGGCTTAATCGGTGAACGGGGTCGCGAGGTCAAAGAATTTATCGAAGAAATTTTGGGTGAAGAAGGCTTAGCACGATCGGTAGTAGTCGCGGCGCCAGCCGATGCCCCCCCCTTGATGCGCCTGCAAGGTGCAGCCTACGCGACGACCATCGCAGAATACTTTCGCGATCAAGACAAGAATGTACTCTTGATCATGGATTCACTAACGCGTTATGCGATGGCTCAGCGCGAAATTGCCTTGGCAATCGGTGAGCCGCCTGCAACCAAAGGTTATCCACCTTCTGTATTTGCAAAACTACCTATCTTGGTTGAACGGGCAGGTAACGGTCGCCCCGGTGGCGGCTCGATTACGGCGTTTTATACCGTGCTCACTGAGGGCGATGATCAGCAAGATCCGATTGCGGATTCTGCACGTGCGATTTTGGATGGACATATTGTCTTAAATCGAACCTTGGCAGAGAGTGGTCACTATCCCGCGATTGATATTGAACAATCCATTAGTCGTGCTATGCATGGCATCACCACACCTGAGCATCAAGCGCTATCCCGACGCTTAAAACAACTGTATTCACGCTATGAGCGCAGCCGGGACTTGATTAACGTAGGCGCATATTCGGCCGGCTCTGATCCGGTCTTAGATGAAGCCATACGAAAATACGACAGAATTCAAGCCTTTCTACAGCAAGAAATTACGGAAAAATCATCCATATCGCAAAGCTTAGAGGGACTTTCCGCTCTTTTCAGCGCTTAAAATAATAAGTCCATGAGTAAAATAAGAAAATGATGAGACAGATATGGCTGGGTAAGCAATGTCAGCATTAAACACTTTGATCGAATTGGCGCAAAATGAGGTAGAAAATGCAGCCAAATATTTAGGACAAACCATCAAGGCAAAGGACGATGCGATTGAACAATTGGGATTACTCACACAGTACCGCGCGGATTATGAAACAAGATTACAAAATAACGCTCAAAAGGGATTGTCAGTCACTCAATTTGCCAACTTTCAAGGATTCATCGCCAAATTAGATCAAGCCATTGAAGGGCAGAAAAAAATAATTATTGATGCCGAATACAAAGTCGATAAAGCAAAAAAGAATTGGCAAGCTTGTGAAAAAAAACGTCTCTCATATCAAACTTTAATTAATAGAAATATCGCGACCGAATTAAAAAAAGAAAATAAACGCGATCAAAAACAAACCGATGAACGCGCTACCCGCACGCTGTTTTATAAAAAATAGCGACAGATGTTGCGGATAGCTGCGCTCAAGTACTTAACTCTTATTTTGTTTTCCAGGTGTCAAAATGCCAAACACATCCCCACTCTCACAAATTCTTCCGAATTTCAATGCACCGAAAAGTGGGCAACCGGCATATGAAGCCAAAACAAATACCAATTTCAATCAGATATTGAAAAATGAAGTCGCGAATAAAGTAAAAAAACCGCCTACCAATACAAGCAAGCCACAAGTCAACAATCAAGCCACATCGTCAGCCCAAACTACCCAGCCCGCTCAAGCTGCACCAGTGCAAAATGGAGCTGGTGCAATCAAAGAGGCAGATACTTCGGAAAAAAGCTTATCCACAGAGGACAAAAAGTCTGATGAGCGAGATGTTGCTGCGCTAACCGTTCCTGATGAAACCAGCAACTTACTCAGTTTTGTTGGCGACGTAAATGCACTCAACGCCAATAAGCAAATTGAGGCTGACAAGAGCGATACAAGCGAGACTATTGCGATAAACACTACAACAGTCAGTCAAAATAATAGCGTCGATACCGACCTATCCAATTATGCCAGTCCACCAGACGCGACCGCGCCAGCACCGGGCCAATTAGGTGATAACCAATCTATTGCGAACTCAAACACGCAATCATCAACATCGACCTTTAGCATTAATGATAGTCGCGAGACCAGCGCGGAACTTGCTACGAAACCGACAGCTCAAACTAGCGACCTTTCTGCTACTCATCCGGCTTTAGACCAATCAAAACTCCGTCAAACCATAGAAGAAAACAGTGCCGCCACTTACGCAATCAGCGCAAGCGAAAATCAAGCTAATGTGGACAAAACCGTTCAAGAAGAATCATTATCGGGATTGACTATCAGCGAGAAACCAGAGACGACTAAATTGACTGCAAGCCCACCAGCGGTAGACAAAAATACTAGCGAAAAAATAGATTCAACTGACTTGGCGCGAACTACCAAAACAAGCAAAACAAACGATTTGAACGCGAATGAGCGCAGTGCTAGCGATAAGTTCTCAATTGAACTCAAAGGTTTAGCGCAAGAGGTTCGTCGCGGCAATATTGACGAAAAAAATAGAGATGCACGAGAATTCAAAGTGGCCGAATTACCCAAAGTGGAATCTCTTCCATCCTCACCACCAGTACCAGCCACGCTGGAAACAACTAGCGTCTCCCCGGCCTCCAATTTTATTGGGCCGCGAGTTGGAACAAAAGCTTGGGATCAAGCCATAGGACAAAAAATTGTATGGATGGTAGCCGGTGGTGAACAGAGCGCTCAATTGACATTAAATCCCCCCGATCTTGGACCGGTACAAGTCGTGCTCAGCATCAGTGACAGTCAAGTTGACGCCAGTTTTGTGTCCTCGCATCTCGACGTACGCGAAGCCATCGAAGCAGCCGCACCTAAATTGCGTGAAATGATGGATAGCGCAGGGATATCGCTGTCAGGATTCTCCGTTTCCGCACAATCTACACCATCAGGAAGTAGTTTTAATTCTGAAGGAAGCAGCAGAAATAATGCAACGCTAAGAGCTAGCACATCGAGCAATCAAGAGACTCCAGCCTCGACTACAACAAGCGCCCGCCCAAGCTCCAATCCCCAAGGTTTAGTTGACACCTTTGTTTAGTCATTTTACTGGTCGCTTTGCGGACTCTATGGAAAGCTAAATTGTTAGTTTTGATTTAGCTTTCACTTGGCGTTGAAACAACGGCCAACTGAGCAAACAAATCAATAGTAAATTCATAATATGAATCTGAACTAGCTTGTTTACAACGTATAGAGCGCCGATTCAGACCGAATAGTTGAAAACAATACTATAATAAAACCCGCAGAAACAATTCTTTTGTGAAACTTTGGGACGACTGCAAAACAGATCGCTCGAATAGCGTTTACACGTTCTCCCTATACACTTTAAAACATTGATTCTGCATCTCGTAAAGAAAGCAAAAATCGAGAGTAAAGCCGCAAATCCTGCTCTGTTTTACAGATGGAATACCACAAAACTAGAGGATAATTTTTTCAACTGCACTAACACTTAAGAAGTAGTGGAAGCTAAATATGTCAAAAGCCCCTGGAAAACCCGCTGCAGCTGATGCACCAGCTGGTAAATCGAAAAAGAAGCTATTCATTATGATAGGCGCTGCAGTGCTATTGCTGGGTGCTATCGGCGGTGGTGCCGTGTTTATGTTGTCGGGCAAAAAGAATGCAAAAGATAAAGACAAAGAACACAAGGAAGAAGTAGTAAAAGCGCCAGTGTTTCTTGCACTTGAACCTTTTATCGTCAATTTACAATCAGATTCAGGTGAAAAATATTTGCAAGTCCAAATGACTTTGAAAGTACCTGATGAAGCGCAATCCAATCTGATCAAATCCAATTCACCGCAAGTGAAAAGTCGCTTAATCATGCTCTTGTCGAGCAAAGATGCTGCGGAATTATTGACTCCAGATGGTAAGGATAAATTGATTAAAGAAATTGTGGAGCAAGTTAATCTACCGTTCACCTCAAAAGGTGATCCACAAAAAGTTAGTGATGTATTTTTCACTTCATTTGTCATTCAATAAGCTAACTCTATAAAACCGTGTCAGATAATTTTCTATCACAGGAAGAAGTCGATGCCCTACTTAAGGGTGTGACTGGCGATCAAGACGACTCCGAGTCGCTTGAAGATACCTCAGGTGTCCGCCCCTACAACTTGGCCACCCAAGAACGTATCGTTCGTGGACGTATGCCAACGCTGGAAATTATCAACGAAAGGTTTGCTCGCCTCTTGCGTATAGGATTATTTAATTTTCTACGCCGCAGCGCCGAAGTATCGGTCGGCACTGTCAAAGTGTCGAAATACAGTGAATTTATTCGAAATCTGGTGGTTCCAACCAATCTCAATTTAACCCACATGAAGCCCTTGCGCGGTACATCGCTCATCGTGCTTGATCCGGGTTTGGTATTCCTTCTGGTCGATAATTTGTTTGGCGGCGATGGCCGTTTTCATACTCGTGTTGAGGGTCGTGACTTTACCCAGACCGAACAAAGAATTATTCAAAAAATTCTGGAAATCATCTACGAGACCTACGCCAAATCTTGGGAACCTGTCTATCCTGTTCAGTTCGAATATATACGTTCTGAAATGAACACACAGTTCGCCAATATTGCGACCCCCAATGAAGTCGTAGTCTCGACCACCTTCACCATCGAACTAGGCCCTGTCAGCGGCGAAATGCATATGTGTATGCCCTATTCGATGATAGAACCCATCCGCGACCTGCTCACCAGTAGCTTGCAAGGCGAAACGCTGGAAATCGACAAACGTTGGGTGCGTTTGATGACGCAACAAATACAAATTGCTGAAGTTGAAATTGTGGCGGATTTGGGTACCGCACGCATCAATTTGGGCGATATCTTAAACATGAAAGTCGGCGATGTGATTCCGATCGCAGTGCCCGAAATCATCGCAGCAAAAGTAGATGGAACGCCTGTGATGGAATGTAAGTATGGCGTTTTTAATGGGCAGTATGCGCTACGGGTCGACAAGATGCTGGGATCTAGCGTCAACGATATAGCCCACGAGTCACTTAATGGAGAAAACAATGGATGAGAATGACGCAATCAGCGAAGATGATTGGGGCGCAGCCATCGCCGAACAAGAAAAGGCTGATGCAGAAGCCGCTGCTCGTGCTGCCGCTGCGGCAGCCGCAGCACCTCCGGCTCCAACTGCTTTTTCTGCTGGAGCATTTCAAGAATTTGGTAAGAGTCCACAAGCTCAGACAACAAACGATATTGACTTCATTCTCGATATTCCAGTTCAACTCACGGTTGAATTAGGTCGAACTAAAATTGCGATCAAAAACTTACTGCAATTAGCGCAAGGCTCGGTCGTCGAATTAGATGGTTTAGCGGGTGAACCTATGGACGTACTAGTTAATGGCTGCTTAATCGCGCAAGGTGAAGTCGTTGTGGTGAATGATAAATTCGGTATCCGTTTGACCGATATCGTGACACCTGCCGAACGTATTCGTAAGTTGAACAAATGATGCAGCATGTTATGCGCTCTCAATCAAAGTCTGTTTTCTTATCCAGTCTGCTGTTGATTTTTTTTAGTACCTCAGTATTAGCACAAACAGCAGCACAACCGTCAGCGAATACAGTGGCGCAGGCGAAAGGACAAGCCAGCACATTAGCCAACAGCGTGTCACCGACCACAGGCTTACTGCAAATTTTTTTGGCTTTAATTATCGTCATTGCATTGATGTTGTTCATCGCATGGTTATTTAAACGCATAGGCACTATCAATAGTATGAACAAAGTACCGATGAAAGTTGTCGGTGGTTTGAGCTTGGGCAATCGCGAGCGAATTATGGTGGTAGAAGTAGGCGATCAATGGCTAGTATTAGGAATCACGGCGCAACAGATTAGTAATTTAAGTAGCATGCCGAAACAAGCGTTGTCCACTGCCAGCACGGACGATAATAAGCTAAGCAATGGCCAGGAAAAAGGCCCAGAAAATCAATTCGCCTACTGGCTGAAAAAGACTCTAGAAAAGCGCAACACACCTGACACTTAAAGCCTCATGAAAACCCTGCGCCTCCCCTTCTTTTTACTCGCTTCTAAAAAACAAACAAGCAAAACACTAGTCATGTTAGTGCTGCTAGTTTTATGGGCACTTCCAAATCTCGTATGGGCACAAAGTGCTGGTGGCTTACCAGCAATCACAACTTCACCCACATCAGGAGGTGGACAAAATTACTCACTGAGTATTCAGACTTTAATTTTTTTAACCTCGCTGACTTTTATCCCAGCGGCTTTATTGATGATGACCAGTTTTACCCGCATCATCATCGTTTTGTCTTTATTACGGCAGGCACTCGGTACCCAATCCGCGCCCCCCAATCAAGTGCTGGTAGGACTGTCTTTATTTTTAACCTTGTTTGTCATGGGTCCTGCGTTTGACAAAATCTATGAAGAGGCTTATCTACCTTTTTCTAAAAACGAAATCACCATGCAAAAGGCAATGGAAAAAGGCGTAGAACCACTCAAAGGTTTTATGCTGAAGCAGACTCGTGAATCGGATCTGGCGCTGTATGTACGCTTATCCAATACCCCAGCACTTCAAGGTCCAGAAGATGTTCCGCTTCGGGTGCTCATCCCGGCCTTTATTACCAGTGAATTAAAAACCGCCTTTCAAATTAGCTTCGCGATTTTTATACCGTTTTTAATTATTGATATGGTCGTTGCTAGCGTCCTGATGGCGATGGGTATGATGATGGTCTCGCCGTCCATTGTGTCGCTGCCATTTAAACTGATGCTATTTGTCCTCGTCGATGGTTGGCAATTATTGATCGGCTCGCTGGCGCGCAGCTTCTATTAAAGGAACCAATATGACACCAGATAGCGTAATGACCATAGGCAGACATGCGATGGAAATCACCCTGATGATTTCGGCACCACTGCTCTTAGTTGCCTTAGGAATCGGTTTGATCGTAAGTATTTTTCAAGCGGCAACTCAAATCAATGAAACCACCTTATCTTTCATCCCTAAGTTAGTTGGCATTTTCGTGACCTTAATCATCGCTGGTCCGTGGATGTTGTCGGTGCTGGGAGACTATATGCGCGAAGTATTCACCAGCATCGCCACCATGGCTGGTTAAAATAATCCGTCATGGTTTCTATTAGTAGTCAAGAGTTGATCGACCTGATAGCCGCTTTTCTGTGGCCATTAACGCGTATTCTCGGCTTTATCGCGATTGCTCCTCCATTCGGTAATAACGGTGTTCCGGTGCAAGTAAAACTGGCATTAGGGGTATTTTTGGCGATGATCGTTGCGCCAATGATCGATCCTATTCAGGATGTCGATATGCTGTCTGTCACTGGCATCATGATCGTCTTACAGCAATTCATTATTGGTTTGGCGATGGGCTTTATGGTGCGCATCGTATTCGCCGGCATTGAGATGGCCGGTGAAGTGGCTGGTCTCACGATGGGTCTGGGTTTCGCCACATTTTTCGACCCGCAAACTAGAGGACGCTCGTCCGCCATTAGTCAATTTTTGGTCATCATTACGACCTTAGTTTTTCTCTCTTTAAATGTGCATCTGGTGCTTTTCGAAACCATCATCACCAGCTTTAAAAGCATTCCCATTTCCACCTCTTTAAGCATGGGCTTTAGTTTTCAGAAGCTCGCTATTTGGGGTGAAGAGATTTTCAAAATCGGACTTCTGATCTCTTTACCTATCGTTGCCGCACTTCTTATTACCAATATCGCTTTGGGTATTTTGACCCGTGCAGCGCCTCAGTTAAATATTTTTGGTATTGGATTTCCAATTACTATTGGTGTTGGTTTTTTAATGTTGAGTTTAATTTTGCCCCATCTGCTCCCACCGATAGAAAACATTTTTCAACATTTAATTGACAGCATTTCTTTACTGGGTGGGAATCAAGACCCAAGCTATTTGCGATCTATCAATTGATTCCAAGATCTAAGCAATTAATCTTGTAGGCAAGCAGAAACAAAACAGCGTATTGATTTATTTGGAGGCATCTCGCTATGCAATACCACGCGCTCTACCAGATTGCACAAATTCGCGATATTGAAAAACAAGCGAAAGCATCATTGGCAATTGGCAATCCAACAGCTCGCTTACCTGACAGTTTAATGATTACCGCAGGCAAGGCAGCAGCCCAATTGGCCTGGCGAATTTTAGACGCTGCCTCTAAAAAAGACGTTAAAAAAATTATGATTCTGGCTGGCCCCGGCGACAATGGTGGAGATGCCTTTGAAGTAGCGCATCAACTCGCCGAAATGGCACAGCTATCACCTGAAGATACGCATTATGAGATACACGTACTGATCTGTGGCGAACCTAATGCTTATTCTAATGATGCAAAAAAAAGCCTGTTAGCAGCACAAACTAATTCTATACATTGGCACACAATTGATCCATTGCAGCAAGCTCAGCTACAACGTGATAAATTGCCGCAACTGAACTTCAGCCAATTCGATCTGATTGTAGATGGTTTATTCGGTATAGGCCTCAGCCGCCCGATTACTGGAATTGTCGCCGAACTCATCATTCAAATAAACCACAGCAAAGCTTGTCCCGTTTTAGCCTTAGATGTTCCTAGCGGCTTAAACGCTGATACAGGACAAGTGATAGCTACGATAGCCACAACGGCGGAAGACGCGGTTGCGGTAATTGCTAGTCACACAATCAGCTTCATCGCCAACAAACCCGGATTACACACTGCCAGTGGCAAAGATTATGCAGGTATCGTTGTGGTTGACGATCTCAATATAGATAACGGCTACTATCCTGTTCCATACGCCTACCTTAGCAATCCAAGTCAGCTATCTACGCTGATACCAGCACGCAAACAAAATAGCCATAAAGGTAGCTATGGCGACGTGCTCATTGTAGGAGGAAGTACAGGTATGCAAGGTGCGGCCATATTGGCGGGACGCGCTGCGCTATACACAGGCGCGGGCAGAGTTTATCTCGATTTAATAGAACCTTCTTCCAGCGTTGATTATTCACATCCTGAAATCATGCATAGTTCCATCGAGGAGCATGATCTGTCCAATGCGCATGTGGTCATTGGACCGGGCTTAGGCCATTCACCAAACGCATTAAATCGCTTACGTCACGCGCTTATACACGCACCTGCACTAGTCATCGACGCCGATGCGCTCAACCTGATTGCCATTCATACTGATTTGCAGGCGCTGTGTCGTAACAGATCGAACTTATCTTGGCGTACCATCATTACACCTCACCCACTAGAGGCTGCGCGTCTACTCAATTGCGACACAGGTAAAATTCAAGCCGATCGCTGCCTAGCCGCACAGACACTCGCCAATCAATTCCGCTGCACGGTCATTCTAAAAGGTTCGGGAAGCATCATCGCTGCTGAAATCATGGGTAATTCAGCCGAAGCAAATAAAGCTTTAGCTAAAACTGATAATCATCCGAATGATGGCGAATCCCGAAGTACACAGCCACGCTCTGACAAGACGCAAATATGCATCAATCCTAGTGGCAATCCGGCCTTGGCAACCGCAGGCACTGGCGACGTATTGGCAGGCATCTGTGGCACCATGCTGGGACAAGGATTAAGTGCATTTAATGCGGCCTGTCTAGCCACCTACATTCACGGCTTAGCAGCGGATGATTGTGTGCGGGAAAACTTCGGGCCAATTGGAATGAACGCGAGTGAGTTAATTCCCGCCGTGCGCAAGGTATTAAATCAAATGATTCAATAACTACTTGACCCCTAACATTAAGGTCAAAATAAAACTCACACCATCTTCCACGTTCTGTGCCTTAATTGTGCCGCCCATTTTCGCCATATAGGTTTGCGCTACAAATAGCCCTTGACCACGATTACCGTTTGCACCCGATTCCAACTGATCTGAAACGCCGTATTCAAAGATTTTTTCTAACATGGCTTCGGGAATGTGTGGGCCACGATTATGAATAGTAATAACGGCACACACTTCATCAATCGTTAAATGAATACGAATCGCACTTCCTTTGGGACGATAGCGATCTGCATTTTTCAAGATGTGTGTTACCACATCCTCCAGAGAGTATTCATCCGCTTTGACCATACTATTTTTTTGCTGAGGCTTGAGTGTAGCAGGCGCAATAAATTCAACATCATTTACGCCTATACAAGGCGCATTACTCGCCACATGCGCCAAGAACTGATGAAGATCAATTTCATCTAGTTGTAGTACGGTTGTTTGAAATGCCTCAGTCGGTGTAGCACTGCCGTATAAAACTTTAATCGCCTGCTGCATGCGGCTGATATAGCGGTGACTCTGATCCTCAGGGGTCTGATGTAAAACCATCAGTGACTGCAAAGGAGACATGATCTCATGTCCTACCGCATGCCACATTTGTTTTTCTTGTTCTGTACGTATGGTCTCACGCTCCACATCTTCTTTAACGCGTCTTAACAAATCATGCAGCGCACTCGCCAATACGCCCAATTCATCCGGACTGCGTAAATCGCTTACATCTAATTGATCCAACTCACCAGAGCCTTTCATAGTGCGCGATAGCGTTGCCGCACGCTTAGTCAGCAAAGTAATGCGTCGAATAATATTAATTTCGATCAGCAACCACGCCAATAATAATGCCAGCAACATCCCTCCTACAAACCACGAGACACGGGTCGCAACCACGCTCAAACTCTTACTAATACTACGTACATCACCTTTCAAATTAATCTCATAATTATCTAAAGGTGTGCTGATCAAGTCATTAGCAACAAGAGGCGTATCATATTCATCGACTGGTAAGCGTCGAATTAAACGCGTCAATAAATTCCATGAATCTTCTTCTTGTTCTATTTTACCCAGCAGTTGAATAATGTCCTTTTTGTCGGAGGCTTTGCGTATCGTTAAACCCTCGCCGGGCAATAACATGGTGTGTAGATCATGCAAAGAAAATGGGGTCGCAGTTGGCACACTTCTACTATCCAATAAGGCGATTTCACTTCCCGGTGCTAACACACTCAATTCCACCTGAATCTGATCTAGATCTTGTGGCGGCCACACTGGGCGTTTTTTTTCAAATAGTGCTTCTTGTAGAACGGCAATCGGCAAACGTAAAGAGAAAAAAGTATGACGCAAACAATCATCATTTTTAGTCTCTAGCTTAACCACTGTGGACGCATCTTTATCGCTATCATTACAAATCGATTTTTGCCACGCCCAACCACGAAAATCTCGGACCGGACGTAGATTAGGTTTAGCGATCTCACTCTCAACAAATCCCACCCAACGGCCACGCAATCCAACATTACCTTTGATGGCAGGCTCTTCCTCAAATGGCGCTATCCATTGATAATGCTCGCCTCGCAAAGCGACGCTGACACGTATTCTATGCGCCTCATCGCGCACCATTTGTCCGCGTGGTCGGGATACCAAAGCAGCACTATTAAAACTACCCGCCACATAAATAAATCCACCAGCCCAAGGATTATTTCCTATGCCGACACAGAGCGATCCATGGTCACCGTACTGCACCAAACAACCCGACATAGCAATCGCTTGTTGCACCTTACTTTGATCATCAAAATCAAGCGCCGAAAAAGGAAGCAATAAGGGATGTAACACAGCGCGGTCTTCCGCGACCGCACCATCCAGCGTGACACTACGTGGATTCAGTAAGGCCAACTGACCAGCTGGATGCCGCAAAGTAGCGAGGATTTGATTGCGAGTTTTATTAAAATTAGTTTGATAATTGTTGTAGCTTAATTGCTTCTCTTGCTGCAATACAGATAGCGCCAAACCTAGTGTTGCCAGACCCAATAACAAAAATACGCCGCGAAAAAGCAAGCGTAAGCGGTACGAAGACAGCAGAAGTTTTTTCATAATTCAATTTCGTTTTGGGTGCTAGTGTTTGGGCAACAATCATTTAAATATTAATATTTTGGATTCCAATAGTTTGAATACTAATAGTCTGGATTTTAATGATCACATAAAAGTCCTGACTAAATACCTGCCACCCAACGGAAGCCGCGCATAGGTACATTTTCGATACCTTCAAAGGCCGGGTCAATCTCACGAAATGCATCACGTATGGTGCTCACGTGCTTGCGAATATTGTCGCGATTACGACCACTCTTAACGACTTCGTAGAGATCATCATAAGACACGACCTGACCTCGTTTTTCAAACATCACGGCAAGTATGCGTTGTGCGGTTAACGGCAAGTTAATGCGTTGCCCTCGCCAAGTAGGTGTGCGCTGACGTAGTGGGTCTATGCTTAAAGAATCAGCTGCAATCTGCACTTCCTCTTTCTTATGACTGGTGGATATTTTTTGCTGACGACGCTCTTTCACGGCGCGTAGCATATCAAGAAAAGTCTCAATAAAATCGGCTTCCTCAAACGTCGCCTTTTGCAAATAGTCCCACGCATCCAAGGCCTTCATAATGCTGCGATAAATAGTCGCAGGCATAGCTGACACAACTAACACTGGCGTCGTGTGTCCGCCCTCGCCTTTACCGAGTTGCTTATTAATCGCATTAATAATCGCGACACCCGCATGCCGCTCCCGACCTAATTCAATATCCAATACCACCAGATCATACTGTTCACGGGTAATTGCCGCTTCCGCGTCATCGCGATTAAACCATTGATCGATATGTATGCCGGGTTTAGCTGCTTCTATCCAGGCTTTGAATTGATTACTGGTTGGCAGATCGTCTTCAATGACGGCAACTTTAACTAGATTTGACACGCCGAACTCCTTCTTACTGTATTCATACCCAGTATCCCTGTTTTTGCACAAAAAGTCAGTGTTCCCTTGTGAGTTTTTCTTCACAAGCTAGTCTAAAAATTCCGTTCTATTATTAAATGCAACTCAACAGTAACCATTCCTCCTGTTGATCAGCATTGAATCCTCCGCATCCAACAGAGCAAGATACGTCCCAGGGAAATGCATAAAAGTATGCAGATAAATTCAAACCCTAACTCGATATTTAACTTCAGGAGGCATCATGGCAAATCGTCTTAAATCCATCGTCAACGCGGTACGTTCCACCTTGTCGTCGGTATTTACCCGTCGCTCATCACAATCCGATATCAAGGCGACACCCTCATCAAATAGCGACGCGGACACACAGTTCCGAGGTGATTACCAGACAGAATACCAACGTGAATACCCAGCCGAATTTCAAGTTAAAACGCCAATTTTGAATAAAGCCCTCATCAAAAAAATTGCCCTCTTTGGTGTCATCTGTGCTGCGGGCTATGCAATCTATCGTCACCCACCAATTCAGACCATTGGCCGCGGTCAAGTAGGTGTTCGTTCCAACTTATTCACCGGTAACGCTAGCCAATTTCGTGAAGGTAGCGTGATTGTGATTCCAGGTATTTATCAATTACGTAAATACTCATTACAAGATCAGTTATATCGCCCAACCAAAACCAACGCTAATAGTGCTGATAGTGAAGCACCATTTCAATCTATCGAAGGCTTATCGCTCGGCGTTGATCTCACTGTGCGTTATGCCATTGACCCAAGCAAATTAACCAGCACAGGCAAAGGCTTGCCGGACAATATTAATGCCGACATTGTGGAACCTTTGGTGCAAGGTGTGATGTACAAAGCCTTCACCCGTTACACAGTTAAAGAAATTTTTTCCACTAAACGCGCCGAGATTCAGCAAATCATAGAAAGTGAATTGAAGCCTAAGTTAGCCAATGACGGCATTCTTTTACATGCGGTCATGATAGGCAAAATTGATCTTCCCGCTGACTACAAACGCGGCATGGAAAAACTCCTTGCTGAAGAATTAGAAAGCGAAAAAATGCGCTACACCTTAGAGCTCAAAGAAAAACAAGTGAAGCAAACAGCATTGGAATCAGATGCAGAAAAAATTCGCCGTGAAAAAACAGCAGAAGCAGCTGGCAATGAACAGGTGATTGCAGCTAGAGCGCAAGAAGAAGCGATGAAACACGTTCTCCCCTTCAAGCAAAAGCAAATCGAACAGAGACAATTAGAAGCCGAAGCTGCAAAGATCTCTATGATCAAAACCTCAGAAGGTAATGCGCAATCGCGCGTGATTGAAGCCGCAGGTGAAGCTGACTCTCGTCGTAAATTAGCGGATGCAGACGCCTATCGTCAAGAGCTAGTCGGTAAGGTCTCCAGTGCGCAATTGGAACGCGATGGTGCTTTATTGTCCAAGCATCCTTTACTGATTCAAAAAACCATGGCGGATAAATTATCCGACAAAATCTCCGTCATCATCGCGCCACCACCTGCTGATGGAGGCTTTATCGGCTCCGCTTTACTGGGCACCGGTGCAGGGAAAACTCAAACTAGCGCACCCCAAGCTGTCGTCAATAAAGAAACGGCACAAAGCGAAAATCAATCTGAAAACTAAGATCAACACACATTTAATTTTTACGTTTTCATCATTTCACCTTAGCAAAAAATCAGGAAGAATCATGTTAGCTAGCCTCACTGCCGCCGCTGCATCCAGCCTCATTGCCATTGTCACGCAAGATCAAGCGGCCTTGCGTGCCGCGCCTAAAGATAGTGCACAACAACAAGTCGTCTTATGGCAAGGTGATAGTTTAGAAATTCGTGGTGAACGCATGGACTATTTACAAGTCTATGATCATAGACGTGAACGCGCCGGATTCATCAAAGCAAGCCAAGTGCGCCTGATACGCATGGATCCAGATGATGCACCGGATAGCTTTGCAGTAATTCGATTTTTACGAGATACGCCTGACGCGGAGGCACTGGGCATTAGCTATACCGCTGCCTATCTCAAAGCGGCACCAGCCAATCAAATTGGCGCGGAAGTCTTCGATGCTTTGGGTTGCATGGCAGAACGTTTAGCACGACGCTCGACCAATTTACCAAGTCAATCCGGTACCAATACAAAACCAGCGAAGCAAATCGAAACGAGCATCGCTGCGCATCTGGAAGTCGCCAGTTATTATGGCGTGCAATTTAAGAGTTTCGAACGTAAAGGCCGAATTCAACTTTGCTATGACGGTGAAGCATTTCGCCGCGTCTTAGCGATGAACGCCAGCAGTGAACAAAAAGCGCGTGCGGCTTTAGCGCTCACACGTCCCGAATGCATAGATCCGGCAACACGTCCTTTGGAAAAATTGGCCATCGATAATTGGCGTGCCGATATTTTGGATCGAGTCGATACCAACAACTTACCCGAATTTCTCAAAAATCGTATCAAGATGCGTAAAGCCAGCGTGTGGTCCAGCATTGCCTATCAACGAGGCCGCAAAAATGAAAACGTGCAAGCCGCAGGCAATCGCGCCCTATTAGAACTTGCCTCCGTCAACAAAGAAGAGCTGACGGATGAAGACAAGCAAAGTTACGCCGATGCGGGTGTGCGCGTCGGCACCGCGCGCTGGGCCGCAGAATTGGCGATCAACAAAAAAAGTAATTTACAAATTATCACCAGCCCGGGCGACACTGGAGAAACCTGTGTGCAGCTAATCGACACTGCGCGTGACGCCAAAACGCCACTGGCGAAACGCTGCACTTATAGCGTGGTATGGCTAGCCTCAGCGCGCGCCAACGCGCATAACACCGCATTAACACTTGCAGTACAACCCTTGGATACTTGGCGTGAACTCTGGTTATTCCATCAAACCAGTGCGGGTTGGGTAATCGATGTTTTACCACCTGCCAACACAGATCCCAATTTGGGCTATGTCGAATTCGCTGGCTGGGTACCTGCAAGTAATAAAATGCTAGTCGCTCGTGAAGCCAAAGTCGATGGCGTATTTAAACGCCGCTTTGAGGTCATCAATATGGATACGCTACAAACCGAAAATGGCGCAGACCAGCCGAGCTCTTTAAGTCTGTTTTATAAATGGCAGGATCCGATGTGGAAACTTCAGACGGTGAGTCTAAGGTAGTACTCAGGGTGATGCTTAAGGATTGATAAAAGCTAGATGGGTGATGAAGGAAGTGAAGCCTAACAGTGGTTGAAGTCTAAGCATAGGTTGGGTTGGGCTTCGCTTTGCTTAGCACCAACCTACTGAGCACTACTCTAGTACAACTACAACTTCAGCAAGCTCAACAACACCTGCAACTCCCCACGAATTTGTACTATATTCATGGTTTCTTTTGGGCTTGTATGCACTTCAACTTTAACGTCATCATGCGAGACTTGATTATTGAGCTTGTTGCGCGCGCCATTGATGGTAAAGCCTTGCTCGTAAAGTAGCTCGCGAATACGGCGAATCAACAGCACTTCATGATGCTGATAATAACGGCGATTGCCACGTCTTTTTACAGGTTTTAGCTGCGCAAATTCTTGCTCCCAATAACGTAAAACATGCGGTTTGACACCGCACAAATCACTGACCTCGCCTATCGTAAAATATCGTTTGGCGGGAATAGGAGGTAATACTAGGTTTTCCATTGTGACGTCACTCATAAGGCAAACATGGAGGGAAACTACGCTGCGTTGATATCGTTAAACTGACCGGGAGAATGCAGATCGTCAACCATATTTTTAAGCTTTTGGCTGGCATGAAATGTAACCACACGTCGTGCAGTAATCGGAATCTCCTCACCAGTTTTTGGGTTGCGCCCAGGGCGTTGCGGTTTGTCACGCAACTGAAAATTACCAAAACCAGAGAGCTTCACCTCAGCTCCGCGTTCAAGAGCGTCGCGGATTTCGCCGAAAAAAGTCTCTACCATATCTTTGGCTTCGCGCTTATTCAAACCTACTTGCTCAAACAAAAGTTCTGCAAGCTCTGCTTTGGTTAAAGTCGGCAAATCTTTTTCTGCCTTAAAACGCACCTGCGCTTCATGCACTGCACGTTTTAAATCTTCGTCCAATAGCGATTGAAGATCAGCAGAATTTACATCGTTCATCATTATTTACCTATTCTTTACCCTTTAATTTCTAAAGGTATCTATCTTTTTTCGTAGAATTCAACACGCACCGCATGTCAAATAAACGCTATGCCTGATGCGTGGCCGAATTCCATTCCCAGCTTCTCGATTCGCTAAAATGCATTGACGCCCCTACCTGCCATGATGAATTGGCACTCAGGGCGTCAAAACAATGAATTTAACGAAGTCTGGCTGAAACACCAGCAGTTGCAGCAGCAACTAAAGCGGCCATTGCTAACTCGACGGTTTCATCTTGCAGCGTGTTCTGAGTATCTTGCAAGCTAAAGCGGAAAGCAAGACTTTTCTCGTCATTTTCCAATCCTTTACCACGATATTCATCAAATAAAACAAGGTCTTGCACGATTTTGCAAGATTCTGCTTTGTTTATTTCTGCGTGGAAAATATCAATCAAGTTTTGAGCAGAAACCGTTTGCTTCACTACCAAAGCCAAATCACGTGTAACCGCTTGGAACTTAGAAATATCACGATGTACTGGTAAGTTAACTTCCTGCAATGCCGCAGCTTCGACTTCAAATACGATAGGAGCTAAAGGTAAGTCATATTTCTGCTGCAAGCGCGGATGTAATTCGCCAATCAAGCCTATCACTTTACCATCGCACTCGACTTGCGCCGAACGTCCTGGGTGCAAAGCCGGATGCTCTAGCTTATTGAATCGCAAAACTTTAGGTGCAAATAGATTTTCCAAATCGGACTTCATGTCGAAGAAATCAATATTGCGCGTCGTTTGTCCCCACTGCTCCGCAGCGACCGGTCCATAAGCTAAGGCCGCCAGACGTTTAGGTTGATCGTAGCCTGCCACAGTTAATGCGCCATCACTGACCGCTTCGTCCCGTAAATACACAGCTGCCAATTCAAAGATGCGAACGCGGTTGAGCTTACGATTTAAGTTATAACGAGTATTCGCTACCAAACTAGCAATAAGACTAGAGCGCATTACACTCATTTGACTTGCAATCGGATTTTGCAGTTTGATAGGGCTATCATTACCACAGAAATCTTTTTCCCAAACTTCTTCGACAAAACTGTAATTAACGACTTCTTGATAATCCAAGTCAGCGATCTGGCGGCGTAAAGTGAATGCGGAACGAGTATTTTCAGGCGCAATCAACATCGCATTTGGCGCGACTGGCGGCAAAGAAGGAATGTTCTCGAAACCGTATACGCGTACAACCTCTTCGATCAAATCTTCTTCGATCTCAATATCGAAACGATAGGAAGGTGGCGTAACTGAAAACAAACCGGGTTCTTGCGTAAACTGCAAACCAAGGCGGGTGAAAATATCAGCGATCTGCGCATCGGTAAAATCAACACCAATTACTTTATTCGCACGTGCTGTGCGCAATTTAACAGGCAAGCGTTTAGGCAAATTCACGACTAGATCATCGACTGGGCCAACTTTAACGTGCTCAGTTCCACCACAAATCTCGACGATCAAAGCAGTAATACGTTCTACATGTTCAACGATAGAAGCAAAATCGACACCCCGCTCGTAACGATGTGCTGCATCCGTAGAAAAATTATATTTACGTGCGCGACCTTGTATCGCTTGCGGCCACCAGAATGCGGATTCCAGATAGATATTCTCTGTTTCCAAACTAACTGCAGTTGAATCACCGCCCATGATCCCTGCTAAAGATTCTATCTCTTGCTGATCGGCGATAACTCCAACCCATTCATCAACGGCCACTGTATTGCCATTTAAAAGTTTTAAGGACTCACCCGCTTTACCCCAACGCACATCGAGGCCACCGTGGATTTTATCCAAATCAAAAACGTGGCTAGGACGCCCCATTTCCAACATCACATAATTGGAAATATCGACCAGCGCGGATATTGGACGCTGACCACTGCGCTCAAGGCGTTGCTTCATCCAATCTGGAGTTGGCGCTTTCGCATTCACGCCACGAATCACGCGACCAACAAAACGACCGCACAAATCAGGCGCGCTGATTTTGACAGGTAATTTCTCAGTCAAACTGACAGGAACAATATGCGCTTCTGGCAAATGCATAGGCGTGCCAGTTAATGCCGACACTTCACGCGCTACACCTAGTACGGATAAGCAATCCGCTTTATTAGGCGTCAACTTGATCGTGAATTTCAGATCGTTTAACTGATAATAATCACGGAAATTTTGACCAACTTGCGCATCTGCAGGCAAGTCCATCAAGCCGCTACCTTCTTCCGACAATTTCAATTCTTTAGCGGAGCACAACATGCCTTGCGATTCGACGCCGCGCAACTTGCCGACTTTAATCAAGAACGGTTTACCATCCGCTCCGGGCGGCAATGCCGCGCCCGCCATCGCACATGGCACCTTCATACCAACGCGCACATTCGGTGCTCCGCATACGATGTTCAACAAAGTACCGGTTCCAACATCGACTTGGCACACATTCAAACGATCCGCATCTGGATGTTTAGCGATCTCGCGAATCTCCGCGACAACCACATTGCTAAATGGCGGAGCAACTGGCTCCACTTCTTCTACTTCCAAACCCGCCATCGTCAGTAAGTGAGACAACTCATCCGAAGTCATGTTCGGATCAACCATGGTACGTAACCAGTTTTCAGAAAATTGCATAATTCAACCGTGATGTTGATGGTGTACTTTGCAGTACGAAAAATTTATTCTAATTTAATCCTGCAGATGGAGCGTCTAGAAATTCAATTATCGGGATGCAGATTGAGGCGCAAAACGTAGCAATACGTCGGTATTGCGAGGCTTTGTAACGAAAATATGCGCCCGAGAATTGGATTTATAGATGTCTCCACTAATTAAATTGCTTTAAGAATCGTAAATCACCTTCGTAGAACAAGCGAAGATCGCTGACGCCGTAACGCAGCATCGTTAAGCGTTCCAAGCCTGAGCCGAATGCAAAACCGATATATTGCTCTGGATCGAGTCCCATGTTTTTAATTACAGAAGGATGCACTTGTCCTGAGCCAGAGATTTCCAACCAACGTCCTTTCAAAGGGCCGCTACCAAAAGCAATATCGATCTCTGCGGAAGGTTCGGTAAATGGGAAATACGATGGGCGGAAGCGTACTTGCAAGTCATCTGTTTCGAAGAAGGCTTTCACAAAATTCAGATACACGCCTTTCAAATCGGCAAAGCTAATGTCCTCGCCTATCCACAATCCCTCGACTTGATGAAACATAGGCGAATGTGTGGCATCGCTATCGACGCGATAAGTGCGACCTGGCGCAATCACTTTAATAGGCGGCTTATTCATGCGCGCATAACGTACTTGCATAGGACTAGTATGCGTACGCAGCAACAAAGGCTTACCAGAGGTATCGTTACCTTCGACATAGAAAGTATCTTGCATAGAACGCGCAGGATGATTTTCTGGGCTATTCAATGCCGTGAAGTTAGTCCAGTCATTTTCGATTTCAGGACCATCCGCCACATCAAAACCTATCGAGCGGAAGATTTCTTCTACACGTTGCCAAGTACGCATAACAGGATGAATGCCACCCATGCCACGACCGCGCCCCGGCAAAGTTACGTCGATGGCTTCTGCATTTAAACGCGCTTCCATCTGCGCATTCGCTAATGCGTCACGACGTGCCGTCAAGGCATTTTCAATTTTCTCTTTGGCGACGTTAATCACGGCACCTTGTGCTTTACGCTCTTCCGGTGCCAATTTACCCAAAGCTTTCATTTGCTCGGTGATTTGACCAGACTTTCCGAGGTACAGTGCTTTTGCATTTTCCAAAGCGGCGGCATCTGCAGCGGCGGCAAAATCGGTGATAGCTTGCGTTACGATTTGATCTAATGAGTTCATGCGATTTTTCCCACTTCATGTGGATGATAAAAAATATCGAGTCTTCGTCTTGTAGAATGAATAAAGCACACTTCAAACTACATCACTCCCTCCCCATCAAAGGGAACGCGAGGGTCACTGCCATTAAGTTAAGCCATATCGTAGGGCGGGTGAAACCCGCGCTGCTCAGGTGTTCAATTGACTGGTGGCACAGGTTTCACCCGTCCTACAAATTTATATCCTTAATTTAATGACAGTGAAGGTTGAGATGGGGGAAGGGTCTCATTTAAGTAAACAAAACATTGTCCATTAATCGAATTTAACCCATCCCAATCCCGACCTTCCCCTTGAAGGGGAAGGAGCGGAATCAAAGACTCACACAAAATAAACTGAACGAAGTTAGATCATTTTGTATAAGCCCTACAAAAAACAAACGGGGCACAGGATTGAACCTCTGCCCCGCTCATATTGGCGTTTCGTGTTTAACGAAACGCCAGACTATGACTAATTAAGCAGCCAAAGTCGTTTTTACTTGATTAACAATCGCAGCAAATGCTGGCTTGTCCATCACAGCCATGTCGGCCAACACTTTACGGTCGAGTTCGATGTTCGCTTTTTTCAAGCCGTTCATGAACACGCTGTAAGTCAAACCATGTTGACGGGATGCTGCATTGATACGGGTAATCCACAAAGCGCGGAATACACGTTTTTTGTTACGACGATCGCGGTATGCATATTGACCAGCGCGCATAACAGCTTGCTTAGCAATACGGAATACCTTACTACGACGACCACGATAGCCTTTGGCTAAATCGAGAACTTTCTTATGACGGGCACGAGCGGTAACCCCACGTTTTACTCTAGGCATGATAACTCCTTAAAATAGTGAGTAGAGGTTAAGCTGTTGGCATCATGCGCATGACTGATGTTACGTCAGACGCGTTGATGTTACGGGTGCCACGCAATTGGCGTTTGTTCTTAGTGGTTTTTTTAGTCAAGATATGGCGCTTGAAAGCGTGACCACTCTTCACTGTTCCACCTGGGCGTACACGAAAGCGCTTCTTTGCAGAGCTCTTTGTTTTCATTTTAGGCATAACTTCTCTGTCTTTTACGACAGCTCCTTTTTATATGATGGTAGGTGGTGACAATGACGTCACTCTTGCATGCCTACTTCTCACTTAGTTTGGGCTTGGAATCGAGTCCAATGCCCTTTGTTGCAATTGCGGCTCTTGCGAATCGCCATCACTACAAATTCTTTTTTTGCTTCTCTAAAATTAGAGGCCGCAAGGTTGGCTCAGAAATTCCATTTTAAGGATGCAGTACTAGGCGTTTACCGCAGCAATACGTTTGCATTGCGAGGACAAACAACGACGTAATGCGTCCTACAATTAGATTTATGAACTCACCAACTTATTTCTTCTTTTTCGGTGAAAGGATCATAACCATTTGGCGTCCTTCCATCTTAGGAAACTGTTCAACCTGACCGTACGGCTCAAGATCGAGTTTCAAACGCTCTAACATGCGCATACCAATTTCTTGGTGTGCCATTTCACGTCCACGGAAACGCAAAGTGATTTTAGTCTTATCGCCGTCATCCAAGAATTTGGTCAAATTACGCAACTTAATGTTGTAATCGCCATCATCGGTACCCGGACGGAATTTAACTTCCTTGACCAAAATAACCTTTTGCTTCAGTTTGGCTTCGTGCGCCTTCTTCTGCTCTTGATACTTAAATTTGCCGTAATCCATCAATCGGCAAACAGGTGGCTGCGCGGTTGGCGCAATTTCCACCAAATCTACTTCGGCCTCTTCGGCTAAGCGAAATGCTTCACTTAATTTAACAATGCCTAAAGGCTCGTTCTCAACGCCGGACAGACGCACTTCTATCGCTGTAATTTCGCCGTTGATGCGATGTGACTTATCGGTAGCTATCTTAGTTTCCTTCAAAAATTTAAATAAACAGGCTGTACTTTTTTTGGGCAAAAGCTGGTTAAGCCTTGGTTTCCAAGTCGTTTTTGAGGCGATCCAAGAAGGCTTCCTGGGTCATTACACCCAGATCCAGATTACCGCGCGTACGCACAGCCACTGTATTCGCATCCCGTTCTTTATCACCGACTACGATGATATAAGGCAACTTTTGCATGGAATGTTCGCGTATTTTATAGGTAATCTTCTCATTACGCAAATCTGTATGCACTCTAAAGCCTTGTTTTTTCAGGTTTTCTGCGACAGATTTTGCATATTCAGCCTGAGATTCGGAGATATTCAGCACCGCAACTTGCACTGGTGCCAACCAAGTTGGTAAAGCACCTGCATGATTTTCGATCAAAATACCAATAAATCTTTCCATTGAACCAACAATCGCACGATGCAACATCACAGGTACTTTACGTGAATTATCGTCAGATACATATTCTGCACTCAAACGACCAGGCATAGAGAAATCGACCTGCATCGTGCCTACCTGCCACGGACGACCCAAGCTATCTTTCAAATGATACTCAATCTTAGGACCGTAAAAAGCCCCCTCACCTGGCAATTCTTCCCAAGTCATGCCGCAATTACGCAAAGCAGCACGCAAGGTATCTTCCGCCTTATCCCAAATCTCTTCAGAGCCAATACGATTTTCAGGACGCAAGGCCAATTTGATTTGAATATTTTCAAAGCCAAAATCGTCGTACACCTTCATCGCTTGCGGATGGAAAGCCATCACCTCATCTTGAATCTGATCTTCGGTACAGAAGATATGACCATCATCTTGGGTAAAACCACGTACACGCATAATGCCGTGCAAAGCACCGGACGGTTCATTGCGATGGCATTGACCGAATTCGCCGTAACGCAATGGCAATTCGCGATAGCTACGCATATTTGAATTGAAGATCTGCACATGGCCTGGGCAGTTCATTGGCTTCAATGCGTAATTACGATTTTCAGACTCGGTACTGAACATATTCTCGCGATAGTTCTCCCAGTGACCTGTTTTTTCCCACAAGGTACGATCCAAAATTTGCGGCGCTTTGACTTCTTGATAGCCGCAATCTTGATAGACTTTACGCATGTATTGCTCAACTTGCTGCCAAATTGACCAACCTTTTGGATGCCAGAAGATCAAACCCGGCGCTTCATCCTGGAAGTGGAACAAATCCAAAGTTTTACCTAGCTTACGATGATCACGCTTTTCCGCTTCTTCTAGCATGTGTAAATATTGCTCTTGATCTTCCTTCTTCGCGAACGCGGTGCCGTACACGCGCTGTAACATTTCGTTTTTGGAATCGCCGCGCCAGTAAGCACCCGCCAACTTCATCAACTTAAATACTTTCAATTTGCCTGTTGATGGCACATGAGGGCCACGGCACAAATCGGTGAAGCTGCCTTCTGTGTAAAGCGATACGTCTTGATGTGCAGGAATCGATTCAATGATTTCTGCTTTATATTTTTCGCCAATCGATTTGAAGTAAGCCACAGCCTCATCGCGTGGCACGACTTTACGTACAACTTGCTCATCTTTTTTCGCCAACTCTGCCATTTTCTTTTCGATAGCAACTAAGTCATCGGGTGTGAATGGACGTTTGTAAGAGAAGTCATAATAAAAGCCATTTTCAATCACAGGACCAATCGTGACCTGCGCATCAGGAAACAACTCTTTAACTGCATACGCCAACAAATGGGCTGTGGAGTGACGAATCACTTCCAAACCATCCGCATCTTTATCAGTCACAATCGCCAAATCAGCATCTGCTTCGATCAAATGCGATGTATCGACCAACTTACCGTTGACCTTGCCAGCCAAAGCTGCTTTTGCCAAGCCCGTGCCGATACTGGCGGCGACTTGCGCCACTGTGACAGCGGACTCAAATTGTCGTTGCGAACCATCGGGCAAGCGAATTGAAATCATATTCATCTCCATACGGGCCTAAGCCAAAAAATTACAAGTTTAAAATCAGAACAAATCTTTAGACGAAAAAAAACGCGGACTAGCCGCGTTTTTCTGAATACTTCCAAGACGAAAAAACACCTCGACTAGCGTCGCTCACAAAGGAATGTGATCGTAGTTCGCGGTATCATAACCATGATGCCTTTCTCGCTCTTACAAAGTACTACTTGTTGTCATGCACAATTATGTACATTTACTAAATTCTGGTGGGCGGTGAGGAATTCGAATCCCCGACCCCTTGGATGTCGACCAAGTATTCTAACCAGCTGAACTAACCGCCCGAAGAGCCGAGACTATAGCAAACATCAGGATAACCGTAAAGTGCTTTTTAGTGATTTCGTATAATCTGCTTTATTACCCATACTAAGCTAGAGGCCAATTGGCTGGAAATAAATTTGCCATCGACCATCATCACAATCACTTACCACAGCTAAGCCAACATAAATCACTTACAATACCTAACCAACTTCAGAGAAAAATCTACCTCCTATGCCTCACGATTCACATACGCATAACAGCTCAGAAAAAAGTGCACATTTACACGCGCACCGACATGGCGACGCGACGCATCAACATTATTTTGCAGATCGTAGTCAATCAATTCTTGCTTGGGCATTGGGTTTAACTTTGTTCTTTGCTGGCGTCGAGATCGTATTCGGTTTTTTATCCAACTCACTGGCTCTCATCTCGGATGCAGGCCACATGGTGACTGATTCTGCAGCGCTTGGACTTGCGCTTTTGGCGCAACTCATTGCCAAACGCCCGCCAACGGCAAAACACACATTTGGCTTTGGTCGCTCAGAAGCACTCGCTGCCTTTGTTAATGGATTAGTGATGCTCGGCGTCGTGGCGTGGATTAGTTTTGAGGCACTCCAACGACTAGCAACACCAGAAAAAGTCCAGGGTGGCATGGTCATGATTGTGGCAGCTATAGGCCTCGCGATAAATATTATTGTTGCTTGGGTTTTATCGCATGATAAGGACAGCATGAATACACGTGCCGCTTTAATTCACGTTATGGGCGATTTACTTGGCTCCGTAGCAGCCATCGTTTCTGGCGCTATTATTTATTACACAGGCTGGATGCCTATCGATCCCATTTTATCTATTTTTGTTTCATTACTAATTTTAAAATCGACGCTAGGCGTACTCAAGGAGTCTTTTCATTTTTTAATGAAAGGCGTACCTCATCAAATTAATTATCTGCAAATTGGCGAAGATCTAGAAGCCACAGCCGGTGTCATTTCCGTGCACGATTTACATGTTTGGGATATGTCGCCTGGTCAACCTGCATTGATTGGCCACTTAGAAATCGATGACCTTAGCGCTTGGCCACGTATTTTGGAAAGCATCAAAAAAATGCTTTTAGAAAAACATGGTATCGATCACATCACTCTGCAGGCTGAAGTACTACGAGAAGAAGCATTCAACGACGCACAATGTAATGGCCAGCATTAAAAACAGGCGCTCAGCCACAAGCGCACCAAATGAACTCATCAAATTAATTAGTCAGTTCAAGCGCGACGAACTTCCTGCACACCAAGTACTTCATGAATCACTATCATCGCTTTTTGTAATTGGGTCGTACCATTTATCTCGACGGTAAAGGACATCTTGGCCTGCCCTTTCGCACTTTGTGTATTGACCCCAATCACATTAATTTTTTCTCGGGAAAACACTTCCGAGATATCGCGCAATAAACCTTGTCTGTCTTGTGCCATAACAAAAATATCGACGGGGTAAAGACTGTCTTTACCGCCATCACCCCAGGTCGTTTGAATAACACGCTCGGGAGCCTTATTGCGCATTTCAGCAAAATTTTTGCAGCTCAATCTATGAATTGAAACACCTTTGCCACGTGTGACAAAACCAACGATATCATCCGGTGGCGCGGGCTTGCAGCAGCGCGCTAATTGCGTCATCAAACCATCAGTCCCCACCACTAAGACACCTGATTTAGCACCCTGCACCACGCTTGATGCGCGACTCTTATTAGCAACGAATAGTTCGACATCAGATTCTGGCTCAGGATTATCTCTCAATGCAACTTCAACCTGGCGCAAACTAAACTCTTCTTTACCCACGGCTAAAAACAGATCATCCAAACTAGCAAAACTCAATTTACGAGCCAACTCCTCTAAATTAACCGAAGTTTTGCCTTCACGTTGCAAAGTTTTTTCTATCATGCCTCGCCCGTTGGACAAGGTCATTTCCTGATCGATCGCATTAAACCATGCGCGAATCTTGCTGCGAGTTCGAGTTCCTACCGTATATTCAGGCGTCAGCCAATCACGCGACGGTCCAGTCTGAATAGAGCCGCTTTTCAAAGTGATGATTTCTACTGTCTGTCCATTTTTCAACTTAGTATTGAGTGGCACCATCACACCATCAACGCGAGCACCGCGACAACGATGTCCAACATCGGTATGCAGTTGATAGGCAAAATCGACAGGTGTCGCACCTGTTGGCAACTCAATGACCCTAGCCTGCGGTGTCAACACGTAAATTCTATCGTCTAGCGTGGCGGCTTTGACCTTCTCTACCCACTCACGTTGCAATTGCTCTTGATCGACCACTACATCGGAGACTTCATTTTTCCAAGCCAACAACTGACGTAACCAGGCGATTTTTTCATCATATTCATGCGCAGAAAAATTCGATCCGCCCGCTTCTTTATAGCGCCAATGCGCCGCCACGCCAAACTCTGAGAATTGATGCATTTCTTTAGTTCGGATCTGCACCTCCAATGGTCGCCCATCATCAACGATCACAACCGTATGCAGGGATTTATAACCGTTAGGCTTAGGGCGAGAAATATAGTCATCAAACTCTTTGGGGATGGGTGTCCACAAATTATTTAAGATCCCCAACACCGTATAACAATCTTTTATGTCATCAACGATGACACGAAATGCGCGCACATCGTAAAGCTCATCAAAATCGACCTTCTTCCCCTTCATCTTTTTCCAAATACTAAAGATGTGCTTAGGGCGGCCACTGACTTCAGCCTTTACACCAACGGCAGCAAGTTCTTTTTCTAAACGAGCAATCGCCGACACCACAAAACTCTCGCGCTCAACTCGCTTTTCCTCCAACATTTTAGCGATACGCTTATATTGTTCCGGCTCTAAAAAACGGAACGATAAATCTTCCAGCTCCCACTTCAACTGCCAAACGCCAAGGCGATTTGCCAATGGCGCATACAAATCCATGGTTTCGCTGGCGAATTGCTGAACTGCGCCATCGTCGCGCTTACATTCTGCAAAATAGCGCAAGCTAGTTAAACGCGATGCCAGTCGCACTAAGACAACCCGCATATCGTTCGCCATTGCCAATACCATCTTACGCAGCACTTCCATCTGCGAAGCGGTACGTTCAGCATCGTCCTTACCGCGTCCGACATCATGCTGCGTCAAGGTCGCTTCACGCAGGCGCATCAAGCGCCGCACACCAGCAACCAATTCCGCAATTTCCTTACCAAACTTCGCCTCTATCTTGGCGGCAGCTAATGGATTTACTTCAGACAATTCAAACAACAAACCCGCGATGCGCGTATCAACATCCGTTCTTAACAAAGCCAAAGTCGACGCCACACCAACCACAAATTGCAAAGCATTCTGTTCTGTCTGTATGCAATGATCTTCGTAGTGAGGCGTCACAAACTCTAGAGCCTGTATGACGCGTGCTGCGTCTGACTCGGATAAACCTTCCAGTAAAGCTGCTTCGGAAATTGTCGCTGATAAAGAAACCATATTATTTTTGCGCTGCAGTCACAACGATCTCAACTAACCAATCGGGATTGGCCAATGCGGCCTGAACGGTGGCACGTGGCGGCGAATTTCCTTCCGCCACCCAAGCGTCCCATGCTTGATTCATCCCAGCCATATTTGCCATGTCAGTGATGAAAATCTGGCACATCAAGATGCGTGATTTATCGCTCCCAGCTTCTAGCAATAAGCGATCAATTTGCTCTAAAACATTTTGCGTCTGTCCAACGATATCTTGCGTGGTATCTTCTGGAACCTGACCCGCCAGATAAACAACCTGATTAAAAATCGCATATTCCGACAAACGTGGACCTACGTGAAAGCGTTGCAACATAATGAAAAAACTCCAAAAAAACTCAAAAATAAATTACTAAACAAGTCGCCAAAGTAGCCCAAGGAACTCCCTATCGAAGCAAAAATGCTTTAGCAATAGCAATCTGATCCTGATGCACAAAGGTCGGCGCATGCCCTACCCCTGCAATTTCGACCACCTCGGCGCGCGGGCCACGCTCTTGCATTTGCAATGCGGTGGCTTTCGATAGTAAATCAGACTCCTGACCACGAACTAACAAAGTTTCGCAGGTGATCGCATCATACGCAGCCCAAAGCATTTTTTCGCCTATCGAGGCCACTTCCGCCGTAGTTGCCTGAACTGGAATCGCCAAACCCAAATCATAGTGACGCTGCCACTGTCCATCAGCATTTTGTTTTAATACATCACGGGCGATTTTGCGCCATTCAGTATCAGAATGCGGACCAAACGAAATAGAAACCTCACGAATGAATCGCTCAGCCTCTTCAAAGCTATCAAAACGTACATCTTGCGCAATCGAATCGCCAATACGTTTTAAACCATCGAAATTTAAACTAGGTCCAACATCATTCAAAACCAATTTACGCAGCGGATTATTTTTCATCGAGGCCAGCACCATGCCAATCAAACCACCCATCGAGGTACCAAACCAATCAACCGTATCAGCATTAGCACGTGCCAACAAGCTAACCATATCGCTCACATATTGTGGAATTTGATAGAGCTGAGGATTAGGCAAATGATCTGACTGACCGCGCCCAACCACATCTGGGCAAATAACACGATAGTCAGCTTCCAAAGCCTGCGCCAGCATATCGAAATCATCGGCTACACGCGTCACACCATGTACACAAATCAATACCTTTGCATTTTGTGGATCACCCCATTCCTTGTATGACATCTGATGCAAGCCAGCGGGAGAAATGCACTGCACAGTTTGACGGGTGAAAGTCATAGAAAATTTCTTTGTAAGATTTGAAAAGTAAGCTGCCATTTTACCGAGGCTTTGGCATAAAATCCCTTTGACTGCTTTTTTTCTCTCACTATTTTTGATTTTTCTATAGGAAACCGCATGCAAACTCGATCACTTGTTGGAAAAACTGCTCTAGTTACTGGCTCTACCTCGGGTATAGGCTTGGGAATCGCTCGTTCACTAGCTGCTGAAGGCGCCAATATTTGTTTAAATGGTTTTGGTGATGCACAAGAAATCGCACAATTACGCGCAGCAATAGAACAAGAGTATCAGGTCAAAACCATGTACTCAAATGCCGACATGACTCAGGCATCGCAAATCGCCGATATGATGGCGCAGGCGCAAGCGGAATTTGGCGGTGTCGATATTTTAGTGAATAACGCAGGCATTCAACACGTTGCCGCGATTGAAGATTTTCCGATTGAAAAATGGGATGCGATTATCGCGATTAATTTAAGCTCCGCCTTCCATACGACGCGTTTGGCATTACCATCCATGCGCACAAAAAATTGGGGGCGCATCATCAATATCGCTTCCGTGCATGGTTTAGTCGCTTCAGCCCAAAAATCCGCCTATGTGGCAGCCAAACATGGCCTGATTGGGTTCACCAAAACCACGGCCTTAGAAACTGCAGATACGGCCATTACTTGCAATGCTATCTGCCCAGGATTTGTACTGACACCACTAGTACAAAAACAAGTCGATGCGCGCGCTGAAAGAGACAACATTAGCAATGAGGAAGCAAAAAAATCTCTGCTCTCGGAGAAACAACCGTCAGGTGAATTTGTCACGCCGGAACAACTAGGCGCCTTAGCAGTATTTTTCTGCAGTGATGCAGCAACGCAAATCCGTGGCGTCGCTTGGAATATGGATGGTGGTTGGGTTGCGCAATAGAAGCTCTCTCTCCTGCGTCATTTAATTGTAGGGCGGGTGAACCCCGCGCCGCCAGGCCTTTGAGCACCTGAGCAGCGCGGGTTTCACCCGCCCTACGATATCGCTTTAAACGAAGCCGAACAGCCCCAAAATTATTCCACTGCGCTCGTATCAATTGTCGCTTCTGTCTTCGCCTGAATCTCTTCCTTAGTCACGCCTGGCGCCAATTCAACTAGCTTTAATCCAGTTGCAGTAATATCGATCACGCCTAAATCCGTGATGACGCGATCCACCACACCGACACCAGTTAATGGCAAATTACAGGTTTTCAAAATTTTGTGTGCATCCCCTTTGGCAACATGCTCCATCAAAACGACAACTCGACCTACGCCTGCGACTAAATCCATCGCGCCGCCCATGCCTTTAACCATTTTGCCTGGAATCATCCAGTTCGCCAGATCGCCTTTTTCAGAAACTTGCATCGCCCCCAAAATAGCCACATTAATTTTACCGCCGCGTATCATCGCGAATGAATCTGCCGAACTAAAAATCGATGAACCAGCTAAAGTTGTTACGGTTTGTTTGCCCGCATTAATCAAATCAGGATCAACTTGATCCTCAGTTGGGAATGGCCCGATACCGAGCAAACCATTTTCCGATTGCAGCCATACTTCCATGTGATCAGGTACATGATTTGCCACCAAAGTCGGCAGACCGATTCCCAAATTCACGTAAAAACCATCTTGTAATTCTTGCGCTGCGCGTGCAGCCATTTCGTCACGATTCCATGCCATGATAATGTCCTCTTTCTTCTTCTGTGATTAGCTCGGCGTTACTGTGCGTTGTTCTATGCGTTTTTCTGGATTGGCATTGACAACGATGCGATGCACATAGATACCGGGGGTATGAACCTCATCCGGATCAATCTCACCAATTTCCACCAATTGCTCGACTTCAACTATCGTAATTTTGCCGGCCATAGCCACATTAGGATTGAAATTACGAGCCGTTTTGCGATATACCAGATTGCCGGCTTTGTCTGCTTTATAGGCTTTTACCAAAGACACGTCCGCGACCAGAGCGCGTTCCATCACATATTGCTCACCATCAAATTCACGCACCTCTTTGCCTTCAGCGACTATGGTACCCACGCCAGTTTTGGTAAAAAAGGCGGGAATGCCAGCGCCACCGGCTCTCAGCTTTTCAGCCAAAGTACCTTGTGGCGTGAATTCCAATTGCAATTCACCAGCCAGATATTGACGTTCAAATTCTTTGTTTTCGCCGACGTAAGAAGAAATCATTTTGGTGATCTGACGAGTCGTTAATAATTGACCCAGACCAAAACCATCTACACCCGCATTATTAGAGATCGCGGTGAGATTTTTCTTGCCGCTATCGCGCAATGCGGCAATTAACGCTTCAGGAATACCACACAGACCAAAACCACCAACCGCAATGGTTTGACCATCTTTGACTACATCAGCCAGTGCAGAGGCAGCATCAGGATAAAGCTTATTCATACGTCTCCCTTTTCTAGGTGTACCAAAAAAATCAAGCATAGAGTGCAATACGGGACAATGCAATACCGTAGAACTACTATCCGAAAATCGCACAGGCGATCTGCAGCGACGCACAAAGCCACCAGCAATCTCTCGCCATAACATGCGCTTCATTGTATTCTACGCAGCGGGGACTCTCACCACGACGGCCTTAATAATTAAGCACCAATTAATCACAAATTATCAACTTTCTTCTCGCTATGTCCACTGCCCTGCCTATCGACTTTGCCAACATTTTTGAATTGGCGCCTATAGGCATGTGCGTCTCGCAGAATCGCCGAATCATCGCTTGCAATCGAGCACTCGCGGCGATATTCGGCTATCACCAGGACGAGCTTATTGGACAATCATTTTTAATCTTATATCCGAGTTCAGATGAATTTGAACGCACAGGCGCACGTATTGTACCTATCATTAATGCGATGGGCAGCTATTCAGACGAGCGCATTATGAAACGCGCCAATCAGGAGCTATTTTGGTGTCATGTGACGGGACGCTCATTGCATCCAGATGATGCGCACGCAGCTGGCATCTGGACTTTTGATGATCTGAGCGCAAAACGTAAAGTGTCGCAGGAATTATCAACCCGAGAACGCGAAATTGCCGCGCTAATAGCCGATGGACATACCAGTAAAATGATCGCACGCAACCTGAATCTCAGCCCGCGGACCATAGAAATGCATAGAGCCAAGCTAATGAAAAAACTCAATGCCAACACGGCCAGCGAACTCATCAATAAACTACTGCGGATTGGCTAGCACGCTGAATAAGCGACTGTGCAATTAGGAAAATTTATGCACTCAAAAATACCCGAGTCTTATTGATCCGGGTATTTTGAATGGGACTAGAACAGGAAACGATATAAGAAAGTTTACGACGCACCCAACCCGTCATCCGCCGACATGATCGCGCCGTTGATAAAACGCGATTCCTCTGCAGCTAACAGCAATAACAAACCGTCCAAATCTTCCGGCGTACCTACACGTTTTCGAGGCAACATGTCGATCAATTTTTTACCTTGCTCTGTTCTAAAATGATCTTCGTTTATTTCAGTCTCAATATAACCTGGACAAATCGCGTTGACGTTGATGCCAAACTTCCCCCACTCCACCGCCATCGCTTTTGTCATTTGCACGACCGCAGCTTTACTCATGCAGTAAATGCCTAATTGCGGAATGACACGCAATCCCGCTACGGAGGCGATATTGATAATACGGTGTTGTTTTTTGTGATCGCCTTTATAGCGAGTAATCATGCGTTTAGCGGTTTCTTGTGCAACAAAAAAAGCACCGCGTTGATTGGTATCCATCACAAAAGCATAGTCTTCTGGCGTCACATCTACTAATTTTTGTTGAGTCGAGACACCTGAATTATTAATCAGAATATCAATAGGACCCGCTTCCGTTTCAGCGTGGGCAATCGCTGATTTGATACTGGCATAATCGGTCACATCCAATGCGACCACATGTGCTGCGCCGCCATCCGCCTCAATCTCGGCACGCAATTCTTTGAGACGATCGATACGACGTGATGCCAATACGACCTGAGCACCCGCCATCGCCAATACTTTCGCAAAACGCGCGCCTAAACCACTTGAGGCACCAGTAATGAGGGCTACTTTTCCCTCAAAATTGACTTCTATTCCCATGTCTTTCTCCAACAAAATTATGATCTAAAATTCCGATCTGACAACTGCTTTTAGAATATCGCTTAAGTGCCTTATCTAAGATCAAGTGCGCTCAGCAAATTGTTCGAATCATACTCGCAATCAACATTATGATGGGAAAATGCGGCCGAGGCGATCCTAACTAATCTGCATTTTTGAAGTAAAAGCCTATTTTTACTGCTCGAATCGCGGCATTCTCAAATCGTGCCTACAGGCAAATACGCAAAAATCTGGGATAATCCCACGCTGAAAGCCAATTCAAAATACAACAAGAAATAACAAAAACGCGCCATTAGAAATCCGCCACTAGTGGATCAACTTGCACAATTGTGTGAGTACCCATAACATCGGGCATCCACTTTTGCTAGCGACTGCATTCAAATTAGAAAGCCCTGCTTATTATGACTACCTCTCAACAATTACTAGAAGAATACGGCCCACGTGATGCGATGGAATATGACGTCGTCATCGTCGGTGGTGGTCCGGCTGGATTATCTGCTGCGATCAAGCTCAAACAATTGGCGGCGGAAAGTGGCAAGGAAGTATCGGTTGTCGTCTTAGAAAAAGGCGGCGAACCGGGCGCACATATACTTTCAGGTGCGATTATGGATCCAATCGCGCTGACTGAACTTTTTCCAAACTGGAAAGAATTAGGTGCACCGCTGAACACGCCGGTGACCGAAGATCGCATCTATGTGTTGACCGAAAACAGTGCGTTCAAAACACCAAACTGGTTAGTCCCAAAATGCTTTCATAATGAAGGTAATTACATTGTCTCCCTAGGTAATGTCACACGTTGGTTAGCCCAACAAGCAGAAGCCTTAGGTGTAGAAGTATTTCCGGGTTTTGCCGCTGCTGAAGTCTTGTTCAATGAAGATGGTTCAGTCAAAGGTGTAGCGACCGGCAATATGGGCGTCAACCGCGAAGGTGAAGCGTCCTCCTCATTCCAAATCGGCATGGAATTACATGCGAAGTACACTTTGTTCGCCGAAGGCGCACGCGGGCATCTCGGCAAACAAATGATTGCGAAATATGCGCTAGACAAGGACAAAGATCCACAATCTTACGGTATCGGCATTAAAGAATTATGGGAAATTGATCCCGCCAAACATAAAGAAGGCTTGGTCGTCCATACGACGGGCTGGCCTATGATGAGCGATTATGCTGGCTCTTTCCTCTATCATTTAGAAAACAACCAAGTAGCAGTTGGCTATGTGGTCGGCCTCGCTTACGAAAATCCTTACATCTCACCATTTGAAGAATTCCAACGCTTCAAAACGCACCCAACAATTCGTGGTTTCTTTGAAGGCGCTAAACGTATTTCTTACGGTGCACGTGCCATCACTGCGGGTGGTCTGCAATCATTGCCTAAATTAACTTTCCCGGGCGGCGCCTTAATTGGCTGCGATGCGGGCTTCTTGAACATGAGTCGTATTAAAGGTAGCCACGCTGCGATTAAAACCGGCATGCTGGCTGCAAGTGCGGCATTTGAGGCATTGAATGCAGAACGTCAGCACGATGAACTCTCCGCATACACGACAGCATTTGAAGCATCGTGGTTGCATGAGGAATTACATACCGCGAGGAACGTCAAAAATCTCCTGAAAAAAGGCGCGTATGGCTCACCATTTGTTTGGTTAGATCAAGTGCTACTGCGTGGCAAAGCACCGTGGACTTTGCGTCACTCTAAGCCTGATCACGCATGCCTGCGCCCTGCTTCGGAGTTCACACCGATCAACTATCCAAAACCAGACGGCAAGCTAACGTTTGATCGTTTGTCGTCCGTATTTATCTCCAACACCAATCACGCCGAAGATCAGCCTATCCATCTGACTTTGAAAGATGCGAGTGTGCCAGTCAACGTTAACTTAGCAAAATACGCCGGACCTGAAAGCCGTTACTGCCCAGCCGGTGTGTATGAATTCGTGAAAACGGATGAAGGTGCTGATCGCTTACAAATCAACGCCCAGAACTGCGTACACTGTAAAACTTGCGATATTAAAGACCCAACGCAAAATATCGTATGGGTGACACCTGAAGGTGGTGGTGGCCCGAATTATCCTAGTATGTGATTTATCTTTGAATGGATAGATAGCAAGATCGACTCCTTCAAATAATATGAAAAACCGCTATAAAAACCGCTATAACTTAGCGGTTTTTTACTTTTTGCAACGCATTTTTTGGGCAGATATCACTTGCACCAAAAAACAATTTCTCAAACTATACTAACCACATAAGTTTATTAAAATTCTCAAATTGCAAATTATGTAACGTGATAATATCGCCTATATTTTTACTATCCAGACCCGCCAATTCATGCCGCGAATTTATTCCTCACACATAAGTCAAAAAACCTTAATTTGTGCGATCTTGAGTACGTGTTGCGCGACCAGTACGGTGCATGCACAAGAAAATAGCGGCAATAAAGCACCAACAAAATCGGAACCAACGCAAAAAGTCGAAATCAATGCCAAACAGTATGATGCACGACGCGAGGATACTGCTTCCAAGATCGTGGTGACAGAGGAAGAAATTAAGCAGTATGGCGAATCCAATGTTGCAGAAATTCTCAAGCGCCAGTCTGGCGTTACTGTCAGCGGCAATGAGATTCGTATGCGTGGCTTGACCAACGGCTACACGCAAATTCTTATCGATGGCGAGCCGCTACCAAGAGGCATGGGTATAGAAACTGTCGATGTTAACAAGATAAAGCGCATAGAAATTCTACGCGCAGGTACGGCAGACTTGAGCACCCGCGCCATCGCCGGTACCATTAATATTGTGATGAAGAAAATAGAGACGACGAGTCGTGAATTCAGCACAAGTTTGAGTCGATCCGCAATTGAATCTTTTGGAAATATCAGCTTGAATCAATCCGATAAGAGCGATCGTTTTTCTTATGGAGTCGGCGTTCGTATCATCTCAGGACATTTTTTAGGTCGTAATCAGACTTTACTAGAGACCCTAGATGGATTAACAGGACAATACGCTACACAACATGCGCATGGCGAAGCAAAAACCTCATTCCCAGCGCTCATTATCGATCCTAGATTCACGTGGACGCTGGAAAATGGCGACACGCTCACATTGAAGAATCAAATTTTCTATCAAAAGATAGATAGAGACAGCCTGACAGACTGGGGAAGCTCGACTGATAAAACTAAGACACATGACGATAGAAAAGCGCTGGGTGCTGAGCTCAACTGGGAGCGTCGTTTAGCCAAGGAATTTGGCAACGAATCCACCTTCAAATTCAATCTTGGCGTGAACCATTTTATGCTAAGCACTACGGGTTCAGATCAAACCTCGGCTGCCAATTCCTCTTTACCATCGACACGACAAACGCAACTGAATGAAACACATCAAGATTGGAAATCAACTGGCAGTTACGTGACTTCATTTGCCAAAACTCATATCCTTAAAAGCGGATGGGATAGTGCGATCGCCATCTCTGATAGCCATAAAACCCAAATGACTATGCAAGCACAGTCGCCGAGCATCTTGAACGATAGTAGCGATGTGCGCATACAGCGCGCCGCCTTCTATGTGCAGGATGAATGGCAAACTACGCCGACGTGGTCTAACTATTTTGGACTGCGTTGGGATATGTTTCAGACTACAGGATCGGGCGATCAGTTTAGCCAATTTAAAAATAAGACCAGCGTGCTAAGTCCGATACTGCAGAGTTTATGGAAGCTAGCCGATAGCAAAGAAAACCAAGTCAGATTCGCGTTCGCCCGCAGCTTTAAAAATCCAGAAGCCTCAGACTTAATTCCTACCAAGTTTAAGAGTTTGAATAATCAGTTTGCCTATCCCGAACGCAGTGGCAATCCATTTTTAAAACCAGAAATAGCGCTAGGCTTAGATGCCGGGTTTGAACATTTTGGTGAGAATGGACTGAAGTACAGTGCATCGGTTTATCTTAAAAAGATTGAAAATGTCATGCGCCGCGACATTAGTCTGATCGATCAAAGATGGGTCGACATGCCTGTCAATGATGGTAATGCGCAGGCTCGCGGGCTGGAGCTAGATACCAAGTTTCCCTTATCGATCTTATTTGAGGATGGAAAAAATATAGAATTCAGAGCCAATGCAGCACGCAATTGGTCGTCGGTGGACAATGTTCCAGCACCGAATAATCGATTTGCACAACAAGCGCGTTTATCCGCCAACACAGGGATAGATTACAAAGCGAACGATAACTGGTCGGGCGGTGCGTCTTATACCTTCACCAGCGGAGGACCATTTAGACTGTCCCAAGAAAACAGTCGCTATATTAGTGTGAGCCGCCGCTTGGATGCGTTTGTGAAATGGAAGTTGAGCAAAGAAACCACAATGCGATTTGTTGTGCGAAATTTGCTAGCGCAAGACAATGTCAGTATCCGACAATATGTCAGCAGCACACTCACAACAAGGAGTCAGGAATTCTCGCCTTCATTTAGGCAAATTGGTGTCAGTCTAGAAATGAAATTATGAAGAGGATTTTCACGAAGTCCATTCTTGCTTAAGAATTTTATCCAGCCAAAATGCGCCGATGACCGTTTTGACATCGGTAATTTTTCCTGACTTCACCCATTCCAAAACATCAGATACTGGCGCAGTGAAGGTTTCTAGAAACTCTTCTTCATCGAGTTTTGCTTCACCAGCGACCAAGCCACGTGCTAGATAGATATCGAGATGCTCATCGGCATAGGCAATTGCATTATGTATCGTACAGAGGAATTGCCAATCGCTCGCGGTGTAACCGGTTTCTTCTTTGAGTTCGCGCTTTGCGCAGACTAAGGAGTCTTCATTGGGATCGATTTTCCCGGCTGGGAACTCTAGAAATACTTGGTTAAGCGGATAACGAAACTGGCGCTCCATCAAGACCGTACCATCATCAAACAAGGGCAAAATAACCACCGCACCCGGATGCTTAATGTATTCACGCGTGACCAAATTACCGTCTGGCAATCTGACGGTATCTTTTTCTACATGTAGGAAATTACCTTGATAGACACGTTGGCTATCAACTTTGATTTCGGCTAACTGAGGATTTTGATCTGGACCTAGATCTAGGATATTCATACGATTTTGATCCATGTAGATTGGACTTAGTTTTAACTTTTACGTAAGTAGCGAAAAACGAAGCCTGGAAAAGCGAATACTATAAACAAGCAAGCTGTTAATGCAAAAAATTCCCAGCGTTGCTCGAATCGGTTGCCTGCATTCGACTCTAAGAAGAAGCCAAATGCGCCCACAACAAAATACAAAACAATCAGCTCAGCCAAACGCAGCCAAGCCGATTTCTTGTTCTGAGATTTTAAAGGGATCAGACCAAAGACGCGTTCGGTAACAAACGGCAAACTTGCAGCGAAAAGTGCCACGAAAATCACAAGCCAACTAGATAGTGATGTATTCAAGACACTTCTCTCTTTAGAATAAAAACGGATAACACGAGGAATTTATGAGGCTAACGCACTCTTCACGGCATCCACGCAGCTGCGCAGTAAGGAACCTGGCATCAAGCCCAACACCAATACGGCCAAACCATTGGCACTTAATACCAACTTTAAATCCATATTCGCTGTGATAGGAGATGTATCGACTGCTTCATCAAAGTACATTACTTTAACAATACGCAAATAGTAGAACGCACCAATTAGTGAGAACAGCACCGCTGCCACAGCCAACCAAATTTGACCCGCCGCAACGACAGAACTCAATACAGACAATTTTGCATAGAAGCCCATCAATGGAGGGATACCTGCCAATGAGAACATCAGTAACAACATGATGAAGGCGAACCATTTACTGCGTTTGTTCAAGCCTTTGAGATCAGAGATGTTCTCAGCTTCAAAACCTGCACGTGACAACATCAAAATAATGCCGAATGTACCTAAAGTCGTCATCACATAAGTCACCGCATAAAACATGGAGGCGCTATACGCTTCAGCAGCTAGCTCGGTGTTGCCGTTCGATACGCCAGACAAGAAGCCCAGCAACATAAAGCCCATTTGCGAAATCGTAGAATACGCCAACATACGCTTCAAATTGGTCTGGGCAATCGCGGTGATGTTACCGACCGCCATCGACATCACGGCCAGCACCATTAACATTTGTTGCCAATCGACTGCTAATGGGAATAAGCCTTCTACCAATAAACGATAAGTAATAGCGAAAGCAGCTAATTTAGGCGCACCACCCAACAACAAGGTAACAACAGTAGGTGAACCTTGATAAACGTCAGGAACCCACATATGGAAAGGTACGACACCAAGTTTAAACGCCAGACCAGCAACCAAGAAAACAATACCAAATACTAAAATCGTTTTGTTGGCATTCACGGAGGCGGCTACCTCAGCCATTTTATTCAAATTCAAAGTGCCTGTTGCACCATACAACATAGAAATACCATACAACAGGAAACCAGAAGCCAGGGCACCCAATACAAAGTACTTCATCGCGGCTTCGGTCGATACATTGTTATCACGACGCAAGGCTACCAAGGCATATAAAGCCAAAGACATCAATTCCAAACCAAGGTAAATAATCAAGAGATTATTACCGGAGATCATGATCATTTGACCCAACAACGAGAACAAAGCTAAGGTGTAGAACTCACCACCGAGCAAACCACTAGTCATACCGCGATCTGTTGCGTATTGACGACCATAGATAAATGTCACGCCTACCGCAATATAACTGAACATCTTTAACAGGTTCGACATGGCATCAGAAACGAACATGTTATTGCTCAAATAAACTGAGGTACCTGTGGTCGCATTCATCGTCAATACACCACAGACACCAAGTGCCAAAAGGCTCAGTGCGTAGGTAATGTTGCGCTTTGCATCGCCCAGAAACATATCGATTAGCAAAATAGCGCAAATCGACAGCAGCAAAAACATTTCTGGATAAAGTGATGGTGGAATAATCAGGTTCATATTATTGATTTCTAATTTCTAATGGCTACTATGGAGCAATTTTAGATGTTGCGACATGTTTCAATAAGTCTGCAACGGAAACTTGCATCGCATCGGTGAACGGTGCTGGATACAAGCCCATCGCAATCACTGCAATCGCTAACACGCCGAGCATAAAGAATTCACGCTTATTCAAATCTGTCAATTTCGCAACGTGATCATGGGTAATCGCACCGAACACCACACGTTTTACCATCCACAAAGAATATGCAGCGCCGAAAATTAAAGCAGTTGCTGCCAACATGCCGATCCAGAAATTGAATTTCACTGCGCCGATAATCACCATGAATTCACCAACGAAACCTGACGTCGCTGGCAAACCGCAATTAGCCATAGAGAACAACACAAACAAAGCTGCAAACTTAGGCATCGTGTTCACGACACCACCGTAGTCGGCGATTTCACGTGAATGCACGCGGTCGTACAAGACACCGATACACAAGAACATCGCAGCGGAAATAAAACCGTGAGAAATCATTTGTACGATAGCGCCCTGCACGGCCAATTCATTAAACATGAAAAAGCCTAGAGTCACAAAACCCATGTGAGCGATAGAAGAATAGGCCACCAACTTCTTCATATCTTTTTGAACTAAGGCTACCAAACCAATGTACACGACTGCGATCAAAGATAAAGTAATCATCATGCTAGACAAGTAATGACTAGCATCGGGAGCGATAGGTAAAGAGAAACGCAGGAACCCATAAGCACCTAATTTCAACATGATCGCTGCCAATACCACAGAGCCGCCGGTAGGCGCTTCTACGTGAGCGTCTGGCAACCACGTATGCACTGGCCACATTGGGACTTTCACCGCGAAGGCCATCAAGAAGGCGACGAACAACATGATTTGTTCATTCAAAGTCAATGGCAATTGATGCCAAGTCTGAATATTAAAAGAATTACCAGATTTAAAGTAGAGGTAAATAATTGCTACCAAAGTCAGTAAAGAACCTAACAAGGTGTACAAGAAAAATTTAAATGCGGCATAAACACGATTTGGTCCACCCCAGACACCGACGATGATGTACATAGGAATCAAGGTGGCTTCAAAGAATACGTAGAACAACAAACCATCAGTTGCACAAAATACGCCTATCATCAAACCTGACAGAATCAAAAATGCGCCCATATACTGAGCGACGTTTTTTTCTATCACTTCCCAAGCTGCAATCACGACAATCACAGTGATGAAAGCAGTCAAAGGCACGAGCCACATGGAAATACCATCGACTCCCAAGGCATAAAACGCATTAAAACGTGATATCCAAGAAAGGCTTTCAACAAACTGCATACCATGAGCAGTGTTATTGAATCCGTCAATAATTGGCAATGTGACTGCGAAACTCAGTAACGAACCAATCAAAGAAAGGGTACGAACAAAACCTTGGTTTTTATCGCGACCCAAAGCTAAAACAACGATACCAAATACGATTGGCAACCAAATCGACAGGCTTAATAATGGAGAGTTTGACAGCATCATGATTATCTTATTATGGTCACTTATTTAGTAAACGGTGTAGGTACAAAATGCATGAAGTAAATCAAGAAGCCCAATACACCCAAAATCATTACCAGTGCATAGTGGTAGATGAAACCAGTCTGGAACAAACGAACCAACTTGGAAAATAAACCTACCAACTTCGCACTACCATTGACAACCAAACCGTCAATCAAACCTTTATCACCGATATTCCACAAACCACCACCCAACAAACGTGCACCACCTGCAAACACGATTTCATTGAATCTGTCCATGTAATACTTATTGTCGAGCAAAGTATAAACAGCACTAAATTTCTGCTTAATCATAGTTGGAATTGCAGGTTTCACCATGTAGAAGAAATATGACAAAGCCACACCCGCCAGAGCCAACCAGAATGGTGGCGTCATCAAAGCATGTATGCCCATTGCTTGCCAACCATGGAATTCTTCCTTCAACTCTCCCATCGCATGATGCGCATGGTGATCGATGAAGATGACGTCTTTGAAGAAGTCACCATATAACATAGGTTCAATTGCATACAAACCGATGAACACGGATGGAATTGCCAATAACGCCAACGGTACCCACACCACCGCTGGGGATTCATGCGGCTTTTGACCTGGCGCCAAACCATGGTGATGATCATCATGGTGATCGTCATGACCATGTGCGTCATGTGCATGACCGAAGTTTTCTTTACCGTGGAATACCAAGAAGTACATTCGGAAAGAATAGAACGCAGTTACAAAGACACCTGCCAACACTGCAAACTTAGCAAAACCTGCACCCGGTAAGTGAGACAACATGACCGCTTCAATAATAGAGTCTTTCGAGTAAAAACCAGAGAAGAACGGTGTACCAATCAAAGCCAAAGAACCTAGCAATGAAGTAATCCAAGTGATCTTCATGTATTTACGCAAGCCACCCATATTGCGAATGTCTTGATCGTGATGCATTCCAATAATCACAGAACCAGCTGCTAAGAACAATAGAGCCTTAAAGAACGCATGTGTCATCAAATGAAATACCGCGACTGAATAGGCAGATGCACCGAGCGCCACCGTCATGTACCCCAATTGAGACAAAGTAGAGTACGCAACCACGCGTTTAATATCGTTTTGAATAATGCCAAGGAAACCCATGAACAAAGCAGTAATAGAACCGATGATCATGATAAAATTCAATGCCGTATCAGACATTTCAAACAGCGGTGACATACGTGCCACCATAAAGATACCGGCGGTAACCATGGTAGCTGCGTGAATCAGTGCAGAGATCGGCGTAGGACCCTCCATAGAGTCAGGCAACCACACGTGCAATGGGAATTGCGCAGATTTACCCATCGCGCCAATAAACAAGCAAATGCAGGCAACGGTGATCAACATCCAATCCGTACCTGGCAACATCAAAGGCGCAAGTTCCGCTTTCTTTGCGAACACTTCTGCGTAATCCATAGAGCCAGCATAAGCGACCAATAAGCCTATACCCAAGATGAAGCCGAAATCACCAACACGATTGACTAAAAAAGCTTTCATATTGGCGTAAATAGCCGTCGGCTTGGTGTACCAAAAACCGATCAACAAGTACGAAACCAAACCTACTGCTTCCCAGCCAAAGAACAACTGCAAGAAGTTGTTGCTCATCACGAGCATCAACATCGAGAATGTAAACAAAGAAATGTAAGCGAAGAAACGGTTATAGCCCTCGTCTTCAGCCATGTAACCAACTGTGTAGATATGCACCATCAATGACACAAACGTCACCACACACATCATCATCGCAGTCAAGCTATCGACCAAGAAACCAACTTCCAATTTCAAGCTACCTACCGTCATCCAGTGGTATAAAGTCGCATTGTATTTTGCACCATCTAGCACTTGCGAAAAGGTCATGCAAGAGAGAATGAACGCAATCAATACACCAAGAATAGTCGCAGAATGCGACACCTTGCGGCCGACAAGATTGCCGAAAAATTTTGTGCCTAACAGACCTGCAATCGCTGCACCAGCGAGTGGTGCTAACGGTACTGCCAGCAATAAATGTGGGTTAAGTTGCCCCGCCATAATGACCCTTTTTTATCTTTATCTTAATTCTTATAAATTCTCGAACTGCATTCAAACCAAGAAGACGATTACCTACATTAACCTTTGAGTGTGCCTAGGTCTTCGACATTGATGGTGTCCAAATTACGGAACATCACTACCAAAATCGCCAAACCAATTGCCGATTCAGCGGCCGCCACAGTCAAGATAAAGAAGACAAATATCTGCCCTGCTGCATCACCCAGATAATGTGAGAAAGCGACAAAATTCATATTCACCGCCAACAGCATCAACTCTATCGACATCAACAGCACGATAATGTTTTTGCGGTTCATGAAAATACCGACGATAGAGATAGCGAATAAGATCGCGCCCAAAATCAAAAAATGTGTCAGAGTTAAAGCCATTTATACACCTGTATTTTCTGCATTGGCAGCGCTTGCTTGCGCCTCGCCCACTGAACGATTTGATTCCGCTTTCATGCTTACCATACGAACACGATCTGCACGTTTTACTTTTACTGCGGCGGCCGGATCAAAATATTTACTGTCTTTACGTTTGCGCAAAGTTAAAGCTACTGCAGCAACAATCGCCAACAACAAAATGGCAGCAGCAACTTCAAACGCAAATACATAATTTGTGAAGATCTCGATACCCAAGGCTTTAGTAACACCAATCTCGGCAGCCGCCGCTGGGACACTATTATCCGTACGCAAAAATCCTCTAAACAAGACCGCAGACATTTCTAACGCAATAACGACACCGACAATTGCTGCTAATGGCAAACGTCCCCAAAAACCTTCTCGCAACTTATCCATATTGATGTCCAACATCATAACCACGAACAAGAACAAGACCATGACCGCACCGACGTACACTAACACCAAAACGATCGCCAAAAACTCAGCTTTCAACAACAACCAAATCCCTGCCGCATTAAAAAATGCCAACACCAGAAACAATGCCGCATGCACAGGATTACGCGCAGTGATCACCTGTGTTCCAGCGATGATTAAAATCGCCGAAAACACATAAAATAAGACAGTAACAAAATCCATAATTCAGCTCTTCCAGTTTAACGGTACGCTGCATCGGCTTGACGAGCCGCAGCAATTTCTGGTTCATAACGATCACCAACTGCAAGCAGCATCTCTTTGGTGAAATACAGATCGCCACGTTTCTCGCCGTGATATTCCAACACATGGGTTTCTACAATAGAATCCACTGGACAAGATTCTTCGCAAAATCCGCAGAAAATACATTTAGTTAAATCTATGTCGTAACGTGTAGTACGACGTGAGCCGTCCTCACGCTGATCCGATTCAATCGTAATCGCCATTGCCGGGCAAACCGCTTCGCATAATTTGCATGCGATGCAGCGCTCTTCTCCGTTTGGATAACGACGCAAAGCATGCAATCCACGAAAACGCGGTGATTGCGGTGTTTTTTCTTCCGGAAATTGCACCGTGATTTTACGCGCAAACATATAGCGACCAGTCAAAGCCAAACCTTTGATCAACTCGCGCAGCATCAAGCTGCCAAAGAAATCCTTAATTGCTTCCATTATTTGCTTCCATTATCTGCTAGCGTTGTTTTTCAGCTATTTTGAGCCGATTACTTCCAAATATTCCAAGAGGTTTGCATCCATGCAGCGACCATGACCAAGTACACCAGCGTCAACGGAATAAATACCTTCCAACCTAAACGCATAATCTGATCGTAACGATAGCGTGGGAAAGAAGCACGTGCCCAAATAAACATAGACACCACGACGAAAGTTTTCAAACCTAACCAAATCCAACCAGGCAAATAAGCCAATAGACCTAATACAGGCACGGCATGACCTATCGGAGAATTCCAACCACCAAGGAACATCAAAGATGCCAAGGCTGAAATCAAAATCATATTGGCGTATTCAGCCAAGAAGAACATCGCAAATGACATACCTGAATACTCAACCATGTGACCCGCAACGATCTCGGATTCACCTTCTACGACGTCGAAAGGATGGCGATTAGTTTCTGCAATACCGGAAATCACATAGATCACGAACATAGGTAATAAAGGCAACCAGTTCCATGACAAGAAATTCCAACCGTGCTCGGCGAAATAACCTTTCATTTGTCCATTGACGACGTCAGACAAATTCAAACTACCAGAAACCATCAACACAATCACTAAGACAAAACCCATCGCGATTTCATAGGAAACCATCTGTGCTGAAGCACGCATAGCACCCAAGAATGCGTACTTAGAATTGGATGCCCAGCCTGCGATAATGATGCCGTACACTTCCATGGAGGTGATTGCCATAATCAACAACAAGCCAGCATTGACATTTGCCAACACCACTTCAGGTCCAAAAGGAACCACTGACCACGCCGCCAAAGCCGGCATAATCGTCATAATTGGTGCAATAACGAACAACACTTTATTAGCTTTTGCCGGAATGATGATCTCTTTAAGCAATAGCTTTAAAGCGTCAGCAATCGGTTGCAATAAACCTGCAGGACCGACACGATTTGGGCCAAGACGCACATGCATCCAGCCTATCATTTTACGTTCCCACAGCGTCAAATAAGCTACGCAGCCCATGACTGGCAAAGTAATACAAACTATCTTGACTAAAGTCCAGACTAAAGGCCACAAACCACCAAGATATTGCACACCGTAGGATTGAACCGTATCTAAAAAATTCATTATGCACGCTCCACATTAATTGGGCCGAACATCGCACCCAGTTGATGCGTTGCCAAAACACCAGCAGCCACGCGTACCACTGTCGCAGGCAAGGATTTATCGAGTTTCGCTGCACCCAATACTGAAGCATCCGCTTGCGTCAACTTCACAAAGTCACCATCTGCAATACCAAGGCGAGCAAACTCCGCAGCACTCAAACTAATCGCTGCTGCTTTTGCATCGGCCGTACGCTGCAAGGATTCAGAACGACGCACAATCGCGTCAGTGCTGTAGATAGGTACATCAGAAACACGTTCCAAGCCACTAGCGGGGGTGGAAGATGCGATCGCGACATCTGCGATATTGTTCAACTTAGCGGACAAATCGGTTTGGCCTTGAGCGAGAGCTTGACCCAGCACTGCATCACGAACTGCTTCTGCTGTTTCAAAATCAAAGTTATCCAAGCCTAACAAATTACCGAGTACACGCAAGACTTTCCAAGCTGGACGCGTATCGCCTAATGGTTTAACCACACCATGGAAACTTTGTGCACGGCCTTCGCAATTGACAAACGTACCGGCTGTTTCGGTAAATGGAGAAATTGGCAGTAACACATCTGCATATTCCATGCCGTGTTTGAATGCGGACATAACGACAACCATATCGGCTTGCGCTAATACCGCTTGTGCCTGATTCGGATTGGCAAAATCAAATGTTGGCTCTGCATTCAACAGCACCACCGCTTTACGCGCATTGCTTAATACATTTGCTGCCGTATCTGCATTCGCTGGAACCGCATCAGCAAGATAAGCACCCACGGTATTGGCAGCTTCAGTTAAATAGCCAAAGCCAGCGCCCGTATTTTGCGCTATCCATTGTGCCAAGGCGTGGATCTTAGAAGCATCAGGATGTTGCGCCGCTGTATTACCTAAGAACACACCAGCCGATTGCGCTTCCGCGCCGGACAATAAGCTCGTTGCAATCGCTTGCGCCGCATCTGACACAGCGACATCAATCAAACCTGCTGGTTTAGAAATTTGTTTTACATTAGCAACCTCTGTTGCGACTTCAGCTAAGAAAGACAACCACGCAGACGGAGCAAGAACTGCTTTAGTCGCGACCTTCATCAAGAGTTCATCATCAGTCGCATGCAGAACACTTAATTTAGTGCCGGACTTAACTGCTTGACGCAAACGAGCTGCCAATAAGGGATGGTCTTTACGTAGGAAAGACCCGATCACAAACACTTGCTTCAATTGCGCAAACGCGGCAATTGACATGCCCAACCATGGTTTGATCTTGCCTGTTAAAGCAAAATCGGATTGGCGCAAACGCGTTTCGATATTCTCAGAGCCCAAGCCGCGCACCACGCGCGACAACAAGCTTAATTCTTCCAATGTGGAATGAGCAGAAGCCAAGCCAGCAATCGCATTCGCACCGTGCTCATGTTTCACATTTTTCAATCCATGTGCGACATATTCCAGCGCAGTTTGCCAGTCAGTTTCCTGCCATTGACCGCCCTGTTTCAACATTGGCTTAGTCAATCGATCCGCGCTGTTTAAACCTTCATAAGCGAAACGATCTTTGTCGGAAATCCAGCATTCATTGACCGCATCATTTTCAAATGGAACGACGCGCATTACTTTGTTATTCTTAACTTGAACGATCAAATTAGCACCCAAGCCGTCGTGCGCACTAACCGATTTACGGCGTGATAATTCCCAAGTACGTGCAGAATAACGGAATGGTTTTGAAGTCAAGGCACCCACTGGGCACAGATCAATCATGTTGCCAGACAATTCAGAATCAACCGTCTTACCAACGAACGACGTAATTTCAGAGTGTTCACCACGACCCAACATACCGAGTTCCATCACGCCTGCAACTTCTTGACCAAAACGTACACAACGTGTGCAGTGGATACAGCGACTCATCTCTTCCATTGAGATCAAAGGGCCAACATTTTTATGGAAGACAACGCGTTTTTCTTCTTCGTAGCGCGAACTGGTTTTACCGTAACCAACGGCTAAATCTTGTAATTGGCATTCACCACCTTGATCGCAAATTGGGCAATCAAGTGGATGGTTAATCAACAAAAACTCCATCACATCTTTTTGTGCTTTGACTGCTTTATCGCTATTGGAACGCACAATCATGCCTTGTGTTACAGGCGTTGCACAGGCGGGCAAAGGTTTAGGTGCTTTCTCAACCTCAACCAAACACATACGGCAGTTTGCCGCAATCGACAATTTTTTGTGATAGCAAAAATGAGGAATGTAGGTGCCAAGTTTATTAGCAGCGTCCATCACCATGCTGCCCGCAGGGACTTCTACTTTTTTGCCGTCTATTTCAATTTCAACCATGGTGTGCTCTGGGTACGCTAAAAGGACAATCAAAACCTCTTAACACAGAGGTTTAAAGTTTTTTGCATCACATTTATAAATAAGTCGGAACCAAGCAGTGTTTATGCTCGATATGATATTCAAATTCTTCACGGAAATTCTTAATAAATGCACGCACAGGCATCGCAGCGGCATCTCCTAAGGCGCAAATCGTGCGACCTTGGATACCATCAGCAACCGCATTTAACATATCTAAATCGTCTGGACGACCTTGACCATTTTCAATACGATGTACCATACGATACAGCCAGCCCGTACCTTCACGGCACGGCGTACATTGACCGCAAGATTCTTCAAAATAAAAGTAAGATAAACGCAGCAAAGATTTGACCATGCAACGCGTTTCATCCATCACGATCACCGCACCAGAACCAAGCATAGAGCCAGCCTTAGCGATGGAGTCATAATCCATGTCGGTTGCCATCATGACGTCACCGGTTAACACTGGCATAGATGATCCTCCAGGAATAACCGCTTTAATCTTTTTGCCATCGCGCATGCCACCAGCCAATTCCAGCAAGGTTGCAAATGGCGTACCGAGCGGAACTTCGTAATTACCTGGCTTCGCTACGTCACCTGACATGGAGAAAATTTTGGTGCCACCATTATTTGGCTTACCTAACGCCGCATAAGCCTCACCACCCATCGCTAATACGAAAGGTACAGCCGCAAATGTTTCTGTATTGTTGATTGTCGTTGGCTTACCATACAAACCAAAACTTGCTGGGAATGGTGGTTTGAACCGTGGCTGACCTTTTTTGCCTTCTAAAGACTCAAGCAATGCAGTTTCTTCACCGCAGATGTAAGCACCGTAGCCGTGAAACGCATGCAATTGGAAAGAAAAATCAGATCCATGAATACGATCACCCAACATGTTCGCTGCGCGCGCTTCTTCTAAAGCCTCTTCAAAGCGGTCGTAGTCAGCAAAAATTTCGCCGTGAATATAGTTGTAGCCAACCGTGATGCCCATTGCATAGGCGCCAATCGCCATCCCTTCGATCAAGGCGTGCGGATTGTAGCGAATGATGTCACGGTCTTTAAATGTACCTGGTTCACCCTCATCGGTATTACAGACCAAGTATTTTTGACCTGGGAACTGACGTGGCATAAAACTCCACTTCAAACCTGTTGGAAAACCCGCACCGCCACGACCACGCAAGGAGGAAGCTTTGAGCTCCGCAATCACTTGTTCCGGTGGGATTTTTTCGTCCAAAATACGTTTTAAAGATTGATAGCCACCACGCGCGACATAGTCTTGCAGGTGCCAATTTTTTCCATCTAAGCCAGCAAGAATCAGTGGCTTGATATGGCGATTATGTAGACTCGTCATTATTTACCTGCTTCTGTTGTTTGGCTTAATTCACTGACCAAGGCATCAATTTTGTCATTGGACATGAAGCTGCACATGCGCTTATTGTTGACCAACATGACCGGCGCATCGCCGCAAGCGCCCATGCACTCGCCTTCCATCAAAGTAAACTGTCCGTCCGCACTGGTTTCTTTGTAATCCAAACCAAGCTTTTGTTTCAAATGATGTGCTGCACGCTCACCGCCAGATAAAGCACATGGCAAGTTCGTACAAACAGTAATTTTGTGCTTACCAACTGGCTTGGTGTTGTACATATTGTAGAAGGTGGCTACCTCCTGCACTGCTACGGCAGGCATACCGATGTAATCGGCAACAAATTGCAACACTTCTGGAGATAACCAACTGGTTTCATCCTGGGCAATCGCTAAGGCCGCCATCACGGCAGACTGGCGCTGATCCGCAGGGAACTTCGCCAATTCGCGATCAATTTTCTTTAATGCTTGCTCTGATAAGACCATCGCTTTTGCCTCAAATATCAGCCCACAACGCGAGCCAATCATTTATCAATTTTTATTTCTACAAGGTGCCGTGACAATTCTATTTTAGGGATGCAATGCTAGGCATTTTTCGCTGCAATATCGAAGTATTGCGAGAGCAAACAAAAACGCAAAGCGCCCTGCGATTGAATTTAGCATGACTCCTATCGGTCGATTTCACCGAATACAATATCTTGCGTACCAATAATCGTTACTGCGTCGGCAATCATGTGGCCTTTCGCCATTTCATCCAAACCTTGCAGATGCGAGAAACCAGGTGCGCGAATTTTCATACGGTATGGCTTATTCGCACCATCCGACATAAGGTAAATACCAAACTCACCTTTTGGATGCTCAACCGCTGAATAAGCTTCACCAGCAGGAACGTGGAAACCCTCTGTGAATAATTTGAAGTGATGAATCAACTCTTCCATGTTCGACTTCATATTCACACGACTTGGTGGCGCCACCTTATGGTTAGTTGACATCACCGGACCTGGATTATTGCGCAACCACTCGACACATTGCTTAATAATACGATTTGATTGACGCATCTCTTCAACACGCACCAAATAACGATCATAGCTATCGCCATTCACACCAACTGGAATATCAAAATCCAATAAGTCATACACTTCGTAAGGCTGCTTTTTACGCAAATCCCACTCTACGCCAGAACCACGCAGCATAGGGCCAGTAAAACCCATCGCCATGGCACGCTCAGGAGATACCACACCGATACCAACCAGACGCTGTTTCCAGATACGATTATCTGTCAACAAAGTCTCATATTCATCAACGTATTTAGGGAAACGATTAGTGAATGCCTCAATGAAATCCAACAAAGAACCCTGACGATCTTCGTTCAGCAAACGCATCGCTTTTTCATTCTTCAAAATCGACGCTTTGTGTTTAGGCATTTCATCCGGCAAATCGCGATATACGCCACCTGGACGATAGTAAGCAGCGTGCATACGAGCGCCAGACACCGCCTCGTAGCAATCCATCAAATCCTCACGTTCACGGAACGCATACAAGATAACCGCCATGGCACCAACGTCAAGCGCATGAGCACCGATCCACAATAAGTGATTCAACAAGCGAGTGATCTCGTCAAACATCACGCGGATATATTGCGCACGCAACGGCACTTCCAAACCGAGCATTTTCTCAATCGCCATAACATAGGCGTGCTCATTGGACATCATCGACACATAATCGAGACGATCCATATAAGGAACAGATTGCAAGTAGGTTTTTTGCTCAGCCAATTTTTCTGTTGCGCGATGCAACAAGCCTATATGCGGATCGGCACGCTGAATAACTTCGCCGTCCAATTCAAGCACCAAGCGCAAAACACCATGTGCAGCAGGATGTTGAGGACCAAAGTTTAAGGTGTAATTTTTAATTTCAGCCATGATGCTTCTTATCCCTTAATCCCGTAATTTTCTTCACGAATAATGCGTGGCGTGTTTTCACGTGGCTCAATGGTAACTGGCTGATAAATTACACGCTTTTGATCAGCGTCATAGCGCATCTCTACATAACCAGAAACAGGGAAATCTTTACGGAAAGGATGACCAATAAAACCGTAATCAGTCAAAATACGACGCAAATCATTATGCCCATCAAACAAAATACCGAAGAAATCGAATGCTTCGCGCTCATACCAGTTTGCTGCACTCCAGACATCAACCAAGGAAGCGACAACCGGAAACTCATCATCTTCAGCAAACACGCGTACGCGCAAACGCCAATTATGCTTAATTGAAAGTAAGTGAGACACCACCGCAAAGCGCAATCCATCCCAAACACCATCGCCGTAAGTCGAATAATCGACACCACACAGATCAATCAATTCTTCAAATCGTGTAGCAGCGTTATCGCGCAAATCACGCATTACAGACAAATAGTCTTTTGCCGCGACAATGACAGTGAACTCACCTAGCGCCAATTGCGACTGCATGAGTCGCTCGCCGATGACACCCTTCACTGCCGACTCAAGATTTTCTAATTTGGTAGTCATTTTGCTTTAAGTTGTAGTTTTCGCCGACCAATAACATTTGCACCGCACTAGCGAGCAATCGTATTAGTGCGCTTAATTTTATTTTGCAATTGAATAATGCCGTAGATCAGCGCCTCAGCGGTAGGAGGACAACCTGGAACATAAATATCAACCGGAACTATGCGATCACAACCTCGCACTACAGAATAGGAATAATGATAGTAACCACCACCATTTGCACAGGACCCCATAGAGACAACCCAACGTGGCTCCGCCATTTGATCGTAAACCTTACGCAAAGCAGGCGCCATCTTATTACATAGCGTACCAGCCACAATCATCACATCCGATTGACGAGGAGACGGGCGAAAAATCACACCGAAGCGATCCATATCATAACGAGAGCAACCCGCGTGCATCATTTCAACCGCACAGCAAGCCAAGCCAAAAGTCATAGGCCACATAGAACCCGTCTGAGTCCAGTTAATCAGCTTGTCCAAACTGGTTGTAACAAAGCCTTCGCTCAATACACCTTCAATTGACATACGCTTTTCCTATCAGGTCATTCCCAATCCAGGGCGCCTTTTTTCCAGATATACCAAAATCCGACCGCAAATTCCAAGATGAAACCCAACATCACCAAGAAACCTGTCCACCCCAATTCCTTCATGGATACAGCCCAAGGAAAGAAAAAAGCAGTTTCAAGATCGAACAAAATAAAGAGAATTGCAACGAGATAATAACGCACATCAAACTTCATACGCGCATCTTCAAAGGCTTCAAAACCACACTCGTAAGCAGATGTTTTTTGACTATCAGGTCGGTGCGGCGCAATCAAACGGCCTAAGACTTGCGGAACGACACCAACCGCAACACCAACCAAAATAAAGAGAAGAACTGGGAAATAATTTTCGAGGTTCACGTTAGGCTACCCATATAAAAACGTAACATTGAGATGTTTATTGCATGATTGAGTGACGATTAAATCCACAACCACTTCCTCGATCAAGTCAGCAAAAAACTAACTTATTCATTGGTGCCGACGACGAGACTCGAACTCGTACAGCTTTCGCCACTACCCCCTCAAGATAGCGTGTCTACCAATTTCACCACGTCGGCATAAGCCCAGCATTTTACTCTGTTCACCGCAATTGTTCAACGCACAATTGCAGCAATTCAAGATTTTTTTACCAGACAAACTGATTTAAATTAAGTTATTTAGGGATTTCAGTGGTTTGACTTGCCGCACTTACTGACGCACTTTCAGGGGCACCTACTGGCGCAACTGACGCTGCTACCGAAGCGGCGCTAGCAGGCGCCGTTTTTGCGGCAGGCAAATTATCCATCACACCAACTGATGGCGCTTTATTTGCACCCAAAGACGTCAAGATCAAAGTTGCGATAAAAAACACCGCAACTGCAACCCCTGTAGATTTGGATAAAAAATTAGAAGATCCAGTTGCGCCGAACAAACTACCAGATGCACCAGAACCAAAAGACGCCCCCATATCAGCACCTTTACCATGCTGCAGCAAAACCAGACCAACAATAACTAACGCAGACAAAACCTGCACAATCATAACCAAGGTAGATAAAGAAGTTTGCATTTAAAACATCCAAGTAAAATTAATCGTTACAACAAAAATATATTCAAAAAATTTTCGTACAGCAGAAAACCTAAGCCGCCTTAATGATAGACAGAAAATCAGCCGACTTTAACGATGCACCACCAATTAACCCACCATCAATATCAGGCATAGCCAACAACTCTTGCGCATTATCAGGCTTCATACTACCGCCATACAAAATACGCACTCTATTCGCGGCAAAATCACTACGTTCAGCCAAAACCGAGCGCAACACAGCATGAACCTCCTGCGCCATCTCAGGCGTCGCTGTTTTACCCGTACCAATAGCCCACACCGGCTCGTAGGCAACAACGATACGCGCTAAAGCACCGTCATCCAAAACATCCATCACTGCACGCAACTGCGTAACGACCACTTCATTCGTTTTACCCGCTTCGCGCTGCTCCAAAGTCTCACCAACACAAACAATCGGAAAGATACCCGAACGCAAAGCCTGCAAGGCCTTCTGCGCCACTAACTCATTAGACTCATGATGATAAGCTCGACGCTCAGAGTGACCAACAATAACGTACTTACATGCAAAATCAGCCAGCATTGCCGACGATATTTCACCCGTATAAGCACCAGACAGATGCGCCGAAACATCTTGCGCACCAATCGCAATCGCAGAAGAGCTCAATAAAGACTCACATTGCGACAAGTAAATTACAGGCACACATACCAGCACCTCACAAGTAGAACCGCTCGCAGCAAGCTCAGGTGCCGCCTGCAAACTTTCAAGTAAGCTCGCATTTGCTGCGAGACCGCCATTCATTTTCCAATTTCCGGCTATTAATGTTCGTCGCTGTTGTGACATAGGCTTAAGAATTTAATTAACTGCATATTGTATCGCGGCAAGGCTGCAAGGGTCAATTTTCTAACACAAGTTTGAGGAGATACGCCTTTTTGCACCACTTATTTTGTTCCACTAAAACTCGCTCGCACAACCGAAGCACCAAGCGACATGAAGAATTGCAGCACCTAGCGGCAAAAAATACACAAATCACAACTCAAGTACAAGCTTACCAATATGTTGACTCGCTTCCATCATTTCATGAGCCTTACTCGCCTGCACCAGAGGAAAAACTTGATGTATCACGGGCTTGATAGCACCACTTTCCAAAAGTGGCCATATCTTACTGCTCAACGCTTGTGCAATTCCAGCTTTAAATTCAACAGAACGCGGACGCAGCGTTGACCCAGTCACATGCAAACGACGACGCAACACCTGCGACAGATCCAACTCAGCCTTCGCACCACCCAAAAGCGCAATCACAACTAATCGCCCATCATCAGCCAAACTATCAATATTCTTGGACAAATATTTTCCAGCAACCATATCAAGTATCACGTCCACCCCCCTACCCGCAGTTTCCGACTTAATTACTTGAAGAAAGTCCTCAGTCCGATAGTTAATCGCGCGAACCGCACCCAACTCTTCCGCCGCACGACACTTCTCATCAGATCCTGCCGTGGCAAAAACTTTAGCACCTAAAGCTCTGGCCATCTGTATTGCAGCAACACCTATCCCAGAAGTACCGCCATGCACCAACAAGCTTTCACCAACAGACAAAGCACCGCGATCAAATACATTAGACCAGACAGTAAACAAAGTTTCAGGTAGCGAAGCTGCCTCAATCAAGCTCAAACCCTTTGGAATATGCAAGCATTGCACCACAGGAGCCACGCAATATTCTGCGTAGCCACCACCCTGCACCAAAGCACAAACCGAATCACCCAGTGCAAATTCAGAGCCAGACAAATCACCACCCGCAATTTCACCCGCCACTTCCAAACCAGGCAAGTCAGACGCATTCGCTGGCACAGGATAAAGCCCCATGCGCTGCAATACATCCGGCCGATTAACACCAGCCGCCCTCACCCGTATCAATACCTGCCCTGCACTAGGAACTGGCATAGGCCGCTCACATAGTTGCAGAACTTCAGGTTCGCCATAGCGCGTAATTTCAATTGCTCGCATTATTTATATCTCATCAAAATCTAGCATAAAAGTATAAGTTCCCCATTAAAAAACCGCTCGCAGCTTCCCACGAGCGGTTTTAATTTTACGCTGATTTGTTTTCGACGATATGAAGATCATCTTCCAACAACGAGCATTTAGGCTTCTGGTGCAACCTCAGCAGGAGCCGCTGCTTCAGCTGCAGCTTTCATTGACAACTTAAAGCGACCACGATCATCCGTCTCCAACACTTTAACGCGAACTTGTTGACCTTCTTTGAGATAGTCAGCTACCGCATTCACGCGCTCATTAGCGATTTGACTGATGTGCAACAAGCCATCTTTGCCCGGCATAATTTGTACAATCGCGCCGAAGTCCAACAACTTCAATACAGTACCGTCGTAAATCTTGCCAACCTCAACTTCCGCAGTCAACTCTTCGATACGACGCTTCGCTTCTTGACCAGCTGCCGCATCAACAGAAGCGATCGTTACCACACCTTCATCGCTAATATCGATTTGCGTACCAGTTTCTTCCGTCAATGCACGAATCACTGCACCACCTTTGCCGATCACATCACGAATTTTTTCTGGATTGATCTTGATTGTAATCAGGCGTGGAGCGAAGTCAGACAACTCCACCTTACCAACTGGAACTGCTTTTTGCATTTCACCGAGAATATGATCACGACCTTCTTTAGCTTGCGCCAAAGCGACTTGCATGATTTCTTTCGTGATACCTTGAATCTTGATATCCATCTGCAAAGCAGTAATACCTTCTGCGGTACCAGCGACTTTAAAGTCCATATCGCCAAGATGATCTTCATCACCCAAGATATCGGTCAAGACGGCAAACTTATTACCTTCTTTAATCAAGCCCATCGCAATACCTGCCACATGCGATTTCATCGGCACACCCGCATCCATCAATGCCAAGCAGCCACCGCAGACAGATGCCATCGAAGATGAACCATTGGACTCAGTAATTTCAGAAACCAAACGCACTGAATAGCTAAAATCTTCTGGTGCTGGTAATGCTGCTTGTAACGCACGTTTCGCTAAACGGCCATGACCAATTTCACGACGCTTAGGTGTACCAACGCGACCTGTTTCACCAGTCGCAAACGGAGGCATGTTGTAATGCAACATGAAGCGATCAGAGTATTCGCCCATCAAAGCATCAATTTTTTGCTCGTCGCGTGAAGTACCCAATGTTGCAATCACCAAAGCCTGCGTTTCACCGCGAGTGAACAATGCAGTGCCGTGCGTACGTGGCAATACGCCAGTGCGAATTGTGATTGGACGCACAGTGCGCGTATCACGACCATCAATACGTGGCTCGCCATCCAAAATTTGAGAACGTACAATTTTAGATTCCAAGTCAAACATGATATTGCCAACTTCAGCAGAATCAGGCGCATCAACGCCAGCTGCAGCGGCTTGTTCAGCCAAAGCAGCGGAGACTGCTGCACTTGCTGCTTTCAATTGCTCAGTACGCGCTTGTTTTTCTTTAATTTGATAAGCAGAACGCAGCAAAGGCTCTGCAACTGCAGTCACAGCAGCAATCAAAGGCTCGTTCTTTGGCGCTGGCGCCCATTCAACTTCAGGCTTACCACCTTCGCTGACCAAATCATGAATCGCGTCAATCACGGTTTTCATTTGCGTATGACCGTAAACCACCGCACCCAACATCACTTCTTCAGACAATTGTTGCGCTTCAGATTCCACCATCAAAACCGCTGATTCTGTACCAGCCACCACCAAATCCATCGCTGAGGATTTTAATTGTGTCGCCGTTGGGTTTAATACATATTGTCCGTCGATATAACCAACACGTGCCGCACCTACTGGACCGTTAAATGGAATACCTGACAGGCAGATCGCTGCAGATGCACCAATCATGGATGCGATATCTGGATCAATTTCAGGATTGACTGACAAGACGTGCACAATCACCTGCACTTCGTTCAAATATCCTTCTGGGAACAATGGACGGATCGGACGGTCAATCAAACGTGAAGTCAAAGTTTCTTTTTCTGAAGGACGACCTTCACGCTTGAAGAAGCCACCAGGAATACGGCCTGCCGCATAACTCTTCTCCATGTAGTCCACGGTCAATGGGAAAAAGTCTTGACCTGGCTTTGCATCTTTTTTTGCAACAACGGTTGCCAATACCACGGTATCTTCGATCGATACCATTACCGCACCAGACGCTTGACGTGCGATTTCACCTGTCTCCAAAGTCACTGTATGTTGACCATATTGGAATGATTTTGTAACTTTATTAAACACAATGTGTCCTTTCACTATTTACTACTATTGCCGACAGATTTCCAGGCGCTGTCGTTCACCTCACCACATGCGATCCACACTGCATCGCCCCACTTCACAAACATTTCACATCTAAATATTTTCGCAAAATGATCGCTTTCACTTCCAACTACGCCACAATTTTAAGCAAATTATGACGACTTAAAGGCAAAAAGCCTGCGACAGCAAAACTGACGCAGGCTTTTTACTTTAATTCTTTGCTAGGCTCAGCAAAATATTCTGACGAATAGATTACTTACGCAAGCCGAGTTTTTCGATCAATGAACGATAACGGTTCAAATCTTTCTTTTTCAAGTAAGACAACAAACTCTTACGACGGTTAACCATCATAATCAAACCACGACGTGAGTGGTGATCTTTAGTGTGAGCTTTGAAGTGACCGTTTAAGTCATTGATACGTGCAGTCAACAAAGCAACTTGCACTTCTGGTGAACCTGTGTCGTTTTGACCACGGGCATTATCCGCAACGATGGCGGCTTTTGCACTTTTTTCGATAGACATCTTATTTCCTTTACATGCGATATCAAGAGTAAGGCTTTACACCAAGACCTTCAATATCGTGAAATTACATTAATAAATCCCATCAAAACTTGATGAGACCGCGACTATAGCATGAAAAACAGGGGAAACTCAAGGCAAGATGTAAAATGACTCCTTTGCACGAAGCATACGAACGAAATCACTTCACCCCATCGATTCAACAAATCATCGCAATTCAACAAATCATCATCAAATCTGCGGATTCAGCTTCTCAACCTTAGAATACAATTTATTCAATGCCGAAATATAAGCCTTGGCGGAAGCCACTACGATATCAGGATCAGCACCCACGCCATTGACGATACGCCCTGCTTTACTCAATCGTATTGTCACCTCCCCTTGCGATTGCGTACCCGCTGTAATCGCATTAATCGAGAATAGCAACAACTCTGCTTCACTCTTCACTTCTGATTCAATCGCATTTACAATCGCGTCTACAGCACCATTACCTTGCGCAATGCAGGATTTTTCGCGATCACCAATCGTCATCACTACCACCGCTGACGAGCGCTCACCCGTTTCGGAATGCTGACTAATAGAAACCAAGCGATAATGATCAGCGTCGTGCGAATGTTCCTCTTCCGCGACCACAGCCATAATATCTTCATCAAAGATTTCCGCTTTTTTATCTGCCAAATCTTTAAATCTTGCAAATGCTGCATTCACCTCAGTTTCAGACTCCAATGCGATGCCTAATTCTTGCAAACGTTGTTTGAATGCGTTACGGCCAGAGAGTTTACCGAGAACGATTTTATTGGCGCTCCAACCGACGTCTTCTGCGCGCATAATTTCATAGGTATTACGCGCCTTCAAAATACCATCTTGATGAATGCCTGAGGCATGTGCAAATGCATTGGCACCAACGATCGCTTTGTTTGGCTGCACTGCAAAGCCAGTAATTTGCGATACCATTTTTGAAGTTGCCACAATCTGTGTGGTATCAATACCGATATCGAGATTGAAGTGATCTTTGCGGGTACGTACAGCCATCACGATTTCTTCGAGCGCGGTATTACCAGCACGCTCACCAAGGCCGTTAATCGTACACTCCACCTGACGCGCTCCACCGATCATTACACCCGCCAAGGAATTGGCCACAGCCATTCCCAAATCGTTATGACAATGAACCGACCAAATTGCCTTATCTGAATTCGGTATGGTCTCGCGCAAACGTTTTAAGGTATTGCCGTACAACTCAGGTACGCCATAGCCAACGGTATCAGCAAAGTTGATTGTCGTTGCGCCCTCTTTAATTACGGCTTCGATGACGCGACAGAGAAAATCAAAATCAGAACGACTCGCGTCTTCTGGGCTAAATTCCACATCATCCGTAAATTGACGCGCAAAGCGCACGGCTTGAATAGCTTGCTCAAGCACTTGATCAGGACTCATGCGCAATTTCATTTCCATATGCAATGGTGAGGTTGCGATGAAGGTGTGAATACGTTTGCGTTGCGCTTTTTCAAGCGCCTCAGCAGCACGAGAAATATCTCTATCATTGGCACGAGAAAGTGAGCAAATAATTGGTTCACGCACCGCTGCGGCAATCGCCTTAATCGATTCAAAATCGCCAGGAGAGGCGGCAGCAAATCCTGCTTCAATTACATCGACTTTCAACCGCTCCAATTGACGCGCAATCCTGACTTTTTCGTCGCGCGTCATTGATGCACCAGGGGATTGTTCGCCATCACGCAAAGTTGTATCGAAAATGATGAGTTTGTCTGCCATGTTTGCCTCCAAGAAGTCCAAAATAAAATAGATGAAATTTGTACGAAGAATCGAGTAAAACTCGTTGACTTGAATAGACCTTTCCCGCCCCTTGCAAAACGCACACGGGTGAGAGACTACTCAAGTTGTGGGGTAATGGGATTTAGCGCGCGAGCGCTAGTAGCGTGTTCGCTAGAGATAAAGCTAGTAGAGATGCCAAGATAGCGGCAACTGGCAATGCCAACGACAAAAGCAGACCGGAGCGATCTGCTTTAATGAATGCCTTTTGAGCATTAAATGTCGTGGATGGGAATGTCATGCAAAAGACTATAAGCGGGATTGCACAAAAGCGCAAGAGATCTTCCTCAATTATTTCTTAAGGTCGCCCGACTCATCGCCGTGCGACTCAGCAGTTAATTGCACCAAGCTCACAGGACGCCCCTTGCGCCAGCGCCAAAGTAACAACACGTAACCCGACATCGCATAAATCACAAATAAACCGAACAAAACTTTTGGCGGATCACTCACGACCGCCACATACGCCAAAACAATTAAAAAAGGCGCAATGAAAGGCACGGAGCGCTTTAAATTCACGTCTTTAAAACTATAAAATGGGACATTCGTCACCATCGTCAAACCAGCGAATAAAGCGACAGTCCAAGCAAACCAACGCACGTCGCCCCCCGGAATCGCAAGATCATCCATTAGAAGAATAAATCCAGCCACCAATGCTGCCGCCGCAGGACTGGGCAAGCCTTGAAAATATCGCTTATCAACCACCGTAATATTCGCGTTAAATCGCGCCAATCGCAAAGCAGCGCCTGCGCAGTAAACGAAAGCGGCCAGCCAGCCCCATTTTCCCATGCCTTTCAATGCCCACTCATAGGCGATCAAAGCTGGCGCCACACCAAACGACACCATATCCGACAAACTATCGTATTGCGCACCAAACTCACTTTGCGTGTTGGTCATGCGAGCTACCCGACCATCGAGACTATCCAACACCATGGCGGCAAATATCGCCAATCCAGAATGTTCGAATTTTTGATTCATCGCCATGACGATAGCGTAAAAACCGCAAAACAAAGCCGCCGTGGTAAATGCATTAGGCAGTAGATAGATACCGCGCGAAGGCTTACGCGGCGCGCCGAGCGGCTCACCGTTATTTTTTCTCGCACCACGTGGGAACAACTTAAAACTACCTTTGGGCTTGCGATTTTTTGCTGAACTCATACTGAATTATTAAGAGAATAGAGGAAATGACGGTTGGAATTACAATATGAATTTCACTTTCCAGTGACTACAAAACAAGCACGCAAGATTCCAAACCGTAAAAAGATGCGGCCAAGTATAACCGTGAAATGCCGTTCAGAAAACTGTTTCACCAATTAAACGCCTCTCTATCGCTGAGGTTCTACCTTCACTTCTGTTGGATTCAGTGCGTATTTCAAATGGAATCTAAAACGCCTGCATAGCAAGTAAATCTCAACTATTTTCGGCAGAACCAAAACAAAAAGGCTTTGCCGTTAGACAAAGCCTTTTTATTCATTCAAACGAAAACAACTTATTGCGCTTGCTTCAATTGTTCAAGAATCGCTGGATTTTCCAAAGTCGATACGTCTTGGGTAATTTCTTCACCTTTGGCTAATACGCGCAACAAGCGACGCATGATTTTGCCGGAACGTGTTTTAGGTAAATTATCACCGAAGCGAATTTCTTTTGGTTTGGCAATCGGGCCAATTTCCTTCGCCACCCAATTACGCAACTCCAAGGCGATTTGCTTGGCTTCGTCGCCAGTTGGTCGACTACGTTTCAATACCACGAATGCGCAAATTGCCTCGCCCGTCGTATCATCTGGTTTGCCAACCACAGCAGCCTCCGCCACCAAAGGATTCGCGACCAAAGCCGATTCGATTTCCATAGTGCCCATGCGATGACCAGACACATTCAACACGTCATCAATACGACCCGTAATCGTGAAATAGCCCGTTTCTTTATTGCGAATAGCACCATCACCCGCGAGATAAGTTTTACCGCCCAATTCTTCTGGGAAATAACTCTTCTTGAAGCGATCAGTATCACCCCAGATATTACGTATCATCGAAGGCCATGGACGTTTGACGACCAAAATACCGCCCTGCCCGTTTGGCAAATCTGCACCTGTTTCATCAACAATTGCCGCCATAATGCCAGGCAATGGCAAAGTACATGAGCCTGGCACCAACGGTGTCGCACCCGGCAGTGGCGTAATCATGTGACCACCGGTTTCGGTTTGCCAGAAGGTGTCGACGATAGGGCATTTTTCACCACCAATATTACGGTAGTACCACATCCAAGCTTCTGGATTGATAGGCTCACCAACAGAACCCAGTAATCGTAAGGAGGTCAGATCATATTTATTAGGATGAATTGCCGCATCACCATCCGCAGCTTTAATTAAAGAACGAATCGCAGTTGGTGCGGTATAGAAAATCGATGCTTTGTGCTTCTGTATCATGTCCCAGAAACGACCAGCATTTGGGTAAGTTGGAATACCTTCAAATACGATTTCAGTCGTGCCCATCGCTAATGGACCATAGGTGATATACGTATGGCCTGTGACCCAACCAATATCGGCGGTACACCAGAATATGTCGCTAGGCTTCACATCAAAGGTCCACTTCATGGTGAGCATTGCCCACAACAAGTAGCCACCCGAAGAATGCTGCACCCCTTTTGGCTTACCGGTGGAGCCAGATGTGTACAAAATAAATAAAGGATGATCAGCATTGACCCACTCAGGCTCGCACTCAGTGGCTTGATTTGCGACCAGATCATGCATCCATAGGTCACGTGCTGGATTGAATGGAGCGTTACCACCAGTACGCTTATAAACAATTACTTTCGCAACTTTTTCGCAATCGCCCAAGCCTAAAGCTTCGTCGACGATTGCTTTCAATGGCAATTGTTTGCCGCCACGGACTTGTTCGTCGGCAGTGATAACTATGCTCGCACCAACGTCCACAATCCGCTCTTGTAGAGATTTTGCAGAGAAACCGCCAAACACCACAGAATGCGTTGCACCAATGCGGGCACAGGCTTGCATCGCAACGACGCCTTCGACTGACATTGGCATGTAGATGACCACGCGATCATCTTTTTTAACGCCTAAAGAGTGCAGACCATTGGCAAACTGACAGACTTTCGCATGCAGATCTTTGTAACTGACCTTGGTGACTTCACCACCATCCGCTTCAAAAATGATCGCAATCTTATCGCCCAAACCTTTTTGGATATTAACGTCGAGGCAGTTGTAGGATACATTCAACAAGCCATCGTCGAACCACTTGTACAAAGGCGCATTAGATTCGTCTAATGTAGTGGTGAATGGTTTATGCCAATGCAGATTTTCGCGCGCTAATTTAGCCCAAAATCCTTCGTAATCATTGGCGGCTTCAACACAGAGTGCGTTGTACGCATCCATGCCAGAGATCGCGGCGTTTGCAACAAAATTCGCCGGTGGGGGGAACACACGTGATTCAGTCTTTACTTCTTGATCCGACATAATTGTCTCCATGCTGTTGTGAATATCAAAAAAGTTCGAATTGCCGCAACGAAAAATGTATAGACAATCGCAATCTAAGGATTGACGAATATTTGCTGATTCGCCTTCAAGCCTTTTTGATATTCACCACTTATTATCTTTTGACGTTGATTCTAAGGCTAGCAGTCCAAAAAAGCTATTTTTTAGTGAGTGGTATTACACCCCAATTGGGACTTCCGCGACAGGTTTAACTTGATTTAGCACAATAAAACCGCAATTAGCGTTAGCCGCAGACATTGCACCTTCATCGGTGTAAAATGCGGGCAAATTTTGCATCCACTTTGAAGTCGGATTTAAACTCAGATTTAAATTCCGCTTTAAAGAAAAATGGAATGCAAAAAGTGAATTACTTATAGCTTAGAAAAGGCCTCGAATGTCGCAAGCAACTCATACTGAAGAACCGCAAAAACTCTCCGCTCTATCCAAGTTTATTTTCGCAAGTCGCTGGTTGCAGTTACCACTTTATCTTGGTTTGATTTTGGCGCAGTGCGTCTATGTTTATCATTTTTGGGTTGAACTAGTTGATCTGATCCGTGCCGCTATGGGCGATGGTGTTGCCTTACAACATTTATTAGACGCAGTTTCAGTCGCTGGCTCAGACGCAGTACGTCCAACCAAACTCAATGAGACTACGATCATGCTCGTAGTTTTGGGCTTGATCGACGTCGTCATGATTTCAAACTTACTTATTATGGTAATCGTTGGTGGTTACGAAACATTTGTGTCACGTCTAGGCTTACAAAACCACCCCGATCAACCTGAATGGTTATCTCATGTCAATGCAACGGTTTTAAAAGTTAAATTAGCGATGGCGATTATCGGCATCTCATCCATCCACTTATTAAAAACCTTCATCAATGTGAAGTCTTATGAAGCCAAAGAGCTGATAGCACAAACCATTATTCACGTAGTGTTCTTATTATCTGCATTAGCGATTGCTTATTGCGATCAACTCATGTCGAAGACACATCAGCAGGCACAAAAACACTAATTTTTTTCATTCATTCCTTAGCCAAGAGCAAAAAAATGACAACCACTACGACCATTATTAAGCAAGACGACCTCATTGAATCCGTCGCCGCCGCTTTGCAATACATCAGCTACTACCATCCTGCTGACTACATCGCGCATTTGGCACGAGCTTATGAAATAGAACAAAGCCCTGCGGCAAAAGACGCGATTGCACAAATTTTAACCAATTCGCGCATGTGTGCGGAAGGTAAACGTCCTATTTGCCAAGACACTGGTATTGTGAATGTGTTCTTGAAAATTGGTATGGGTGTGCGCTTTGAAGGCTTCTCAGGTTCGATTATCGATGCGGTGAACGAAGGTGTACGTCGTGGTTATGCCTATTCAGAGAACGTATTACGTGCATCTATCGTCGCAGATCCTCAATTTGATCGCAAAAATACCAAAGACAATACGCCAGCGGTAGTTCATATGGAGCTGGTTCCTGGTAATACCGTGGACGTACAACTCGCAGCAAAAGGCGGCGGTTCAGAAAACAAAACCAAGTTCGTAATGTTGAATCCATCTGACTCCCTAGTTGATTGGGTCATGAAAACTGTACCGACCATGGGTGCTGGCTGGTGCCCACCAGGTATGCTTGGCATCGGTATCGGTGGCACTGCGGAAAAAGCGATGTTGATGGCGAAGGAATCCTTAATGGAAGACATCGACATGCATGAACTCAAATTGCGCGGGCCTCAAAATAAGACTGAAGAACTGCGTATCGAATTGTGCGACAAAATCAATGCACTCGGTATCGGTGCGCAAGGCTTGGGCGGTTTGACCACTGTGCTCGACGTCAAAATCAATATGTACCCGACGCACGCGGCATCGAAACCAGTTGCCATGATTCCTAACTGCGCGGCGACACGTCATGCGCATTTTGTACTCGACGGTTCTGGTCCAAGCTACATGGAACCACCATCATTGTCCAACTGGCCCGATGTACATTGGGTCGCCGACACTGAAAAATCCAAACGCATTGATTTAAATACCTTAACCAAAGAAGAAGTCACGTCTTGGAAGCCTGGTCAAACTTTGTTATTGAACGGCAAGATGCTGACGGGTCGCGATGCGGCACACAAGCGCATTCAAGACATGCTGGCGAAAGGTGAACAACTGCCGGTTGATTTCACTAATCGCGTTATTTACTATGTTGGTCCGGTTGATCCTGTGCGTGATGAAGCAGTTGGTCCAGCTGGCCCAACCACTGCAACGCGTATGGATAAATTCACCGACATGATGTTGGAAAAGACAGGTTTAATTTCCATGATCGGTAAAGCGGAACGCGGTCCAGCGGCGATTGAATCGATCAAGAATCATAAGTCTGCCTACCTAATGGCAGTCGGCGGCGCGGCTTACTTAGTATCAAAGGCGATCAAGACTGCCAAAGTGGTTGGCTTTGCCGATCTTGGTATGGAAGCGATCTACGAGTTTGACGTGGTCGATATGCCAGTCACCGTTGCGGTTGATTCGAACGGTACCTCCGTTCACAATACCGGTCCGAAAGAATGGCAAGCAAAAATTGGAATTATTCCCGTTGCCTAATACTCAAAATAAACTAAACACACCAAGCCTCCAAGCTGAACACAAGCACGCCGACAGCAATGCGCCTGTCGGCGTGTTTGACTCTGGCATCGGTGGCCTATCGGTACTCAAACATCTGCGTGAACAATTACCGTTTGAGGATTTCATATATGTTGCCGACATGGCTTACGCGCCATATGGTGAGCGCAGCAATGAGGAATTGATTGCACGTAGTATCAAGATTACTGATTTCTTTCTTAGCATGGGAATCAAAGCCTTGGTAATTGCCTGCAATACCGCAACCGCTGCAGCTGTAAAAGTTCTACGCCAACGACATCCAGAACTGATTATTATCGGTATGGAACCGGGAATAAAACCAGCAGCAGCTCGGAGTGAAAGCAAGATTGTCGGCGTGCTTGCAACAAAAAGCACTTTACTAAGCGAAAAATTCAACCAACTTAGTCAACAACTTAGTCAAGAAACACAGACGCAGTTTATTCCTCAAGCTTGTATCGGCCTAGTAAACCAAATTGAATTAGGTGACTTACATTCTGAAAAAATTCTTGAATTACTAAGGCTTTATGTATGGCCTCTGCTGGAACAAGGGGTCGATACCTTAGTCCTCGGATGCACTCACTATCCCTTTGTCTCAGCGCAAATAAACCAAGTCATCAACGAATTTTTCTTACCTGAAAAAAGAAATATTCACATAATTGATACTGGAGACGCGGTCGCGCGCCGACTTAAGCAACTCTTACAACAGGAGAACTTGTTACGTGATTACCAACAAGGCGTGCTGGTTGCCTATACGACGGGAAAACTAGAAATGCTACTTCGTGGCCTCAGTTTTGACATGCAAAATAAAGGCATGCTAGAAGCACACCAAATTCAAATTTAAATCAACAAATAATAATTATAAATTACCTACACACATAAACTTTATTTTGATACCATATTCCTCGGCAAAGGTTATTTTAGTTTCATTAACCCTGCCAAACTGCACTAAAAATATCTCAATCAATTAGAACCTTGATGAGACAAACTTAGATTGACAATTACAAGGAGTCAAAATGAAAGCTTTAAAAAAAGCATTATTAAGTTTAGGTTTAGGTGTAACTGTTTTAATGGCAACTATCGGAAGTGCGTTTGCCTACCCACCATATGGTACAGTTTATGAATGGTTGATTGAATGCCGTGGCGGTAGCGAAGCATCCTGTGTCAAAGTAGATCGTTACGGTGGTTACTACGGCATAAACCGTTATACAGATCCAGCCACATTGCCAGACCCATGGGGTTAAGCCGAACAGGCTAAGGACTATCGTCCGAGAATAAAAAAACCGCCGATAAAGATCAGCGGTTTTTACTTTATGCAAGGGAAACTTTAAGCCAGAACTGCCGCCATCGCCTCTGCCGTTGCTTCTACATTGCGTGTATTTAAACCAGCCACACACATACGACCAGAACGCACCAAATACACCGCGAATTCTTCTTTTAGACGATCACACTGCGCTGCGGTCAAACCGGTATAACTAAACATACCGCGCTGCGTAAGGAAATAGCTGAAATCACGACCAGGTACTTTGGCAACCAAAACATCATGCAAAGCTTTACGCATTGCTTGAATACGATCACGCATCGCCACCACTTCCGCTTCCCACATTGGGCGCAGCTCTGGGTCAGTCAATACGGTTGCAACTAGCTGGCCGCCATGCATAGGTGGATTGGAATAGTTACGACGAATGATCGCTTTCATCTGCCCCAATACATTCACAGCCTGCGCTGCATCTGGACAAACTACACTCAATGCACCACAGCGCTCACCGTACAAACTCATGCTCTTAGAGAAGGAATTCGCGACAAAGAAACTCAAGCCTTGATCGGCCAACAAACGAATTGCAAATGCATCTTCTTGGATACCATCACCATAACCTTGGTAGGCTAAATCCAAGAAAGGAATCAGATTGCGCTCTTTGAATACCGGCACCAATTGTTCCCACTGCGCTTGTGTCAAATCTACGCCAGTTGGGTTATGGCAGCAGGCATGCAGGAGAACCACTGATTTTTCTTCGGCTTGTTTGAAGCTCGCCAGCATTTCGTCGAAACGCAAACCACCTGTTTCAGAATTGTAGTAAGGATAGGTCTTAACTGGTAAGCCAGAACCTTCAAATACCGCACGGTGATTATCCCAAGTAGGGTCACTAACCAACATTGTGGTATCAGGGAAATAACGCTTAATAAAATCCGCACCTACTTTCAGACCGCCGCTAGACCCAACAGTTTGCAAAGTCACGACACGGCCTTCTTTCACCGCAGGACGATCGGCACCAAACAACAAATGTTGTACCGCTGTACGGAAATTAGCTGCACCTTCCATCGGCAAGTAAGGACGTGCACCAGCCGCTTCAACCACTTTCAATTCAGCAGCACGAACCGATGGCAGCATAGGAATCTTGCCGTTATCGTCAAAATAAATCCCAATCGACAAATTAATCTTGTTTGGGCGGGTATCTTTACCGAACGCTTCATTCAAGGAGAGGATAGGATCGCCTGCATAGGCTTCGACGTGCTGAAACATGTTAAAACTCCAATGTGAGAAAAATCATAAACAAACAAAAAAAACGTTAAGGGAGTAAAGCTTTTTGGTGTGAATTGAAAAACAAACCACAAGCGACTCAACCAAAATCCGACTATTCGTTAGTTTGCATAACTTGAATATCTGAGCAGATCAAGCTGATAAATGCATAAAAACGCATAAAAATGCATAAACACGACACAGCGATCATGCAAGCAACTTTTTAAGTGCCGATAAATAAGTCTCAGTGCAAGGGGAAAATGATGTTTTCCAAGAAGTTTGCGCCCATGTTATGAGCCAAAACAGCAAAAAAGACGAATAAAGCAAGATTTCACGAAGCGCATATTTTGACACAATATCTGCTCAATAAGCGCTCTAGTCTTAGCATTTTTTCGATATAAGGAAAGAACCAAGAAGAACATAAGTCATTAATAATGCACCATTCATGCACAATATCAGGCACATTTTTTATATTTGCCTTGCTTGATCTAATTGAGGTATTTACACTCGAATTCTCAAGTACTTTTACAAGGTCAGGATAAGTCTGAGGCAAGCGCACTCAAAGTTTCCCACCAAAGAACCGCAGTAAAAGATCGTCATTGGCTTTTTGTCATACTTTCGAGCATATTGTAGATTTTCCTCTTTTTAGGAGGCTGGCATCATGAATTACATAGACGGTTTCATTATTCCTGTCCCTACGGCCAGCCGCGAAATGTATAAGGCCTACGCAGAAAAATCTGGCGCTCTTTTTAAAGAATTTGGAGTCATCAGTATAGTCGAATGTTAGGGTGATGACGTGCAGCCAGGAAAACTCACTTCATTCCCACAAGCGGTGATCTGCCAAGAAGATGAGACTGTAGTGTTTTCATGGATGACTTGGCCATCCAAAGAAGTGCGCGATGCCGCTTGGGAGAAAATAATGGCCGACCCACGCTTTGCACAAGAAACACTACCCATGCCCTTTGACGGCAAACGCTTGGTCTACGGCGGCTTCGAAAAACTAGTAGAGCTCTAAAAAACTTACAAGGAAATCCTATGAAAAAAATTATGCCGTGCCTGTGGTTTAACTTTAATGCAGAAGAAGCAGTTGATTTCTATCTGAGCATTTTTGAAAGCGGCCAAATTCTAGATGTATCTCGTTATGGAGATGCCGTTCCCGAACTGGAAGGCAAAGTACTGACGATGCGTTTTGAATTAGAAGGACAAGAATTTTTAGCGTTAAATGCGGGGCCTCAATTCCCGTTCACTGAAGCGATATCATTGTTTGTCGATTGCGAAACACAAGAAGAAGTTGACCATTATTGGGAAAAATTATCTCAAGATGGCGTACCCGGGCGTTGCGCATGGCTAAAAGATAAATTTGGATTATCATGGCAAATCGTACCACGTAGCTTAGTCACCATGTTACAAGATGACGATGCAGAACGCTCTGCTCGTGTGATGAAAGCAATGATGGCAATGGGTAAAATTGACGTCGCAGTATTAGAAGCCGCTTACAAGGGCGACTAAAATATAAAACCTCGTTACTACCAACATCAAAACAAAAACGAGTATGGTTTAGAATAAAAAGGCTGGCAAATGTGACTTCACATTTGCCAGCCTTTTTTATGGATAAAGATTTTTTAGTTAGCGATATTTATTTGGATTTTTTGAACAAGCGTTTCATCCAATGTTCGAAATCATCTACATAAGTAAACACCGCTGGCACCACCAACAGACTCAGCAAGGTTGAGGTAATCAAACCGCCAATAACGGCAATCGCCATAGGTGAACGGAAACTAGGATCAGCGCCCCAGCCCAATGCTAATGGCATCATGCCAGCGCCCATTGCAATCGTAGTCATGATAATTGGGCGACTACGTTTATGACAAGCATCGACTAACGCAGCAAATCGGTCCATGCCCGCGCTACGCGCAATAATGGCGTAATCAACCAACAAAATCGAATTCTTAGTCACAATACCCATCAGCATAATCAAGCCTATCATGGACGGCATAGATAAAGCCCGCCCAGTAATTAATAGTGCGACGAAAGCACCACCAATACTCAATGGTAAAGCAGCCAAGATCGTGGCAGGTTGTAAGAAGTCTTTAAATAGTAAAACCAACACGCCGTAAATACACAAGACACCGATCAACATAGCGATACCAAAACTAGCAAACAAGGCCTGCATTTCTTGCGCATCCCCTAACTCCGCGATACTGACTGACGGTGGTAAATTTTTCATAGTCGGCAAAGCACGCGCTTCCTCATTGACTTCCCCTAATTGTCGCCCACCAAGCTCAACATCCAAGGTCACATTACGACTGCGGTTAAGTCTGTCGATTTGCGCAGGGCCAGATTCCATACTCACGCTCGCAACACTACCAATCATTACAGGACCATTTTTACCCGGCACCGTCAAACGTTCGATTGAAGCCAGATCGGCGCGCACATAATCGGGCAACTTGACGCGTATCGGTACCTGACGCTGCGCCAGATTCATTTTGGAGAGCGCCATATCATAATCACCAGCGGTAGCGACGCGCACAGTCTCGCCTATGCTCTCTGCGGTAACGCCAAGATCTGCCGCTTTGGCAGAATCAGGGCGAACAATGATTTCAGGACGCACCAAAGAAGCACTTGAACTAACATTACCTATGCCTTTTAAAGTACGTAATTCACGTTCAACTTTACGTGCAGTTTCTAACAAGCTGACCGCATCTTCGCTCTTCAAGACGAGCTGTAATTTCACCCCTGTATCTAAAGGACCGACAGAAAATTTGGCGCCTGCAATATCACTCATTTTAGTGCGTATCAAATTATCTAAATCTGACATCGATTCTTTGCGCTTATCGCGATGTACAGCGCTCACCGTTAGTACGGCACGACGCGCTTCAGCGGCCGCACCTGGCGCAAATGCATCACCGCTAGATCCACCACCGATAGAACTAAAGACGCTGCTAATTCCTTTCACGGTCATAATCGCTAAGCGTGCGCGTTCTGCAATATCACTCGTTTCGGACAAAGTGCTGCCGGGTGGCAGTTCAATATTGACCTGTGTTTGCGCTCTGTCTGAAGGAGGCACAAAACCCGTCGGTAACAGGCCAACCAAAGCAATCGAAGCGATAAAAAATACTGCCGCAGAAATAACGGTAACGAGACGATGGCGCAAACACCATTGCATCGTTGCCATATATCGCTGCATCATCCAACTGTCTGGTTTTTCATGGACATTTCCGGTGGCATCTTTTTTGGGCGCTTTCAAAATATACGCAGCCATCATCGGTGTTAATAAACGCGCTACCACCAAAGAGGCTAAAATCGCAATCACCGCGGTCCAACCAAACTGTTTAAAGAACAGTCCAGGCACGCCGCCCATAAACGCCGTAGGCAAAAACACCGCAACCAAAGCAAAGGTAGTCGCAATTACCGCCATACCAATTTCATCTGCGGCTTCGGTCGCCGCCTCCATCGGCGTTTTACCCATTTGTAAATGGCGCGCAATATTTTCAATCTCGACAATCGCATCATCGACTAAGACGCCTACGACTAAGGCCAAAGATAAGAGGGTCACGGTATTGAGCGTGTAGCCAAAATATTTAAGCCCGAGGAAAGTTGGAATCACAGACAGTGGTAAGGCAGCAGCCGCCACAATGGTAGAACGCCAGTCGCGCAAAAACCACCACACTACCAATACAGCCAACAATGCGCCCTCATACAGCAACTCCATAGAGCCTTTGAAGTTTTCTTCTACCGGTTGCGCGTTATCAATTGCATGTTGAAACACGTATTTTGGATACGCTTTTTTTAGTTCCTCTATGGCAGCACGTGTACCTGTCGCCACATCGACTTCAGATGCGCCTTTGGTACGGAATATTTCAAATCCAACCACCGATTTGCCATTGAACGTCGCGCGCGAGCGAGGTTCACTTACAGTATCTGTCACACTAGCTACTTGATCTAAACGTATATGACGCCCATCGGGAAGTGGAATGTCCATGCTTCCCAATTCTTCCGCGGTCTTGACCGTTGCAATAGTGCGCACCGCTTGCTCGGCACCGCTGACATCGCCTCGACCACCTGGAGCTTCCTTTTGTACGATTTTTAAACGACGCGAGACATCGAGCGCTGAGACATTCAATGCCGACATTTTGTTAGCGTCCAACTCAACACGGATTTCGCGATTAACGCCGCCCATACGCTTCACCGCGCCAACACCGGGCACACTGCGCAAACGTTTGGATACCGTATTGTCCACGAACCAACTCAGGTCTTGCACATCGGGCGTGGTATTGTCACCAACGACTGAAGATGAGTCTTTGCTGGGTGGTGCGGCCTCAATGGTGTAAGTCAAAATCACACGACCGGCTGTCGACATTTTGGTGACCGTAGGATCACGCATCTCGCTGGGCAAATCGGCACGCACTGTTGCAACCGCATCACGTACTTCATTCACCGCATCCGATAAAACTTTTTCCAGTATGAACTCCACCGTGATGTTGACATTACCGTCAAGCACGTTGGTATAGACATTTTTGACGCCTTGCAAACTAGCGACAGCATCTTCGATTTTTCGAGCTACTTCTGTTTCTAATTGTGCTGGCGCTGCGCCTGGCAAACTAGCGTTGACCGTCACCAAAGGCAATTCAATATCAGGAAAATCCTGCACGATGGTACTGCGGAACGACAAAATACCCGCCAAGGTCAGCAGGGCAAACAGCATAATTGCAGGAATAGGATTTTTAATAGAAAGCGTAGAAAAATTCATCGTACGCCCCTATTTCTTCGCAGCCGGGGCTGCGGGGGCTGCACCAACAGCCGCTGACGGCGCAACCAGCTTTACCAGATCACCATCATTCAAAAATCCTACACCACTTGCTGCGATTTGAGTGCCGGCATTGATGCCACTGAGAACTTCTATCTGTTCGCTGCCATTAACTTGCATACGACGCCCCGTTTGAATTTTTACCTGAGTTACGCGTTGATCAGGATTCAGTTTAAACACATAACTAAACCCATCACGCACCACGACTGCTTGCTGTGGAATCGTGATTGCCTGAGAGCTGCCTAATAAAAATTCTCCGCGCGCAAACATACCCGGCTTAAACGCAGCCGCCGTTTTATCTTTAGGTAAAATCAGATCGACATACACCAAGCCTGCACGATTAGTCACGTCCACCGTTGGTGCCACCATGCGCACTTTGCCCTGCGTTTGTTCTCCATTCGGCGCCATTACGGTCGCTGTCATACCCGCGGTTAACTTACTTAAATCAGCGGAAGTCACTTCAGCACGCCATTCCAAACGGCCTTGACGTATCATGCGAAACAATTCAGCGCCATTACCGAGTACCGCACCGACCGTGGCCATTCGAGCGGAAATAACGCCGGCATCCGGGGCGACGACTTGGGTATATTTCAGACGCAATTGCTGTACATCGAGACTGGCTTTTGCCGCTGCAACTCTGGCTTTCGCCGTTTGCTCTGCCGTCAAATACTGTCCTATTTGTTGTTTACTAATCGCGCCACTGGCTTGCAAACCGCGCGCTCTATCCGCATTCGCAATCGAATCAAGCGCAGTTGCTTCAGCTTCAGCCAAAGCCGCTTTAGCTTGTGCCAAATCAGCGCGCACGGCTTCACTATCAAAGCTGGCTAATACCTGACCACGTTTCACCACGTCGCCCACATTCACCATAAGCTCCGTAATACGCAAGCCGCTTGATTGCGATCCTATGGTCGCTTCCTGCCACGCCGCGACACTGCCATTCGCGACTAGCTTAGTCGCCATTTGCCCGCTACCTACTTGCGTTGCTGTCACTGTCAAAGAGGGTTTTGCTGTGCTAGTTGGTGTACTAGTTGATGTACTAGTAGCAGCGCTAGCCTTGGCACTCGCAGCCGATTGCGCCTGCGCTGGCATGATCGTCGCAAAAAGACTAATCAACAAAAAACTTAAGCTAGTATTGACGGGGATATACATCTGTTTCATCTTTGTATTTCCTTCAGAGATTTAAAAAAATAGTGTAGAAGCTAGCAGAACGAAATGACCGAACAAACTCATTTATCTATCGCACGAATTCTTAAAGCTAGCCAGGTAAACCTAGCAAATTTAGCCAAGAAGTATAAACGTAAAGTCAAGCAAGCGCCGCCATTTCGTCCGAAAAAAAACCTCCATATCAATGGACCTAAATCTGTATTTAGATAAAGTAAGGTGTAGTCAAAATTAGTGACCACAAAAAAACGCATCACGTATTGCTACGTAATGCGCATCTGGCACCGAGTATGAGACAGGGCATGACCCCAATACTTCAAGCGCTGTATGAAGGTTACATGAGCGTGATGAAAGCGAACGAAACTTTAAAGCTTACCTACCAAGCCAAACAAAACCATAAAGCAAGATCATTGTCGTTCACTCCAGGCCGCTCTCAACAAAGTCATTGCCACGATCAAGACCACGGCCAACACGATCCAACGCACAAATTCCAAAGGCAGAGACTTCACTACGTAAGCCGCCAGCAAAACCGCAGGGACACCTCCAATCGCAATTCCAAGCGCAGCAGATGGCAGATATTTTCCATTCCGAAAAAATCCCATGCTACTAATGGGCATCAAGAATGCACAGGAGCCCATCATGATAGGAAATGCCGCCAAAGGACTCATACCTAGCAGGCTCACCAAGATCATGCATGGCGCATACAAACCAATTCCTAAAGGCATTAATACACCGAGTAAGAGATTTCCAATCACCCCCACCCACCATTTCCAGCCACTCAAAGATAAAGCATCGAGACCTGCCGGTAAAACGCCCTGCATCGATAAAAACATAATCGTCGCAGCGATTAATAAAGCGAGGCCCATACCAATACGAATTTGAAAACGGGGCAAGCGCCCTACCATCTTGGTGCCAATCACCGCACCTATACCTGCCGCCAATATCATGGGCAATAAAGTCTCAGGTGCGACTTGAACAATTTGAATAAAAATCAGTGCTTGCGTGATGGTGCCCAGTGTATGTCCAACATTTAAGGTACCGGGTATCAATTCATCTGGTACTAACTTAAAAATTCTGAACAAGGCGGTACTCGGAGCGAATGAACCTATCCCTAAAGTATCAAAGAAATCAGTGATGGCACCGATCACGATCTCCACGGGTTTAGGCCAATTCCATGCCTCCCCGTTCTCACGCATATGACGTAATCGCTTCACCCACATCGCAATGAAAAGTAGCGCTAACAAAGCAAAAACTACCAATAAAGACTGACTTAAGGACTGACTTAAATTAACACTACGCACATCACAAGCTGTCAGAAGAATAGATAGAACAGCTGTATAGCAAATACCTCTGATTATTTTCATGTGTCACCTAAGTCTAAGGTCCCGTTAGCAACTGGTTTTACAGTGTAGTTTTTACGGCGTAGTTAAATGAAAAATTGGCGAATAAATTTAAACATATTCAAACATATTTAAATGCATTTAAATATATTTATAAAATATGTAAAAGTATCCTCTGTGTTCATCGAGCAAAGCAAGCATTTTTCGGTATTTTTCTTAATTCAACAACAGTCCAACTAATTAGAAATCCTAAACATAGCGTTCTCCTCAATAAAGCAAAAAAATACGCGTAGAATCAATTCTGTCTCCAGCCGAAGTTCAAAGCCACGATGAATTCCCGGACCAGCCCCTCACCAAGTGACCGCCTAGCGAATACGCTGATGCTAGGCTTGATATTTATCACCTTATTGGCGCTCTACGCCAATGAAAATTGGATGCCCCGCCGCATCACAATTAATGCACAGTCTGACTACATCATCACGGGAATTGATGACAGAGCAGAAGGTGGACACAGCATTGCCAAGTTACGTAAAGATGATCAAGGCATACATTTAGATTGCAATATCCATGCCGGTTATCAATGGCCATTTTGCGAAATAGAAATTCGCTTAAATCGGCTTACTAGTTCAAATCAATTACTAGGATCAGAGTCGGACAAGGGCAGCAATACTGCGATTCAAGGTTTAGACTTAACTCAGTTTGACTCTCTCAACATAAAGCTCCGTAGTGATGGGCCAGAAGGCAGCCATCCAGTCCGTGTGTTCCTACGCAACTACAACCCAGCCTATTCCAAAGCGAGTTTAGGTAGCAGCTTAAAACCGCATGAAATTGTGTACGATCCCAATCAAGCGATAAGCATAGCCAACTTTAAACTCAGCCAATTTATGGTGGCCTCTTGGTGGACGCAGGAAAACCCCACCAGCATCGATCATATTGGCCCAGAGCTGGACAATGTCATCGCACTGAGCTTCACGACTGCTGGCAATGTCACACCCGGCGCGCACCGTATTACCTTAGAATCGGTCGAATTTGTAGGCTTATGGATTTCTGCGGAAAACTTTAGGCTAGGAATCATTTTCATCTGGATCATTGCCTTCCTTAGCTATCTCACACTCGCATGGCGCAGATCAAAATTAGATTTACTAGAATCAAACAAACTCAGAGAAGCCTTAAAGCATGCGAACGAGATTTTAGAAATACGGGTAGAGGAACGAACCCGTGCCTTGGCAAGTAGTAATTCACATTTAATAGAAACGCTACAAAACCTAGAAGGCACGCGACACGAATTAGTACAAAACGAAAAAAATGCAGCACTCGGTGCCTTAGTCTCTGGCGTCGCACATGAGTTAAATACGCCGATAGGGAATGCGCTGTTAGTCAGCAGCACCTTATCCGACAAGATCAAAGAACTAGAATTCGCCAGTGAGAATAAATTCACGCGTAAAGCGTTGCAAGATTTCCTCACCGAATCTTACCGAGGCACTGCGATATTGCAGCAAAATCTGGAGCGCGCAGCCTCCTTGATTAGCAGTTTTAAACAATTGTCGGCAGACCAGCACTCGGAACAAAGAAGAGAGTTTTCACTAATCAATGTGGTCGATGAGACCCGACTGGCGATGTTGCCTAGCATAGCGCAGACCCAGCATATTTTTCAATGTGACGTCGATGCCGCAATTACGATGCACGCCTATCCGGGTCCACTCAGTCAGATTTTAATCAATCTAATCAATAATGCGCTCTTGCATGCGTTTGAAGGTATTCCACAAGGGCATATGCTATTGACCGCTAAGTTAGTCGATGACGATAAAGTAGAAATTATTTTCAGTGACAATGGTAACGGCATCCCCGCCACCGTGCTGCGTCGCGTGTTTGAACCCTTTTTCACGACTAAATTAGGGAAAGGTGGAAGTGGTTTGGGTATGCATCTAGCGCATACCGTAGTGACACAAGTATTTGGTGGGAAAATTGATATCGAATCAGTGCCAGGCGAAGGTACCAGCATACGCATGGTCTTACCTCTGATTGCGCCCGATCTCGATCAGAGCGTAATAAAAGTTGGTGCGCCTAAAGATGTCGTGAAAGACTATCAGTTATTTTTAGATGGGAGAGCCGTCACTTCCATCACTGACTTTTCTGGACATCATAGCCGTCGCGATGTCGTTGAATTCGCATTCTTCATCTGTGCTTTACAGACCGCTTTACCTGAAGCCAACTACAAAATCATCGCGATCGATAGCTATGCCAACGGTTTAGAGCAATTGCGCACCTCCTCAATCACGACGCTCGCCACCACATGCTGGCAATCAGATTTAGGAACCTATACTGAAGAAATCTATCAATCTGAAGCGATAATCGCCGATGGAAAATCCTTAGTAGGCATCTATACCTACCCACAGAATCAACATGCCCTTGCTTGCAAAACTCTTAATGACTTGCGGCAATTGCGCTTTGTTTCCAATCGTGACTGGAGTGCGGATTGGAATACCTTGGAACGACTTGGCATCATGCACTGCCTCGATGTAAAAACTTGGCGTCAAATGGTCTATATGGTTAGTAGCGGTGAAGTTGATGCGCTACTTGCACCGTTTAGTACAGCCCATCATATGACTATAGAATTGGACGACTGCCAACTGGTTCCCGTACCCAATCTGCGAATCGCGCTACGCGGCTCTCGCCATTTCGCCTGTGATACCAGCGCACACGGGAAAATGATCGCAGACAAAGTTTTTCCAGAATTACAAACGCAAGTACAAAACGGTCGATTCGAACTCGCACTTCAACAATGCGGCTTTTTTAATGCAGCAACCGAGCATTGGACTATTCTTTAACTAGCGTCTCAAGATTAAACTACTTAGTTTGTACTGAGTTGGGTGATCAATCAGCTACAACAAAGATCAAAAAAAGTCCCTGCAATCAATTTTGCAGGGACTTTCTGAAAGAGACAAAAACGAAAAAATTACTTCTTGCGTTGCGGCGGTAAATCCGTACAAACACCTTTGTAAACTTCAGCTGCCATGCCGATAGACTCGCCTAAAGTTGGATGCGGATGGATGGTCTTACCAATATCCACCGCATCTGCACCCATTTCAATTGCCACGGCGAGTTCACCTATCATATCGCCAGCGTGAGTACCGACAATACCGCCACCAATGATACGTTTAGTCTCGGCGTCAAAAATCAATTTGGTGAAACCTTCCGCACGACCGTTGGCAACCGCACGACCCGAAGCCGCCCAAGGGAAGACACCTTTCTCGATTGCCAAGCCTTTTGCTTTAGCTTCATCTTCGGTCACACCCACCCATGCCACTTCTGGATCGGTGTAAGCAACGGATGGAATCACGGTCGCATCAAAGTAAGCCTTGTGTCCAGCAGCCGCTTCCGCTGCCACATGCGCTTCATGCACCGCTTTGTGCGCCAGCATCGGTTGCCCAACCAAATCACCAATCGCGAAAATATGTGGTACGTTGGTACGCATTTGTTTATCGACATTGATGAAGCCACGATCAGTCACTGCTACACCGGCCTTGTCGGCAGCGATCTTCTTACCATTCGGACTACGACCGACCGCCACCAAGACCAAATCATAGATTTGTGGTGCAGGTGCGGTTGCGCCTGCTTCAGCGGCTTCGAACGTGACTTTGATGCCTTCTGGCAGCGCTTCGACGCCAACTGTTTTCGTCTTCGTCATCACATTATCAAAGCGATGCTGATTATGTTTCTGCCAAACCTTGACCATATCGCGATCAGCACCTTGCATCAAACCGTCCATCATCTCGACGACATCGATGCGAGCACCCAAAGTCGAGTACACCGTCGCCATTTCTAAACCAATGATACCGCCACCGATGACCAACATACGCTTCGGGATTTGGCGCAATTCCAAAGCGCCAGTACTGTCAACGATACGTGGATCTTCTGGTACGAAAGGTAGTTTCACCACAGAAGAGCCAGCCGCGATAATCGCCTGCTTGAATTGCACGACTTTCTTACTACCGTCTGCCGCCGTTACTTCGATGTGATGTGGGCTAACAAATTGACCGAGGCCTTGTACTACGTTCACTTTACGCGCCTTAGCCATACCCGCTAAGCCGCCGGTCATTTGTTTGATAACACCATCTTTGTGCGCACGCAAAGCATCGAGATCAATTTGCGGCTTGGCGAAAGTCACACCATGACCTGACATCGCAGCGGTTTCATCAATTACGGCCGCTACGTGCAACAAGGCTTTGGATGGAATACAGCCGACATTCAAGCATACACCGCCTAAAGTCGAATAGCGTTCGACCAATACCGTGCTCATGCCGAGATCAGCAGAACGGAATGCTGCGGAATATCCACCGGGGCCCGCACCCAACACCATCATGTCGCATTCGATATCGACTGTACCAGCATAACTCGATGCCAATGGCGCAGCGACGGCAGGCGCAGGCGCTACCGCAACTGCCTGTGCGGCTGGCGCAGCAGCAGGTGCGGTACCTTCGACGATAATCAGCAAACTGCCTTCAGCCACTTTGTCGCCGACTTTAACTTTAATTTCTTTAACGACGCCAGCATGGCTCGATGGAATTTCCATACTCGCCTTATCTGATTCAACTGTCACCAAAGACTGATCAACTTTGACTGTGTCGCCAACTTTCACCATCACTTCGATAACTTCGACTTCTTTAAAGTCGCCGATATCGGGAACTTTGACTTCGATTGGGCCGCTAGAAACGGGGGCAACGGTAGGAGCCGCGGCAGCAGCAACTGGGGGCGGAGCTGAAGTACCAGCTGACACAGGTGCTGCCGCAACTGGCGCAGCGGATGGTGCCGGTGCAGCAGCACCCACAGCTTCCACCACCAGAACAATACTGCCTTCAGCAATCTTATCGCCTACTTTCACTTTCAGCTCTTTAACGACACCCGCTTGACTCGACGGGATTTCCATACTTGCTTTGTCTGACTCAACGGTAATCAGTGATTGATCGACTTTAATCGTGTCACCAACTTTAACCATCACTTCAATAATTTCGACTTCTTTAAAATCACCAATATCCGGGACTTTGACTTCAATTGTGCTCATATTTTTTGCTCCAATTTTTTCTTCGTAGGATGGGCACTTGCCCACCGCTGTCAGTCAATAATTACCTTACGCGTGGGCAGAAAACCCTGCCCACCCTACGTTTTTTTTTACAGCATCGTCTTACGCAAATCTGCAAGTACGTCAGCCAAATAAGCAGTGAATTTCGCGGCCATCGCGCCATCGATCACGCGGTGATCGTAGGACAAGGATAGTGGCAACATCAGACGTGGCACAAATTGTTTGCCATCCCATACTGGCTTCATGGAAGATTTAGACAAACCTAAAATCGCTACTTCAGGTGCATTGATGATCGGTGTAAACGCTGTACCACCAATACCGCCCAACGAAGAAATCGTGAAGGTCGCACCTTGCATATCGGCTGGTTTCAGTTTGCCGTCACGTGCTTGCGCCGACAATTCACCCATTTCAGTTGCGATTTGTGACAAAGTCTTTTGATCGGCGTTTTTGATCACAGGCACAACCAAACCATTTGGCGTGTCAGCCGCAAAACCGATGTTGTAATACTGTTTCAAAATCAGGTTTTCACCGGTTGCATCCAAAGACGCATTGAAGGCTTTGAATTTTTTCAGAGCCGCAACACTGGCCTTGATCACGAATGCCAACATAGTCAATTTCACGCCCGATTTTGCCAAGGCATCATTGGATGATTTGCGGAATTCTTCCAAGCCTGTGATATCGGCTTCATCAAATTGCGTCACGTGAGGAATCATCACCCAGTTGCGATGCAAGTTCGGACCGCTGAGTTTTTTGATACGTGACAATGGCAATAATTCGGTACCGCCAAACTTGCTGAAATCTAACGAAGGCCAAGGCAAAAGATTTAAGCCCGCGCCGCTGCCATTGGTATTAGCAGTAGCGGCAACGGGCGCATTGGCCGCACCAGCAATCACGCCTTTAACAAAATTCTGCACGTCTTGTTGCGTGATACGGCCTTTAGGTGCTGTACCAGGAACTTTACTCAAATCAACGCCAAGCTCACGTGCGAATTTGCGGATCGATGGTGAAGCATGCGCTTTCCCTGCTGACGCGGTCGCCACACTGGCCACACTCGCTGCAACAGGAGCAGGTGCTGCCGCTGCCACAGGCGCCGGTGCAGAAGGTGCAACTGGAGCCGCAGATGCTGCAGGAGCTGCTGACGCACCATCGGCATCAACGATCACGACCAAAGAACCGAGCGCCACTTTATCGCCGACTTTAACTTTCACTTCTTTCACAACACCAGCGTGGCTGGATGGAATTTCCATACTGGCTTTGTCTGATTCAACTGTAATCAAGGATTGATCAACTTTGATGGTGTCACCCACTTTAACCATCAATTCAATGACTTCAACCTCTTTAAAATCACCGATATCCGGCACTTTGACTTCTACTGTACTCATAATGTTTGCTCCACTATTTCAGGTAGGGTGCGCCGTGCGCACCTCGGTTTGGTGCGCACGGCGCACCCTACTTTGCTATTCTTTAAAATCGCATCAACAATAATTAAACAGTCACCGGATTTGGTTTATTTGGATTAATACCGTATTTCTCAATCGCTTGTGCTACCACAGAAGCAGAAATCGCGCCTTCGTCTGCCAGAGTTTTCAATGCTGCGATCGTCACGAAATAACGATTCACTTCAAAGAATTCACGCAATTTGGCACGGCTATCGGAACGACCAAAACCATCCGTACCCAAAACTTTGTAGCTGCGATCTTTTGGAATAAAGGCGCGAACCTGTTCTGCATAGACACGCATGTAGTCAGTAGATACAACGATAGGACCGGCTGTATCTTTCAAGCATTCAGCAATATAAGGGACACGTGGTGTTTCGGTTGGGTGCAACATATTCCAACGTTCTGCATCTTGACCGTCACGCGCCAATAATGTGAAGGATGGTGCAGACCAAATATCGGCTGCAATGCCCCAATCGTTTTGCAACAAATCAGCGGCGGCAATCACTTCACGCAAGATCGTGCCTGAACCCAAAAGTTGCACGCGATGTTTAGTTTGTGCTTCGGATTTCTTGAAGGAATACAAACCTTTGATGATGCCTTCTTCTTGACCTGCGACCAAACCTGGGTGCGCGTAGTTCTCATTCATCACCGTGATGTAGTAGAACACGTCTTCTTGGTTAGTGACCATACGACGCAAACCATCATGAATAATAACTGCGACTTCATGCGCAAAAGTCGGATCGTAAGGCACGCAGTTTGGAATCGTCGATGCCATCACATGGCTATGGCCATCTTCATGCTGCAAGCCTTCACCGTTCAGTGTCGTACGACCTGCAGTACCACCGATCAAGAAGCCACGTGCACGCATATCTGCTGCGGCCCAGGCTAAATCGCCGATACGTTGCAGACCGAACATTGAGTAATACGTGTAGAACGGAATCATCACGCGATTATTGGTCGAGTAGGAAGTCGCCGCAGCGATCCACGAACTCATACCACCGGCTTCATTAATCCCTTCTTGCAAAATCTGACCAGCTTTATCTTCGCGGTAGTACATGACCTGATCTTTATCGACAGGTTCGTACAACTGACCAACTTGGCTAAATATACCGATTTGACGGAACAAGCCTTCCATACCGAATGTACGCGATTCGTCGACCATGATAGGTACAACACGCTGGCCCAAACTGCTATCACGCAGCAAAGACGTCAACACGCGTACATACGATGCTGTCGTTGAAATTTCACGACCTTCTGCCGTTGGTTCCAACATGGCTTGGAATGCAGACAATGGCGGCACCACTAATTGTTCATCCGCTTGTTGGCGACGCTGTGGCAGGTAACCACCGAGTGCTGCACGACGTTCGTGCAAGTACTTCATCTCAGGTGTGTCGTCAGCTGGTTTGTAGAATGGAATCTCAGGCAACTTCTCATCGGCGATTGGCAATTGGAAGCGATCGCGTACGGATTTGATCGTTTCGTCATCGAGCTTCTTCGTATTATGTGCCGTGTTACGTGCTTCACCCGCTTTGCCAAAGCCGTAACCTTTAATACTCTTGGCCAAAATCACCGTCGGTTGATCGACACTTTCTTGTGCGACCTTAAATGCTGCGTAAATTTTGTGTGGATCGTGACCACCGCGTGTCAAACGCCAGATATCGTCGTCCGACATATGGGCGACCATCGCCAAAGTACGTGGATCTTTGCCGAAGAAGTGTGAACGAACATAGGCGCCATCTTTCGCTTTGTAGTTCTGATATTCACCGTCCACGGTTTCCATCATGATCTTACGCAAAGCACCTTCTTTGTCTTTCGCCAGCAATTCATCCCAACCTGAACCCCAAATCACTTTAACGACGTTCCAGCCTGCGCCACGGAAGTCAGATTCGAGTTCTTGGATGATTTTGCCATTGCCGCGTACTGGACCGTCCAGACGTTGCAAGTTACAGTTCACCACTATCACGAGGTTATTCAGCTTCTCACGACCCGCCATACCGATCGCGCCCATGGATTCCGGTTCATCCATTTCACCGTCGCCGCAGAATGCCCAGACTTTACGTTTTTCCGTATCAGCGATGCCACGTGCGTGGAGGTATTTCAAGAAGCGTGCTTGATAGATCGCCATCAATGGGCCCAAACCCATAGAGACCGTTGGGAATTGCCAGAAATCTGGCATCAATTTTGGATGTGGGTAAGAAGACAGGCCTTTGCCATCGACTTCACGACGGAAGTGTAACAATTGATCTTCGCTCAAGCGGCCTTCGAGGAAAGCGCGAGCATAGATACCTGGAGAAGAGTGACCTTGAATGTAAAGCAAATCACCACCATGATCTGCGGTCGGTGCATGCCAGAAGTGATTAAAGCCGATACCCAACATATTCGCCAAAGAAGCGAAACTCGATAAATGGCCGCCTAGATCGCCATCAAGACGATTTGCTTTCACCACCATCGCCATCGCATTCCAACGCATGTAAGAACGCAGGCGCTCTTCGATTTCGAGATTACCTGGGCAATGCGCACCTTTATCGGCAGGAATCGTATTAACGTAAGCGGTGTTGCTTGAGAAAGGGATATTTGCACCACGACGACGCGCCAAATCCATCATACGTTCCATCAAATAATGTGCACGATCCGGACCTTCCGTATCAATCACAGACTCAAGCGCATCAAGCCATTCATTGGTTTCGATCACGTCGGGATCATTCACGGCTTGCGCCAAAATTTGGTCTATCTGTGACATACGGTCTCCTCATGGATAAAGGTCATGTGTTCTGGTGGCGACTGCTCACGTCGTGCAGAGCTAGTACCGCCTTTACACTGTTTAGTTTTACGCAAGCTTGTGCGAAATGTGAAAAATTCTCAAGCCTTTTTCAAGACGAAAACGACTCTCGATTTTTTGCATCGGGGACATTCTAACAGCACTTTTCTCAAATTTCAAATTACGATATGTGATTTCATATTGTGAGATTCGTGATGCAATGCAACATACAAACTTCTATGTAAATTACTATGATTTGTGAAGCCAAACCTACTCATATATTTTCTAAATTAGCAGAAAGCTTGGCAAATTACGAAACACATTTCATAGATAAACCAACAATTTTGGTAATAAAGAGAAACACTTTCGAAGTCACAAAAAAGCCACGTCTATCAGGATCAGGAGATTCACCGCTGAAATCAGAATTTTTAACTTTTTTTCGCCCAGTTTGATCAAGAAAGTTAGCAACTATTAATACGCCTGGTCGCCATCCTTTATAATGATGCTTGATCCATTTTTTGCCATCCGCCGACCTTGTCGTATTTTTTTCAAGTGTCCGCCTCCTTTCGAGCACAAATACCATGACAGCACAAATCATCAGTGGCACCCAACTTTCTCAGCAAATTCGCGAAGACGTGACTAAACGCGCAGCAAACTTAACTGCAAAAGGGAAACAACCAGGCCTCGCGGTCATTTTGGTTGGCGACAATCCCGCCTCTCAAGTCTACGTACGCAACAAAGTCAAAGCATGCGAGGACTGCGGCTTTTACTCAGTTCTTGAAAAATATGATGCATCCTTAAGCGAAATTGACCTTTTGGCACACATCGATCGCCTCAATAATGATTCAAAGATCAATGGCATTCTGGTGCAATTGCCTTTACCCGCACACATCAATGCTAACAAAGTGATTGAAGCGATTGCTGCCGAAAAAGATGTAGACGGTTTTCATATCAGCAATGCTGGTTTGCTAATGACAGGTCAGCCTTTATTCCGTCCATGCACACCGTATGGCGTGATGAAGATGCTGGAATCTATTAACTACCCAGTACGTGGCGCGAATGCGGTGGTGGTTGGTGCTTCAAATATTGTCGGAAAACCGCAAGCCATGTTGCTCTTGCAAGCAGGCGCAACCGTCACCATATGTAATTCCAAGACACGTGATTTGGGCGCCCATACACGCAATGCCGACATCCTCGTGGTCGCCACAGGCAAGCGCAATATCGTCACTGCCGACATGGTGAAACCGGGTGCGGTCGTACTCGACGTCGGCATGAATCGCGACGATGAAGGCAAATTGTGCGGCGATGTGGATTACGCGAATGTCAAAGAAGTCGCTAGTTACATTACGCCAGTACCAGGCGGCGTTGGTCCAATGACGATCACGATGTTATTAGTTAATACGATAGAAGCTGCAGAAAGAATTTAATACGATGAGTGAAATGACGACCCAATCAACAACGACCACCAATCCGCTACTCGACTTTAGCGATCTGCCACGCTTTGATTCGATCTCGCCGGAGCATGTCAGTCCCGCGATTGATCTATTGTTAGCAGAATGCCGTACTGTGGTATTGCAATTAGAAGCGCCAATAGCAAACATTGATTGGGACAATTTCGTCACGCCATTAGAAACCGTTACCGAAAAGCTCAGCCGTGCTTGGGGCATCGTGAGTCATCTCAATTCGGTGCGCGATACACCAGAACTACGTGCAGCCTATAACGAAAACCAACCCAAGGTCACCGAATTTTGGACTGAGCTTGGACAAAATCTGCATTTATACGAACACTACAAAGCATTAAGTGCGAGCGCTGCCTACGCGACGCTGAGTGCCGCGCGTAAAAAAATCATCAGCAATGCCTTGCGTGACTTTAAACTCGGCGGCGCAGAATTAGCTGACGACAAAAAGAAACGCTACGCAGAAGTGCAAGAAAAATTAGCCGCCCTCTCCACCAAATTCTCTGAGAACGTGTTGGACGCGACCAATGATTACAAATTGCTCGTCACGGATGTGGCCGAACTCAAAGGATTGCCGGAAGAAGTCTTACAAGCGGCACAACACGCCGCCGAACAGGATGGCAAAACGGGCTATCAATTCAGCCTGCATTTCCCTTCGTATTTCCCACTTTTGCAATACGCTGAAAACCGCCAGCTACGCGAAACGATTTATCGCGCAAACGCGACCAAGGCATCGGAACTAGGCGGGCATCCTGAGTGGGATAACACGGCAATCATCGATGAGTTATTGAGTCTACGCCAAGAAGAAGCGGAACTACTTGGCTATCAAAATTTCGCAGAAGTCTCGCTTTTACCCAAAATGGCGGAGAGCGCCACCCAAGTCGAAAGTTTCTTGCTCGATTTAGCACACAAAGCGAAACCGTTTGCCGAAAAAGATTTGACGGAGCTACGCCAATTTGCCCAAGAACAATTTGGCATCAGCGACTTGCAAGCGTGGGACACCACTTTTGCTTCAGAAAAACTCCGCGAACAACGTTACGCGTTTTCTGAGCAAGAAGTAAAGCAATATTTCCCTGAGCACAAAGTCGTCGCTGGTTTATTCAATGTGATTCAAACTTTGTTTGGCGTGAATATCCAAAGCGATAGCGCCGCTACGTGGCATCCTGATGTGAAGTTTTATCGTGTCGAGCGCGATGGTGAATTGGTTGGACAGTTTTATCTTGACCTCTACGCGCGCGCTGCAAAACAAGGCGGCGCTTGGATGGACGACGCCCGAGCACGCTGCCGCAAAGCGAGCGGCATTCAGACGCCCGTGGTTTATTTAACCTGCAACTTCAATGCCCCAGTGGTGGTGGATGGCGTCACCAAACCAGCAACATTCACCCACGATGAAGTGATTACCCTATTCCATGAATTTGGGCACGGATTGCATCAATTACTGACCAAGGTCGATGACATTTCGGTTTCGGGAATCTCTGGCGTCGAGTGGGATGCGGTGGAATTGCCGTCTCAATTTATGGAAAATTTCTGCTGGGAATGGGATGTCTTACAACAAATGACCGCGCATGTTGATACCGGCGCCCACTTACCGCGCAGCTTGTACGACAAAATGATCGCTGCAAAAAATTTCCAATCTGGCTTACAAACGCTGCGTCAGGTGGAGTTCGCCTTATTTGATATGCGTCTTCATGATGGTAGCGCCAGCGCCGCCAGTCTCAGCGTCGCCCAAGTATTGCAACAGGTCAGAGATGAAGTGAGTGTCATGCAACCTCCTGCTTTTAACCGTTTCCAACATTCGTTCAGCCACATCTTCGCCGGCGGGTATTCAGCAGGATATTTTAGTTATAAATGGGCTGAAGTTTTATCAGCGGATGCCTACAGCGCGTTTGAAGAAGCAGCACAGATCGAAGGGACGAGCTTATCTCGAAAAGTTGGCCAACTGTTTCAAGCCGAAATTTTAGAGATGGGTGGATCACGCCCGGCCTTAGACTCATTTGTCGCTTTTCGCGGCAGGAAACCGACTATCGATGCCTTATTGCGCCATAATGGCATGATTCAATAAATAGTCTATTTGGAGATTATCGCAATGCACCTTCCTCATGACGTTACCACGACAGAAAAAATAGTCAAAAAAACTGATTATTCGCCAATTAGCTTGCTAGCCACCGCACTGCTGCTCTGCGCTGCGACCTCGATGACTAACATCGCTCAAGCACAGATGTATAAATGGATAGGCCCGAACGGAAAAACCGTTTACAGCGATACGCCGCCACCAGCCAATGCGAAAAAATTACTCAGCAAATCGACTGAAGGTGCCGGGCAGCAATCTAATGTCCGACTACCACCGGAATTAGAAGTGGCGACTCGTAAAAACCCTGTCACGCTGTATGTAACACTGCCTAGTACACCATGCGGCATCTGCAATGAAGCACGTAGCATGTTGAAACAAAATGGTATTCCCTTCACTGAGAAAACCGTGGACACGAAAGACGATGTTGAAAAACTTCGTCAAGTCAGCGGTGATACTCAATTGCCTCTACTTTTAATTAGTAGAGCAAAGTTTGCAGGCTTTGACAGTGTCGAATGGCGCACAGCCTTAAGCACTGCTGGCTACCCAGAAACCAGTGTACTTCCCAAAGACTATCGCTATCCAGCAGCGGAACCAGCAGCACCGCCAGCACCCGTTGACAACAAAGACAAAGCAGAAAAAACAAGTGAGCAAGTAAAACCGCGCACCGCGTCACCGACCGGTATTCGTTTTTAAGCCAAGCAAACTGAATTTGAGAATTTAAATAATCTAAAATGACTCGAGTAGATTTTCATAGTCAAGTGAGCGACAAAATTCACTATGCCTGCCGCCTCATCAGAAAGGCGCGGGCGGCGAATTGTCAGATTCTGGTATTGAGTCAAGATTTGGCGCAGGCGCAATCTTTAGATCGAGCTTTATGGAGTTTTTCTGCCAGCGATTTTTTACCTCACACACTTATCGAAGATCCTCTGGCAACCCAGAGCCCAATTGTGATAAGCGCAGACCAAGAGGCGCCATCACCGCACCATGATTTATTGGTCAATCTCAGTCAGTCTTTACCATTGCAATTTCAAAGCTTTCAACGCGTGATAGAAATCGTATCGAGCGAAGAACAAGATGCCAATGCGGGACGGCAACGCTTCCGCCTTTATCAACAACAGGGTATCAAGCCTACTCACACCGTCGCCAACGCATCATGAATGATCAAATTGATTCCAGTATTCCTGTTTTGACCGAAGTCATTGCGCCAACGACGCCAGCGACTACTGAGCGTCAAACAACTGCGCAACCAACCTCATCGGCGCCAAATAAACCTGCGACATCTGTACGCCCTACGCCCGACATTAAAAGCCCCACAGCACCAGCATCACCGGTGGCGAATATAAACACAGCAACGGCGACGGCAGCGATGTCGAAACCAATTTCTCCGACTAATTCGATTAGTGTGCCTAAAGCAGCGCCTGCACCAATATCAGCACCAGCAACTCAAGGCAAATTCTTTGAAGAGGTAAAACAAGAACAAGTTGCCGTCCAAAATTGCGATAACATGAGTACTGAAGCGTGGCTACAAATGGAGCACAAGCTTAAAGAAAATGTACTGCGTCAAGTATTGGCGCGCGTTGATTTTGTCCTAGAACATAGAGTGCGCGATAGTCTGGCTGAAGTATTACAGAGTGCGGTCGATCAGCTTGCCGACGATATTCGTGCGGGTCTGCGACAAAGCCTAGAAGAAGTCATCACACGGGCGGTCACACAAGAATTGAGTAAGCTAAAAAGTCATAAGCCTTAGCACTAAGAAATCACTTTAGTGTAAGGCTTAAGGTCTCAGGTCTCGCGTATTGATCCTAATTTATTTCGCGACACGTACCGACAACTCTGGCATTTTTTCATCAAAAGCAATGCGCGTAGAAAACTTCGCTCGTTTCATAGGAAAACGTGAGTGAAAATGCCGCACGTTACCCGACCCAGAGATGGCGCGCCGCACGAATTGATAATAAGCCTCCATGTCGACCACATGGATCACTAAAAAATAATCAATTTCACCTGATACGAAGTAGCATTGCATTACTTCCGGTTCGTGATTCATGCACGCCTCAAAATCACGCATATGCTCGTCGGATTGGTTGGTCAATGAAATCTCAAGGAAAGCAAGCATGCCATAACCAAGAGAAAATGGATCAACCATGGCAACATCGGCATTAATAATCCCCGCGTCTCGCAGCGCCTTAATTCTACGCAAACAAGTTGGCTGAGAAATATGAAGTTTCTCAGCCAGAACACGAGTCGCGACTTGGTTATCTTTTTGTAGCAAATTGAGTAATTTGCGATCTACTTTATCGAGAGTATGAAATTTGGCCATAACAAATTAGACAGATACGTAAACAAAAAGATGTACAAAGTTAAAACTACAAACTCAATAAAAAAGCTCGGCACTCAGGATGCCGAGCTTAGTGTTATTCATCGTACTGATTAATCATAAACAATGCATAACTAATGCTAACTAATTACTCGTCAAAACGACGAATTAGCAAGCCTAAGAATTAACTATTTTTATTTCAAAGACAAAACCCAGGTTACTAAAGTTTTTGCTTCTGCTGGAGACACCTGAGCATTTGCTGGCATAGGTACTGCGCCCCATGTGCCGCTACCGCCTTTAATAACTTTAGTTGCCAGTTTATCCGCTGCAGTTTTATCACCTGCGTATTTTTTTGCAACGTCTTTAAATGCAGGTCCCAAAATTTTATTGTCAACGCTATGACAAGTCATACAATTTTTTGCTTTCGCCAAATCAGCATTCGCCATCGCAGAACCAGATACCAACAAAGCCGCGCTACTGATCACCATAAGTGCTGTTTTCATCAAAATCTCCTAGTCAAATTTGAGGTACAGATATTCTACTGCTTTTTACGATTTACCGAGCCTTCCAACGTCGCTAAATTTCGTTTGGTTGACCTAAGTCTGGAATATGCCTATGATGAACACTCACTTAGCAAGGTCACCCATTCATTTTTCAAAGATTTTCAACTATGTTCCTGATTATTCCTATCGTCATCCTCTACGCATTAAAACTGCTCGAAGTGAGTTTTATGGAACAAGTGTCGTGGTGGTGGATTAATGGATTCGCATTTGCCGCGTTTATCTGGTTTGAATTTCTCGAACGCATGCTGGGGTTGGACAAACGCAAAGATGATATGCACCATAAAAAAATGCAAGATGAACGCTTGAAACGCAATTTCAAAGAAAGCAAAAAAAAGTAAATTGGGCACCCCGATTCAAGCCTATTCTGACCGATTCAGAAACGCTAAATTTTATTGAGACGCAGCACTTAGTTAATCTACTTACTGAGCCCACTTAGTTCATCAATTTATCCAGCCCATCCATGATCGTTCGCATTAAGTCATGCAGATAGAACTGCGTCAACTCAGATATTTTGTAGCAGTCGCAGAAGAACAGCATTTTGGTCGCGCGGCGCTACGTTTGCATATGACGCAACCACCGCTTTCTCAAGCGATACAAGGCTTAGAAGCCCAGCTTAATGCAGCCTTATTTATTCGCACGACAAGACACATTCAATTGAGTGCAGCAGGCTTAGCTTTACTGCCCGAAGCCAAGCGTTTACTTGCACAAGCAGAGCTACTTCCTGACATCGTTCAACGTGCTGCTAATGGACAAACGGGAGAGCTACGTTTGGCGTTCATATCTATCGCGGACTACAGCATATTGCCGCTAGTTCTGCGCAAATTCAGACAAAGCCATCAAGCAGTTAAAATTGAGTTAAATGAAGCCACCAGCGATAAGCAATTAGTCTTACTGGAAAAGTCAGAGATTGATTTAGGCTTTTTAATCCCACCGATTCCATCGTCACTAACCGCGCAAATCCACTACAAAAAAGTGCGTAGTGAAGCCTTGATCTTAGCCATACCCGAGTCTGAGGCACAACGCGCCAACCCCAACGATTTAGCGACTTACAAAGATTTGCCATTAATCCTTTTTCCGCGCAAAATTGCGCCTGCTTTGCACGACAGTATTTTGTCCTGTTTTGAAAAAGTGGGATTGACACCCGTAGTGTCACAAGAAGCGATACAAATGCAAACCATTATCGCCTTGGTCTCTGCATCGATGGGGATGGCCTTAGTACCAGAATCCGTTTCTAATTTAAAACGTCCGGGCGTGATTTACTATCCGCTAAACCAAAATCAAGCGACAAAAAAAACACGCAAAGATGCCAACAAACACGCAAACCCAAATACACTCGCGCCCTCATCTATTCATGCAGGCGTAGAAATTGGCGTAGCCTGGCGCAAAGATAACACCTCCCCTGCCTTGCAGGCTTTTTTAGATCTTTTATAAATCAATTATGCTGGAACATCCCAACTTCGACCCCGTTGCAATCCGACTCGGTTTTCTCAATATCCATTGGTACGGTCTGATGTACTTAGTCGCCTTCGCACAGTTTGTCGCGCTGGGTCGAGTACGTCTAAAACAACCTCATATCGCCGCCCTTGGCTGGACCAAAGAACACATAGACGACATGCTGTTTTACGGCGTATTAGGGGTCGTGCTAGGTGGGCGGTTAGGTGAAGTCGTGTTTTACAATCTGAGCTACTACCTCACCAATCCTCTCGAAATTCTCATGGTATGGAAAGGTGGTATGTCCTTTCACGGTGGATTTTTGGGCGTGCTAATCGCGATGAGCTTATGGGCTCGCAATGCAAAAATGCCGCTGGTTCATGTCTATGATTTTATTGCGCCTTTAGTCCCTCTCGGTTATGCCGCAGGACGCATCGGTAATTTTATTAATCATGAATTACCTGGCCGTATCGCCTCCAGTGATTTGCCTTGGGCTATGAAATGGCCAGGCATAGACTACCCTGTGCATCCATCGCCGCTTTATCAGGCTTTAGTCGATGGTCTGCTACTATTTATTCTGGTCTGGATCTATGCACGTAAGGCGCGCCCAGCACTGGCGGTCGGTGCTGTATTCGTCTGCTTGTATGGCTGCGCACGTTTCTTCACCGAATACTTTCGCACGCCAGACTATGAGGTACATGTGGCGGGTTTCAGCATTTCTGCCGGACAAATGCTGTCCTTACCCATGATCGTTGGCGGACTGTTATTGCTCTGGCTAGCCTATCAAGCTAAATTCGAACCCAAGACAACCAAGCCCAGTAGCGAAAAACCCAGTCCAAAAAAACCTAAATCGCACAAGAACAAATAATGTGAAGTACGGAAGAGAAGCCCATGCCTGATATTCATAATTCACACCTAACTGTGGGCAACACTGCGCCCCAAATAGACGAACAAATAGGTGAACAAGCGATCGAGCAAGGTCAAATTATTTGCGAAACTCAAGATAAGATTGCCTACGTTACGATCTCTAATCCAGAACGACTCAATGCCATCAATATGGCGATGTGGAATGCACTCACTAAGCATTTCACTGAGCTAGATCGCAATACTGAATTACGTTGCATCATCATCCGTGGCGCCAATCGTAATTTTGCGGCAGGTGCCGATGTACAAGAATTTGCTACCGTACGCAATACTTTGGCCGATGGTATGCGTTACCACAATCAAGTGATCGCAGCGGCGCTCAAAGCCATTAGTGAATGCCAACATCCTGTCGTTGCGGCGATTGAGGGCGTATGCGTGGGCGGTGGATTAGAAATCGCAATCGCAAGCGATATTCGTATCGCTGCTCCCAACTCACGATTTGGTATTCCTATTAATAAACTAGGTTTTCCCTTAGCACCACAAGAAATGCAAAGTTTATTAGCCTTGGTTGGCAAGGCAGTCAGCTTAGAAATTTTGCTGGAAGGAAGAATCTTAAATGCCATTGAAGCAAAAAATAAGGGCTTAGTACAAAGGCTTTCCGATAATGTGCCATTAGAAGCTTTAGAAACCGCAGAGAGAATCGCCCGTGGCGCACCGCTGGCTGCTCGTATCAATAAGAAAATCATGCGCCGTCTCAGCTTCATGCCTGCACCACTGACCGAACAAGAACAACTCGATGCCTTCTCTTTTTTGGAAACCAGCGATTATCAAGAAGGCATACTCGGTTTTCTCGCCAAAAAGACGCCAGAATTCACTGGTAAATAGTAGCTTAGCTAACATAATTTAGTGACCGCAATAGCATCAACATTTTTCATTGCTTTTCTATGAACGCCAATCTCTACGCACTATTTTCAGAACATTTCCCGTCAGACTTAAGTCAGTGCTGCATAGAAACGCACGATCGACGCTACTACACCTGGCTTGATGTCGAACGTGCCAGTGCCAAGTTGGCCAATTTACTGTGTAGCCTAGACTTAAGTCCTGGTGCCCGAATCGCGGTTCAGGTAGAAAAATCGCCTGAAGCACTGATTTTGTATCTCGCCACTTTACGCGCTGGCTATATTTTTTTACCGCTAAATACGGCTTACCAGCACGCTGAAATTACCTACTTCATACAAGATGCAGCACCAGAAGTGGTCGTATGTTCTCCGCAAAATTTTGGCTGGGTTTCTCAGATCGCATTTCAATCAGGTAGCCAGCACGTCTTTACTTTAGACGCACCAGCACTGGGAAATAATCGTGGGAGCCTGCTTGATCGTGCCACCCCCATGTCTGACCAATTTATCACGGTACAAAGTCAAGCAGACGATCTAGCGGCAATACTGTACACCTCAGGCACCACAGGACGCAGCAAAGGCGCGATGCTCAGCCATGACAATCTCGCCTCTAATGCGAAAGTGCTAAAAGATGCTTGGGCTTGGCAAGACGGCGATGTGCTGCTGCATGCCCTGCCCTTATTCCATGTACACGGATTATTTGTCGCCTCTCATGGCGCATTACTGAACGGCAGCAAGATGATTTTCTTGCCGAAGTTCGATGCAGATTTGGTGCTTCATTATTTACCACAATCAACGGTGATGATGGGCGTCCCGACCTACTATGTGAGGCTGTTGCAAGACGATAGACTCAATCAAGCGCTGTGCGCCAAGGTTCGACTGTTTATCTCTGGCTCTGCGCCTTTGTTAATGGAGACCTTCCTAGATTTCACGCAACGTACCGGACACACGATCTTGGAACGCTATGGTATGAGCGAGACCACCATGCTAACCTCCAATCCATATACAGGACAACGAAAAGGCGGCACAGTTGGGCTAGCTCTGCCTGGTGTTCAGGTGCGCGTAGTCAATTCTGAAGGAGTCGTTTGTAGCGTCGGTGAGATTGGCGATATCCAAGTCACAGGCCCTAACGTGTTTCAGGGCTACTGGCACATGCCAGAAAAGACCGCCGAGGAATTTACACCGGATGGCTACTTCCGCACCGGCGATGTCGGTAAGTTTGATAGTGGCGGATACTTGAGTATCGTCGGACGCAGCAAGGATTTAATTATTTCGGGTGGCTACAATGTCTACCCAAAAGAAATCGAAAGCGTCATTGACGAAATGCCAGAAGTGCTTGAGTCTGCTGTCATTGGTTTACCACATGCCGATTTTGGTGAAGCAGTTTGCGCCGTGGTTGTTTTAAAGAATACCGCCACGCTAGATTCAGCAACCGTCAGCGCACGCTTAAAATCACAGATCGCGAACTTCAAAGTGCCGAAGCAAGTTTTCTTCGTGAAAGAATTACCAAGAAACACCATGGGGAAAGTACAAAAAAATATCCTCAGGCAGCAGTTCCAAAACTGAGTTTTATTTTTTATCTAAAAGCTTCAGCACGGTTTTCCATTCTACTGCGGTGACGGGAGTAATCGAGAGACGACTCCCTTTCTGCAATACCACCATACTCGCCAAATCTTCATTCGCGCGCATTTCTGCCAAGCTCAGTACACGCGTTTTGCGGATTGCTTTCACATCGACCAAGATCCAACGCGGGTTTTCTGGTGTCGCCTTCGGATCATAATAATGACTGCTCGCATCAAATTGCGTCGCGTCAGGATACGGTGTGCTGGCCACTTCTGCGATCCCGACTACCCCAGGCTCATCACAACTAGAATGGTAAAACAGCACACCATCTCCGACCTGCATTTGATCCCGCATAAAATTACGCGCCTGATAGTTACGCACCCCAAACCAAGGTGCAGCGCCAATACGCAATGCATCGTCAATACTGACTTCGCTGGGTTCAGATTTCATTAGCCAGTATTTCATTTATTGCTCCCGACAAGATAAATAACAGTTTCCGCACATCAATCAGGCCCTTAGGTATGACAGACAATTCTAAAAGGCGATTATAGCGACTCCGATCAAGAAAAATGAGTCGATATCTCCTCGCCCAAATTATTGAGACGACAGATAGAAATACATAAAAAACAATTAAAACACAAACGAAGTGCACCAAAAGAAACAAAATTTGTTTCGATCAAAACAAAATGCTATAGTAGCTCCATATTCATATAGTTTTTTGTCACTGAGCGATTCTTAAGTCCGGAGTACACAAATGCCCATGTTATTACGTCACCCAGAACCACACACGCCCCCATCAGAAGATCGTGGTGCCCTAGCTAAAATGGTCATGACGCTGATGGATCATTGGCAATTATCTACCGAAGATCAAGCCGCCTTATTAGGCATTGCCGCCAGCAATCGCGCCACCTTAACGCGCTATCGTAAAGGCGAAGCAATAGGTACCAATCGCGATCAATATGAACGTGTTGGACATCTGCTTGGCATTCACAAAAATTTACGACTTCTCTTCCCACAAAACCGCGAGCTGGCTTATGCATGGATGACGACTCGCAACCGCGCTTTCGACAATCTGTCGCCCGTTCAAGTGGTACGCGAATGGGGATTTACTGGGCTCTTGATGGTGCGCTCTTACCTTGATCGCGCGCGTGGCATTTAGTTTTTTCCCGCTAGCCTTACCCAATAAAAATTAGAGCTCCCTCATTTGGCCGAAATCTCGCATGCACACTTTATTTTCCAAAGTAAAACTCCACGATGTTCATGAAAATGTCTTTCGCAATATCGTTTCACTACAAGCCTCACAAGATCTATTTGATGACTTAAGCGATGCACCGCAGGATTGGGAATTGGCACAGCAAGTCGAGGAAGAGGTAAAGCCGCCTAGCTATATTTCCACAACGCCCATCATCCACCGACCATTTGAAGACGCACATTGGTTCAATGCGATCACATGGCCTTTTCAACACTGGCAAGCGAGCCGATATTCAGATGGACAATTCGGAGTCTGGTATGGCGCCGAGTCGATAGAAACCAGCGCCTACGAAACGGTCTATCACTGGTACCACGGTTTATTGGCGGACGCCGGTTTTCAAGACCGAGATGTACGAATCGAACGCAAAGTCTACACCGTCGCCTGCGACGCCGCGCTACTCGATTTACGGCCTTTCCACAAAAGCCAAACAGGCTTGATGCACAAAACGGACTACAGCTACACGCAAGCAATAGGCAAACGCTTACATCGAGAGGGACATCCAGGACTCCTCACACATTCAGTGCGCAAGCCATCCGGCGATTGCTACGTGATCTTAAATCCAGACGTACTATCCGATCCGCGGCATTGCTGTTACTTATCCTATCGTCTAGATGGCGATAAGATCTATGTAGAAAAACAAGTGGGTGATAGTTGGTTGGCGATTTCGGTTTCTGGGTTGTGATTGGCTTATTAGGCCACACTAACAAAACACATAGCGATTCGCCAGATCGACGATAAATGCGGGTTGTAGATACCCCAAAAAGACCAACACCAATATCGCCCCAACAAGCAGCGATATCAGTGCATTGCGAATTCGTGGCTTCAATTTCATATCGCGAGATCTTATACAGCGGCGGGTAATTTTGTATCGCGCTCTATTGCGGCTTCGTTAATCGGCAGATTGATCAGTGTGGCGAAAATTCCTAAGCCAATTACGATCACCCATACTGCGTCGTAATTGCCGTTTTTGGTATACATATAACCACCCAACCACGCACCGATGAAGCTGCCTAGTTGGTGCGAAAAGAAAACGAAGCCAGACAGCATGGACAAATATTTCAAACCAAAAATACCTGCAATCACACCATTGGTAAGTGGGACGGTTGATAGCCATAGCAAACCCATCGCTGCTGCAAAAATATACACGCTATAAGTGCTTAAAGGCGCCAGAATAAACAAAGCGATCACAATACTGCGGTTAAGATAAATGCTCGATAACAGGTAACGCTTAGGGAATAATCCACCCAATTTTCCAGCACCATACGATCCAAAAATATTAAATAAGCCAATCAAGGACAAGGCAATCACAGCGACACTAGGATCGGTTATTCCCTTATCTTTCAAATAGGCGGGCATATTCATACCGATAAAAACTAATTGAAATCCACACACAAAATAACCAGCTAGCAGGAGTAGGAATGGCTTATGCGCAAAGGCTTCCCGTACCGCCTCAATCGTACTTTGTTGTGGGCCGGTATCGACTGCGCGCGGCGGCTCTCGTAGCTTCCACGCCATGGGCAACATCACAATTAACATCAAGGCAGCCAGCACGTACAAGGCGTTTTGCCATCCAGCGTGTTGTATCAATTTCTGATCGACCGGCATCATAAAAAACTGACCGAATGAACTAGCGGCCGATGACATCCCAAAAGCCCAAGAACGTTTTGCATCAGGCGCAGTGCGCCCAATGATGCCGCTGACCGCACCAAAGGTGGTACATGCCAAGGCCGCGCCGATCAACACGCCCGATCCAACAATAAATGCCAACGGCTGACTCACTAAGGCCATCCATAACAAACCGAGTGCAAATAAGATTGCGCCTAACACGATAACTTTTGCAGTCCCTAATTTGTCGGCTGCCATACCGGCGAACGGACCAAACACGCCCCACATCAAATTTTGAATTGCGATCGCCATCGAAAAGGTTTCGCGCGTCCAATGATATTCTTGCGAAATCGGCTGCAACCAAAAACCAAATCCATGGCGCACACCCATAGATAATGTTAGAACAAATCCGGTCGCGAATAGAACCGTAGTTAAGTCAGGAGAATTCAATTTTCTCGTAGGATCACTCATGATGCACTTTCAAATAGGCAAAGTCAGATGAGTTTAACGGAATTTGCTTTGATGCGTGGTATTGATGAATTTTATTGATGGATTTTATTGCGCTCATTTTCACGGCTAATCATCTGTCTCTACACGTACCAGAAAGAATCCATCGATATCAAAAAGTTCAGTAACTTATCAAAGCTAAGTTGATCCCGAACTTAAGTCCGATATTGAATTTAAATGCATAAAATGCCTCACTTGCATTAAAATTTCTCATCCCCATGGCATTAGTATACATTTGTATTCTTGCTGCCAGCACTCAACACTTGCACCAAACATCTGCACTCATCACATATGGATCAACTCGCTATCACGCCACCACTAAAAAGAAGAAGCGCTCGTCACAGCAACCAAGAAAATCAAAAACAGCTAAGAGAGAAAATCATTCAAGTCGCAACCACGATATATAAGCGTGATGGAATTGAGGCGCTGACCATGCGTTCAGTCGCGAAACAAGTCGGCATGTCAGCCATGGGTTTGTATTATTACTTTAATGACAAGTCAGAACTCTTAGTTGCCTTGTGGGATAGCATACTAGATGACCTACACATACAGGTTGCGCGGGCGATTGACGGTGCGGGTAGTGCTCGTGAACGTCTGCGTTTAAGTATTGATGCCAACTTGAGTTATTGGGAGGCGCATCCAGAAAATTTTCGCTTAGTATATATGTCTGAGCAAACCGTACGCGGCGAACATAGCCAAAAATTGACCATGTCTTGCAGCTACCAAAATGTGATTTCCATTGCATTGCCATTGATAGAACAGGTAGCAATTGAAATTAACGGCGATCTACGTCAAGCGCCGTTAGCAAGAGATCTGCGTTTGAGTTTAATGGTAGGTTTTTTACACTCAGCATTAATCAATGTCCGCTATCCGTGGATAGATTTAGCCAAATTGCGCGCACATGCGATTGAATCAATCGCCATCGCCGTTGAACACTGTTTGGCACAGAATTTGCATGAATAATTAAAAAATCAAAACATAGTCCATATAAACGCCACTTGCCCTGTCCCTAGGTAAATTTGATATGTACAACGTAGTGTGCTCAAAGCAATCGCTCTACTTAGCATCACTTCTGAAAAAATAACGTACATAGAAATATCTCAAGTTTGATTTATATCAAGCTCAAAAAGAGACGCATAAAAACTTTCACAAGAAAATTAACCTATGCTTTACGTGTAAGTTACATGTTCACAAAATAATCTAACAATAAATATTTTTAAAATAAAAACAAACCACTTACTATTTCCATACAAAACAAAAAAAAAAGCGCAGGCACGCCCTAGCAATCTCAAGAAGTCGATCAAGCTATAACTAAGACATAAATTTAAGCTTCCTCTATGTAAATAGCGGGAAAAGTATTTTCCAATACTTTGTTTTATTTTTTATAGATGGTGAACACTTACATTTGAGGAAGTCTGAAATGAGATTAAATACGCCTGTTACTCAAAATGAACATGACATCAGTGATTCTGACTCAATCGTTTCCACCACTGATTTGCAGGGCAATATAACTTATGCCAATCCCTATTTTATCGAAGTCAGCGGATTTACCGAAGATGAACTAATTGGCGCTCCGCAAAATATTGTGCGGCATCCAGATATGCCGATCGAAGCATTCGCAGATCTGTGGGATACCATTAAATCAGGGTTGCCTTGGACTGGTGTCGTCAAAAACCGCTGTAAAAATGGCGACTATTATTGGGTATATGCCAATGTCACGCCAGTCATAGAAAATGGCAAAGCAACTGGCTATATGTCGGTCAGAACCAAACCCAGCGTTGCGCAAATTCGTCAAGCTGAACAACTATATAAAGAGCTAAAAGAGGGCAATCCAAATCGTTTGCAGTTACGCCAGGGTAACGTAGTCAAATCTAACCTACTCACTAAATTTAATGCGCTAATTAACTTCAGCATAAGTCAAAGAATCGCCGTTAATGTTGGACTCCTCTTGCTCGCCATCGGCTGCTTATTTGCCAACATGTTGCTATCCCAAGCTAAACCCTTTTTGAGTAACACCAACATGGCAGTCATACTTGGTCTTGCTTTCGTCAATACTGCATATCTTTGGTATAGCTTTCAAATAGCCGTGGTACGTCCTAGTCAACAAGCCTTAAGCGCTGCAAAAATCATGGCTGGCGGCGATCTCACCGCAAAAATTGAAACCGATCGAACAGATGAATTAGGCCAAGTGCTCAGAATGTTGCGTCAAGTCAAAGTTAATTTGCACTCGATTGTCGGAGACGTGCGAAAAAATTCTGAACATATACGTGTAGCAACCCAAGAAATAGCAGCCGGCAACATGGAGCTGTCAGGCAGAACCGAATCCCAAGCTTCGTCTTTAGAGGAAACCGCCGCAAGCATGGAAGAATTTGCCTCAACCGTCTCACAAAATACCGACAATGCGAATATTGCTAGCACGATGGCACACGATGCCTTACGCATTGCCGATCAAGGTGGTACGGTCACAAAACAAATGGTAGAAACCATGGAGGATATCAATCTCTTTTCAAAACGTATGATCGACATCACCGGAATAATCGAAGGAATCGCATTTCAAACCAATATTCTTGCACTCAATGCCGCAGTGGAGGCAGCGCGGGCGGGAGAACAAGGACGCGGATTCGCGGTCGTAGCGTCCGAAGTTCGCAGCCTGGCACAACGCAGTGCCGCCGCAGCGAAAGAAATAAAACAGCTAATTGATACCTCAGTAGAGAAAATCCATGCGGGTACCAATCTGACGGCACAGGCTGGCAATGCGATGAAAGAAATCTTAGGATCAACCAATAAAGTTAGTGGGATTATGAATGAGATTGCCTCCGCATCTCGTGAACAAAGTGCTGGCATTATTCAGGTAAACGAAGCTATTACTTTGATGGATACGGTCACCCAGCAAAATGCGGCGTTAGTAGAAGAAGCAGCCGCGGCTGCGGGCAGTCTGAGCCTGCAAACCCAGACCTTGGTCAAAGCGTTGTCGGTGTTTAAGCTAGAACATGGCGCTCAACATTCACCAGTGCAGGTAGATGCCGCAAAATCGCGCCGCCCTGCGGCCTTGTCGCAACGCACTCCCACGTCGCGAGCGCTGCTGACCTAGTGCGCCTTGAGCTCAAACAAGTAGGCACAAAAAAAGCACTTATCAAATTTGATAAGTGCTTTTTTCTACAAATGAATTAAGTTCCCACCAGTGCCGCTATGCCGGCATCCTGAACCCGGCGGTTCAAGTCGGCCATGGTCAGTTCAAATCGGGTTCATCGGACATAAGCGACGCTCACGCCATTGAACAATTTCCACAGCCTATGCACATAAATGGTTCAAGGAATATATGGCACTGGCGAACACGGCAGGAGAGCGTAGTTTACTCCTTATTTATCGCTTCATCAGCAAAATTTCACAAAATTTTTTTGATTTTTTGATTGAATTAAACAATAAAACGCACGCTTAAAATAGATTCTCTTGTGGAGTTAGTGCCTGATCAATCGTATCGCTCATCGCCACAATTTTTTGTTTCACTTCACCTATGCTTAAACCTGAGAGTGGTCCATCGTGCGCTTTGGTTGCAAGCAGATCGATCGCCATACTTAATGCGGCCATGACTGCAATCCTGTCAGTGCCTTTTACTTTGGATGCATCACGAATACTGGACATCTTTTCATCAAGATAAGATGCAGCCTGTTGCAAGGCACGGTCTTCACCTTCTTTACATGACAACTTATACGTTTGTCCCATGATGTTGACATCAATTTGTATCGCTTTAGCTTCACTCATGCTACATCCTTCATATCATCAGCTGGTAATTGCGCAAGAATAGCTTCCACTCGTCCGTGCGCCTCTTGCACGCGCTCACGCAGCTCTTTATTTTCAGAAGCGAGATCAACTGCTGTACGACGCAGCGCTGCATTTTCCAAACGCAGGGTTTGGGCCAGCTCTGCTAAGCGGTTCACCTTTTCAGCGAGTAGTTCAAATTCAGAAATCATGTTGGCAAATTCTTGGCAAATAGTACAAAAAAATAGATTACAAAAATTAATTAAGGCGGGTCAAAGCAAGATCAGCTTCGAAAGCAAAATGTTTTTAATTATAAGGGGTATTTCCCTACAATTGTGCTGCTTAGTTCATTGGCTTTATCGCTGAATTCTCAAACACGGCGCTTACACTACTACTAGGCAACTAATCCCTGCTCTGTTAATTCCACCAAACGACCATCACCCAAAATCAAAGCAGTTTTGATCGTTTTCATAGGATAAATAGCTTTTAAGGCTTGTTGATATATCGCCAATTGAGCTCGATAAGCAGGTTCTTGGTTCGTAGACAATTGACGTTTGTAATCCAAAATCCATACGGTATCGGACGACACAACCAGCCTATCCAAGCGCAAAATTTGTTGCTGAAACACGATATCCATTTCATTTCTGGCGTAATCAAATTGGCGCGCATCAAAAAATTGCTGTAGTTGCGGATTTTTAAAAATCGCCAGCGCTTGCTCCCGCACCAACTTCGCCACCGATAATGCACATGGCAGCCAAGAAGAAATCACTTCGGCTGTCGGCACTTTTATCGGCCAAGAATTATTTTCAATGTCGGTCAATCGTTCCATTAAAGCGTGTAATGCAATGCCTTCAATTTGCTCTGCGCTCTGGGTAGGTGATGGCGCCGACATGGGTAAGGACAAATCAGGTGGCGTAAACATTGGAAGCGTAAAAAACTCTTGCGCCTCGTTCGAATCACTCGAGTTTTGTGCAATCACCTCCGCTTCATCCAAATGCGTAAATCGCTGATACCAACTACCCTGCTGCACGCCCGGATGCTCGCTCATTTTGTCTGCGGCTTTATCACTGGCGATGCCGCTCACGATAAGAACTTGCTTAGCCCGAGTGACGGCGACATACAGCAAGTTCCAATTTTCTTGCTCGGCTTGTTCATCTTCGGCTTTAAATAAGTCGTCGCGTGCAGCACCGCGTTCATCTTTTTTACCAAAGGCAGAAAAATGTTTCTCGCCACCTTCGTGCAAAGGCCACGCACACAAAATACCCATATTATCTTTGGCAGCATCGCTATGGTTAGCATCAAGCATAGCAACTACTTTAGCTTCTAAGCCTTTGGCACTATGTATCGTCAAAATACGCACGGCGTCGATACCGCTACCGATATTCGATTCATCTGGTGCGTCGTTTTCTGCGCCTTTATCAAATTCTTTTAAAGCCGCAATAAATTTAGGCAGACTAGGATAACGTCCACCGTCCATATTGAGTGCCAATTCAGTGAACGCTGTGATATTGCCGATGATCTGCGAACGATTCGTGGCGGGTGCGGCTTGTGCATAGCGTTGTACTAAGTCACCTTGATGCAATATACGATCTAGCAAATCGTGTACGGGTAAGTCATGCGCAGCCTGCATCCAGATTTGCAGCAAAGGTTCTGCGCGCACCAAAGCCGCTGCTGTGGTTTCAGTCTCTCTCACAAGACTTTGTAGGCGTTTCCACCACGAGGTTTCGCTACGTTGCGCTAAGCCGATTAAATCCTCATCACTAGCGCCAAACATCGGTGATTTCAAAATATGAGCTAGTGCGCGATTATCACCCGGCGTGATCAAGAAGTTCAGCAAGGCGATCAAATCCGCAATCTCTAATGTGGAAAGCAAGCCACCACGACGATTTGAGACAAAGGGAATACCCGCTTCACGCAGTGCTTTTTCGTACTGGGCCAGATTACTACGGCGGCGCACTAACAACATCACATCTGACCAGCGCAAACTACTTTGAGCCGGCGATTGAAACTCAGCGCGCAATTGCAATAAAGCTTGCGCTAATTGTTGTCCTTCTTGATACCGTCTAAGGTCGTCTTCCTCCTCGGCGGGCGTAGTCAAAGGATCGCGCAAAGGGAAAGGATTACTTGAGCTATCTTCTTCCTTTTCAGAGCCGCGAATCAAAGGCAAGCGTAATACGGTTCCTGTCATCGTCGCCGCAGTCGTTTGCGCAGAATAGATAGGATTACCTATCATCGCCTGATTCAATACGTCGACAATAATCGGTGCATTTCTGCGCGTTTGATTAGTACGTAAAATTGCCGCCCCTTGCGCCGCCAGCAGCTCACGCGCAGCGACAAAGACACGCGGATCAGCCCGGCGGAAACGATAAATCGACTGTTTAGGATCGCCCACAATAAACACCGTAGGTCGTGCTGCATCGGCACCATAGGCATCGAGCCATGCACTGATGATATTCCATTGCAAAGGGTTGGTATCTTGAAATTCGTCTAGCAAAATATGCTTATAGCGCGCATCCAAACGACCATGCAAATAGGCCGCAAATTCATCATGACTCAGGAGACGATAGGCTTGCCACTCTAGATCTGCAAAATCAAGCGCACGCTGCTCCGCTTTTAAGCTTTGATAACAGTCCAGATAGGTCTGGCCGACCACAAATAAGGCTTCATTTAAACGCAACACGGAAGCTTCTTTACTTCGCTTTTCCAAGACCTTAAGCGTTTCTGCGATGGCATTACATTCATCGTGAAACGCATCTTCATTATCTGCGCCTAACCATGCTGCAATTGCCAAACTTAAAGCCTTGGTTTTACGATTCTTTCTATTGGTGCCGTCTGCACCATAAAACTCATTTGTTAATGCTGCAAAATGCTCAAGATCGGCCGCCTCACCTCGCTCTAGTGCCTGCAGCGCCGCAGTCAAAGCAGTCTCAATCGCCACGCCGCGCTTCTGATTTTCTGGGCTACCCTTACCTAAACAAATACCAACTTGTTGTATGCGTTCGATTAACGCATGATCTTGCCAAACGCGCAGGCGCGCGTCGAATTGCGCATCTTCACCCATCAAATCCAGCAAATATTGCAGCGGCGCTTGCGCCGATTGATTTTGCGTCACCGCCCACCATTCAGCTCGCTTATCGATAAAAGCATCGAGCATCGCCTTAGCGTTAAAATCACCAAGCTCTTCATATAGGTACAAAAGTTGCTGTTTGATACTGATAGGTTCAGACTCATCGCCATCGACTATGTCCTTAGCACTATCCTTAGCTGTCGCATCGGTTGCCGTCTGCATACCGATTTGCAGCATTAACTGTCCCCAAGCTTCACGCTGCAAACTGCCAGTCGCCTCAAGTAAAGTAAATCCATGGGGCACGCCAGATGCTAAAGGCGCTAATTGCAATAAACGTCCGAACCAGCTATGAAAGGTATCCATAGACAAGCCTTGCGGATTACTCAATAAATTTTCATACAGCCTACGGGAGCGTGGCAAACAAGTCGATAGATCTTGCTCCAGCACACCGCGTTCGCGCAGAATAGTCGAAGCGTCAGCATCATTCGCCAACGCTAATTCCGCCAACAATTCCATCAATCGATGACGCATCTCCTGCGCGGCTTTGCGAGTAAAGGTGATCGCTAATAATTCTGCGGGTTCTGCGCCATCCAATAACAGGCGCAACATCCTAGCCACCAACAACCAGGTTTTACCGCTGCCTGCACAGGCTTCCACCACGACTGAGCGATGTGGATCGCAGGCTGTCGCCGTAAATTGCGCAGCGTCTACTGCATGTCCATTGAGTTCATACGCCTGTGCTGCATTAGCTTGGGAGAGTGAGAGCGAATTCATTACCACGCTCCTTTACGACACAGACCACGCACATCACAGTATTGACAAACACTTTCCACCCCTTGCGCTGGCAAAGCGGCACCATGCTGTATCGCTTGCATATTGTTTCGTATCGCTTGTTCCAATTCAAATTTCCATACCTTGTATTCTTGCGCCTCGACAGCACCTGTTTTTTCACGTTCTAATTCTAGGGCAACATAACTTGCGGTATCCGGTGCATCTAACAATAGCGTAGTAAGCTCGTCCGTAGATGTATCTTCGTCCGTCGTTGGTTCAATCACCGGTTGCAATAGACCGTAAAAAGCCAGCTGATGATCGTCAAAATATTTCAAACGTGTTTTAAGTGAACTCTTCGTTTTCGTTTTGTAATCAAGTACCGCGCGTTCAACTTCGCCATTCTCTAACTGGCGCTCATCAATACGATCAACTCTTCCCCGCAATTTAATTTGACCATCATCCCATTGCAATTGCGCTTCCGCCCACACTTCACCAAAAGCAAATTGCCAACCATCGGCCTCATGCTGATTGGCCCATTCCACATAAGCAGGAATCACTTTACGCCAGCGCACGCTGTAACCTAGAGCGGCTGGGCTATGTTTCAACACACGGTTAAACCAAGTATCTGAAATCGCCTGCAACAAACCAACACGATCCGCAGTCAAAGCGAGCTGATCCTTCTTTAGTTGATCATGATAGAACTTCAAAATGGCGTGCAGCCAATCACCGTAGTCACGTTTTTCAGGCATATCCGACAATTCATCAATCGCCGCCAGCTTCAACATGCGCCCTGCGAAAAATTGATAAGGACAGGCAATCAAACTACTCAAACCACTCGCCGATAAAGTAGTCGGCATTAAAGCCGCGGCACTTGGCTTTGGTTGTAAATTGATCTGCGTTCGCAAACGATGTTCTGACAAAGGCAAAATATCATTGCTAAGCATCGCCAGATTTTGGCGCGCCAAAGATAAATTTACTTGTTCAATCCAGGGACTAACCGCGTTCAGTTCGCCATTAATTTGCGACTGCCACGACAAAACCACTTCGGTATTCGACAAAATGAGTTCAGCAAAATCTCTTTGCTGTTGCAACTGTCTTTCCTCGCGTGTCACCAAACCACATTCGCGCCGAACCGCATTGGTAAAAAACAGCGTTTCCTGCGCTTTCGAAGGTAAATGCTTAGCATCGCCACCGATCAGATAGACGGCATCAAAATGACGCAACCGCGCACCGTTTAAAGGCAGCATCACCACGCGTTGATCGACTTGTTCTAATTTAAACGGGGTTGCTTCCATTTGTAGATTAATGAAAGCACGCCATTCAGAAAAACTAAAATGCGTATCTAAACTATGACAATCAGAACCCAAGGTCTGCAACATCTGCAACACCTGTGCACCAGCCACATCTTGTTGCAACAAGTCTTGCATACCCAACTCATCAAAACTTTGCAGACTAATCGCGGTCCAATCCTTCAAACTACGGCGTGCAGCACTAGCGCTGCTGACATAACTGTGAGCCAGTCGCGCAATCGTTGCCACCCACGGACGTGCCTGGGGTTGGCGTTCCAACGTGGACAGAACCGCATCCCAACCACCGACCACATTATTGCGACGCAAAGCCAGCTCGATCTCCATAATGAGATCGGCTTTATCAACAGATTCTGATAAAGCGAGATCAGCGGAATCTATCGATTCCAGTTGGCAAGGCAAAAACGGGGATTTCAGAAAATCCAATAGAGCGATGGTATCGGCGCGCGTTGCCAGCATTTCAAACCAAGCGGCCAAAGCGGCTGCCGCGCGCGTGGTAGAAAGTTTCCAACCGGTTTCATCCGCAACGATCACATTGGCTCGCTCTAACAAAGCACGTAAGCGCCGCGACACCACTCGATCTTGCGCGATCACAGCAATTTTTTGTTTCCCAGCTTGTAGCCATTGCACGATCATTTGTGCAGCCTGCTCCGCTTCTTGTTCCAAACTATGCAGCTCACACAGACGCAAGCGTTGCCAATCAAATGTTACTGGGGACATCGATTTAGCGTCAATGACCTCTGATGAACATAGATCGTGCCAAGCTAAACGCATGGCTTCAGGCACGGCGGCTGCCTGCCAATCAATACTGTACAAATGGACTTGCTTACGCTGCTGATACATAGTCAGGAACGCCTCTTCCAAGGCGTTCGGCAAGGTCGGTGCAATCCAAAACAACTCCGTACTAGCATTCTGCGCAAGCCGCATCATGTGCTGAAACTCTTGTACCGTTTTATCATGCTGGTCTAGCTGACCTTGCCATAAGGCCCATACCAATTGAGTTTCATCTGAAACGATTTCATGCACAGGTAATGGCAATTGTGCCAGCGCCTCATGCCAAGTATCGCGCATATTCTCAGCATGAATCTTGTATCGGCTGTCCAGTACCTTGGGTAACCAAATCTGGGTCAACTCATCTGACAAGGTCAACAAAGTTTGAGCCAGTGGCAATAAATCGGTATTGCGTTTCGCGCCGAATAATTTCTTTAACCACGCATGCTGTCGCAATTCAGAATATAAACGCATCAAGCGTTCACTATTCGCAGTCGCAGCCACACTGTGCGGTGCTTGCATACCGAGCCAGGCGAACATCGTTTGTATGCGAGGAGGAATAAAATGGCCATCTAACTCCTGACTTAAAGCGCGCAACAATAAATGCGCATGTTCAAAAGTCGGTACAACCACTCTCACATCAGAAAAATCATTACTCTGCGTTGCCTCCAAGCTCGCAAATAAATCGACAGGCATTTGCGCTTGACGGCGTGCTTGTATAAATTCACAGGCAACGTGATTCCAAAACTGTGCAGAAACGGGGATGAGTCGAGTAATGATTGCCATTGATTGCGATTGAATTTAATAGTAAGGATTTATCAGTGCGAAGTGAGTGCAAAGTAAGCTTCGCCGTGTTGCGGTTAAAATCTGATCAAGCATTTTATGCGAGCACCACTAGAAAATGCTGTGAGAATGAGGAAAAATCAGTAAATAAGCCACCTTTTTAAAAATAGGGTATTATTTATCACTGTGTTTATTAGTGTATTTATTACTGTTAACGCCGCAATAATTCGTGAAAGTGTTCTCGCCCGATAGAAATGACAAAAAGGCGCACTTGAAATAGGCGGAAATACCCCAAAGTTTAATCCCTGATTTAATTTATTCAACACCCACCCTTTTACAGATTAACCAGAATAACGAGAATTCTATGAGCGACAATATCATTTATGTAAGCGATGCATCCTTCGAAGCCGATGTATTAAAATCTGACAAACCAGTCTTGGTAGACTTTTGGGCTGAATGGTGCGGTCCTTGTAAGATGATTGCACCAATTTTAGAAGAAGTTGCCAAAGAATATGGCGGTAAAATCACAATCGCTAAAATGGACGTCGATGCGAATCAAGCCGTACCAGCAAAATTCGGCATTCGCGGCATTCCAACCTTGATTTTGTTCAAAAACGGTGAAGCCGCCGCACAAAAGGTTGGCGCGCTGGCAAAAGGTCAATTAACGGCCTTTATTGATAGCAATATTTAAGTTACTATCCTGCTGTAGATTATTATTTCAGACGATGTTACAAGAAAATTTTTACATCGTCTGAATTAAGTCTTACAATATACTCAAATTAAAGTAGCAAACCCAATATAAGTAGCGACCGGAATCAAACCCGCTCTGCAGTTTTCTAATCATCCAGTAGTTCATTTTTTCACTTCTGTTCACTCCCCCACCACACACTCCCATCTCGGGACACTCACAACATGCATTTATCTGAATTAAAGGCCTTACACGTCTCCGCACTGTTAGAAATGGCCATTGGTCTCGATATCGATAACGCTGCGCGTATGCGTAAGCAAGAATTGATGTTCGCGATCTTGAAAAAGCGCGCCAAAGGCGGCGAACAAATTTTTGGCGATGGCGCACTCGAAGTCTTACCAGATGGTTTTGGCTTTTTGCGCTCGCCTGATGCCAGTTACATGGCATCCACCGACGATATTTATATCTCCCCTTCACAGATCCGCCGTTTCAATTTGCACACCGGCGACTCGATTGAAGGTGAAGTCAGAACACCCAAAGATGGCGAACGTTACTTCGCCTTGGTCAAAGTGGACAAGGTCAACGGCGAAGCGCCAGAGATGTCCAAACATCGTATTCTGTTTGAAAACTTAACCCCGCTGCACCCAAACAAACTCTTACAATTAGAGCGCGACATGCGTGGCGAAGAGAACACGACAGGTCGTATCATCGACTTGATCGCGCCTATCGGTAAAGGTCAACGCGGTTTATTAGTTGCCTCCCCCAAGTCGGGTAAATCTGTCATGTTGCAGCACGTTGCGCATGCCATCACGACCAATCATCCAGACGTCACCATGATCGTTTTGTTGATCGACGAACGCCCAGAAGAAGTCACCGAAATGCAACGTTCGGTACGTGGCGAAGTGGTCGCATCAACTTTCGACGAACCAGCAACACGCCACGTACAAGTGGCTGAAATGGTTTTAGAAAAAGCCAAGCGCTTAGTCGAAATGAAAAAAGATGTGGTGATTTTGTTAGATTCCATCACCCGCCTAGCTCGTGCCTACAACACAGTGATCCCAGCTTCCGGCAAAGTCTTAACAGGTGGTGTCGATGCCAACGCATTGCAACGCCCAAAACGCTTCTTCGGTGCAGCACGTAATGTAGAAGAAGGTGGCTCCTTAACGATTATCGCCACTGCCTTGATCGAAACCGGTAGCCGTATGGATGACGTGATCTACGAAGAATTCAAAGGCACAGGTAATATGGAAGTGCATTTGGAACGTCGTTTGGCAGAGAAACGTACTTACCCAGCAATCAACCTGAACAAGTCCGGCACACGTCGCGAAGAGTTGTTGATCAAGCCTGATCAACTACAAAAAATCTGGATCTTGCGTAAGCTCTTGTACGGCATGGATGAGATTGAGGCGATGGAATTCATCTTGGATAAGATGAAGGCGACTAAGAACAACGCGGAGTTTTTTGAAATGATGCGTCGTGGTGGATAATTAATATTCACAGATTGTGTCGTCTTCAAAAAAGCCGAACTTTTGTTCGGCTTTTTTGTTTTTCTAGCGACAATCGTAAATCCGTTGGTTTGGAGTTTGGTTTTGAAGTGGCTTTTGATCTTCAACAAGTTTAGATTTCCCTAAGCATTCAAATCATTATCCTTCTATTCCATTTTCCCAAAGAATCAACCTTCACAGGTCGGGTGTGGCCCGACAGCCAATCACCTTTTTTGCTTCGCCAAAAAAGGTGATCCAAAAAAGGCGACCGTAGACTCGCCCTTCGGGTGCTTACGCTTCGCTTCAGCATAATTTGTGTCTCACAAAAAATGGGAAAGTGTTGAAACTCGCTGCGCTCAAACACAACACTTTCTTATCCATTTTCTGTGAGGCACAAATTACATCGTCTCGAACGGGGTAGGTCAAAGTCAAAAGCAAAGTCAAAAACAACAGCAACACCAAAACAAGCAGCCTCAATGGTTGGGTATTTTTTTCTAACCATCGTAACCCTTGGTTTTGAATTTGCTTTTGCGCTGCCAGCAAACCTATCGGTAGGTTGGCGCTGAGCAAAGCGAAGTCCAACAACAGTTGCGACTATCGAATAATGCTGGGCTTAGCAGCGCCAGCCTACGGGCTAGCCGTTCTAGGTTGTTGATTTTGATTTTGATTTTGCTTTTGGTTTGATTTTGACCTTTACCCACTTCTGACACTGCCAATTGTGCAGGACAGAAAATGGATAAAGAAAGCCTTGTGTTTGAGCGTAGCGAGTTTCAAGGCTTTCCCATTTTTTGTCCCGCACAATTGGGAAGCCGAAGGCCAGTGGCAGCGTGGTCGCCTTTTTTGAGTTACCTTTTTTGGCGAAGCAAAAAAGGTAACTAGCTGTCGGTCTACCACCGACCTGTAAACATCAAAATTAGCCTTAAACCATTTACCACGGAAGTTTAGATGTAACCGAACAATCACATCGCTACCCATCTACCTCACTACAACACGACGTTGCAAACCACTGGGTTACTTCAAAATTTATACAATATGCTGAGCTTCGCAGCCCAGCCTAAAAAATCACAAGCACAAAAAAAGCCGAACTTTTTACAGTCCGGCTTCCATAAAACTTAACTCAACAAAACGACTACTGTCCCCAACCACCACCAACAGCCTTATACAAAGCCACACCAGAACTCAGCTTCGCACGTTGACTATCGATCGCAGCAATCTCTGCCTGCATCAAATCTCTTTGCGCATTCAGGACTTCAACATAGGCACTGTAACCACTTTGATAGCGCAGATTCGATAAGCGATACGTTTCACGAACTGCCGTTAAACGAGTTTGTGTTGATGCATCAATTTCGGCATTACTCGCAGCATTGTTTAAACTGTCATGCACATCGCGGAAGGCGTTTTGTACGGTTTGTACATATTGCCCCAAAGCTTGACGTTTGCGCGCTTCTGCACCATCGACTACCGCGCCTACTGCTCCCGCGCGGAACACCGGTTGCACTAAGCTGGACGCGACGTTCCACAACAGAGATGCAGGACTAAACAAATCTTCTAATACGCGAGACTCACGTCCTACAGAAGTGGTTAAACGCAGACTTGGAAAGTACGCAGCTTTTGCTTGACCGACGTCAGCATTGGCAGCAACCAAGCCCTGCTCTGCTGCCGCAACATCAGGACGACGGGCTAACAAATCCGATGGTAACTCAGCCGCATTTGGTAAATTTTGCACCAATTGTTGTATCGTTAAACCACGTGCGATATCTGGATTCATCACTTGTTTTGGTGAACGTCCTAATAAAACAGCGAGCGCGGATTCCACATTACTCAAGGCTTGTTTCGCTTGAGTAAAATTGATTTCACCTGCGGCCAATTCTGACTCAGCAACATGCAATTCAATATCGCTAATCGAACCGGCTACGTGACGTTTGCGTTGCAAAGCCAAATACTCTTGACGGCTCTTCAAAGTCGTTTCTGCAAATGCCAGCTGCGCATCGAAGGCACGCAGAGAGAAATAAGTCTGCGCAACATTTGCAACCAAACTCAAATGCACAGTGTCGCGATTCGCTTGGCTCGCCACCAAACGTGCTTTCGCCGCTTCATCAGCACGACTCAATTTGCCAAACAAATCTAACTCATACGCGGCACTTAAACCAAACTGATAATCCTTCGCAATCGGATTTGCATTCGATGGCAACTTGCCCGAATTCTCACTAGTACGAGAACGGCTCGCTGCCAAAGTCGCATCGACGGTTGGAAAACGATTGGCCAACGCAACACCGGCGGTTGCTTTGGCTTCATCGATACGAGCTGTCGCGACCAGTAAGTCTTGATTTTGCTTGAGCGCTTCATCAACCAATTGATTCAAAACTGGATCTTGCAAGCTTTTCCACCAGTTTTTTAGTTCAGCTTGTTTTGCAGTTTGCGTCGCAACTTGCTGTGGCAACTCCAACTGTGGGCGCTGATAATCAGGCCCCACGGAAATACATCCCGCTAAGCTTAAACTCAAGGCTAATGGCAACAACTTCAAAGTCGTTGAGCGAGGAAAAATCTTCCCTAATTTCATGATTTCACCTCATTATTTTCTTTAACTGTATCCGTAGCTTCAACTTTTCTAAACGGATTTTCAAATGGGTCATTCGCATACTTGTGCTCAGGATGATCGAAGTCAGTATCTAATGTTTTGAAACGACGGTCATAAATCAACTTGAAGAACAAAGGTACCAAGAAGATAGCCAAGAATGTTGCTGCGATCATGCCGCCTAACACACCGGTTCCCAAAGATTGACGTGCAGCAGCACCAGCACCACTAGAGAAAGCCAATGGCACCACACCTAAAATGAACGCCAACGAAGTCATCAAAATAGGACGGAAACGTAAGCGTGCTGCTTCTAATGCCGCCGCCACGGGCGCATATCCTTCATGCACTTTCATCACCGCAAATTCAACAATCAAAATCGCATTCTTCGCGGATAAACCGAGCAAGGTGACGAGACCGATTTGGAAGTACACGTCATTATTAAAGTGACGCAAATAGACGGCCAACAAGGCACCGAAAATACCAAACGGCATCGCCAACAATACTGAGAATGGCAAAGACCATTTTTCATATTGCGCAGCCAGAATCAAAAAGATCATTAAGACGCCGGCGCCCAAAGCCAAGCCAGCAGCATTACTACTACGTTTCTCTTGGAAGGATGCACCACCCCAATCGTAAGTTACGTCTGCTGGCAAGACAGCTTTAGCAGCTCTCTCCATAGCAGCGATAGCCTGTCCAGAGCTGAAACCTGGTTTCGCATCACCCAAAAGTTTAATCGCAGGTAAGGCATTAAAACGTTGGACAGAATCAGGACCTGTTATGAACTTAGTCGTCGTAAAGGCACGGATAGGAATCATTTGGCCGCTAGTCGAACGTACATACAAATTACCAATGTCTTCAGGCTTAGCACGATACTGCCCTTCCGCTTGCAGCTGCACGGTATAGACACGACCATTTTTGTTAAAGTCATTCACATAGTAGCTACCCAAAGTCGCCGCTAAAGTATTGTAGACATCGGATAAAACTACGCCCATGGAACGCGCTTTTTCATTATCAACGTCGACAAACAATTGCGGAGAATTAGCTTGCCACAAGGTCTTCACGCCGGCTAATTCTGGTTGTTTATTAGCTTCTGCGATCAAGGCTGGCAATAAACCTGCCAAGCGTTTCACACCGCCTTCGCCTTTGTTTTGCAAATAGAATTCAAAGCCACCAGTTTGCCCCAAACCTTGAATGGCTGGCGGACTAAAGAACAACGGTAAGCCTTCTTTGATGGCGCCTGTACGCATAAACGATTCACCGACCAAATCTTTAGCAGATTTAGTACGCTCTTCCCAAGGACGCAAGGGGAAGAACATGGTCGCAGCAGATGATTTCAAACCGCCACCGCCTAAGAAATCGAGACCGATCAATGCGAAACGTGTATCGATATCTTTGTTCGATTCGAGTGCGGTTTCCATTTGTTTTACCATCATATTGGTACGCTCTAAAGAGGCACCTTCTGGCAAAATCGCAGCACCAATGAAATACCCCTGATCTTCATCCGGTACCAAACCACCAGGTACTGTTTTCCACAGCAAACCAGCTAAAGCGATCATACCAACAAACAAACTCACGCCCAACACCGCACGCTTCAAGAAGAAAGTCACACCCGCGGTATAACGCTTGGTCAAATGGGCAAACGCATGATTAAACCAATCAAAGAAACGATTATGGTTTTCCGCACCTGGTTTCAACAGAATCGCACACAACGCTGGCGTCAAAGTCAAAGCAACGATACCGGACAAAATAACGGCGATAGAAATCGTCACCGAGAACTGACGATACAACTCACCTGCCAAGCCACCCAAGAATGCGATAGGACCGAAAGCGGCAACCAATACCAATACAATAGCGATCACCGGACCTGTCACTTCATGCATCGCCTCAATCGCAGCTTCCTTGGGCGACATGCCTTCTTCATTCATTAAACGTTCAACGTTTTCCAACACCACAATCGCATCGTCAACCACAATACCAATCGCTAACACCATACCGAACAAGGTCAAAGTATTGATGCTATAACCGAGCATATGCAAACCAGCCATGGTACCGATCAAAGACACCGGAACCGCCAAAGTTGGAATGATAGTCGCGCGCCAGCTTTGCAAGAATAAATAGACCACGACGAACACCAAGACCATCGCTTCGGCCAAGGTTTTCAATACTTCGTAGATTGATTCTGTAACGAAAGGTGTCGTGTCATACGGCGTCGCATAGGTCATACCTTCTGGGAATTTTGTTTTTAATTCTTCGAAAGTTTTTTCAACGGCTTTCCGTGTATCTAAAGCATTCGCACCGGTCTGCAAGAAGATACCGATGTTCGCAGATGGATGACCATTAATACGCCCATACAAATTGTAATCTTTAGAACCTAGCTCAACTCGTGCGACATCACTCAAACGTATGGTGCTACCACCTTTAGCGGATTTAACGATGATGTTGGCAAATTCAGATGGCTCCAGCAAACGACCTTTAGCCGTCACTGTCATGGTTAACTCTTCCGTATTATTCGGTGGTGCACCAATTTTACCTGCTGCATATTGGGCATTTTGCTCACCGACGGCGGCTGCTATATCGTTGACTGTCACGCCCAGTTGCGCCATACGATCAGGACGCATCCAGATACGCATCGCATAGTCTTTGGCACCAAATACCTGCACATTGGTGGTTCCTGGAATACGCTTAATCGCGTCCAAGACGTTCTGCGTTACGTAGTTCGACAAGTACAAACTATCGTAACGATTGTCTTCAGAGTAGATCGCCGCAACGACTAAAAAGTTTGAGGAGCTCTTCGCTACCGTCACACCTTGACGTCGAACTTCTTGCGGCAATTTCGCTTCCGCTTGTCGCACGCGATTGTTGACGTTAACCGCAGCAATATCGAGATCCGTACCAACTTCGAAAGTCACGTTAATTGAAACGCGACCGTCGGCTGAGGAAACCGAGTCCATGTACAACATGTGCTCAACACCATTGATTTGTTCTTCAATCGGTGCCGCTACGGTACGTTCCAGCACTTCAGCGGAAGCACCTGGATAAAAAGCCACCACGTTCACCACAGGGGGGGAAATTTCGGGATAGCGCGAAATCGGTAAGATGCGCAAGGCAGCTAAACCGGCGATCACGATAATCAGAGACACTACGGTCGCGAAGATCGGTCGATTAATAAAAAATTTGGAAAACATTATTTATCCTTAAAACCTGTTGGGCTAACACTAATTGCAGAAAATGTCGGAACTAACTGAGTGGGCTAAACCTACTAAGCCAACTGAACCTAATAAATCTAATTCCGAAACAATCCGCAAAATTAATGCGCTGCGGATTTTGCACTAGCGGCTGGTGCTGAAGCTGCCGGAGCTGGCGCTGCTGCTGACGTGCCAGCTGGCGCTTTAGTATCAATGGCTACTGGTTTCACCGTCATGCCTGGATCATGTGCTTTGATAAAGCCATCAACCAAAACGCGTTCACCGGATTGAAGGCCTTTAGTAACAACCCAATCACCACGTGACCAGCCATCCAATTCAACCGGACGAGGTATCAGCTTATTATCAGGCGACACACCAAATACCATCTTGCCCATAGGGCTATCGATTACAGCGCGTTGCGGCACCGACAATGCATCCTTACGCGTACCGCCTTGCAACATGACACGTACGAATTGACCAGGACGTAAAGCACCATCCGGATTAGCGATTTGAGCACGAGCATCAAAACCGCCCGTCGTCGTATTGACCTTTTCGCTCAAGAAATTCATCTTGCCCGCAGTCGGGAAAATAGAACCATCCGCCAATTTAACTCGGACTTCAAAATCCATACTGCCATTGCCTGCGCGTTTGCCTGGTAACTGCAATTTACCGCTCGCCAAATCGGCATTCAGTTTTAAGTAATCCGCTTCACTGACGCTAAAATTGACATACATAGGATCAGTTTGCACGATAGTTGTCAGCAAGCTATCTGAAGGCGTCACTAAGCTACCATTCGGTTTCGTTGCAACACCTGTCACGCCAGCAATCGGTGCCACCACTTTGGTGTAACCCAAATTCAATTTCGCTTCATTGACTTGTGCGCGCACCTGTTTATAGCTTGCTTCAGCCATTTCCAACGCAGATTTTGCGTCGTCATATTCACGCTGACTGATTGCTTTTTCGGTTGCCAACGGCGCTAAACGTGCATATTCACGTTTTGCCTGATTCAGTTTAGCTTCGCTCACGCCCAAAGCAGCTTCTGCAGAAGCTAATTGTGTTTGATACGCGCCTGGATCAATTTGAAATAACACCTGACCGGCTTTAACCTTGGTACCCTCTTCATACACACGTTGCTCAACGATACCGCTGATGCGAGCACGAACTTCAGTTTCACGTATGCCTGCTGTTTGTCCTACATATTCGAAATCAACTGGCAAATTACGCGCTTGTAAAGTAATGACATTCACCTCTGGTGGTGGCATCGCGCCCATACCCGCACCACCAGCGCCATCCTTTTTACCGCAGGCAGTCAAACCCAAAAATGGTAAACTCAAAGCAAGCACCAAAGCCAACTTATTGAATTTAAACGGAAAAGCCGAAGAATGACGATTACTTGTCAATAGTTTGTTGTTGATCTTGCTCATGAATTCCCTCTTTAAATGATAATTGCAGTGTGCTATTATATACATACACGGATGTTTGTATAGTTTTGATTCAATAAATTTGTCCAATATAATTAAAAATAATAACGTGATGATGACGTATTCACTGGACCTATAAGGAGCTTTCATCATGGTCAGAAAGACCAAAGAAGACACCCAACAGACTTATGAAGCCCTGCTCAATGCAGCGGAACAGGTTTTTTGCAAAAAAGGCGTGTCTAAAACAACTTTAAACGATGTTGCTTGTGCAGCTGGCATGACTAGGGGCGCGATTTATTGGCATTTTAAGGACAAAAAAGAACTCTTTCACGCACTATGTGACCGAGCATTTTTACCAATGGAAACATTGTTAAACGAAATCACCGGTAGTTCAATTGATGAGCCGCTCGCTGCCATCCGTCGCTTGAATTTGCACTTCCTGCGTCAGGTAACGATCAATCCACGTCAAACCAAAGTATTTGATATTATTTTTCATCGCTGCGAAAAAACCGCAGAGATGCAATCATTTATTCAAGAGCGCGAAAGTCGCGCAGAATGCATAGACCAAATTGCAGAAATTTTCAAAGCGGCAGTTGCCAAAGGTGAATTACCGCTCAATACCGATATTGCGATTGCAGTTCAGATTAATCATGCCTTCTTAGTCGGCCTAGTGCACGAATGGCTGATTGATCCCAGCGCCTATGATCTATCAGCCAGCGCAGAAACGATGATAGACGTATTAATAGCAGGCTTAGTAACCCGACCACCCTTGAAGAAAGACTAAATCGTTTTGAAAGCAAATTTTTGAACACTGGCTAGCAGTTATTTTCTTGATCAAAGAAATCAAAAGGAAGCTAGCCAGGCAGCTTCAAATCAAAACGGACTGCCAACAATCTTAGCACCACAGTCAGCGCAATACCAGAAAGTACCGCACTCAACTCTGCCACGCCCAACAAAGCCAGTAATAAATAAGCCCAAGATCCGAGAAATGCACAACTAGCGTACAACTGGCCGCGACGAAATACCATGGGAATTTCATTACAGATAACGTCGCGCAGCACGCCCCCAAAAATACCAGTAATTACGCCCATCATTACGCAAACAAATAAAGGCATGTGCATGTCATAGGCCAGCGACGTGCCGCCAATACTAAATAGCCCTAAGCCAAATGCATCCGCGTACAGTATCACTTTCTCAGTAACGACCTGGCGCAATTGCCGAAAAAACGGCGACACCAACAAACAAAAAATAAATACCAAGGTCGGATATTCATAATTTTCTATCCAAAATAAAGGTCGTCGGTCCAACAAGATATCTCTCACCGTACCACCACCAAAAGCAGTGATAAACGCCACAGTAAATACACCGACGAGATCCATTTTTTTACGTCGAGCCTCCACCAAGCCCGACCCAGCAAATACAAATACGCCAATAACTTCAACCACATGCAATACCGTACTCATTCCAACTTGCATACTTGTAGGCATGTCCCACCCTCATTTTTAAATTTTTTATATTTTCAGTATCGAGCCAGCTTAACGCCATTTAGCAGACTGCAGCTATCAAAGGAATTAATTCTGGCAAAAATAGTAAGATAACAGACGAAATCAGCACGCTAGACGTCCTCACTCTTACTGCAATTGTACAATTTTATTGTGCTTATATTTTCCCCTTATTGTATAATGCGCGGCTTAGCTTAACGCTAAGAACATTTAAACTGATTTAAAACCCAGGCAAGTGATACACAATCGGGTCACGAAGCAAGACGACCGCCGAAGTGCGTATTGGCTACCAAACTATTTTTGAGGCAAGCATGAAAGACGGCATCCACCCAAATTATCGTGAAGTATTGTTCCACGATGTATCCAACGATTTCAAATTCATCACACGTTCTACTATTAGCACACGTGACACAATCGAATTCGAAGGCGCAACTTACCCATTAGTTAAGATCGAGGTTTCTGCGGAATCCCATCCTTTCTACACTGGTAAGCACAAAATCGTTGATACAGCAGGTCGCGTTGATAAATTCCGTAAGAAATTCGGTACTGTTGGTTCTAAGACAGCAATTTCTAACCAATAATTTGCGATATGACCCATTTTGTCGGATATTACTAATATGCGACAAAGTCAGATCAGCGGTAAAAAAAGGCAGCTCAGGCTGCCTTTTTTGTATCATCAAGTTTTACACTAAACGTCATCAACATTCCTCTACTTCTCTTTGTCAGACAGCATGCTGAATTAACGCGCACTGACCTAGGAGCGGAGTAACGAAGCGTTCATTTCTCTATCGAAAAGATCTATGAAACCAGTCCGCCTGCCTGCTGCTGCCACTATCGCCCTACCACGCTGGAGCATTTTCGCGCTCTGCCTACTCTATATACTACCCGGACTAATCGGTCGCGATCCTTGGAAAGGCATTGATGCTGCCAGCTTTGGCGTCATGTGGACGATGGCGCATGGTAACTTACATGATTGGCTGTGGCCACATATCGTCGGTCTGCCTATGCCAGAAGAAGGTCCACTCGCATTTTGGCTAGGTGCACTTTGCATTAAATTATTCGGCGGCCTAATTGGCGACCCGATGGCAGCACGAGTTTCGACTGGCGTCGCATTTTTAATTGGCTCAATTTCAGTTTGGTATTCCACCTTCTTACTAGGCCGACGACAAGAAGCGCAACCTCTGAAATTAGCATTTGGCGGACAACCAGAGCCCAACGATTTTGGTCGTACCTTAGCGGATGGCGCCTTACTCATTTACCTAGGCTGCCTAGGACTATTATTGCCAAGCCATACGACCAGTACCGGTCCTTTATATATTGCGCTCATTGCTTACACACTCTACCTCTGCATACGTTTTTTTGATCAGGCAAAGAAAAGCACCGCAATCAAACTAGGTCTCATTTTAGGCTTACTCATACTCACCCGAGGTTGGGTACTGCCACTCGGTTTATTTATCACACTACTCAGTTTGTGCGCATATCGCAGACAAGGCGTGTACACCGCCCTGCTCACGATCAGCTTACCTATTGCCTTAATCGTTACTGGCGCTTGGATTTTTGGATTACAGCAAATTCAACCCTATGACAGCTCTCCATTCGAGGGTTGGATGGATTGGAATTATCGTCAAATCGGCTTCCCAATTTTTGACAATTTCAAACACTTCCTTGGCTACGGAATTTGGTTTGCGTGGCCGGCATGGCCCTTCGCGGCATGGGCCATCTACGCTTGGCGCAAACAAGAACGCGCCCTACATATTTCCTTACCACTAGGATTTTTGATCTGCTTCACGGTCTTAGCGCTACTCAATCGCACCCATGAAGAAGGCTACTTGCTTCCTTTATTGCCGCCATTAGCTATTCTCGCCGCATTTGGATTGCCCACTATGAAGCGCAGTGCGATCAATGCGGTTGACTGGTTCGCCGTGATGGTAATGACAGGAGCAGCTGGCTTATCTTGGTTTGGTTGGGTAGCGGCGCAAACCGGATGGCCGCTCAGAACCAGCACTAAAGTTTTAAGCTGGGCACCTGGCTTCACACCAACGTTTAACGCTTTCACCTTCGTCATTGCTTTGGCCGTTAGCATCATTTGGTTCCGCATTGTCTATTGGCGCATCTCGCGTCAGCCGTCAGTATTATGGCGCGCCGTCGTCCTTTCCAGTGGCGGCGTGATTTTATGCTGGTTCTTACTGATGTCTTTATGGCTCCCACTAGTCAATCACCGCGTCAGCTATTCCATAGTAGCACAAGAAATGACTCAAAAAATCAGTGCGCCATATCGCTGCATCGACAGCAAACTGGGGCCCTCACAACGTGCGTCCTTCGCCTATTTCAGCGGCGCGCACTTCGCTGGCTTTAATGAGCAAAATTGTGATCTATTACTGACCCAAGGAAATCGACGCTTCCAAGGCAAAGTCAAAGGTCCAGTAGATAAAGATTTTCCCGGTAATTGGGAAATGATTTGGGAAGGCCAACGTGCGGCAGATAAAGATGAATTCTTTACCCTATATCGCAAGATTGAGAAAAAATAAAAACAGTAGGAAAGTGAAAATATGGACTTTGCTGAAGAATTAAGCAAACCAGCACTTTCGAAGAGCGAAACCATAAAATATAACAGCAAATTAAGCCAAGTGCTTGCAAAAATCGGAGCACCCTGTCATAATTCTGTTCATGCGTTGCCGAGATGGCGGAATTGGTAGACGCACCAGACTCAAAATCTGGCGCCGCAAGGCGTGCCGGTTCGATTCCGGCTCTCGGCACCAACAGTATTTAAGCCTCTTGAGAAATCAAGAGGCTTTTTGCTTTTCTGGCTAACTAGTCTTTCGCATCTACAGCCTCACTATTTGACAACACATACGCCAAATGCCGCACTTTTAGCCCCAACACTTTGCACGGCCCTAAGCAACGGAATATCGATCACTTGGTTCGGACATTGCGCTAAGATGTGATCATCCAAAAATCCTTTTATTCCTTTATTTATGCCCTCTCCCGAACTTGCCGTTCTCGGTCTCAATGTAGTTATCGTTTTGCTCGCTTATCTTTCTGTGTATCCCACCTTAGCAGGCAATCAAATTCATAAGATTGCCGCCTATGACACGCTCACGTCCAGTATTGCACTCGCCATCGTGGGCTATCATTTTTGGGAAAGCCCATACCAATTTAACCTACTTATTGCGGACGTTAATTGGTTTTGGTTTACCTTGATTAGTTATGGTGTGATCGAGATACCGCTGATGCTGTGGTATTTTAAAAAGCATCAGGTCGATACGAAATTATAAAAATAGTGTCTATGGGAAGGAAAAAAAGCATTGCGCTTGACAATGCTTGGAGCAAAACCGTCAAAGCGATAAATTCAAGAAGAGGCAAGACTGTCTTTATGAACACCTACATCATTGTGCGACTAGTTCGGCTTAAATCTGCAGACATACACAGATTTATCATCACCGATATTTCACTTTCCATTTATTGGAACCAATCTGCTGCCCGAACGAATAACTAAATCCAGCTTCTGCTTGGAATTTTTTCTGCATGAACGTAATCAGATCTTCTAACTCTTCGCGGGAGAATATCCCCTTGGTTTTCATACTAGTCTCTCCGCGCTCCCCCTCCTTAGATGAAAATGAAGCTTGAATCTTGCATTCAAACACGTGCTTGCTCTCGATTTTGCACAACTTAGTCGCATCCATCGCTTTCTTGCTGATCAATTGAAACTCAAGCTCTACTGGATGGGCAAAATCAATTTGATTCAACTTCTTTTCGTAGTCTGTGTTTGACTTTGTGCTACATGCAGATACTAGGCACAAGAAAATAATTCCATTAAGCCAAGCTAAGCAATGATAACGGTATCTAGATCGCATAAAATTTTCTAAAAAGTGAACGACTTGGCTAGCTTCAGCTAAAATACAAATTTTACTACACAAAACACCTAGTATTTCTTAATTTTATTCCCGTCTGGTGTGGAAGCAAATAGCAACAAGAGCGCTAGTGCATCCTTTCGAGAATCAGATGTATAGCTGACCTAGTTAGCATGGCATGTCATTTACTGTCGATAGTTTCAGCCGTGATGGTGCGCTCATTCAAACTAAGTTAGAACACTAAACGAGCAAACATAAATGCAAAAACTATTCGGCGCCTATTTCTATTTATGGATGTCTCTACTCATCGCGATGATCGTTGGGGTCGGCTTTATTCCGAACTTAGGCGAGCGAATAATTTACCCCGCGCATCGCCTTCCCCTTATTTTGTATCTCTACGCCGCTGTCGCTGCGGGCTGGGTTTTGTTGCTGTGTGTTCAAGCGAGTTTGGTGAGAATGGCGAATGTGCGAGTACACCGGCAACTGGGTCTATTCGGATGTGCGCTCGGCACTACACTACCTCTAATCGGGATAGGCACCGAAATCACCATGAATCAATCGCATCACAGCCTAGGGCGCAGCACCAACCCTGTATTCTTTAGCATCTCGCTCAACGATAAGCTGAGCTTTGCCATCGCATTTGGTTTGGCGATGTGGTGGCGACGTAGTGCGGAATATCACAAGCGACTGTTACTTATCGCCACATGTTGCCTAGTATGAGCTAGATGGATTAAGGAAAAATACTGGTCGCACTTTTTACGATTGAATACTGGGCTTGTCAGCCCAACCCTGGTTGGTATAACGATCACCTCTCGCACTTTCAGAATTTCAAAAGCATCCAAACTGGACATGCAGTGTGCCCCGTATTTCCCATAGGATGACACACATACTCAAAGCCCATTTTCTTATACAAATTTTGTGCTGCTAACATATTTGGCATGGTCTCAAGGTAGCATTGACGATAGCCCAGTTTTTCAGCAGCGGCGATACAGGCTTGTATCAATGCTTGGCCTATGCCTAGACCTCGTGCGCTTGGTAGCATGTACATTTTTTGTAGCTCGCAAATAGAGGCATCTTCGCCAGGTAAACTACCGATCCCGCCACCCGCAATCAGTTCACCTTCTTGCTCCACCACCAAATAAACACCGCGATCATTTTGGTAATGCTGATACAAATGATCGAGTGAAGGATCAGCGTAAGCCGAACCTACTTTGGGAACCTCCATCTCGATTAAAACCGAACGAATTACTTGAGCTATAGCGGCATTATCAGCAGCTTGGATTGGTCGAATGGTAAATGGCGACATAGATATAAGAACTCAAAAAATCATGAAACGACAAAATCAAAAACAACAAAAGTAATTTTCATTAACAATCCGCCTTATGCATCGTAAAAAAAGGAAGCTGCGCGAGCGCCGACTTCCTTTTTTCTTATGTTGCTAACGGACGAGAATCATCCAACAATCACTTGACTGGGACATAATTGATCGGCATCCAAGCATATCCTTTGCCTTCAGTGCGGATATAGCCTAAACCAGGAAATGACAAATGTGTTGCACCGACCATATATCCTTGTTTGGCAGCTTCTGCATAGGCTTTTTGGCGCTGCGCCATGGCTGCTTTGCTATCACTGTCAAAACCAATAGTAACCGACGGGTTTTCAAATTGAACCGCCGCGACGTGCATCAAGTCGCCCCAAAGCATTAATTTTTGTCCCTTGCTTTCTACCAAGTAGATACTATGACCGGGCGTATGGCCGCGCGCAGCGAGCGCTTTTATACCTGGCACCAACTCGGTATCACCATCAAACCATTTGAATTTGCCGGCTTTCACATAAGGGTTAAGTGAAGCCATTGCGCCTTGAAAACTACCTTTTGCATCGGCTGGCGCTTTATCTAGATTGGCCTGACTTAGCCAAAAATCGGCATCGTGTTTATCCGCGCGCACAATGGCATTGGGAAATGCCATCTGATCGCCCATCATCAATCCACCAACATGGTCACCGTGCATGTGAGTAATATAGATTTCATCCACTTGTTCTGGGCTATAGCCCGCCGCTTTCAAACTGTTCGCCAGTCGTCCTAGTGTGGGTCCAAATAAACCAGCGGCACCTGTATCGATGAGTACCAATTTGCTACCGGTATTAATTAAGTAGCCATTCACTGAAGTTTGCACTGGCGTACTCAAATGATATTTTTGCAGCGATTTGAGGGTTTTTTCTGGCGTAGTATTGGTGAGCAACTTATCTATTGGTAGAGCAACCGTGCCATCTGACAAAGCGGTGACTTCAAAATCACCTAGCATTACGCGATAGTAACCAGGTGCTGCGGTCTTCGCCATAGGTGCATCCGCGTAAGCAGGCACAGTTCCGAATGTAGCGATAGTGGCGGATAATAGTGTGAGTGCCAAAGTACCGGCACCTAAGCTGAAACGGGATTTCATCACTTTAGATCTCCTAGATTAAATCATGCATACGCAACATAGCGTGGCGACATTATGACTAAAATTGAATGATCTTGCTGCGTTGTGCGCATTTGTACAGAATTGGCGAAAAACTGCTTAAAATATGGGCAAATTGGTATTTCATTTTGTGGCGATTTAGCCGATCATGCCACTCATAGGCTAACCGAATATGCCGACTGATTTCGTAAGGATATTGATCATGGCCATCATTTCACTCAATAGCAGCAATTATCAAGCTATCAGAGACTTAAACAGTGCTTACGCGACGACTTCATCGAGCGCAAGCAAAACAAGTTCAGATAAGGAGCTTGACCCAGTTCAGAGCGGAAACAACAGTGAATTAAATGCGGTAGTGCGTCAGGTACTCAGCCAGATCAATTCATCTAAAGATATTAGTTCCTTTTTTTCCACTGAAGAGGGGCAACAGGCTGGTGCCGATTTCACCTCAAGCTTATTTTCCACTCTGCCGGGATTAAGTTCAGATAACGCCAATGCTAACAAGGTGACGGGAATAGAATTAGATCCGTCGAGCAGCTCCTACAAGCTACAAAACAGCATACAAAAACTGATTACCCAACTCGACAATGGCAAAAGCGACGTGTCTGGTTTGGACAAGCTACAAGAAACATTCAATGCGCTGATAAAGAAAAGTGGCGGCGATCCAAGTTCGGAAAATCTACAATCTTTTTTAAAATTGGTCGCGGTGAATATTCAAGGTAGCACTTCTATTGGTAGTTTATTCAGCGCCTCCGCCTGACACTCTATAGTGTCAATGCCGTGCATTGGCGTAATTCTCATGTCGCTAAAAAAGCTTGCGCTTCTTTCTGCAACCACAATTCAAACGCTTGCAATGCGGCGTTCTTTTGCAAGCCTTTTGGCGTTACCAAATAATAGCTATAGTCTGATTGCGCAATAACATCAAATAGACGCACCAAATTACCTGCCGCGATTTCACCTGCGACCAAACTATGTCGAGCTACCGCAATACCCTGCCCTGCTTTAGCTGCCGTCAGCATTAAGTTACTGTCGCTATGATGAGTCTCATGCTTGAAACTAGCGATGTCTATGCCCGCAACCTGGCTCCAGTTTTGCCATTCACGACCATTTTCTACACATAAAATTCTGTAGTTACATAACTGCTTTGGACTCGCTGGAAAACGCCCTGCATTAAAATCAGGACTGCAAACTGGATATAACTGATCATCAAGCAATTTCTCCGCATCGTAATCGTCCCACTTCCCTAAGCCGAAACGAATGGCGATATCGGTTTTGGTTTTATCCAAATTCACCAAACCTATAGCTGCTTGTATGTGGATCGCTAAATCGGGGTGCGCAGCCTGGAATTTACCCAGACGAGGCAATAACCAAAACGTGGCAAACGACTGCAAAGTCGCAACACGTATCGCAGGTACGCGTTTTTCTGTTTGCACTTGCGCCAAGGCTCGGGTGATTTGACGCAATGCGGGCTGTATCTGTTTGAGTAATTGCGTGCCTTCGGGCGTCAATTGCATTTGCCGCCCTTTACGTTCAAACAAAGCGACACCCACTGCGTCTTCGAGTAGCCGCATTTGTTGGCTGATCGCGCTATGCGTAATATGTAATTCAGCCGCCGCCAGCGAGTAGCTTTTATGACGCGCAGCAGCTTCGAAAGTAGCAAGGGAATTTAAGGAGGTCGGTAACATGCGGTATTGTTAGTTTTTCTTACAGTTACTGTCAATAAGTATCGTTCGCTTTTTTGGGAAGGGAGGACTAGCATGTTGGTCTCAGTCTATGTCCCTTTTTCACCTGACCTCCATTAAGCAAAGAAACCACTATGTCCACTTCCAATCTAATTCGACTCCTGCTATTGGCCTTAATTTGGGGCACTAGTTTCATGCTCATGCGCATAGCGTCGCCAGTGTTCGGCCCTTTTTTGACGACGTTTGGGCGAGCCAGCTTGGGCGCTTTAGCGATTTATCTTTTTGCGCGTCATCGTGGTGTTGAATTTCATTGGAAAAAGAATGCCAAAACCTATCTAATCATTGGCCTTGGCAATACCGCGATTCCTTTTAGTTTATTTGCTTGGTCGGCGTTACATATTCCATCCGCCTACATGGCCACCATGAATTCGCTGGCTCCCATTTTTACGGCCGTATTCGGCTTCATCATGCTAGGTGAGCGCTTGAGCTGGCTGCGTATTGCGGCATTTATTATGGGTCTGTTTGGGGTTGCGGTATTAGTCGGTATTGGTCCGGTTGCCGTCACGCCGCTGGTCATCGCGGGCGTTTTGGCGGGCATGGGCGCTGCCATCAATTACGGCTTTGCTGCCACTTATACTCGCATGTTTGCCAAAGAGATTCCATCTCTGGCGACCGCCGCAGGCAGCCAATTTGCCGCGGCCTTAGCCTTGCTCCCATTCGCGCTGCCTGGCGTTCCCCATGCGATTGAACATGGCACAAGCAGCGCACTATTATCGGTGATTATCTTAGGTGTGGTGTGTACCGGAATTGCCTATGCCTTGTTCTTTCATTTGATTTCAACTGAAGGCGCGAGTAAAGCAGTGACCGTCACATTCTTAATACCGGCGACCGCATCGGTATGGGCATGGTTATTACTCAACGAGCCGATCACACCCGGCATTATCGCGGGCATCTTTATCGTCTTAATGGCAACAGCGATGTCCTTGGGCATATTGAAAAAACCTGCGTTTTTAAGTCGCTCTCTGAGTCGATAGGAGTATCGATAAAGCTAATCAATACGCTTTCAATAATGGAATCGGATGTCGGTGATGTTACACTGCGCGAACTAGGTGTTTCATCTAAAGTAAATTTGAATTTTGAATTACTATTAAGCATAAAAAAGGAGAACGCACATGAATATCACCGTCGAAACAACTGTCGCAGCACCGATTGCCAAAGTTTGGTCACTATATAATTCACCCGAAGCGATTAAAAAGTGGAATGCCGCCTCAGACGACTGGCACACGACAGCCTCATCCGTGGACTTACGTGAAGGTGGCACTTTTTCTTCTCGGATGGAAGCTAAAGATGGCAGTATGGGATTCGATTTTGTGGGCACTTTCACCAAGATCGTGGAGCACGAGTTAATCGAATATAGCTTCGGCGATCGCAAAGCAAAAGTGAGTTTTACTGACACGCCAGCGGGAAGCAAAGTTACTGTTAGCTTCGATGCTGAAACCACTTATCCGATCGAACAACAACAGCAAGGTTGGCAGGCGATACTCAATAGTTTTAAACGCTACGTCGAAATCGCAAGCTAATTTATTTACCTATTTAAGCTCTACTTTGTCTTTACCCTATAAACCGTATGTAGCTGCTATATCGCACTTCCCCCATACGGCAATCATTTGATGAAAAGGATAATGCGATGTCAGGTTTCTTTGAAGTCACGCTTGGTGGATTGATAGGCAGCGGTTTGGCAGCTGCGGTCTTCGGCGCTATATTTTTACGTAGAAACAAGGTCGTCGAATCCGAAATCAAGGCCCATTTTGATGAAGGATTTAAGATCTTTGAATCTAAGCGGACTTGGAAGCAGCAAGCGCTATTCGAATTGCTTGGACCGCTACAAATGCAATTTGAGCGAACCAAACATGCCTTCAATCGATGGGATCAAAAAAACCTTTTCCTTGAAGCACAAGTCGTCCATGAAGGGAACAAAACCATTCGCGATCTCCTGTTGAGCAAAGGTCACTTGATACCACCTCATTTGATGGAAGATGCTTGTAAGCTGATTGAACATTATGACGCATGGCTAGAAGCATTTGATCGCATCAGGAACGACAAGGAAAAAAGTAGTACGACCAGCTTTGTCTTTGTCGGACCTGATGGTTATCCATTTCCCAGCGCAGCGGAAGCCAAATTCAAAGCCGAGTTCAGAAAACTTCAGAGCGAACTATATGGTGTGTAATCATTCCTTGTAGACAGCAATGCCTAGATATTTAGATTGAAGTTAAAAGTTCAAATTAAGATTAATGCTGATGGCTTCACACCAAAAAATTTAAAAAACATGGATGCTAGCCTATTCCCTATTCTATTTTTATTTGGCTGGTTGCTCCCTTTCTTCTTGGCCATTTCAATATCATTCTGGCTAGTTGGCAAAGGCAATCGTTTACTTTGGATTCTGCCGTTCTTTCTATTGTGGTTCGGCATTGGATTTTTATTTAGCAAACTTGGACCAACCCAACTATCGCTCATTACGCTAATCACAGATTGGTTGGTAGCCTGCACCGTCATATTTTTTTCTTACCTATTCAGACGTATTCGTACTGTCATCAAAAATAAGCCCGATCCAATAAAAACTGAGACGTGATGAGCACGTCCCAGTGAGTATCTTAATCCATGTTTATCTCAGTTAAAACTTGGCATCGAAAGCAGCAACGGCATCCAAGATTTCCAAGCAAGTCACATCTTTCATATCGCTGCTGTATATCGCTTTAGGATTTTTCAAAGTAACATCACGAAAAACCGTAGGGCATCGCTGCCTAAAAATCGTCAATGCCGCATCGAATTTAACCTCGTTAAATTTCACCCCAAAACGTTCTTCCATATCGCCGAAAATCGCAGCAACATCAGAACAAGCGACATTGGTAAAATTAACGCTTACCTTCATATCCGGCTGGTGCAGTTTGATTTGAGCCGTGCTTCCAGGACATGCGCTTTCAGCGGTTTGCAAAAGCTGTTTGAGCGGCATATTTTTTCCATGTAAATTTACCGTATTACCACTATCAATTTGCATCCAAGCACACGCAGCCGTGGTAATTCCTAAACTTAAAAGCAGCGTCGCACTGATGATTCTATGAACATGCTTCATCGTATTTTTTTCTGTTAAAAACAGTCTTTGAATTCTAGGCAGTAACATATTTTTCCTTCCGTTAAGGGCAATGGTCGTCGTTAAGAAATGCACGTGCATTTCGGCAAAGTGCTGCAAGGTTTGGGCGTACAACAGGGGATTACGGCAGATGCCAACGGCAATATCGTCGCAGGCATTTTCGCGTTCTTGATCGAGCTTGGCACTGATCCAGAATACAAAAGGATTAAAAAAATACAGCGCTTTTACTACACACTGCAGATTCGCAAATAAAACATCATGACGTTTTACGTGCGCAAGTTCATGCAAAACAATCAGCTCAATTTGTTGCGGACTCATACCAAGCAACAGACTGGCAGGCAACAAAACAATCGGTTTAAAGTATCCAAGCACGCACGGCATATTGATCGTATTAGACAAACGAAAACGGACCACCTTATGCAAATCCATACGACCTACTAACTCTAACAATCGAATTTCCCAAGCCGCGGGCAGTACAAATAAATCTCGCTGCATCAGTCGTCGATCACAGTACAAAGCCCATGCACTCTTAGCGCCCATCAATAGGAAACCTATACTCCAAATCAACACAATTTCCGATAAATGCTGATTGATATAAGTACTCAAATTATCTATCAAAGCATCACCCGATGTTGACGGGATATACGTCGCAACTCTACCCTGCGGACTAAAACTCAAGGTCAATACGCTGCTTCTAAAGTAAGAAAAGAAAGTAACTAGGCTGAGCAATAAGCATGTCAACATGCCCAATGCATACATACTAAAGCGCAAATTCGCCTGACTTTTCTTAGTCAAAGAAATGAGCATAATTAAGCACACACTGACTAATCCAGCCTGCCACAATGAGTGCAATAAACTCCAGGACAAAGCATGCAGCAGATCCGTGCCAAAAACATCTGACAACACCACAAAATGAGAAGAATCAAATGATGACTGACTCATTTTTTTAGCTCGCTCGCAGACTCGCCCTCACCCGCAGACTCAATTTTCTGCAAATAAGCTTTAATCTCAGCCAATTCTTGTTTCGTCACTTTTTTATCTTCAAACAAACGCATCACTAAGCTGGATTTGGAACCAGCAAATGCCGTTTGCAGCAGTCTATCAACCAGCGAAATCTGCGTTTCATGCTGTTGTTCAACGGGAAAATATATATGACTCTTTCCATCTTTTTTACGTCCCAACAATCCTTTTTGCTCCATGATTTGCATGGTTTTTAAAGTTGTCGTGTAACCAACTGGACGTAGCTTACAAAGCTCATCATTGACAGCCTGAATTTTGCTCTCGCCCAAGCGCCAAAGGATGGCGAGTATTTCTAATTCTGCTTGCGTGGGATTTGCCATAGCATTGCTCTCTTCTATTCTGTCGAATCATTTTTCAAGCCGAACTCTTCATTAGTGTCAGCTCAACTACGATAACTTTCGTAACAAAACGAAATATATACGAAGACTTTCGTAGATACAAGTGAAATTTTATTTTTTTTAGAGAACTCAATATCCGCGATCACGATTGAAAAACAGGAATTGAAGCAAAAACACCCTGCATCTCTTAGCTTTGTTTCTCTCAAGAAATCCGATAATCCTTACATCGGCGCATCGACTGACTATACTGAATAGAGGTGGTACGCAAGATAGACCTATTGATTCGCTAGAAACTAGGATTGCTGCAAACGCAGATCCCACTTCTTTCGATCTCACACCTTATTTGGAAGGAACACCATGTTAATCGAACGCGAAGCTGAGAGCTGCTACTTAGGTCAATTTATTCCGCTGCAATACCATCACAATATGTTGATGGACGCGAACCGCATGGATAACTTTAAAGCGGCGATACAGCGTCAAGTATTTGAAGGTGCCAAAGTATTGGAGCTGGGCGGCGGTACCGGCGTTCTATCGTGGTTTGCTGCGCAAGCGGCATCTAAGGTGTACTGCGTAGAATTTAATCCTGACATGGTGGCGGAAGCGCGTCGGCTACTCGCGATGAATCAATATGGCGATAGAGTTGAAGTCATTCACGCGGATGCGTTTGAATATCTACCGCCTGAGCCTGTCGATTTTGTCATTTGCGAAATGATACACGTTGCCATGCTGCGCGAAAAACAAGTCGAAGTGATAGAAAACTTTAAACGACGTTATGCAGAAAAATTCCCTGGTCAAATGCCCGTGTTTATTCCGGAAGCTGTCGTCATGGCAGTACAACCGCTGCAACAACGCTATGACTTCTCAGGTTATCAAGCGCCTATCATTCAATTCCAATTACCTGGTGCGTTCACCTCTGACACCATAGAGCTAGCCCAACCAGCGCTGTACAAGATCATAGACTTTACTCAGCCGAATGATTTATTGATCGAGTGGGATGGTCAATTCACGATAGAAACCGCGGGGCAATTAAGTGCTTTGCGCTTTGTGACTAAAAATATTTTAGCGATCGTAATGGAGAATAATTCGACGATAGATTGGCTCAACCATTACATGGCATTGCCACTTGCAACGCCACTCAGTGTTGCCGCAGGTGACGTGGTACAGGTGAGTTTTCAGTATCGTGCTGGCGGCTCTATTGAATCATTGCAAAACAGCATGCGGGTGAGCGTAAAAGCATCAGCCAAATTACGCTCCAAACATTTATCCTTGGCGATTGGGTAAAAGAAAAACAGGCGGTTGACTTTGAACCAAGCGGTGATCATATCCGCTTGGTCTTGCCGATTAAAGCAACTAATACCAAGTGGTCGACTTGGAAATTCCACTCGCTTCTTATTTGGATGTAGATACAGGCTTAGCCAATTGGCGAATCGCATCATTAATTTTTGCGATCTTTTCTGCGGAAACATCTTTGCTGCAAACGATGTAGCTCTCTAAACCTTTTGGAATCCCGCCCATCTCAACTATTCGGGTTTGTCGAAAATAAGAATCAGAATCCTTCAAAAAATCCCAACCCGCTTTTTCAATCAACATAAATGAGGCGCGATTTGCACCTATCATGCGTGCCATGATCATAGGTAAAACGCTATGCCGTTCTTGTTTATTTTTACTTTCTCTAATCATCGCCTCCAGCTCGGGACCATAACTGGCTGAATCCACCATACCAAAAGTTAAACTGGTATCGGACAACAAAGATTTTAAATTTGAATGAGCAGCCACTTTGGCATACGACTGGGTATTACTCAGCACCGAATAAGCCGTATTTTTTTCCAATGGGATAGAAAATTGAACTAAGGCTTCACGCTCTGGCAAACGATACCAGTCGAAAGAACAATAATTCTTCACACCTGCTGCATATTGATTCCAAATACGTTTGGGCGGCTCTTGAACCAAAGTGAACGGAATTTTGGTGAGCGTGAATATCTGCTTCACGCGCTCTAAACGCTCTCCTTTTTCCATCCCATTTTCTATATATTGAAATGGAGGGCGAACGTTCCATGCGACCAATAATACTGGCTCTGTCGTAAGTTCAGCCTTAGCTGACAATGGCATAAGTACGCTTATCAACGCGCTCATCAACACAGTCACCAACGGGTAGAAAGCTGCACGATATTGCCCCCATACGGATACCACAGCGCACACCCACCTTTGCTCAAAGAGCGACAAGCCCATACTCAGGTTGCAAGGCTTAATAAATGTCTTGATACACAGTGCTATCAACATCGTTGTCAGTTTTAACAAGAAAAACAATAATTAAAATTTCTATTAATAAGAAACTAGATAGAATTTGCCATCTGCCGCAGCGCTCTACACCCAGCCATCACCAACCAGCCTCCCGCTCCTAACCACAACTAAGTATGCCTGATTTCGATCACGGCTTATAGATAAAAATCGGAGAAAAATCGGATAAACTTCGCTTTCCGTTCTATTCCAAGCATAAAGACAATATTCAAGAACGATACCGCTAAATTTTTTATTACATTTTTTCACACCAATTATCGAATTCTCATTATGACACGCAAGATTATTTTGCTACTTTGTGGATTAGGCATTTTATTTTATGCCTACAAAATCTATCATTTAAAAGACAGTATTAACTTATTCCCTAGTGCTAACAATACGACTATAAAAAGCCAAGCATCAGGAAAATCAACTCCCATGATGCGTTTAAAATTTACCCTGGAAACCGATAAGGTGGAATTGGTAGAAGCCTGTCGCAAACTCTTTACACAAACGGATGACTTGGTCAAACTCAGCCCTCATCCTAAAGAAGAAGGCAAAGCTATTTTGACCATAGAGCGATTATTTCCCACTGGTGAATTACAAAATACACTAGATTTAAATAAGGCACTAAAAGCACAAGGCTGTCTCACCACAGATAAAGACATCTTTGCACTTGAGACCGTCAAGTAAATTTGTAACTTATCTTTATTTTTCGTTTTATTGATCAGGTTCTACCCCATACTTTCTGAAAAACTCAGCGATCTCGCTTGCTTGTATTTGCCTGTATTTGCTTATATTCGCTGGTTTTCACAGTTTGTGAATTTTTGTGACATCCAAAACCGATAGTCGTGCGTTAAGCCCTGACAGGTAGCTGTATTCTCAATTTCACACTCTATCCACTCCATGTGCGAGAACATCACCATGACACTGATACATCACACAAGAAAACTTCTGAGCCTTGCTGCCATCAGCTTTGCCACTTTTGGCTTGACACCTGCAGCAAGTGCACAAGATGAACCGCCAGCACGAGTCGCAAGGGTTGGCTACGCTTACGGTAACATTAATTTTGCCGATGCAGGCAGTAATGAATGGGTGCCGCTACTCGCTAATCGTCCGATATCCACTGGAGATAGCGTCTTTGTGCCCGCCAATGGCAGAGCTGAGCTGCAAGTTGGTGCCAACGCCTTACGAATGGCCGAGCAAACACGCATTAGCTTTATTAATCTGAACGATGACAATATTCAAATCAAACTCTCGCAAGGCAGCATCGTATTGCGGGTTCGCGCCATGCAAGAAAAAGAAAATATAGAAGTCAGCACGCCCAATCTGAATTTCTCTATTCAGGAACCCGGTGAATATCGTATCAATGTGAATGACGACAATACCAGTACCATCATCGTACGCAACGGTATAGGTGTCGCACAAGGTGATCGCGATATCATCACCTTGCGCGCTGGCGAGCAAACTCGCTTTTCTGGAACCAATTTAAATCATACCCAAATCACCCGCGTGCCACCGTTTGACACCTTTGATCAATGGGCAGCTGATCGTGACCGTGCCGACGAAAATTCTATTTCCGCTCGCTACGTCCCGCGCGAAGTAGTTGGCTATCAACAACTTGACGATTACGGTATTTGGGAAACCCATGTTGAATACGGTGCCATCTGGTATCCACGCGGCATCTCAGTGGGCTGGGCGCCATACCGTGATGGTCAGTGGGTTTGGGTTGCACCTTGGGGGTGGACATGGGTAGATCGTGCACCGTGGGGCTTTGCTCCGTATCACTACGGTCGCTGGGCATTCGTGGGCAAACGCTGGGGCTGGGTGCCAGGTCGTTATGAACGTCATTACCGTCCAGTGTACGCGCCAGCACTGGTGGCTTTTGTCGGTGTCGGCAGCAATGGTATCAGTGCTGGAATCAATCTCAGCAGCCGCAACCACGGCCCTTCCGTATCATGGTTCCCGCTGGGACCTGGCGAAGTCTATCATCCGCACTACACACAAAACAGTCGCTATATCCAAAATTTGAATCAAACAGTGATCATCAATAACACCACCGTCATCAATCGACCTGATCGTGGCTATCGCAACCAAAATGTACACAATGCGATCACATCGGTTCCAACCAGAACCTTTGTTCGTGGTGAACATGTATTCCCTGCGTCGTCCTCTATTTTATCGGGACAGATTAAACAAATGCAGGTTGCTACCGAAGCCCCCAATCTGGTGCCAGAAAGAGGCAATCGATTTGGTGATGCACGTCCGCGCAACTGGCAAGAAAATGATCAGTTCCGTAGCCGCCCAGTTATGAACAATTCAAATCGTGGTGAAGCGATGCAAACCACGCCAAATACGGCTGCACCTAGCGGCACATCCAATGGAACGTCGAATGGCATCTTAGGAAATGCCTTCAATCAACGACCACAAGATAATCGTGGTCAGCCTAATAATGTACAAAATAATGCGCCAAATAATCGCGACAATGGACAAGGATTTGGGCGCCGCATCGATAACTTAGAGCGTCCGCAAGCCGCGCTAAATTCGAACGATGCCCGTGCCATGACGGTTCGTAATCCCAACCAACAAATCGCGCCAGCGAATAACAACCTGAACAACACCAATCCATCAAGTTCAGGTATCCGCACATTAGAGGAAATGAACGAGCAACGGAATCGCAATCCACGCATAGAGCGTCTGGAACGTTCTGATCGCTTCGATAAGTTTGATCGGTTCGATCGCTCCGATACGCGTAGCAATAACAATAGTGGATTAAACGCGGGCAGCCCAAGCAATCCAATACCTCAACAGAATCAGCAAACTCAGCAAGCACAGCAGGTGCAACAAGTCCCACAAGCACCAGCCATCAATACGCAGCGAGCAGAAAGTCGTCGTGAAAGTTTTGATCGCAACAACGCGCCAGTCAACGTACAAGATAATAGCGCGGCGATGCAAGTGCAACGTCCGATGGAGCGTCAAGTGGAACGTCCTAGCCGCGCCATCATGAACGAACGTAGTGTGGAACAACATAGCGAACGGCGCTTAGAAAGAAGTATTGAGCGCCCGGTAGAACGTTCTGTTGAGCGCCCACCAGCAATGCCGCAGGCCACCATGCCGCAAGCACCAAGAGCAGAGCCTCGTCCAGCACCTGAAGCGAGAAAAGAGGTGAAAGCTGAAAAGGAAAAAGAAGGTGAGAAAAGAAAATTTGAGCGTTAATCATTTTCTGCTCAATCTTATACTTATTCCAAACATAGAAAAAACGGCGCACAGAGCGCCGTTTTTTTCTACTAATTTCAAAACCTAATTGAGGACTTTTTAGTATTTCGCCGCTTGCCCATTCGCTGGAGTCGCCTTTTTAATGAACTCACGAATATGCTCGTTTGAAGTGACCAAATCTTCCGAACGTAGGTACATCATGTGACCACTGCGATAGCCTTTAAACTCCATACGATCACGCATCTTGCCACTAGGATCGACTTGCCACATGGTGTACTTCGCATCGAAATAAGTAGTTGCGCCGTCGTAGTAGCCGGACTGTACTAACAAGCGCATGTAAGGATTTTCTGCCATCGCCAATCGTAGATTTTCTCCCGTACGGTCATTGCTGTTATCCCATGGATGCACTGGGCCGAACATGTTGTACTTGACATCAGTTTTGTATTTCAACACATCACGTAAATAATGATTAATCGCTGGTGTAAACGAATGCAACCAGGAAGTCAATTCAGCATTGTAATCAGGGCCGCTGCCTGCATCCATTCGGTCTATCCCTAAATAGCGAGAATCCAGACGCCCCACCGTTTGTCCGCGAGTGCGCAACAAATCTTTCCAGAAATAAGAAGTAGGCACTGCGAGATTGTGCTGCAACACGGTCGTCTCAGATAAACCAGAGTAACGTGCTACTTTCGCTGCCATCTCTTTACGTTGAGTTGGATCGATAAATCCACCTTTGGACAAAGCAGGAATAAATTCATTGAGCGTGAAAGTTTCGACTTCCGCCAAGACGTCATTCAAATCGCGCTTTTGCAAATCGGCCGCTAAAACTTTATGATGCCAAGCGGATGCCGTGTAGTAAGGTAGACTCAAAGCATCGCTGACGGGGCCTTCACGTTTAATGCCCAATCCCGTTGGCGAGACCAAGATCACACCGTTCAAATACATCCAGTGATTATTTTGTAGTTCTTTAGCGAGACCAGATACGCGCGCGGTACCATAACTTTCACCGATCAGATATTTCGGTGAATTCCAGCGACTATTGCGCGATACGAAAGTATTCAGCCATTCCGCCAAATATGCGATATCGGCATTCACGCCAAAGAACTGATTACGGTCTGCTTTAGGATCGAGAATGCGGGAGAAACCCGTATTCACAGGATCGATGTACACAATATCGGCCACATCCAAAATCGAATGCGGATTATCACGGATACCATAAGGCTGAACTGGATAACCTTCATCATCAATATTTAGCATTTTGGGGCCGGTATAAGCCACATGCATCCACACCGAAGCGGAGCCTGGGCCACCATTAAACGAGATGACCAAAGGACGCTTATCACGATTACTCACATCACTACGCTGATAGTAGGTATAAAACAGCGATGCAATCACCTTGCCATCTTTGTCCCACACTGGCTGCGTTCCAGCCGTTGCTTTATAAGGTACCAGCTTGCCTTTGATAGTCACTTGACCATTTGAATGAACCGCGGATTCTGCAGCCAACAAGCGATCATTAGTAGCGCTGGCTTTTGAGCGCTCCACTGCCGGGGCAGTTGCGGATGCGGGTGTCGCTGCCGTGCTTGCATCCTGAGCATAAGCACTAGACATGCACAACAGCATACTAGCAAGAAGTAAGTTGGATTTTTTCATAGTAATGTGTCGCCTCTCTTTTTTATAGTCTGGTTAAGTTGATGCGATCTCACCAGAGCAATTATGGAAATATGAAAGATATTTTTGTGCGTCTAGACCTTGGAACATGTTCGCGCTTCTCTAAACAGGCAAAAACAATTTAGCCCACCTAGGATATATTAGGCTCAAATAAGTTCCCTCAAGCGGCTCATTTGGGCAGCACTTGCCAGCGTATAATACGCAAAATTCCCACAAAATCAGTCGTAAAAAGACAAAACTAAGTACAACGAGGAACCAAAATGAGCGATAACACCGATATCCAAATCTGCGGTACTTTCAAAGTAAATGACGCCAACGGCAAAGAACATACGATCAAAGGTATACGAATCTACGACGAAGGCTATGGCATTATTGACGTCTTCGTCGATTTTGCGGCGCCTATGGAAGCTGGCAGCTATCGCGATCGCGCGTTGATTAAACAAATCATGCAGGCACTACATAAAGCTGGCTACGTCGGCCCAGATTTTGGCGTTACGGACCCAAGCTTGCAGGAACGCAAAATGATAGTTTTAGAAGCCCCGGAAGAGTTCTGTACCTTCGCCAAAAGCAAAGGTTGGAAAAATTTAGCTGAAGAATTTGAGTAAAACTGTCGTGCTCAAATAGTCGCTTTTTTCATACAATTTGAACTGTCACAAAATTTTTTGTAAAGGATGCTTGACATCCTATTTTTTTCGTTTAATATGTCAAACATGCTTTACACATTTAGATGTGCAAAGCTTAGTAGCTAGCAATAAAAACAGTAACAAAAAAAGAGCGGCATTTTATTAGCTGCTTATTTTTTACCAAAGCATGTCAAGCTTACTTGACTAAAATGAAGAATACGAAATCGTTTTAGATTAAGTCGAAGTAGATTAAGTAGCAGTAAATTAAGCAACAAACCAGTCATCAAAGTAAAACCTTGGCAGGATGTTCCCATGTTTGGATTCCTGCTTTTTTTAAACACAGTGATGTAAAACAAACTTTACAAACCAAGTTTGCGTCATTTCAAAATAAGGAGCACACAATGTTGAACAATCAATACTCAAAGAAAGACAAAGCACTAGCGAAACAATATGGCATGGAACTTGGATTGAGCCTACTGATTTACATCGTCGTCTTAATGGCATCCATCTATTTCGCCAAAGCAATGGAAGATGGCTTAGTTCGCACACTGACCGTATTAACGCCTTGCATCCCTGCACTCGGTGCTTTATGGGCGATCGTACGTCAATTCAAACGTCTCGATGACTATCTCCGCGTCTGGCTGTTAGAAATCCTGGCCATCTCGGGTGCAATCACCACAATTTTTAGTTTCAGTTATGGCTTTTTAGAAGGCATAGGCTATCCCAAGTTGAGTGGTTTCATTACTTATGCGATTTTCATGGGAAGCTGGGGCGCTATTACTTGCATACGCAAAATCATGGAGCGTGAATGATGAGAAACATCGTTAAAGAACTACGCACAGACCGAGACTGGAGCCAGGCAACCTTGGCAGATCATCTAGAAGTATCGCGTCAGACAGTGAATGCGATAGAAACAGGACGCTACGATCCCAGCCTCCCCTTAGCATTCACCATCAGCAAACTATTTGGAAAACCTATAGAGCAAATATTTTTTGAAGACTGATTTTTAAATACGAATCTGATTAAAAAAAACAAATCAAAACTTAACGAATACAAAGCACAAAGTTCTTTACCTATTTTTAGTTATCAAAGGAAAAATCATGAAACTTACTTCTTTCTACACTACAAAAGACGCAGCAAAATATCCTGTAAAACGTATTGCTTTCATCATGTTGATCGCACTCATTAGCTCGCTTAATAGCAATAGCGCGAGAGCCGCGACCGCAACAACCGCAGCAACAATGAGCATTAGTACACCGAGTCAGGCAACTAGCGCAGTTGAATATCAAATTGGCAGCATGTATGTCGAGGAATATCTCAACCCCAATGCTAAAGGTGCGCCTATCATTTTGATTCCCGGCTTATCTAGCGGCGGCTATATCTGGGATGAGACCGTCAAAGCACTGCGCAATGAACATAGTTTGTATGTGATTACACTAGCCGGTTTTAATGGTAAGCCAGCTATCGCCGGCCCTAAGATCGTCAAAGCAAAACAATCTTTACTCGAACTAATTACTAGCAAACAAATCGACAAACCGATCTTGGTTGGACATAGTCTAGGATCTCTGCTCTCCACTTGGTTTGCGGTCGATCATTCAGCGCTAATACGCGGTGTATTTGCGATCGACGGCTTACCCGTTTTTCCACGCACCGAAAATGTCCCAGCGGCGCAACGTCCAGCAATGGCACAAGCCGCCAAAACACAAATGGCGAATGTGACTCAGGCAGTTTTTGCAGAACAACAATTACAATACATGCGTGGCATGGGTGTAGTTGACGAAAAAAACGCACAGACTTTAGCTGAACTGAGCAGCAAAAGTGACCGCGTCGCAGTCGCAGAATACATGGGTGAATTATTAGAACTGGACATCCGCGCAGACCTGCCAAAAATCAGCGTGCCATTGACTTTTATTTCACCTTACTATGCACCTGATTTTGCTCCAGCCAATTTATCCGAAGAAGCGAAACACGCTTACTACGGCACGCTGCTCAAAGGGGTTCCTCAATTGAATATTGTCGGCATCACGAATTCACGTCATTTCCCTATGGTTGATCAGCCTAAGGTTTTTGCAGATAAATTGACACAGTTTATTAAATCTCTGCCTTGAATGATGTGCTGTTTAAGCACGAAACTATGCCGATCAATAGTTCATGCATAGTCAAGTTAAGCTGATTAACAAACTCTATTAGACTTATCAAAACGCTCTTTCATGTGAACGGCATCCGCATGAAAGAGCCACATACATGTAAGACAACTAGGAAAAAGCTATACAGATTGACATTTTCATTTGACAGGTTTCAAGCTAAAAGGAATACTGTAATGACTCTAAGCCTACTTTCATTACTGTCACCAGCACATGAAAATCCTTCTCAGCTTACATCAAAGAATAAGCAAACCAAGTAGGCCGACCTGTACTCCTGCAGCGATGGTAAAGTCTGACTTTTCAGCTGACCTCTCATCTCAATTGACGTCGTTAATTAAACGCCCTTTCATCAAACTGAGCTTACTGAAATTATTGTGCTTATTAGTGTGTTTATTAGGCGTCATGAGCCTAAGTAGTTTTTCAAGTGCGGCACCTACTCACTCGACTGAAAATTCCACTGGCAACAAGACCGTTACCTATGCCTGGGCAGAGTCCATGGCCAATGATAAACGCGGGCTCTATCCGATACAATTACTACAACTAGCTCTGCAAAAGTCTGGGGGAAACTATCAAACCAAACCGAGTAAACGCGACATGCCGCAATGGCGAACGCTGCGTCACGTTGAATTAGGGCTTGGGATCGATGTAATATGGACCTTCACCACACCAGAGCGCGAAACCAGTCTATTACCGATACGCATCCCCATAGACCGCGGACTGTTAGGTTGGCGACTGCTACTAATCAAGGAAGATTTCAGCGCTCAATTTGCACTTCTCAGCAGTCCTGAACAACTCAAAAAGCTGCGCGCAGGACAAGGACACGATTGGCCCGATTTTCCAATTCTCCAGCAAAATGGTTTTACCGTCAGTCCAAGCGCCAGCTATGAAGGTTTGTTTCATATGCTGACACTGAACCGCATACAGTACTTTCCACGCGCAGTGACTGAAATTGACATCGAACTAGCGGCACGTCCTAACATGGGATTGGCGATAGCGCCTAAGTGGGTATTTTTCTATCCTGCGCCGCTGTATTTTTTTGTAAAAAAAGACCAGCAAGAACTCGCTGCGGCAATAGAAAAAGGCTTACATCTCGCGATTCAGGATGGGAGTATGCGACAATTATTTTTGCGGCATTTCGGAACAGCGATTCAACACGCAAATTTAAAATCGAGACAAGTCATACGACTACAAAATCCACTATTGACGAAAGAAACACCGATTAATCAAGCTGATTTATGGTTCTCACCTGAACGTGGTTTTTAGCGAAGCTATCAAGACTGGCATGAAGCAAGCTTTACCAGAAAACTAGAGCAACAATCAAGAAGGAAAGTAAGACGCGATCACAACCATCTCACCCTATACTTTTATGCCCAGCTCTCCCACTTCCTCGTCCGCGCCATCGTACAATAAAAGCGAAAATCGTCATCAAGATGGTAGCCACACAACACATAGTCAACACAAGCGGAGCCTGAGTACCCGCATAGTGATTGTGGTACTACTATATACGCTAGTCGTAGCGGCCATCGTCTCAGGATTGCAGACCTATCGTGCCTATCAAAGTGCACTACAAGATGTACAACTGCATTTCAAAGAAATCGAATCTAGTTATTTACCAAGTCTAGCCGCTGGTATGTGGTCAGTTGATCAAGCGCGGGTCAACGCTCTGCTCGACGGTATCGCCAAAATGCCGGATATTGGACGTCTGCGCCTACAAGACGAAATTCATCAAACCGAGAGTCGTCAACACCCGCTGTTCGTAAAAGCACTTTTTAGCCGCAGTTTTAAAATCGTACACACCGAAGATGACGAACAATTTGTCATGGGCGAATTAAGTGTTGATTTGATGGATGTCGAAATCCAAAAAAATCTAATAGAAACAGCAAAGTCGATTGCGATCACCACCACCATCACTTTAATGTTGTCTTCGCTGTTTATCTTATTTTTACTTCGAGTCTGGATTATTCGCCATCTAAAAAACATGGCTGATTATGTGCAAAAAATTGACCTCAATCATTTGGACTATGAGCTCAAATTAGAGCGACATAACAGTCATACTAAAGATGAACTCGATACCGTTGTTTTAGCTATTAATCAAATGCGTCTTAGCTTGCAAGATGATATTTCCCAGCGTAACAAACTAGATCAGGAGCTGGCGAAACATCGCGAACAACTAGAACAACTTGTTAGTGAAAGAACTGCCGATCTACAGAAAAAAACTGCACAACTAGAAGCCCAGTCACAAGAACTCCTACAACAAAATCAGGAGCTTGATGCGTATGCTCATACCGTGGCACACGACTTAAAACAACCAGTCAGCAACTTAATCGCCGCCTCCGATTTATTGAATACCGACAAGCTACAACTCTCAGCAGAAAAAAGTCAGAGTCTGCTCGCCAGCATACAAAATTCTGCAAAAAAAATGCATGCTATTATCGACTCACTGCTGCTCTTATCCAATATCCGAAAAAATGAAACTATACCTAGCGTCAGTTTCAATACTAAGCTATCGGCGATGGAAGCCTGCAAACAACTACAAGATTTCGCGCAGCAACGTGGCGCCCACATTGAGTTGCACGAATTCTGGCCGAATGCCTATGGCTACGAACAATGGGTAGAAGAAATCTGGTCGAATTTTTTATCCAATGCGATCAAATATGGCGGAGAAAATCCCAAGATAGAATTAGGCGCCAGCTTGGCCGAACCAGGTATGGTGAAATGCTGGGTAAAAGATTACGGTAAAGGTTTGAGCGAGGCACAACAAAAAGCCATCTTTCATCATTTTGTCCGATTTGATGTGCTGGCTGCGGAAGGTCATGGACTGGGCTTGTCCATCGTCAAACGTATAGCCGCAAAACTGGGCGGCAAGACGGGTTATGAACGTACGGATGACGGTGGTAGTTTGTTTTGGTTTACGCTGCCTGCTAGTGAATAGTTCTGAATTCATTTAACGACAGGCTGTGTGCCAGCATTTTTCAACTTTCATATCTTTCATTCTATATCCGCCATTTCCCACAAAAATCCAACTACGATCAGTCCGATAAAAAAACTGACGCTCGTCAAGAAAAGTCAGTACAAAACAAGTTTCCTCTCAGCAAGCGCGGGTATTTCCCTTTAGGCTTATCCATGATGAGACTCTGAGTTCAGTCAGCGAGACCTCAGATTCAGCATTGCCGACGCTAGCGGCCGTTCATCCATAGTCGTCGTTGACTAATGAGTCTTGGCCGAGGATTAGCCATTATTTTTGATTTCATAAAGGAGAAATTTTATGCCACACGATTGTTCACGCCCTAGTACCGAAGCGGACATATACGCGTTCGATGCACGCTGTGTCGCGAAGCGCTTTCGCCATGCCGCGATCTTCGGCGCACTCTCAGCGTTGCAACCAGGAGAAACCATGCGCTTTTGTAATGATCATGACCCCATTCCGCTGTTGCATCAAATTGGTGATCATTTCGGCGACAAAATTAAGATGGCCTATATTTCACGCGAGCCAGGTGAAATTGTCATCGACTTTCTAGTTTGCGCATAAGCTAAAAAATGTTTTGACATGAAGTTGCCATCCTTAATCAAAGAACATGATCCATGGGTCGAATCAATGAGTCGAGTCAATGAGTCTGGATGGCAGCAGCGCTAATGATCAGTATTGGAAGATGTTACCTCGGCAGGTTTTAAGTCAGCAGTGATATGCGTCATATTTCCATCACCGTATGATTTAAACACCTGCGCCAGCACCACTTGATAGCCTTTATACCATTGAGCATATTTTCGCTTGGCTTGCAAATGTTGAGGATGCGTTGCTAGGATTTTCAGGCTTTCCATATTATCCCAGTAGTAGGTCGCATTGTGGCGTTTACCATCTTCAGTCTGCCAAACTTCAACACCTAAATATCCGGGAATAGTAGCCACCAAAGCTTCAATTTCAGCATTTAAAGCATTAAATTCCTGATCATAAATTCCCGGTTCCCAGATGAAGCTAGCAGTGTACATAGTTGTCCCGAAATAAGGGTTAAATAAAAAAGGAAAAGAACAATAATAGTTCTATGCGCAAGGTTCCGGGGCATCGAGCGATTTGAGGTAACGAAGAAGCACACGGCGTGCTCGATATACGCGCCGAAATTCCTGAAAAGTCAGGTACCAACATGCAGCAGTCAATATAAGCGCAGGCAACAATAAAAAGACGCCTTGCCAAATCGCTGCCACGCACACGATAAACATCGGCAAACAAAAAATACTCAACAACGCAAATAGAATTAACTGCCTCTGAAAAAATGGCATACACACCGACTGCGTCAAATGATCAAACCAACCGTAAATCTCACGCCAGTGCTGCGGTGCGGGCATCACCATGGTGAGCCTATCTCCAACTTTAGGATGCAAGTGACCGAAGCTACGTGCTTCACCCGATTCACCTTGCGTAGAGACAAAACCGAATTGAGTAAATCGCCCACGCTTACTTGTTATGTAAGTCACTTCAGAAACTTCCGACAAAGTTAAGTGCTGTAAATGCATCTCAAAGCCTCATATTTTGCATACGATGAAACGCTTACAAACCACCCGCAGGATCAATAAAACTGCCCGTAACAAAAGAGGATTTATCACTAGCGAGCCATAATATTGCCTCAGCGACTTCTATAGGCTGACCACCTCTTTGTAAAGGTATTTTAGACTTTAAACGATTGACGCGATCTGGCTCGCCGCCCGAGGCATGCATCTCGGTAAAGATCAATCCAGGACGTACTGCATTCACACGAATTCCCTCAGCGGCAACTTCCAGCGCCAAACCGCGGGTTAAGGTATCAACCGCCGCTTTAGACGCAGCATAATCAATATACTCATCTGGCGATCCGCTCTTAGACGCCATCGAAGATATATTCACAATCGTGCCACCATGCCCTCCATGTTTCGTGGACATGCGTTTCACCGCCTCTTTGCAACACAAAAAACAGCTCATCACATTGCTCAATAAAACCGTACTAAAACGCGCCTCCGTCATTTCTTCCAAACGGCATTGCGTTTTTAAGATCGCTGCATTATTGACCAACACACTAACGCGCCCCAACTCACGATCTACCGTTTCAAACAAGCGAGCAACCTCGCTGGCTACGGTAACATCAGCCTTCACCGTAATACAAGATCCGCCAAACGACACGATCTCATGTTTAAGACGTTCAGCCGCCTCATCATTCGCCAAATAATTAATACAAACAGCATAACCATGTCGTGCAAATAACTTTGCGGCTTCCGCACCGATACCACGACTTGCACCAGTAATAATCACAACCATATTTGAATTCATATGTTTCACCGAAGTTTCACCGCAATTTCACCACAAACAGAATAGGCCATAATACAGTGAGGCCAATTTGATGTTAAAAGCTACTACCCTGATGGCAAAATTAGGCTGACTCAGGGACAGCTTTTCTTGCTCGGCTAGCACGCCAAGTATCTATATACCAGTATTCGGCAACAAGCCAATTAGGCACCCAGCAAAGCCATGCAATGATGGGATAAGCGATCTCAAACGGAATACTCGCGAGCATAGAAGATGGTAAATAAATGCGTAAGGTCACCGCGGCCAAAGTCAAAGAAAAGTTACGTATCATCCAATGACGATGTGCTTTCACTGCACCTCGTCGTATTGCTCGGTAGGCACAAAAACCGGTCCACAGCCAAGCCACTGCAAGACCAGCAAACCCAAGCTTGGCGGCCAAGCCACCAAACGCGAATACAGACATATATAAAGCAGCGAAACCGCCCAAGCCAACGCCGACCGATAAATAAATCCGTCCCAACCAGCGATGCAAATGCGGACGAGAGTTGCGTAACTTTTGCGAAAACTGTAAAGGCCCCAACAACAAGGCAATCGCTGAAGCAAAAATATGGGTATAGATGCCCAATTGATGCGCATTAAAATTAATTCGCATATCAGGATGCACCAATGAACCTAAAGGAAAATAAGCATAGGCGAACAGCGCATAAGCCGCCACACCAAAAGTGAGAAAATAAAGACAGATCGTACGAAATAAGTTCATAAGTATCCCAACATTTTCAAATCTAAAAAGCAGCCTAAGGTAAATTGAGCAAGCTGAGAAGTTACTACGAAATTACAAGGTCGGACACTTCGCACGCCACTTGCTTGCAAACACACTGCCGTAAAGTCATCAGAATTGTATGCGAATAATTATCTTGATCACTAGCAAATTAAAAAAGAAATATGCGTCTATAAGATTTAGACAAAATGGGATAGGCCGCATTGGGCTAGCAGCCTGAGCAGACTTAACAGATTCAAAGTGGTGGGACTAGATTAGTGTCACTAGCGCAGCGATTCACGATACAAGGTAAATCGCGCAACGCGCTCCTCCAACACGGTGACGCCGATTCCAGTCCCCGCAGGTAAAGCGATGAAACCATCATCAGCCAACACTACGCCAGGCTCAACAATATCTTCTTTAAAGTAGCGTGAAGTTTCAGACGTATCTCCGGGCAAAGTGAAACCTGGTGAGGTCTGTAATTGCAGATTGAAGGCGCGGCCGATGCCGGTTTCATCCATGCCACCTGACCACACGCCTATGCCAGCCTGTTGGCACAAGGCTGCGATGCGTAGTGATTCGATCATGCCGCCTACCCTGCCCTGCTTAATATTGATCACACGAGCTGCTTTCAGTGCCAAAGCCGAGCGTGCGTCATCTAGATCGTGAATTGACTCATCAAGGCACAATGGGGTCGCCAGTTCTTGCTGCAAGGCGGCGTGTTGAACGATATCGCTGTACGACAAAGGCTGCTCTATCATGGTCAGATTGAAAGCATCGAGATCACGCAAATGCGCTGCATGCTCAAGGCGGTAATCGCCATTAGCATCCGCCATTAGCATCAATTTTGGATACGCCTCACGAATGGCGCGCACCCATTCAATATCCTTGCCTTGCATGATCTTGAGTTTGACGCGGTGATAAGGGCGGCTCATTGCGTCTGCTACCGCATCAAGTAAGGCCGGAATCGAATCTTGTATACCTAAGCTAATACCCGACTGAATACGCCGTGCTGGCAATCCCAATAAGTCATGCAAAGGTCGATTTTGTTGGCGCGCGATCAAATCCAACAAGGCGTTTTCGACCATGGCCTTTGCCATGCCATGCCCACGTACTGGGCTCCAACGCTTCAGTAGTTCGCCGATAGTTTGTCCTGGCGTCAGCAAGGGTAACAAAAACTCTTTAAAAATATGGCGTACGGTTTGCGTCGTTTCACTGGCATAAAAAGGATCGGGATCAGCCACACATTCGCCCCAACCAACCACACCGTCTGATTCTAAGCGTAACAAAAGCGCTTCCTTCACCGCCCACGTGTGTACGCTGGTTGCAAATGGTTTCACAAACGGCAGACGCACCGTGATTAAGTCGATCCTATCTAAGACCGGAACACGAGCATTAACGGCTGGAGAAACCGCAACGGCGCAGTGTAAAAATTGTTGATCCATATCCATCATCCTTAGGCATAACCTATCATCACAGCAATCGCTACCATCGCCATTGACATAAGCAAAATCAATAACTGAAAACGCCAAATAATGCCAAACCACCGCGTCCAAGGGACACCGGCAACACCGAGACTTGCCATCAAAATCGCCCCTGTCGGCACGCTCATGTTAGCCATTGCATTACCGAGCTGGTAAGCCAAAACGGCGGTTTGTCGCGTCACCCCGACTAAATCAGACAAGCCTGACATCAAGGGCATATTAATCGCAGCCTGAGCACTGCCAGAATGAATCACGAAGGTAAATCCAGTTTGCACAGCCAGCATGCCTTGCGCTGCTAATAGCGGAGGCCAGGTTTCCAACATACTGCCCATGCTATGCAAAAAAGTATTCAACACGGAAGGTGCATGTGGATTGGCACCACCCAATAAATATTCTATGCCTTTCGCCAATGAAATCACCATCACCGCAGAAACCAATTGCTGCGCTCCACCGACAAAAGCCTCAGCAGCGGCATCAGCGGTCAAACGTTTGGCAATGATCGCCACAATAGCGGCAAAGAAGCATAGCGTGACAAACTGGGTAGCGATCTCAGGAATAAAATAACCCGCCATGACCACACCCCACACAATCCAGATTATCGTACCAACGATACCCGCCAAGATCACGCGATCAGCCAGTGCCAACGGCGGCGTATCGACGGGGATAAGAACTTGACCATTCTCGCCCAACTCGGCTTTGCTGCGATGACGTTCCGCATACCAAAGTGTAAATGCAATGCCAGTGCTGACAAAAATCAAGAACATCGCGATGCGCAAAGGCGCACCAGACAGCAGCGGTACGTTAGCAATACCCTGCGCCAAAGCCACACCAAATGGATTCATCCACGAGGTGCCAAAACCAATTTGACTGGCGACATAGGTAATCATCACGCCTACCTCTGGCGGATAGCCCATACGTAGAATCAAGGGTAACAACAACGCTAGGAAAGCGAGGGTTTCTTCTCCCATCCCAAATACCGCACCACCGGTCGCAAATGCCGCAAACAAAGAACCCAACAGCAAACGTGGATGATGTCCGGTAATCACAATCAAACGTAACAAACCACGATCAACCGCCCCGGTGGCGTTGATCACCCCAAATGCACCACCGACTAATAGAATAAACGCGATTACACCAATCGCCGAACCACTGCGACTACCCGAAGTCATACCTTCAAACGGCGCATTGAGAAAACCAACTTCCTTGCCGCTTCCAAACACCGAGATACTAATATTGTGTTCTGCGACACGATAAGATTCGAGTGAAATCGGCACGCCTTTTTCAAAATATCCCGCCGATACCCAAGGCACCAGCAAGGCCACGAATAAGGCGCCGAAAAGCAAAATGATCAGGGTATTAGGAACCTTGAATTTACGACGCTTGTTGCTCACGTCTGTGCTCGTGCTCACGCTTTTGTTCACGCTTTTACCCATACTAATAGCTCCTGCTAACAATGCTGACCATCTACCCACCCTGTTATAAAAAAGCCCCACCTGAGTGGGGCGTTAAGGCTTGCTGGGAGAATCGATTTAATTGAATTTGTACTGCAGATTGATGAACACAGAACGTCCACGCGGGTCGCCATAAGTCGGGTCCCAAGTCACTTCAAAATAACGTGATTGATTGGTGAATGGTGGTGGCGTATCTAACACATTGATGACACCCGCACGCAATTTCAAGTTCTTTGTGAACGCGTAACTGCCCGACAAATCCCACAGAGAATAAGCTTTTACATCACGATCATTCCACCCCGGATCGGCTAAGCCAGGAATATTCTGATCACGGTAGCTAGAGAAAAAGCTATTCCCCAAGGTCAAGTTGAGTGCTCCATAAGCCCAATCGAGATTGAGCTTATGACGCCAGCGCTGCACCGCTTTGTCATCACGGAAGACGCCCAAGCCATTGGTCAAAGGAGAATTTGGATCAGACTGGAATTTGTACTCAGTCAAATACGTCGCACCGATATTCGCGCTAAAGCGACCATAGGCAGTCGCATCACCACGCCAGTTGAGTGCCAAATCAAAACCTGAGGTATTGAGCTTGCCACGGTTCTCTTTTTTGAACTTCAAATAAGAGACCACACCATCGGAATCACGCACCACGATATTTGGATTATTGTAGTAAACCGGATTATCAAAAACCGTTTGCTCACCAATTTCTGAAATGATGTCGGTTTTGCGTATCATCCAGTAGTCGATACTGCCGTTCCAGTTTTGATTTGGCTCAAGCACCAAACCTAGCGAAAATTGCTTAGACTTTTCTGGTCGAAGTGAAGGATTGCCATAACGATCCAAATCAAACTGCGCAATTTCACCTGACACCGGATCTTTCACAAAACTGGCAATCGTGCCAGAACGCACAGGCAAGAACATTTCAGAAATCGATGGCGCACGGAAACCAGTACCGAAGGACGCACGACCTAACATCGCCTTGCTTGGGCGATAGCTCAATGCGATCTTGGGATTAGTTGTATCGAGATTCTGTGAAGTAACACCGGAGAGCGGATCTTTGACGCCTTTATAGTGATCATAACGTAGCGCAAATTGACCTTCCCATTCTTTGGTGAACGGCGCATTCACCTCTGCATAAAAGCCCGCGATATCACGTGAATTGGATGAGTCCGCCAACAACTCATCAGAGCTAGAACGGTCACCTTGTACATCATTGGTTTTCAAAGCCGCCGTCGATGAAAACTCTGTTTTCTCACGACGCATTTCGGCGCCGACCGCCAGCATCGCATCGCCACCTGCTAAGGACATCAAAGAACGCGTCAACTTACCGTCAAAACTATCACTCGTTCCTTTAGAGACACGTGCGGCGCCCGATATTTTGATCGAGTTCATAAACTTTCTACCGGAATCGTCGGTAGGTGCGACGAATGGGTTATACAGGCCTTTCGCGATCCCATCTAATAATTTGCTGCGCGATACCCAACCGTCGATATCCAAATCGGTGGCCTTATTTACGCTGTGGTTATAAGCGGTATCGTAATCCCAGCTACCAAAACGGCCATTCGCGCCAAGCACAATACGCGAGCTATCACTGGTCACCTCAGTAGTACGTCGTCCAGCATCAGTCAAGCGGAAACGGAAATTAATAGGCGTCGTGATACCTGTTTTTGCCTGCAAATCTTTAGGCAAATAAATACCCGTACTAGTACCGTTAATACTACCGGATGTCGCAGGTGAAGCCGCATACGCCGTCACCGCTTTGCTCTGCAGCGCTTCGATGAATACTTGATGCTCATCCGAAACTAAGAAGGTTGCGCGGCCGATAAAACTTTGCTTTTCTGCTTTTGGATAAACTTCAGAATCACCCATGTAGTTGAATGAACAGCCTTCCGTACCGCCTGGCCCCAAAGGACGCACCACATTCGGGCTGCCATTCACGCAAGCCGCTTTACCTAAACTCACTCGTCGCCCGGGCGAAGGTAGCCATTTACCGCCAGGCCCAGAGCCAAATAAGTAGGATGAATTATTTAAGGTCGCCAATTGCGCGGCAGTTAAATCGACATTGGCAGGAAAAGAGGTGCTAGACAACTGTGGAGAGAGACGGTCTGGCAAGCTATATTCTTGCATGAACTTACGCTCAGAACTCGCTAACCTTTCCATTCTCTGCACGTCCAAAGCACCAAAGACATTAAAACGATCTTTGCCCAAATCACCAAAGCCGCCTGAAATGGAAGCCGTTTTTTTACCGCCACCGCCTTCATCTGTTTTTAAAGCGTACACATTCAGATCCGCGCCTTGATAATCCTTGCGAGTAATGAAGTTGATGACACCACCCATCGCATCAGTACCATAAATTGCGGAGGCACCATCCTTTAATATTTCCACACGTTGAATCGCGCCAGCCGGAATACTATTCAGATCAACACCAGAATTATCGCCAGGGCTAGCGAAATTAGCGAGGCGACGACCATTGAGTAATACCAATGTACTGGACACGCCAAGACCGCGCAGATTGGCACCATTGAAACCACGTTGTCCGCCCATCACATCACTGACACTGGCACCATCGGTTAAGCCACCGACATTGGATGAGATTTTCTGGAGTAATTCCGCCGCAGTAGTGACACCGGTCTTATCGATGTCTTCGCGTTTGATAGTTTCTACGGCCAATGCAGTTTCACCTTCGATGCGCTTGATGCTAGAGCCTGTGATTTCGACGCGCTGTACGGTTTGCGCGACGGCATTCACGCTCAAAACGCTGAGTGCAAATAATACTGCATGGGTACATCGGGAGCGGCGGAATACGAGTGCCGCAGGCTTGCTGACTGGTTTCATGCGATAAGTCCTCGAAAATGTGTCATGTGTGTATGTACTAAACGCGAACACCTTGTTTGCAGTGTTTCTGCGCAACCTTGGAACGATTCGAGTGTATGCAGTGTTTGCTCGCTTGGGCCGTGTCTTTTTGCTTTGCGTCGCACCGTGTGAAACCCGTGTCGCATTCTTGCAATGTTATTTTGCTTACTATGTTGCGAACTTCCGACAGTGCGACATGCATTTACTAATGTGCGCAAAGTTACCGCCGAGCGCATCAGAAGATGGCAGATTGATGGCAACATCCTACTTATAGAGTTAAATCAAGTTTTGTACATCAGTTTCTCAATGAGTTCTCCTAGAAAGGCACGGCTTTGAAATCTTTATTTATGCTCACCTTGCTTGCTGCAAATCTGACTAGTAATAGTGTGTTTGCTGAAGAATCAAATGACAAAGTTGCGTTCCAGCCCGTCGCCGGTATCGTGGTTCCCATGGGCGGTGCGGTACGTGGAGATAACGACGAACTGCGCCAGCGTTTAGTTGATCTCGCTGGAGGCAAAGGTGCAAAATTTGTGGTAATTCCAACCTCTTCCGGCAGTCCACAGGTTACAGGCGAAAATGCCGCACACGAACTGCGACGACGTGGCGCGCAAGTAGAGGTCTTAAAAATTGCGCCGCAATGGCCAGGAGAAAATCTAGAATCCGCCCGTCGTGCTGCCGCTGATCCAGAAAATGTCGCAAAAATTCGCGCCGCCAATGGCGTGTATTTCACCGGTGGTGCGCAAGAGCGTTATGCGGATGTACTCAATCCAAACGGCGTGGCGTCGCCCGTATTGCAAGCGGTGCGTGAGTTACAAGCGCGCGGTGGCGTGGTAGCTGGCACTAGCGCTGGTGCCGCCATCATGAGTCACGTCATGTTTCGCGATGCACTCAATCCTCTATTAGTGCTCAAAGGATTACTTAGGGATGGCAAAGAAATTGAACGAGGTTTGGGATTCGCCGGTGAAGAGATTTTCATAGACCAACATTTTTTGAAGCGCGGACGGATTGGCCGATTGCTCGCTGCCATGCTCGCTAAAGGTTACAAAATAGGATTAGGCATTGATGAAAATACCGCAGCGGTGATTCGCGGCACCGATGTCGAGATCGTGGGTGCCACAGGCGCACTGTTGATTGATTTGCGTGACGCTACGGTAGGCGCTGGGCCAGTCAATGTTAGCAATATACGCATCTCGTATTTAGACAATGGCGACCATTATGATTTGGCGAAGGCACAAGCCAGCGTTTTTCCAGCCAAGCGCGATAAGGGCGAACTGAAATTCAGACAGCCTGATTTCGTTCCTGAATTGGAAAATCCTCGCCTCGACTTCCCCGACATCCTAGGCGAAAACGCTATCCAGCGCGCCTTATCACAATTGGTGGATGGGAATCGTGATCACGTCGTCGGCTTCGCCTTCAGTCTGCTTCCTGCCAAAGGCGATCCTGCACCCGATCTCGGTTTCGAATTTCTATTACGACGCGATGAGCGCACGCGGGCTTGGGAAAGTACAGGTATCGACGGCAAAGACTACTCCGTATTCAATGCACGCCTAGACGTGCGCCCAATACGCATGGCAACGCCACACTATCAAGCATGGTAGTCCCTATGCAAAAGCTGCGGCGCTTACCTCTACTCTTATTTGCTGTCTTACTGAATGCGCAGCTTATTCAAGTACCGGTGCAGGCTCAGACGCAAGCACAACAGCCATCCTTTGATCACACGAAGCTTGATGCCGCCGCCGCGCGTACTTTGCCCGATGTGATCAATTGGCGTCGCGATTTACATGCTCATCCCGAGCTAGCATTTCAGGAGCATAGAACCGCCAATATCGTTGCGACACAATTGCGTAATATGGGCTATGAAGTCACGCAAGGTGTTGCTGGTACTGGCGTAATTGGCTTACTCAAAACCGGACGACCTGGCCCAGTCGTGGCTTTACGCGCCGACATGGACGGCCTACCGGTGAGCGAAGAAACTGGCCTGTCATTCGCGTCTAAGCAAGTGATTAAACCCAATGGCAAACAAGCAAACGGCCAAATAGGTCTGATGCATGCCTGTGGTCATGATATGCACGTCGCCATGCTACTTGGTGCGGCGCGGGTGCTTGCCGATCTGCGAGGACAACTTTCCGGCACCGTCAAATTAGTATTTCAACCTGCTGAGGAAGGCGTCGCCAATGAACCGAATGGTGCGGAACGCATGGTGACAGCTGGCGTCTTGGATAGTCCCAAGGTGGATGCGATGTTTGGCTTACATGTGGGCATCACACCTCAAACAACTGGCACTATTTCGGTGCGTACACGCGGTTTAATGGCGAGCAGCGACAGCTTTGAAATTTTAGTCAAAGGCAAGCAAACCCATGGCGCTTTGCCGTGGAATGGGGTTGATCCTGTCATCGTGAGCGCGCAGATTATATTGGGATTACAAACCATTGTTAGTCGTCAAACCAATCTTACGGCAGCACCAGCCGTCATCACCGTCGGGACTTTGCGGGGAGGACAAAGAGCGAATATCGTACCGGAAACCGTTACTATGAGCGGCACGATTCGCAGCTTTGATCCCGCCATGCGCAAGGATATTTTGGCACAAGTTAAACGCACCGCCGAGCACCTAGCTTCGGCATCAGGTGCGACGGCGACCGTCAATTTTGATGCTGGCTATCCGGTCACTTGGAATGATCCAGAGCTAACTGCAAAAATGCTACCCAGCCTAAGCCGTGTTGTAGGCCCTGCTCTGCTAACCGACGTTCCACCGACCACGACGTCTGAGGATTTTTCTTTCTACGGACAGCACGTTCCTAGTATGTTGTTTTTTCTGGGCGTCAAGCCACCGGGAACTTCAGTTACCGACTGGGCACCCAATCATTCACCTCGTTTTAACCCGGACGAAGCGGCCTTGCTAACTGGCGTGCGTGCCCTTGCTAGCCTAGCTGTCGATTATTTATCTGGAAAATGAAAGCTCGTATGGAACTCATCTCAATTCCACTCCCATCTCCTGCGCTAGGCACCAATAGAGTCTTGCCATTTTTACGTTTCGGCACACCCGGCGTTGGTCCTAAAGCCTATATCCAAGCATCACTCCACGCCGATGAATTGCCCGGCATGCTGGTCGCGCATCATTTAAGAAATATGCTGAGCGAGCTTGAACAGCAAGGCCAGCTGCTGGGCGAAGTTATTCTAGTCCCAGCGGCTAATCCTATCGGCCTTGCGCAAACCTTACTAGGAACCAGTCAAGGTCGTTTTGATCTACGCACAGGACAGAATTTTAATCGACTGTTTCACAGCTTATCGGAAAATGTTTTGGCGCGCGTGAGATCTCAACTCACAGCCGATGCCGACCTAAATAAAACATTGATTCGTGCGGCTATCCGCACTTGTCTCATGGAGCAAATTAGCACTGACGAATTGTCAGCGCAACGACTCGAATTAATGCGCATGGCAGCCGATGCCGATGTAGTCCTCGACTTACACTGCGATTGCGAATCGGTACTACACATCTATACCGGAACGCCGCTGTGGGAGCGGGTTGCGCCGCTGGCAGGATTACTCAAGGCGCACGTTGCACTTTTGGAGACCAATTCTGGGGATGATCCTTTTGATGAAGCCTGTTCACGAATCTGGTGGGATATTGCAGCGCAGGTAGGTGACGAATTTCCGATTCCCTTAGCCTGTCTTTCTGTGACGGTTGAATTACGTGGCTTTATCGATGTTAATCACGATACGGCACAACAAGACGCGACAGCCTTAATCGATTTTCTACGACTCCAAGGCCTTATCAACGGGGCGCTGTCTCAAACCATACCGCCAGCTTGCGAACCCACACCTCTGGCAGGCTGCATTCCACTGACCGCGCCAACGGCGGGTCTAGTCGTCTACCTGCGAGAGCTTGGCGATACGGTAAAAGCAGGCGATCCACTGATCGATCTGATTGACCCGGTGAGCGGTACAGTGCAACAATTATTGGCGCCTGTCGATGGCGTTTACTTTGCTCGTGAAAATCGTCGCTATGTATCACCCGGCACGCGCTTAAGCAAAGTCGCAGGTCGTGAGGCAATACGCAAAGGCTCCTTGCTATCGGCTTAGGAAAAACCTGTTACCTGTGTTATGTTGGCCGAGCGCAGTGCTTTGATATTGAGTTTGGATAAAGTTTGGATAAAGTTCGGATAAAGTCTTACGGTCACAAAAAAAACAATGACAACGCCCTTCCCTATTTCGTTGATACTGCTGCCCGGTTTCTCGCTGTTCGCACTAGGCGCCGTGCGTAGCGTGTTTGCTGGCGCGAACGAAGTACATGGTGAAACGCTTTATACCATCGAGCAATATGCAGCGGATGGTTCGCAGGTACTCTCCCAATGCGGCCTTACGCTCCCAGCGAAAACGCTTGATCAACTGCCTCTTCATCCAACAGGCTTACTGATGTTGATTGCCGACGAGCGAGTTGACGACAGCGTGGCTGATTTGGTCGGCAAGCAGCTAAGTCGCCAATTTAATTTCGCGCACAATGAGCATGAATGGGTCGTCGGTGCTTGCGGCGCTGGCGCTCAGGTATTGGCAGAATATGGTTTTTTGGACGGCTATCGTGCCGCGATACATTGGCAAATCTTAGCTGATGCGGTCAAACGCTACCCAGCTACGGTGTTCTCACCGAGCTTATTCGAAATAGATAGAAATCGTATTAGCGCAGGCGCGGGTGCGGCGGTACTCGATTTGCTATTGCATTGGCTGGGATCACGCCACGGCGCAAGCTTTGCGGCAGAAGTCGCGGCCGGACTTGGTTTAGATCGATTGCGCAGCGGCGACGAACGACAACCAGTACCGACATCGGCACAACCCGCACAAGGATCTGCACGCCTGAAAGAAGCCTTGGAATTAATGGCAGCCAATCTGGCCGAACCGCTACAAGCAGAAGATATTGCTCAATTAGTTGGTGTCTCACGCCGGCAATTAGAACGGCTGTTTCGCCAGCACATGGATACTTTTCCATCCCGCTATTATCTGGAGCTGCGACTCAAACATGCACGCCGTCAATTGAAACAAACAACGCAATCCATCCTGCAAGTAGGACTGGCTTGTGGTTTCACTTCAGGCCCGCATTTTTCCACCACTTACCGCAATTACTTTGGCTACACGCCGCGCGAAGAACGCGCCCGCCACACCATGCCGCAAGTCGCCACTAAATTCTCCGAAGAGGACACGCAATGAATCACTCGATGAATCAAGCTACGAATCACTTAGTGAAGCACTTAGACTACCTGTTGCGCCCAGCGACGCTGGATGATCTGGACACGATTGAACGCTTTTCGAAAGCCAGTACCTTCGGCATTCACACACTCAAACCAGGTCGTGCTCGATTGGCAGAACGTCTCGAACGCTCGCACAAAGCCTTTGCTGGCACAGACTCATTTCATGGCGATGAAATTTATCACTTCGTACTAGAAGACCTCAACGCAGGTCGAATAGTCGGCACCAGTGGCATAGTCACGAGCGCTGGTTCAAATGGTCGTTTCTATTGTTATCGCAACGAATTTTCTGTACACGCCAGCGAAGAATTGGGCATCAGCAATCGCGAACACACACTACGTCTGTGTGAGGACTTATCCGGTCACACACTGCTCAGTTCGTTCTATATCGAGCCAGAGTACAGCGCCACGCTAGCACCACAATTACTCTCGCGTGGACGGCTGCTTTTCATTAGAAACTTTCCTCACTTGTTTGCCGAAAGAATCGCCGCTGAAAATCCCGGCTTATGCGATGAATTAGGTAATAGCCCATTTTGGAATGCACTAGGTGGACGTTTTTTAAAAATGCCGTTTCCAGAAGCTGAACAACGTACTGGAGGACGCTCTAAAAGTTTCATCGCTGAATTGATGCCGCGCTCCCCGATTTATGTTTCTTTGTTGGCCGAAGATGCGCAGTGGGCAATGGGACAATTACATCCCGACGGCGAGCTGCCTTTTGGAATTCTGGTCTCGGAGGGTTTTGATGTGGATTCTTTCGTAGACATATTTGATGGTGGCCCCATCGCCGAAGCACGCGTCGCCATGTTAAAAAGCGTCGTGTCCGCGCTGGACGTCACATTAAAAGCCTCAGCCGACTTAGAGCAAGACCCTTATCTGGTCGCCAATATGGATCGTTCAGGATTTCGCGCGACGCTGACACGCGCCAGCGTTGTTGACAATACCTTGCAACTGACACCATCAGCAATCGAGCGACTAGGACTCAAGCTGGGATCCAGCGCTTGCGCCGTCAACGTCAGTGACACCTAAAAGAAAAAGCACAGACAAACAAACAAACAAACAAACAAGCAAAAACAAACTGAAGGCAACTATCATTACGACGCACTGTCGAAATGATCAAATGCTAGTTGCCTTCAGTATTCAAGACTTATTTTTCTTCACTCGCGCCAATAAAGCGATACACGCTAGCACCCAATACCGCACCAACAATTGGCGCTACCCAAAACAACCACAACTGCGCCACAGCCCAATCACCCACAAAAATGGCAACCGCCGTGCTGCGTGCAGGATTGACTGAGGTATTAGTCACAGGAATACTGATTAAGTGTATCAAGGTCAAGCATAAACCAATCGCAATCGGCGCAAAGCCAGCTGGTGCGCGCTTATCAGTTGCCCCAAGAATCACGATCAAGAAGAACATAGTCAAAACCGCTTCAATCAAAAACGCGGCCATCATGGAATAGCCACCAGGCGAATGCGCTCCAAATCCATTCGACGCAAAACCTTTAGCAACATCAAATCCCGGTGCGCCGCTAGCAATCAAATACAAAATTGCCGCACCTGCAATACCACCAGCCACTTGCGCCACGATATACGGCAACAACTGTTGTGCCGGAAAACGCCCACTCAACCACAGACCGACAGACACCGCCGGATTCAAATGGCATCCAGAAATATGACCAATCGCATAAGCCATCGTCAATACCGTCAAACCAAAGGCCAAGGAAACACCGACAAAACCTATACCCAAACCCGGAAAGCCAGCCGCCAACACCGCACTACCGCAACCGCCCAAGACCAACCAAAACGTACCAAAAAATTCTGCGCCATATTGTTTCATCACCATCGCCTCCCCACTTTTGAATTAAAAAAACCAACGATCACTACCAGCGTTGGCCGCCTACAAAGCGCATCTTGAAAGCGATCCTTGCAACGGTCAAGTAAGTTTCTATTAATTTAACAAATTTTTTCTTTTTTACAAGCGATGCGATTGTGCGACGAAGGGACTGATGATGGGACTGATGAAGTAGGCGATGAAGTAGATCGATGAAGAGGCGATGATAAATACAGAACTACAGACAACTATACTGCGCTAATGTTTCGATGTTGTGAACTAGGGCAGTACAGTTGCCTCGTACTGCCTACTTTCTTTTGCCTACGCCGAGTAAATAAAAAAATTAAATCGCTTTGACCAACATCACACGACGGTTCTTGGAGCGCCCTGCTTCATTGGCGTTGTCGTCGATAGGCTTATCTTGACCATAACCAACAGCTTGCAAACGTTTCGCCTCTATTCCTTGCGCTGTCAAGGCTTGCACCACGGCTTGCGCACGCGACTCGGATAGTTTTTTATTGTGTGTCGCCGAACCTTGATTATCGGTGTGGCCTTCAACTTTTAAACGCAAACTCGGATCAGTATTGAGCAACTTAGCGATCTCTGCGACTACCGGCTTGCTCTCTTCTTTAATGACTGCACTATCAGTATCAAAGGCCAAATACAAGGCGATCTCTCCCGCTTTTTGCAAACCTTCTGCCATCGCTTCCGCCTTAGTCAACGCGACCGTTTGTTCAAAGGCTTTTTCTTCCATTGTCAGCAGCCATGTGCCTCGCCCATCATCATAAATACTTAGGCCAAACCAAATATTTTTTTGTGGTGTTCTTACGAGGAAAATCTGATAGTTCGCCCCACCGTTATTCACGCCTAAAACACGCATTTTCTTTTCCAGAATCTCATTGTTTTCTGGGTAAAGGCGCTTGAACTCGGCGTCTGCTGGCATCAATTGATTTACCTTGACGCCCCCCAAAGACTTAATCAGATTTTCGTAATTGCGCTGGGATTCAAGTGCCGACATATTCACTGTGGTATGTGGAAAATTGCGCACAAAAAGTTGCCCTTCCACCTTACGTAACTCTTTGCCCACGACCAAATAAACTTCATCGAACCGAGGCTTTCTATCCGTGCGATAGCCATCCTCCAGTTTCTCTGGATAATCCAGATACGGATAAGCAGGCAACTTGACCGTCGATACAGGTACCGATTGGATATCAAAAGGTGCTACTTTATTTTCTGCAGAGGGAGTTGATGTCGCTGCACCTGCTTCTACGGCAACCGCTGCAGTAGATGCACTACTGGAAGACGACGCTGCCATCTTTGCGGAATCGGTTTTCTTTTGGCAGGCACTAAGTGCAGCGATTAAACAAACAATTAAACAAAATTTTTTCATGGCTCTTTCAACAAAAAATTAACAATGGAAAGTAAATACAACCTAACTACAAAGCAGAAGTCAGCGAACTTCGGTAGTTTTCAGCAAATAAATTGGAATAAAATTTTATGCGGCGAGTGTGCCGCAATCTTGATCTAAAAGGCAAGCTTTTTACACTTTATTTCACTACATGAGAGTGTTTAATGCCTGTCCATTTAGCACATTGTTAGATAATCGCCGCGTGCATTTTTTTCAACTTCGCGAGGCACTCACAAACCCGTAGAGTTGTTTCGCAATGATTGTTTAGGCCTTAGTGTTGTCATGTGCAGGCTGATTCATTAAACAATATCCTGTTTGAAAACGGATCGGTTACCGTGAAGCACCTAGCGCCCCAAGGTGCATTTTCTATGCTTGGTTTATTGTATTTATAAGGCTTGGCAGTGATTTGAGCAAAGAGTTTATCAAGCTCACTTACATTGACGAAAACCTTACTACCAGGCGTACAGTCACCAGAATGTTCACTTAGGTGAAGAACAAAATCACCAAGCGATACTTGCATATAAATTGGAAAGCCATCTTCAAAGCGATGCTCCCAATCCAAATTCATACCAATAAAACCAAGGTAAAACTCTTTGGCTTTATCTTCATCAAAAATCCGAATTATTGGGATTGTCTGAAACTTCATGTCTTCTACTCCAATACACATAAGGTTAAATTAAAAAGCACAAACGCAAATCAGTAAATTTTAAATTTGTGCAAATTGTCTCTGCATTTTCGAATGGGAAGCTCGGAAGTCATGTTAAACATTTTTTCGTAGGTCATCGATGTTAGTCTTTCCTCGGCATGCTTCTTCTAGCGAATTTGCGACAAACCAACATTCATCTGAATCCCATCCCAATGAACTAGCATGCGACGCAACAATTGGGTAATCACCTGTACTTGAATGCCCACGCATATCAAAAATATAAAATGTGCCTCCGCCGTTAAATGCAAATGGTAATCCCATTGGCATGTATTCGGGAAATTCGTAAGCAAGTAGCATCGCCCTTAAGCCATTGGTGGGATGCAATGCTGGAAAAAACTGAAAATGGCGATCTTCATTTGAAAAATCACCACCATTCGAGAACCTTAGAAACTCTAAAAGGCTTACTGGGATTTCGAAAGTAGGAAGAGTCCACAACTTTGGATCAAACGTCCGGAAGGAAACATGCAATAGATCATTTTCATTAAAAGGATTATGAGAAGCTTGCTTTCGGGTGGCGGAAATCTCATCGAAAGATAATGGTGCAAAAAGCGTACGTAAAAGATCCCTCAGCTCAATTTCTGAAGCACCCGGTCGCTCGGCACTGTCTGTAAATATCGTGTTCCAGTTCATTGGCTACAAAAGAGATGTTTAACGTTGAGTTCACCTACGCCGAAGGCGTGGGAGTACAACGACATGTTAAAACTAAATTATTCACTTCATGCTCCACTCTCATCCCAATATTTCCATTTGCCCTTTTCGATGCCATAGAGGTAATTTCCTTCCGCGGCGACCTGTCCATTTTCATGGAAGTCGCGCCAAAGTCCATTTTCAACACCGTTCTCGTAATTACCTTCCGAAGCGAGAGCACCGTTTTCATGGAATGCACGGAACAACCCGTGACGCACCCACTTTGTACCGTCCTGGGAGAGATATCGGGAATATTCAAATCGTGTAGCTCCCGACTGGTACGGTATCATCGCGATATTCAAATCACTCATGATTTTTAACGTTTAGGTGCCGGGATCGCCGCCACCAACAAATAAAATAATATCGAAATCAGTCGCGGCGATTCCCCGCCGACTGTCAAGTTAAATCTCAAGTTCAATCTCAATACCCCGTTCGTCATAATAGCGAATGCCGCGAAATAACTCGGTCTGGCCAGACCAATAGGCTCGTGCTGAAACTGGAAACGCTAAATTCGACGCCAAGAGCGTATCTTTAAAATGAGCTATTTCCGATTCTGTCGGCTTGCGAACGCCATGCCAAAAAGAGAACCACTCATTATCTAGGTAAATACTATATGACTTTGAACCGTCGTACATGCCGAAATACTCTCTGTCACCATTAAATTTGAAGACAGCTAGTTCAAGCTCAAGTACGTTCTCATCAAACTGCTCATGAGAATCTGGTACGACATATTCAAATGCGTCGTACCCACCTTCATCGTCATTGAGATAACACCAACGATGTGATTTCAAATCGAGCACCGTAATATCCTCGATACGTTTTGGCTTGGACATACACATTGAGATTTAACTATTTAACTGAAGGGCATCGCGGTTTTTGCGATGTCCCTTTCCGGTGAAACGTTCTCTGGAATAGAGAGCGGCGAGCAACGGCAAAGTAATTTTATCCACGAACTCTCCAAAATTTTGCCCGTTCAAATGCTTTACACCTGAAGCGATGATCGCCTGTCCGAATCAACGACTCGTCGTTATTCGCGCTGGTGTTCATCGCTTCACTATATAGCATTCTTTTCGAGCTGTATAAACATACAGTTGTTGTGTACTATATTTGGTTCACCAAACTTGCACACTAGCTCTCTATTTCCAGGGAACGTTTTAGTTGTGCGGCACCCCGAAGGGGAAACCGCGTAGCGGTGTCCGCTACCAATGCCTTGTTGCACGGGGCGTCTACAGCTGGTTGNCCAACAGTGCGAACAGGCAAAAGCTATTTGCATAAGCCATCCCCAAACACACGCAAATAAATCGGGCTCGTCCAACAAACGGTTCAGATCGTGGCCGCTTCGCGTCACGATCTAACCTTACTCGTTAGGCATGATTGGATTTTCTCCACTTTCTGAGTCGCCCGCAGGCATTGGTGTATGGAGAAGAGGTATTAAATTGAATCATCCTTCCCATAGTCCATTTTTCATACCATAGCTGTCCATAGAGTTCAGAGTCGTCATGGCTTTCCACCAATTCAACTATTTTACCCTTGGCGGAATTCAGCCGCACAACCAAGTCATCAAATGGAACGCCTTCATAGTCTTTGTAAAATTTTCCCGCTAGCGACCCCAGTTCATTCCACTTGAACCCGGTCTCGGGGAAATCAACTTTTTCTCCTAATGCCATTTTCGCGTGCCATTTCAGAACTAGTTCGTTCCAGCCGACAAGATACGACATCAAGTTATGAGGGCTCATTTTGCTGCCTTTGGCATGTCCATCCATAGACTTGTCCAAGACGAATTCAGCAGGAATCAGTGCAATTTCACTGCTTAGTTTCTTATGTTCTTTCTGGATTGCAGAAAGAAGCTCGGTCTTGTTTTGCGGTACTGACATGCTGATGACCTGTTGCCTAACGTTTTAGTTGTGCGGCACCCCGAAGGGGAAACCGCGTAGCGGTGTCCGCTACCAATGCCTTGTTGCACGGGGCGTCTACAGCTGGTTATAAATTAGTTATGGAGATTTTAAGAGTTATCAGAAAAGGAAGCAATCGGATTTATCTTCAAAATCGAAAGGATTGTTAAAACGATGCAGGCAATATTTACACAATGGTGGGGCAGTATTCTCTGATGGCAATGGAAACGTGAGAAATGGCGAACTCGAGACGAGTTGAGACAAGCACGAATCGACATTGTGCTAGACATGGCGATCTCCTTGCGCAGGCGATCGTGGTGGATCGTGATGCGGAGCGATGTTTCGGACATGGCCGATAGCCGCACCGCACACCGTACAAACATGCGCAGTGGGTCGCGTGGCGTGATGCGCGTAATACGCTTGCCAAGTCAGTGGTTCCATCTTGGTGATGGGCGCTTGACGGAACACGGTGCGTGCCAAATTCAGTCGTGCTGTTTTACGCGGTGCGTACAAACCATAACTACGCACCGTATGTTTGCCGGGTTCGGGTACGTGTTGCAAAACCAGTTTCAGAAAACCCTCCGGCGTGTGAGCCGCGCAAACCGAGCGATACGCAGTAGCGCTATCACGATGCGGTGTATACGTAAAATTAACCTGCTGCGCATTGGTGAGCCGAATCTGACCATCATGCAATGGACCTCCACGTACGTAGCGCGCTAAATACTGCACCAAGCCCTGGCCGTGATCGTAACGGGTTTCAATACGCACATTCCACTTCTTCCGAAACAGATGGTTCAAGCATGAATGCATGCGCTCATGACTCACATCATCGGGTAGGCGCAGCGTTTGCCGCTCGATGGCGCGTCGCAACTGCGCGAGCAATTTACCGCGAAATTTAGCCATCAGTACCCGTGCAGGTAACAGACAACTGCCTTTGGGGTGCTGCCAACCAGCATCAGAGAGACCACCATCAGTGATCAAACAATGCAAGTGTGGATGCAAAGAGAGGGATCGCCCCCAAGTATGCAGTGCCAAGACATAACCCGGTTCAGCACCAGCAAGTCGCCGCTCATCGTTGAGTAATTCTTGCAGACATTGACTAGCGCACTGAAACAGCAATTCCATCATCGCGGCGGTATTGCGTTGCCACAACGGGTTCAATTCATGGGGAATGGTAAAGATGATGTGATGGTGCGGGCAATGGAGTAATCGTTCGCGCTGTTGCTGCAACCAACGCGCCATTTGCAGGCCTTTGCATTGCGGGCAGCTGCGATGCTTACAGGAGTTATACCAGACGCGTTCAACATGCCTTTGAGGACAAGCCTGTACGTGACCACCTAATGCCGCAGTACGACAGCGAGAAAGTTTATTCGCAGCCCGATACCAATGCGGCGGTAAGCGTTCAGTATCAGCCAACTGTGAGAAATGGCGCTGAAAAAGACGCTGCAATGTACTGGCCATTGGTCACCTCTCTTAACGCTAAGAACCTGTAAACCAGCGCTTTACGCGTCCTCCCGCGTAGCGGGACTAGTGCAACGCCTGAATTAAGCCGCGCCACGAAGTGGNCAGCCAACTGTGAGAAATGGCGCTGAAAAAGACGCTGCAATGTACTGGCCATTGGTCACCTCTCTTAACGCTAAGAACCTGTAAACCAGCGCTTTACGCGTCCTCCCGCGTAGCGGGACTAGTGCAACTTTAATTTAATTTGACAAAAATGCATATTAACTTGTCGGTCAAAAAAACACAATTTGTTCGAAACCTCTTGAAATGCTCATGAAACCTCGCTATATTTGGTTATACTGAATATATATACAGTATAACCAAATGAACAAAAACATCACTTCACAGACAGTCGCAAAACCCCGGTTATTAGACCAGGTTCGTGAGCGCATGCGCTATAAGCATTACAGCTTATCTACAGAAAAAGTTTATGTTTATTGGATTCGTTTTTTTATTCGCTGGTCTGGGCTACGGCACCCGCTAGAAATGGGAGTAAGGGAAGTTGAAAACTTTTTGACTATGTTGGCAACAGAGCGACATGTATCACCGTCTACACACAAACAAGCACTCTGTGCGATCCTATTTTTATACAAAGAAGTTTTGCAGATAGAACTGCCTTGGATGGAACAGATAGGCAGACCAAAAACACAGCAGCGACTTCCGGTTGTATTCACCAAATTAGAAGTTCAAAGTATCTTACAAGAACTTAATCGTACCCACACTGAATATGGCCTATTTGCGAGTCTTTTGTACGGCACTGGCATGAGAATTATGGAGGCCGCTCGCTTGCGTATTAAAGATATTGATTTTGATCATTCAGCGATCATCATTCGAGAAGCAAAAGGAGGGAAAGAACGCGTAATCATGCTACCTGACAGCTTACGGACGTCGATGCAGAATCAAATTCAACAAAGTAGAAGAATTTGGCGTGCCGATCTGGATGCACATATGAGTGGTGTTGAAATGCCTTTTGCCATCGATAAAAAGTATCCACAAGCAGGACACAGTTTGGCTTGGTTTTGGTTTTTTCCACAAGCAACTTATTCTACAGATCCTCGCAGCGGCATCGTACGACGGCATCACCTGTATCCCCAAACCTTTCGGCGCGCATTTACGACCGCACTGAAGCAACTAAACTTACATAAACCTGCAACGCCACACACACTACGCCATAGTTTTGCTACCCATTTATTACAAAGCGGTTGTGATATTCGTACAGTTCAAGACCTACTTGGGCATAGTGATGTGAGTACAACGATGATTTACACCCATGTTCTAAAAATTACTGCGGGCGTACGCAGCCCACTCGATCACCTGTAATCAAATCTCTTGTTACAGCGCGCACAAACAGATATCACCCCAATTTGCCATTTTTTTTGCGCCAGACACCTAACCTATCGATGCTAAGCCTCTGATTTTTAAAATAAAACCGCTATTTTCAACTTTCTTCCTTGAAAAAGCCCCACCTCGCCCATATAATTAGCACTCAGCGAGAGAGAGTGCTAACAATGACCTTTATAGCTTTGTTGGCAGTTTCCTCTAGCAAGATTTTTCTGGCGAAATAGGACTTGAAAAGACTTGCTCTGCTCTTATTTAGTGCGCTGGACGTACTTAGTCGAGCATAGCTGGATTGGTTTAAGCCATTTATTTTGCAATTTTATTTACTTTGGTAATTTTACTTTTGTAATTTTTTTAGGAGTTAGTATGAATCTTCGTCCCCTGCACGATCGCATTATCGTTAAACGTTTGGATCAAGAAACAAAAACAGCATCCGGTATCGTTTTGCCTGACGCGGCAGCTGAGAAACCAGATCAAGGTGAAGTACTGGCGGTTGGTAACGGTAAAGTATTGGAAAACGGCACAGTGCGCGCTTTGGAAATCAAAGTAGGCGACCGCGTATTGTTCGGTAAATATTCTGGTCAAGCTGTCAAAGTGGACGGCAATGAAGTCTTGGTAATGCGCGAAGAAGATGTTTTCGCGATCGTTCAAAAGTAAATAAAGTACGACTAAGCTACTGCGCGACCGAATTTTGAACCTGCGATGCTCATCGTACTAAAGTACGATTGCGCTTCTCGATCCAAACTTCAGTCGCTCGCTACGCTTATTCATACCTTCTTAAACAGAATTTTTATGTAATTGCCTTCTGATCTTTTACCTCAAAAGTGCTCACTTAAATTAGTCGAGTTACCGAGATCAGAAATTCAATTCCAAATTTCATCCTTATTCGGAGAATTAATATGGCAGCTAAGCAAGTAGTATTCGGCGATGACGCACGTGCAAAAATCGTTAACGGCGTCAACGTGTTGGCGAATGCAGTTAAAGTCACTTTGGGCCCTAAAGGTCGTAACGTCGTTTTAGAGCGTTCTTATGGCGCGCCTACAGTAACTAAAGACGGCGTTTCTGTAGCTAAAGAAATCGAACTGAAAGACAAGCTCGAAAACATGGGCGCGCAGTTGGTAAAAGAAGTTGCTTCTCGCACTTCTGACAACGCTGGTGACGGTACAACAACAGCGACTGTATTGGCACAAGCCATCGTTCGCGAAGGTTTCAAATACGTTGCTGCTGGTTTCAATCCAACTGATTTGAAACGCGGTATCGACAAAGCGGTTGTAGCTTTGGTATCTGAAGTAAAAAACATCGCACGTCCAACAACGACTAATAAAGAAATCGCTCAAGTTGGCTCTATCTCTGCAAACTCTGACCAAAACATCGGTGACATCATTGCTAAAGCGATGGACAAAGTCGGCAAAGAAGGCGTGATCACTGTTGAAGATGGTAAGTCTTTGGAAAACGAATTGGATATCGTTGAAGGTATGCAATTTGACCGTGGCTACTTGTCACCATACTTCATCAACAATCCAGAAAAACAAGCCGTGATTTTGGATAATCCATTCATCTTGTTGTTCGACAAAAAAGTCTCCAACATCCGTGATTTGCTCCCAGTATTGGAACAAGTTGCTAAAGCAGGTCGTCCATTGTTGATCATCGCAGAAGACGTTGATGGCGAAGCATTGGCAACTTTGGTGGTGAACAACATCCGCGGTATCTTGAAAACCGCTGCTGTTAAAGCGCCAGGTTTTGGTGACCGTCGTAAAGCCATGTTGGAAGACATCGCGATTTTGACTGGTGGCCAAGTGATCGCTGAAGAAGTTGGTTTGACTTTGGAAAAAGCAACTTTGGCTGAATTGGGTCAAGCAAAACGCGTTGAAATCTCTAAAGAAAACACCATCATCATCGACGGCGCAGGTCCAGCGGTTGGTATCGAAGGTCGCGTTAAACAAATCCGCGCTCAAATCGAAGAAGCAACTTCTGACTACGACAAAGAAAAATTGCAAGAACGCGTGGCCAAGTTGGCTGGCGGTGTTGCAGTGATCAAAGTTGGCGCAGCAACTGAAGTTGAAATGAAAGAGAAAAAAGCACGCGTTGAAGATGCATTGCACGCAACTCGTGCAGCGGTTGAAGAAGGCGTTGTTCCTGGCGGTGGCGTTGCCTTGTTGCGCGCACGTGCAGCAGCTGGCGTGATCAAAGGCGACAATCCAGATCAAGACGCAGGTATCAAATTAGTCTTGAAAGCCATCGAAGCACCATTGCGTGAAATCGTAGCAAATGCTGGTGGCGAAGCAAGTGTAGTGATCAATGCCGTAGTTAATGGCTCTGGCAACTACGGTTTCAATGCTGCTAACGACACATATGGCGACATGATCGAAATGGGTATTCTCGATCCAGCTAAAGTAACACGCTCTGCATTGCAAAACGCAGCGTCTGTTGCTGGCTTGATTTTGACAACCGACGCATTGGTTGCTGAGTTGGCAGAAGACAAACCAGCTGCTGGTGGCCATGATATGGGTGGCATGGGTGGTATGGGTGGCATGGGCGGCATGATGTAATTTGCCGTAGCTGATTAGCGTTCTAAGTTCTCCGCTTCAAAAGAAAGCCTCGTTATTTCGGTAACGAGGCTTTTTTATTGGTACTGCCCGGAATAATTTTCTTGTCAGTTTTTGTGTTGTATTCCCTTCTCCCGCAAGCGGGAGAAGGGTTAGGGATGAGGGGCGTTCAGGTTCGGATTAAGCAATCGGAGCATCAAATCTCGATGAATTGAGACTTTTTTCTTGCTTTGCGACTGCTGAACCACCCTCACCCTAACCCTCTCCCGCCTGCGGGAGAGGGAATATTTAACGTCATCATTTTAAGTCTATTCATTCACCAATAACTTAAAACTCAAGGACAGTCTGCGACTTACGAATAGGTGTAAAAGTATTCCGAACAGCAGTGCGCATGCACGGGAACGACAGAATTGAGCCAATCAGAGATTTATTGGGGGATTCAATCATTCGAATAAACTCTATCTAGAGCACTGTCTAAAGTTTCCCTTTAATACCCGAACTAATCGCCGTCAAATCATTCCCGTTGTCATCTTCCGCTTGATGAAATCTGACACAGAAACGTGCTTTAGCTAGGGGTTTTAATGAGCCGTCAGAGCGCGCTGGTATCACAGCCCATTTGCCCGGCTCGCGTATCACTTTACCATCCGGAAGACGCGCTTGAAAAATACAATCTAGTGTGCCCATCGCTACCGAAAATTTTTCACTCTTGGTCAACTTTGCCGAATTCGAGCGCACGTCTTGCGCTGCTTGCTGGGCAGGTGTGAGTATCTCTTCGACAGCGGATTTGGGCATCTGCAATCGATAGCGATTCGCGATGCTATCTAATGCCATCAAATCTTTAGCAGAACCAGCGCCACTTAATGAATCGCTTGCTAAGTCGTTTTTACTAACTTTATCCTCAGAACCTTGTTCACTCACAGTGGTATCGGCAGTCTTAGCAGGTCCAATAGTTGAAGATTTTGATGCTTGCGGCATGAGCGGCTTCTTTTCCTTGTCATGATTGGCAAGCAATGTTGGATCAGGAGATGGTAAACGTTTGATCGACACAAACATCATGGCAGAATTCAAAAATTGGGCAGTCGTCCGTGGGTTAGTCCGACTCAGAAAAACGATGAGCAAGCCATGACACAATACGATCAGACCGCAAAGAATCAAACGCGTGGTACGAGACGAATTTACCGAACTTACCGAATTCACTGAAGTTACTTTGATCATTTGTAGCAATTTCTTTTCATACTAAAAAGTAGTTTGCATAATACCCCACTGATCTTGACAACACCATAACAGCCCTAGATACTTCCGGCACAATAAAAAATCTGGAGGTTATCTTGGCCATTCAACAGCTCAACGAGACACAGGTACGAACTTGGACGCGGCAGCAAAAAGATCAGTGGTGGCTCGACAAGGTGTATCGCGGCGATATGGCGCAATTGAGCCTGCGTTCCGGTTTGTCAGGTTTTTTACTCGGTGGAATATTGTCGGCTACCGCCATGTACATCGGTGCCAAGACGGGTATTTCTATCGGGGTGAATCTGATCTCGGTGATTCTGGCCTTTGGCATTTTTAAAGGCTTAGAAAGTGCGGGTTTTGCCAAAGATTTTACGATCCTAGAAAATAACTGCACGCAATCCATCGCGACCTCAGCGGGTTATATGACCATGCCTCTAGTCGCTTGCTTACCGGCTTACATGATGATCACCAATATCATTCCGAGCTGGTGGCAAATGCTGATCTGGATGGTCATCATCGCAGTACTTGGTGTGCTCATGGCATTCCCACTCAAACGTCGTTTTATCAATGAAGATCAACTACCCTTCCCCGAAGGTAATGCTTGTGGCGTTGTGCTTGATACTCTGTATAACGGCGATGCGGGTAGCGGTATTTTTAAAGCAAAATTATTGGCTAAAGTCGGCCTGTGGACGGCTGCTTTACAAATGATTTTGAGCGATGGTTGGATGAAGCTACTGCAATTCAAATTGCTGCGTTTGGATCAATGGGCTGGCTTGACTGAGCCGTGGTATCTCAAAGAACGTTTGGATACTTATTACTATCTAGCGGCGGTGAAATATGATTTATGGATACCGAAAATCTTGGGCGTCGATTTCCGCACTCTAGGCTTACGCTTTACGCTCGACGCCGCCATGCTAGGTGTCGGTGCCTTGATGGGCATACGAGTGGCAACTAGTTGCCTAATTGGCGCCGTGCTAAATTTTACTATTCTCGGTCCTATCATGATAAATCGTGGTGACATCGCGCCACGCATGGGTCTTGATGGCAAACTGGTGCCGCTGTCACGTATAGAAATTTTAAATCAATGGTCATTATGGTGGGGTATCGTAATCATGGTGGTGGCCGCGCTATTAAGCTTATTTGCCAAGCCAGAAATCTTCAAAGGTCTGTCACGTCTATTCAAAAAAAACGCTCATGCTGAACAAACTACCGATGTGCTCGCTCACATCGAGGTGCCATTATGGATTTCATATATCGGGGTACCTATTTTTAGTTTGTTAGGCGTGTGGGCGACTCATACTTTCTTTGGTGTGCCATGGTTGTTCGCCTTTATCTCTTTAGCCTTGGTGTATTTGCTGACCGTGATTTGCATTAATTCTATGGCCTTAACCTCGTGGATACCAACCAGTGGTTTATCCAAGATCACACAATTTTCTATGGGGGCTTTGGATCGCAGTAATCCGGCAACGAATCTCATTCCAGCGGGGATGTCAGCCGAGGTCGCCTCAAGCGCGGCCAGTTTGCTATCCGATATTAAACCAGGTTACATGCTAGGTGCAAAGCCACGGCATCAAGTGTTGGGACATTTGATCGGAATTTTTTCGGGCACCTTGGCTTGCATACCGGTGTATTTTTTATTGTTCTTACCACCGGATGCCAACGGTGTCCGCAATACAGCCACCATCGTGACAGATCAATTCGCCTTCCCCGCAGCGATGCAATGGAAAGGTGTCGCCGAATTGATCGGGCATGGCTTCAATAATCTGTCACAAAGCGCGATTATTTCCATCGTGATCGCTGCTATCGCTGCCGTCTTATTTGAACTCGCCACCATCTTCAGCAAAGGAAAATTTCCAATTTCTGCAATCTCGATAGGTTTAGGCGTGGTACTGCCACCAGAAGCGGTGCTCACCATGTGGATAGGCGCGTTTGTGTTTTGGTGGATGGATAAAAAACATAAGGACAAGCCGAAAGATAGCCACGGCTATAAGGTCTGGGTCGACGGCATGCAAGCCGTGGCAGCAGGATTGCTGGCGGGATCGGCTTTAATAGGCATAGGCAATGCGATGATTAATGTTCTATTGTAGGTAAGCTCGGATGCGGTTTGGTCGCGATTAATTTCTGTTAACGACGCAGCAAATTATTCACACCAAACTTCATCTGCAATTCATTAAATTCGTCAAAGGCGCGTAGCAAGGCTTCAAACTTTGTAGCCGTCTCTTCAAGCTGCATCAAAGCATAGGTACATGCTTCCAGCGTGGATAACTGATCTTCGCCATGCGCATGACGAATTTGATAGCGCGACGCGGGCACGTCACTCAATGCGTAACGCGGCAAGCTTTGCAACAAAGGATTGTTTAATAACATTTGCTTGCTGTGACGCCAGCTTGCATCGATGATGACTAAGCGCAACTTGCTAGATTCGTGTGTTGTAAGCTTAGGTGTTGTATGGTTCGGTGCTGTGAGCTTTGGTGCGGCGGGCAAACCCACCGTGTCCGGATATAGCAAGACACTCTGTTTTCCATCTCGTACTAAGACTTGCTGAAGATTCGTTTCATCAAATACTTCAGCAATCTTAATCGCACAATGCGACAAACAGAGATGCAAGAGACGGGCGCTGCCTTTGACATGATTCGTCTCAGCCGGATGCTGCAAGATCAATACTTCGATTTGATTTTGTACTCGATGAACACAAGCACAAATACACGCCCGACTCGCACGCACGCATTGCGGACAAATTTGCCGTTTGGGTGTTTCCATCACGAATTCATCTTTACTTCAATAAGTCTCGCAGAGCGGCGCTTAAGTCAGCAAATTCAAACTTAAAACCACGCTCAGACAAAGCTTGTGGTATCACTTTTTGTCCCGATAAAAGTAAATCAGAGCGCTCGCCGAGCGCCAATTTTAACAACACCGTTGGTGCAAAAAAGATAGCCGGTCTGTGTACCGCGCTAGCCAAAATCTGCGTAAATTGTGTATTCGTCACAGGCTGCGGTGCAGTCAAATTAAATGCACCTTGCGCGGTTTGATCGTCCAACAAAGTTAACACTGCACGCAGATAATCCTGTCTGTGTATCCAACTCATCCATTGCCTACCATTCCCCAGTCGGCTGCCCAGCGCCAGACGAAATGGCAGTAACATTTTTTTCAAAAGTCCGCCCTCTTCATCCATAACCAAGCCGGTGCGCAACAAAACCACGCGCACACCGGCATCTTGTGCCGTCAATGCAGCTTGCTCCCACGCAGCACATAATTGTGCAGAAAAATCTTGGCCAGCAGCGACATCCTCAGTCAAGATTTGATCTTCATGCATGCCGTAATAACCAATCGCAGAGCCACTCAATAAAATCTGAGGTCGATGTTTTGCCCTACGCATTTTCTCGACCAAAGTCTGAGTCAACGCGACCCGGCTATCAAGTAAAATTTGTTTGCGGCGCGCCGTCCATCGAACGTCGACTATGGGTTCGCCCGCCAAATTAATTACTGCGTCAAACGCGACATCCTCGGTATATTCCTTAAGACTAGCAATGGCTTTTACAGATGAGCCGCACAGCGCGGCAACTTGCTGTGGTCGACGACTCAACACCGTGATCTGATCACCGCGCGCCGTTAATGCAACGCACAGGCGACGACCGATTAGACCTGTACCACCCGTCATCAAAATACGCATATTGTCTCGCTTTGGTTTGCTTTGGTTTGCTTAGCTTAAGTTCGCACCACTAGCGTGGTGCGATTAGCTTGATTTCATTTTGTCTAAGTTCAAAATGAAGGTGGGAGATCTTCCAGAATACGCAGGCGATCTCCAAAATTCCACACTCGTTGAATTTCAATCACATCATACTTCGCCGCAAGCGTGGGAGGAAACACAGAAAACGGGGCATTTGCCATAATAATGTTACGAGCTTTTTCGTCGATTGCGCGATTACCGCTAGTGCGCATGATGGTTACTTCTTCTATCGTACCGTCACTACGTATCACCATATTAACCAACACATTGTGCTCAATATCGCTGAGTGAGCGTTTTTCGTAAATTAAATTACCATTGCGTTCCATCTTTTGCTTCAGGCTATCGACATACATGCGCAATGGCACTTCTTTGTCGTAGGCCCCCAAGAAACTACGACGACGGGAGCGATTATCATCCGTCAATTTGCCATTTGATGGAATAGACGGCGCCGATCTGAACATGTCACCGTTACGAGCTTGCTCACGCAGACGACTAGCAAGATCACCCTTACCTAGGCTCGGCGATAGGCCTGTGTTACCTGCCGCATTATTAGTAGTGCCCTTACCTTGTCCGTTTTGCCCATTACTGTCACCAGCGGCTTTCGCCGCAGCCAAACGTGCTGCGTTGGCGGCGTTCGCAGCATTGGCTGCTGCTTCACGCTCGGCATTGGCGCGCGCATTTGCTTCGGCTATCGCCTTTTGCTCTGCCAGTTTCTGTTCTGCTAATTTCTGCTCGGCGGCCTTCTGGTCTGCTAATTTTTGCTGGGCGAGTTTTTGTTCATTGGCACGTTGCTCAGCCAATTTTTGCTCCAAAACCTTTTGTTCCGCCAAACGTTGTTCCTGTAACTTTTGCTCTTGTAGCTTTTGCTCCAGTTGTGCGGCGATTTTTTGCGCCTCTAACTCCTCGGCTTTCTTGCGTTCAGCAATTTCTAGAGCGCGTTTTCTTTCAGCTTGTTCCTCCTGCTGCTTCTGGCGCAATTGAGCCTGCGCTAAGGCCTCTTGTTTTTCTAACTCTTGCTCTTGCGCCAATTGACGTAAGCGTCGTTGTTCGGCCTGTCGTCTTTGCTCTTCTTGTTTTAAGGTTTCTTGTGTCAATAATTCCTGACGCTTTGTTTCACGCACCATTTCTTCGATAGCGCGCTCACGCTCGTGTTTTACGGTTTCTTGTGCTAATTTCTCTTGCGCCATTTTTTCTTGCAGAGCTTTTTGCTGAGCCACCTGTTGGGCTAACTGCACTTCTTGCTCACGCAATTTTTCTTGTGCCGCTTGTGCTAATTTTTTCTGCTGAATCTCTGCTTCACGTTTTTGTTCCGCTAATAATTTTTCTTGTTCTAATTTCTTTAGTTCATCCTGGCGTTTTTGTTCAGCAAGCAATTCAGGATCAGCATTTTTATCAATGATGGCATCTTCTGGAATCGCTTCTGATTTTTGCTTATTCTCTTTTTTATCTTCCGCGCGTCGTTGTAACTCTTCTTCACTGGTCAAGGGCACCACAAAATCGTCGTTCTTAACTTGATCTTGCGCGATGATGCGTGTCGGCGATTCCGCCGGTGGCAATACCCGCTTCGGCGTTGGTGTTGGCGGGGTGCTTGCCAGCACTTTGGACTTCACTGGCTTATTGGCTTTTTTGACGACAACTGGCTCAACTTTAGCCATAGGCGCGATCAACTGAATACCGCTATGAGGCTGCACACTCGCTTTCGGTATCGGCGCTGGCAAAACAGGTGTTGGTAATTTGAATAACTCTGTTGTAGTAACCGATGGCGTTGGTTTGACAGGCAGCGCTTGTGGTGCGGGACTAGCAATCTCGATCTGTAAAGGCTCAATCGCAGTCCGTCGCTCCTTCCACGGCGCCTCTAGACTAGGCAAATCCAAACCGGGAATACCAAATTGCAAAGACAATATGATGGCATGTAAGAGCAATGACACCAAGATACCGCTAATTAAACGACGATTTGCCAAAGCGGCATCGCTCATTTCTTCGGGTTCTTCAGGAGTCGTCTCAAAACGCATGCAAATTGATAATCATAAGAAACAATGAATACTCATTATCCCAGATTTTTTGTTTTCCTTAGGTACGATATTGCAACTATCGGCAGTAGTGGAAATAGTACGACAGAGAAATTCTACCTATACATGACTATATGAATATCTATACAACATCATGCTGGGATAGCACTAGTATCCCGTTTAACAAAAAACAAACTCGCGCCAACCAACATCAGTACCGCGCCGAATACTCGATTTTGGATACGCTGCGCCTTCACATCGCGCATTAAATTTTGCAAAGAAGCCGCTAACAGCGCGTAACTATGCATCACTGTGGTATCGATGACGACCATGGTAATCGCCAAAATTGTTAATTGTGGCAAAAGCGGAGCCTGACTATTAATAAAGTTGGGTAAAACCGCCACCATAAATACTATCCCTTTAGGATTACTGGCATTGGTCAAAAAACCAGTCAGCACGCGGCGACCAGAGCTAGGGATATGGAGGCCAGCCTCATTATCCTGAAGCACGACGCTCGCTTGTGGCCTACTAAGAAATTGCGTCAGCCCTAAATAAATCAAATACAAAGCCCCCAGGAGTTTGACAATCCCAAATGCGGTTTCGGATGCCAGCAATAAGGAACCGACGCCGGCACCGGCGACAATCAAGACCAACAACAATCCCAGTTGCAAACCAAAGATCGTAACGCTGGCACGTTTCACACCGTAGTTAAGGCCATGCGACATCGACAAAATCGCGCCAGAACCAGGCGATATGGCGATCAGGCAGGCAGCACAAAAAAAGGAAAACCAAGTAGCGAAACTCATTGTATTTATGTCGTAAAGTAAAAAAAGAAGCAAAAAAGTCTAATTCGTTGGATACAAGCATCGCTAAACTAAGAACCAATTGGAAGCGAACTAAGTGCAAGAAAAATACAAACTAAGCAATCCCATTCGCACCGTATTTTAAAAATCCTGGGCGCAGCGACAAGCGTTCAAAATAAGCGTCTAGAGCGGGCAAAGTTGCGTGCGCTATTGGGGCTGAACGCCAACGATTGAGCGACAAACCTAGCACAATATCGGCTAAAGAAAATTGTTCTCCCCCTACAAACGCCTGGGTAGTTTGCAAGCGTTGATCTAGTATGGCCATATGACGATTCCACTCTCTCACACTATGCGCAATCGCATCGCTATTTTGATGGGCGGCACTGTGCCTGACCGTTGCCATAAAAGCGTAGCGCCAAGCGTTGTTTAATTCAGTCGCTTGCCAATCCATCCATTTTTCTACTTGCGCACGTAGCATGGCATTTTGCGGCAACAAATCAACACGCTGATAGCGCGTCGCAAGATAGCGACAAATCGTATTCGACTCCCATAAAGTTCCCTCGTCATTTTGAATTACGGGCACCATACCGTTTGGATTCAAAGCGAGGAATTCGGGTGTATCGATCGCATTTGGTGTACCTGAGCCAAACTCATTCAATTCAAAAGCTAGATCAATTTCAGCACAAGTCCAGAGCACTTTGCGCACATTGATAGAGCTGGCTTTGCCTAAGATTTTTAACATGAACACTTTTCCAATTGATCAGCACAAGCGTGGAAGTTTACCTGATCATAACTAACGCGTGTTGCCCTAATACTTGGGTAAAGAAATTAAAAATAAGCTACCGACGATCTATGCTACTGAATACAAAAACGCCATCACAATCCCAGAACAAAGTGTGATGGCGCATAAGAAAATTCAATTTAATGAATTTAATTGCTTATGGCTCGCCGCATTAGGCCGCTTGCTCCAACAAAGTTGGGTAATCGGTATAACCCTTTTCTGCGCCACCGTAGAAAGTCGCGCGGTCAGGTGTATTCAATTCAGCCCCCTTAGCAAAACGTTCGACCAAATCCGCATTAGCGATATAAGGACGACCAAATGCAACCGCATCTGCCAAACCATCTACAATCAGGGCATCCGCTTCTTCTGCCGTATAACCGCCGCAGCAAATCAAGGTACCGGTAAACGCCGCACGCAATGCTTGACGGAATTCAAGCGTCAACTCAGGGCCGCCTACCCAGTCTGGCTCTGCGATGTGCAAATAGGCGATGCCACGCTTGCTAAATTCTTTCGCCAGATACAAGGCGCTAGCCTCTGCTTCGGTATCCGCGATGCCATGCGCAACAAAGTTGGGAGACAAGCGAACACCAACTCGATCGGCCCCCATTTCAGCAATCGCCGCATCAACAACTTCTAACATCAAACGAGCACGATTTTCTAAACTGCCGCCGTAGATATCATCACGTTGATTACTATTGGTCGCCAAGAATTGCTGCAATAAATAACCATTCGCACCGTGTACTTCTACAAAATCAAAACCTGCACGTCTCGCTCGTAAGGCCGCTTGACGATACTGTGCTACGACACCCGGTATTTCAGCCAACTCTAATGCTCGCGGCTGGGAAGTTGGGGCATTAGTTGGCGTACCATCTTCTAAAATAACAAAAGACTGGCTATTCTCAGCCGTGATTGCTGAGGCAGAAACAGGTGCAGCGCCATTCTCTTGCAAAAGATTATTAGAGATACGACCCACATGCCAGAGCTGTAAAGCGATACGACCTTGCTTAGCGTGCACCGCATCGACTACCGATTTCCAGCCTGCCTCTTGCGCATCGGTATAAATACCCGGCGTCCAAGCATATCCCTGACCTTGACGAGAAATCTGACTCGCCTCAGTGACGATCAAACCTGCTGTCGCCCGCTGAGCATAATATTCCACGTTCAAGGCGTGCGGAATGTCACCCGGCTGCGCCGCACGTGAGCGGGTCAAAGGTGCCATCATCACGCGGTTATTCAATTCAATAGAACCCACTTTGATCGGGGATAATAATTTTTTTAACATCGCATTTTTCCTTTTATTTACTTTCATTTACTTCGGCTAAGTCAACACTCATGATCAAATCTAGTCAAACCAAATTAGACCGGTCGTCTAGAATTAATTTCAAAAAAATGGGCATCTGCCCACCTCATTTTTACCGCTTTATCGATACTACAAATTCAGTCGCCCTACTTCGCTGCTATCTGACTTCTACTCTCTAATGCCATTCACCAGTATTGCCCACTTTGGGAAACATCACTTTCTATAGATATCTCAAGCATGCAGCAACACTTTGGTCTGTTGCATCGCTAACTCTAGCGGACGTATTTCTAAATGCACTTTACTCAATAAAGACGCGCCTACCCACGTCGCATAAATAAATTCAGCCAACTCAAGTGCATCTTGTTTTTGCGATTGACCTTGCAGTTGGCCTTCCGTTTGCGCCTCACGTATGACATCGGCAATCACCGCCGTAATACTCTGCATACCAACCGTCAAGGCCTGACGCATAGGTTCGGACAGATCGGATACCTCCGCTGCCAGCTTCACCGCCAGACATAATTTATTGCATGAGGACGCGCGTGTGCTCTCGAGCCAACCATCGAAATAAGCAAGCAAACGCTCACAGGCTGGACGTCCGTCTTCTTGCAATTCACGACGCAAACGCAGTTGGTAATCAGCAAAATAACGTTCCAACATCGCTACACCAAAACCTTCTTTTGATTGAAAGTAATGATAGAACGAGCCTTTCGGCACCGCTGCTGCCCCCAAAATTTCACTCAATCCTAGAGCCGAAAACCCTTTACCCAAGATCAAACTTTCGCCAGTAAGCAAAATGCGCTCGCGAGTATCTTGATGAACAGTGGTGGATGGATGAGAAGTAAGCATGTGCGAATATTATTAGACCAGTCGTCTAGTGTCAAGTGTTTTTCTGTTTCTATGCATTTGTCAAACCCGATGCTTCGTAAAAATTAAACTCGCGAAGCTCAGCAATTTCAGTAAGTTTAGCAATTTTGATAAACGACGTATACGACGTCCCTACCCCTTTCAACATCAAAAATATTATTTACACCACACCCTACATTTCATCGGCAACGCTACAGATCAAAAATAGGCAGTCCATAACACTTTTTACGATGAATCTATCTAAACAAACAAATCAAGCTTTTTAATAAAGCTCCGTTACTTCACTAAATGAAAGCTCAAGTAAAACACTCAATGCCATCTGCTTGCACGCTTCACTCAATTCACTCTTAACTGAAAATACGCTAACAGGATACTGCCATGAAAATCGCCACTTCGGATATTCAACTACAAGGCAATTACAGTGCAAGCAAACGACTAGAGACGCAAGAAAAAATGCGTGCATGGATAGGTGATCAGCGCCCCGACTTCGAGGGTCGCCGCAACAACCTGATAGAAAATCGACCAACATCATCAGCTGCGCAGAGCGATCAGGTACAACTCTCTGATGCGGCAAAATCAGCGCAAACACAAGAAGCTCAAGCCATTACAAACATCGATGATGAGATCGCGAAAGATCCACGCTATGCATTCATTAAGTATCTAGTTGAACTGCTGACAGGTCGCAAAATAACGACCTTGAGTACAGCCGACATGAAAGCGAGTGGCGCTAGTGCTTGCCCTCCCGCCGCTGCAAACACAGATTCACCACAAGCAACACCTGCAGCCGCCCCACCAGCAACAAAACGTGCCGGCTGGGGAGTCGAAATTGAACGACATAGCTCCTATACAGAGACCGAACAAAGTAGTTTCCAAGCCAGCGGCACCATCACCACGGCAGATAATAAGACGATAGAATTTAATCTCAGTTTTAATTTACAACGCAGCTATCACGAAGAAAGTAGTGAACAGATACGTCTCGGCGATGCGAAAAAAGTGGACCCACTGATACTCAATTTTTCCGGTAATAGCGCGCAACTCACCTCGCAAAAATTTGCTTTTGATCTCAATGCTGACGGCAAAAAAGAAAACATCTCCTTTGTGCAAGGCTCAGGTTTTCTGGCATTCGATAAAAACGGCGATGGCAAAATCAACGATGGATCGGAATTATTTGGTCCCGGCACCGGCAATGGTTTTGCCGAATTAGCAGCCTACGATAGCGATGGCAATCACTGGATAGATGAGAACGATGCCGTCTATCAGAAACTACAAGTATGGACCAAAGACGGCAGTGGTAAAGACCAGTTACAAAGTCTAAAGCAAGCCAATGTTGGGGCACTCTATTTAGGCAATGTCAGCACACCATTCGAGCTTAAAAATTCTCAAAATCAGAGCGATGGGCAACTACGCGCTTCGGGGTTGTGGTTGACCGAAGATGGTAAAGCGAAGACGATGCAACAAGTGGACTTAGTAGTGTGATACAAACTAAACGTATGCACTATTGAGCCTGCAAGATTTTACTGTCAGTGCCTCACATGTGGAATTAATTAGGCCATGGTTGAGGACACATCAGGCACTGACAAACTTTGTCTTTGTTATGCAGTATGAAAATTATGAAGTATGGAAAAATTGCTTCACAGCCTGCACAAAATTTTCAGCATCGTTAGTTGTGATATCTAAGTGCGTGACCAAGCGAACGCGCTTACCTGCTGAAATCAAAATGCCACGTTCTCGCAAATAACTACCTGCTCGCAAACCGATTTCTTGTGACGCGAATTCAATGTAAAGCATATTAGTATGCGCGGCTTCCACTTTCAATTCGGCAATTTGGCTTAACTCGTGTTGCAAGCTCAATGCGATTGCATGATCTTGCGCCAAACGTTCGACATGATGATCTAGCGCATAGTCAATCGCTGCTGCAATAATGCCAGCCTGACGCATACCGCCACCTACCATTTTTCGCCAACGACGAGCCTGCAAAATAAAATCACGCGGTCCACACAAAAGGCTACCGATAGGAGCACCTAAGCCTTTTGAGCAACACACCGATACCGTATCAAAAGGTGCCGTGATTTCGTGCACAGCCAATTGCTGCGCAACCGCCGCGTTGAACACGCGTGCACCGTCAAGATGGGCTGCCATCTGATGAGATCGAGCCAAGGCAATCGCAGCCTTCAAATAATTATTACTCAGCACCTTGCCTGAATGAGTATTTTCTAAGCTCAATAATTTGGAACGCGCGTAATGAACATCATGAGGTTTAATCACCGCCGTAATTTTATTCAAATCTAGGCTACCATCAGCCTCTACGGGTATCGGTTGCGGCACGATACTGCCGAGACTGGCAGCACCACCGGATTCATATAAATAAGTATGATAATTTTGTCCGACGATGTACTCATCTCCGCGTCCACAATGCGTGAGCAAAGCAATCAAATTACTTTGGGTACCGCTAGGCACCAGCATGGCCGTCTCTTTCCCGGTCAAATGAGCCATCTTTTCTTCTAATGCATTCACACTAGGATCATCACCATACACATCGTCGCCGACTTCGGCGTTTGCCATCACTGTCCGCATCGCGGCTGTAGGTCGAGTTACGGTATCACTTCTAAAATCTATCATCATGTGTTATCTACTGAGTGAGGAATAAGAAGTAAGAACATTTTAAAGCGCTTTAGTTCCTCCGATTTTTAAGTGAAATTCCTGATAGCTCCCATAGTTAATCATAAAATAAGCGTCTCTTTTTACAACAAGTAAAATGGGTAGACTCAACTATGCTGATTTCGGCATTCGATAAACTATAAAAAAGCAAGACGGCACTAACTCAGTTCGTTACACTGCTTTACTACGATTCAAGCCTATCCCTCGCATTGCAGTAAAAACAGAGAGCTAACCATGAACACAGCCGTCAAAAAAATTCAGATTATTGATTCACATACGGGTGGCGAGCCTACCCGCTTGATCGTTGATGGTGGCCCTGACCTAGGCGCTGGCCCACTATCTGAACGCGTTAAAATATTTAAAGAAAAATTCGACCATATACGTAGCGCAGTAGTTTGCGAACCACGTGGTTCTGATGTTTTAGTTGGTGCATTGCTTTGCCCCCCACATGACCCTTCTTGCTCAGTCGGCGTTATTTTCTTCAATAATGTTGGTTATCTGGGAATGTGCGGACATGGCACCATAGGCCTAGTCGCTATGCTGGCATATCAAGGCGTTTTAAAAGTCGGGCAGCACAAAATTGATACGCCTGTCGGTGCGGTGTCAGTGGAGCTACATGATGACCACAGCGTTACCGTACACAACGTACCCGCCTACCGCGCCAAGCATGCGGTAACAATAGAAGTCGAGGGGCACGGTCCAGTGACGGGTGACGTAGCATGGGGCGGCAATTGGTTTTTTTTAGTCGCTGAACATGGTCAAGATATGCGTCTGGCAAACGTCGAAGCACTGACCAGTTTTGCTTGGCGCGTACGTGAAGCACTCAATGCCGCCGGTATTACAGGCGACAATGGTGGAGAAATTGATCACATAGAGTTATTTGCACCGCCTTCCTCGCCTGAAAATGACAGTCAGAATTTTGTACTTTGTCCGGGCAAGGCATATGATCGTTCGCCATGCGGCACAGGCACTAGCGCAAAACTAGCCTGCCTCGCCGCTGATGGCAAACTCAAAGCTGGTGAAATCTGGCGTCAAGAAAGTATCATAGGTAGCGTATTTGAAGGTAGCTTCCAAGCAAGTCAAGAGAAGGGGAAAATTCACCCAACGTTGCGCGGCACGGCATACGTTAACGCAGAGTCCACTTTAATACTCGATGAGCGCGACCCCTTCGTCTACGGCATACGCTAAGGAATTCTGGTAATGAGCAAGCAAGAATCCTACGACGTCATCATTATCGGCGGCGGCATCATAGGCTGCGCCTGCGCAGCAGCACTCGCCCAAGCGGGTGTCAAGCTCTGCCTGATCGAACCCGGCACTATTGGCGGTGGCACAACCGCTGCGGGCATGGGGCATCTAGTCGTGATGGATGACAATCCTGCAGAACTGGCGCTGAGTAGTTACTCCCTAGAATTATGGCGAGAACTAGTGACCGACGATGTACGTTTATCAAGCAAGCACGAATACAGCCAATGCGGCACGATCTGGGTCGCTGCCGATGAAGAAGAAATGGAAGCCGCGCGAGCAAAACTCAATATTCTGCAAGCGCATGATATCGCCGCCGAATTATTAAGCGCAACACAATTGCGCCAACTCGAACCACAATTACGCGCAGGATTAGCAGGCGGTTTATTGGTCAAACAAGATGCCCTGGTCTATCCACCAAAGAGCGCACAAATTTTACTGGACAGGGCATTGACTACCAAACCCGGTAACGCGATACACCATCGTGGCAGTGTCAGTGAACTGATCGATGGCGGCGTCCTTTTATTCGACGGTAGTCAACTATTTGCAAAGCATGTGATCGTCGCTAACGGTATCGCTTCAACACAACTAATTAACGACCTACCCTTGCGCTACAAAAAAGGTCATCTCTTAATTACTGATCGCTACCCCAATTTTATTCAGCATCAATTGGTGGAATTAGGCTATATCAAAAGCGCTCATGCATCGGATGGCGATTCAGTCGCCTTTAATTTGCAACCGCGCCCAACCGGACAAGTTTTCATAGGCTCATCGCGCCAATTTGATATCACGCACAAAGAAATCGATACCAACATTCTCAGCAAAATGTTAGCGCAGGCGACTAGCTATGTACCGGCTCTCGACAATCTAAAAGCGATACGCGCTTGGACTGGGTTTCGTGCTGCGACGCCCGACGGCTTGCCCTATATTGGGCCACATCCGAGTCGCAAAAATGTATGGATGGCGACCGGGCACGAAGGCTTAGGTATTACAACTTCGATGGCTACTGCTGAACTTCTCAAAAATCAAATCTGCCAACAAACTAGCAAAATCGCGGTCGAACCCTATTGGCCATCACGCAATCTATCGCAACACTAAATTAATCTAATCAGCACAATTCAGGCCAATTTGACTAACAACACGACGCGCATATGAAATCACCTAAGCTGAGCAATTCGAACAATGACCGAGCTACCGCCGCAAAGATCAGCATCACGATCAACGGCCAACCACATCAGGTAGAACCCGGTATTAGTGTGGCGGCAGCACTCGCGCTATGCGAGGTACTTAGCACACGTCAATCAGTGACTGGAATGGCGCGCGCCCCTCTCTGTGGTATGGGCGTATGCCAAGAATGTCGAGTCAGTATCAATAATCAACGTCATCAATTGGCCTGTCAAACCTTAATCGCAAATCACATGGACATCCAAACCGGAGCGTTAGCGTGAACACAGATATTCTCATCATCGGTGCCGGTCCGGCGGGTCTAGCGGCAGCTGCATCTGCGGCAGAATCTGGTTTGCAGATAGACATCATTGATGACAATTTTATGTCTGGCGGGCAGATTTGGCGCGGTGGTGCTCACACGCAAACCGATACAAGAGCGCTAGACTTATGGAATACGCTCAATGATTGCGACAACGTACGTTTTCACTTTCAATCGAAAGTCATTCATGCCTGCCAACAGGAAAAGGGCGACGCGATTCAAGTCACGATTGAAGTTCAAAGCACATCAGAAAGGCAAGTCGGCGCACAAGTCTTCAACGCAAAGAAAATCATCTTGTGCACCGGCGCACGAGAACTCTTAGTCCCCTTCCCCGGCTGGACACTTGCTGGTGTCACTGGCGCTGGTGGTTTACAAGCTTTGTCGAAAGCTGGTTATCCGGTGGCAGGTAAACGCGTGATCGTCGCAGGGACAGGTCCTCTGTTATTGGCCGTCGCCGCGAGCTTGATAGAACGAGACGCCGAAGTCACGCATATTTTGGAACAAGCAAAATTTAGCTCACTCAGCCGTTTCGCCTTAGGCTTATTAGCTACGCCCAGCAAAATCTCGCAAGTCGTACAGCTTGGACGTCGCTTAAAAGAAGTAATTTACCACGCAGATAGTTATGTGATGAGCGCTCATGCTCGAGTTAAATCTGAAGCATTAAATTCGACCATAGCGCAAGTCGGAAGCGCCACGGTATCCGTACTGGGAGAAGTACAAGAACTCCCCTGTGATCTCCTCGCCTGTGGTTATGGATTAATTTCCAATACCGATCTAGCAGCCGCATTGAATTGCCAGCTCGATGACCTTGTAGGCTATGAAAAAGTCGTCGTCAACGAATGGCAGGCAAGCACACAAGAGAATATCTATTGCGCTGGAGAAGGTACAGGAATAGGTGGTGTTGATCTAGCACTGGCAGAAGGTCGCATCGCCGGATACGCCGCAAGCGCACAAACAAGGAAAGCGCAAAAATATTTCAAGGAACGCAAAAAATGGCAAAGCTTCGCGAAACGCTTACACCACAGTTTCACATTACGCCCCGAGCTTAAACAATTATGTGATGCCGACACCATCGTGTGTCGCTGTGAAGATGTCAGCTATCAAGAATTAAAAAAACATACCGACTGGCGCGATGCCAAATTACATACCCGTTGCGGCATGGGCGCCTGTCAGGGGAGAATCTGCGGTGCGGCGAACCGGGTTTTATTTTCTTGGAAGAGAGACGCCGGAAGATTGCCTATCTACCCTGCGAAGATTGGTAGTTTAATTAGCGCGGAGAGGAAATAAGATATCTTCCTCCAATCTAGCGACCGAGCTCTACAAATCTCCCTGAGCGATGTCAGTCGCAGGCGCTGATTCAGGGGCGACATTTACACTGCTTTGCACCACATCCTGCACAATAGCGCCCTGCTGTAAAACCACAACCCGCTCAGCCATCGCGATCGTTTCAGGCCTATGAGCGACGATAACGCGGGTGAGCGGAATTTGCTTAATCGCTGCATTGACCGCTTGCTCATTCCACACATCGAGATGACTGGTAGCTTCGTCCAGTACCAACAACTTAGGATTTTTATACAGTGCGCGCGCCAATAATATCCTTTGTTTTTGTCCACCTGATAAGCCAGTACCAATATCGCCAACCAACGTGTTATAGGCCATCGGCATCGCCATGATTTCTGGATGAATCGACGCTAATTGCGCGCATGCGGCGATTTGTTCTTGATTGGGTGTAGGATCAAAAAAGCAAATATTGTCAGAGATTGATCCAGCAAATAAGCTATCGTCTTGCATCACCGTTCCGAGCAATTGGCGGTAATTCGCCATCCCGATTTGCTTGAGTGGTAGCGAAGTTTTATCTTCGCCGATCAGTATTTCACCTTCAGTCGGTTCAAGTAATCCCAATAGCAGTTTCATTAAGGTCGTTTTACCGCAACCCGATGGTCCAGTGACTGCGATACATTGACATGCAGGTATGGTGAGATTTAAGTCTTTCAACACATACGGTTCACTGTCTGCATAGCGAAAGGAAAGATTGCGAAATTCTATTCTCGGCGCGATATGTTCTGCATCCATCTCAACATCTTGCGTTTCTTCCTCCGGTGCAGTCATGACGATATCTGCAACACGTTCGCCGTGTAATTTCATCATACGTAGTTCAAATAATTTATCCACCAAGCTTGCCATGCGTTGACTAAATTGGTCTTTATAGCTGATGAAGGCAAACAGCATACCGACCGAGAACTGATTATCTAATACCGCCAACGCCGCCATCCAGATAATGATGACGCGTTCCGCGCCAAACAAAAACTGATTCGCGGTTTGATACGATACCGATAATTTGGCGATGCGTAACTCGGCATTAAATTGATCCACCAAGGCATTCATTCAACCACTCTTACGCTCTTCGGCACGCGAGAACAAGCGGACACTTTGCACCCCACGCACTGACTCCATAAAATGCGTTTGCTGTTTCGCCGCGTGAATAATTTGCTCCGCAGTCGCCTCGCGTATCGCTTTAAAGATCGTCCAGCGTAAAACGATGTAGAGCAATACCGCAACGCAAGCAACCAAGGCAAGTTTAGGGCTATACAACAACATCATGATAAAGGTGCCAATCACCAAAACACCATCAATCACCCCTTCCACAAACTGCGTGGTCAGACTGCGCTGTATCGTTTGGATAGAACCAAAACGCGACACGATATCGCCAGTATGACGTTTCTCAAAATATGGCAAAGGCAATCTCATTAAATGCGCAAACGCATTACCCAGCCACTGAAAATTAAGGTTCGTTGCCAGCACTGTCGTCACCCAAGAACGCACCGCACCGATACTGGTTTGCACCAACACCAACAACAAAAAACCACAACCCAATACCGTAATCAAATCGCGATCCGCAGCCAGCATAGCCTCATCCACTAGCCACTGCATATAAAAAGGGGCAACCAAAGCACACACCTGCAAAGCTAGACCTAATAGCAATAGCTGAATCAAGCCACGCTTTAAGCCGATTACGCGTCCCATCAGTGAGAGCAACGAGTAATCTTGTACTTCGACTTTTTGCTTAAACTCAGCCGTCGGCGTCAACTCCAAAGCCACGCCGGTAAAGTGTTTAGCCAGCTCCGCTAAAGCCAAACGCCGCTCACCGACCGCTGGATCGTGTATCACCGCATGTGTCGTTGAGACAGATTTGAGTACCACGAAGTGATTCATATCCCAATGCAAGACACAGGGCAGCTTCAAATCAGGCAAATGCTCCATGTCGAGTTTTAATGGTCGTGTCTGCAAAGCCAAACCCTGCGCCATCGCCATCAAACCCTTGAGAGTAACCCCTTTCAACGATACCGAAAAACGCCGCCGCATACTAGCGATATCCGTTTTATGTCCCCAGTAACTGGCTACCATCGACAAACAAGCCAAACCACATTCAGCCGCCTCAGTTTGCAATAAAACTGGTAAGCGCTGATTGCGCCAGAAAGAAAATGAAAGATGAGAGAGAGGTGATGACATAAGCTAAGTTAATTCAAAAAAAAGCAGGAACAAAAACAAAAGTGGAAACACAAATGCTCACAAACACGGGGAACAAAACTCCCTTCTCCCGCAAGCGGGAGAAGGGCTGGGGATGAGGGAGGTTCAGAGAAGAATAGAATTTAAATGGACGGATAATCAATACATACGAAACATCGTCATTCCAGCAAATTCTCAGCGGAAATTCAGTACAGTCCAGCAACCCACACGTCGCACAAATAAGTCACCACAAAAAAACTACATCCGCCCAGAAATAGAAAACAAAGGCTCCAACACCCACTCATACAAACGCCGCTGTTCTAGCAAAATACTGGCGTCCACCAACATACCTGATTTCAAAGGCAAAGCCTTACCATACGCCAGCACATCTTGCTTTGCCAAGGTCAAGCGTATGCGATACACAGGTTCGCCATTGCCTCCATTTGCCGCACCGGGCAAGGCCAACTCTTCAGGGCGCAAGGACGTACTCGCCACCTCACGCACCGTGGCTGCATACTGACCAAATTTTTGGTACGGATAAGCTTGATAGCGCAACTGCACCTGCATGCCCGGTTTCACAAAACCTATCGCCCGCGAGGGGGCATAAATCTCCGCTTCCAAAACACTACCTTCGGGCAAAATTGACGCCAAAGCCTGATTCGCCACCACGGTTTGTCCTAATTCCGCAGTCATCGCCGTCACGATCCCCGCCTGCGCCGCTGTCACCACAAATTCACGCCGTGTTTCATTTTCTAGCAAATCTTGTTCAACCCCTGCCGCACTACGTTGCAAAGCAGCTTGTTCACGCGAGGTCGCAATTTTTGCATCATTGAACTCCGCTTCAGTGCTGCTCAATTCTCTTTGATTACTTGCTTTGACTCTTCGCAAATCCGCTAAACGCTGCTGCTGATCAATCAGCTCTGCTTGTCGATCTTGCAATTGCGCGGCAGAGATAAAATTGGTCGCCTGCAAATCTTTAAAGCGCTTGAAATTCTGTTCAGATAAAGTCACACGCTGTTGTTGCAAACCTATCTGCGCCTCGGCACGCTGCGTTTCTTGACGTAGGTCAGCAAGACGTTGCTGTAAAGCAGCGAGCTTCTGCTGTCCCTGTGCGCCGGATTGTTTCAGTTCTGCATCAAAGCTATCACGACGTTTTTGTAAAATCGCAGAGATAGTTTTTTGTGCATCGAAAGGTGCGACATTAGGTTGTTGATTCGCAGTCACTGCAGCGCCACCTTGACTTTGGCGCTCACTACGCAAGACATACAACACTTCCCCCGCCTTCACCTTCTGTCCTTCTTTAACCCGCTTATCAATGACCACACCATTTTGTATCGACACCACCTTGACCACCCCACTATTGGGCAACAACACCCCAGACGTTTGCGCTTTACGTGTGGTCGAAAACAACACAAAAAAGCTGACAATACCGATGGCGATGGCGACAAAGAGGGCTGTAAAAAACCGATGACTAAATGATTTAGCGAGGATGACCGTGCCGTACTGCTTGGTGCTGAGATGGGTGATGGCTTGCTGGCGAAATAAGGGGCGAACAGCTTCAGAAGTAAGACTTTGATTAATTTGCTTGCTCATTAGAAATGAAAAAATAATTTATCGAAAACAGTAGAAAGAGCTTGACACACTATTTTTTTAGCAATACTACTGTTGTCGGGATAATTCTATTTCGACAATTTTGTTTTTTTAATTTACGTTTTGAGGTTTATTATGCAAGAATTGAATATCATTGAAGTGGATGAAGTGGGTGGTTCTGTTTTTTTTGAAACAGTGGGTTATATCCTTGGCTGGCCGTGTGGCGCCGGCGCAAAAATGAGAAAAGCCGTAGACGATCAAGATAACATGTTATTAAGTGGCCTACAGTACGGTGCATAAAACTGTAACAAAATAAAAAGGTAAAAAGATGAAAGAGTTAGATCAAATTGAAATTGAAAGTGTGAGCGGTGCCGATTGGAGTAAATTTCTATTTTTAGCCGACATGGTGATTGATTTATGGAATGGGTTTCTTGCAGGAGGAAAAGATGGTTGGGGTCAAGATTCTATACCCGACACTGAACTGACCTGCTACGCAAATGACCCAATTAGATGGCCATAAGTGATTATAGCTAGTCAAGAAACCCTTTTTTTATTTTTATAGAAGGGTTTTTATTTCTTCTCATACATCCAATTTGATTGTATCTAAATACCGTAAAAATTCCCTTGACTCTTCGTAGTGATACTCTTTTTATATAAATGAAAACAACATTATTTTTGCTTCCAACTAACATGGCGTTTCGCATAGTCTGTTTTTTGATAACCCCAATTACTGGAGCAATGTTCACGCTCATATCGTGTGGATTGATTGACACCATGTTTTCGAAAAATTTAGAGCAACCAATTGGCCTCGAATGGTACACGGTAATTGGTGCACTAGTAATTGCACCTTTTCTTGAAACATTCTTATGGCAAAGCCTACCATTTTCTTGGTCAACCAATAGAGAGAAACCATTGCTACTTACAATTTCCCTTATGACAATTCCCTTTGCGCTTCTTCATGCACACAGAGGTATAGCAGCATTTTTAGGAGCATTAATTGGTGGAGTGACTCTTTCAGCTATATATATTGTATGGTCTAATGCTTCAAAATCTACGGCATTTGCGGCAACAGCATTGACACATTTTCTTCACAATGCGGGAACATTGTCTCTCATGCTGAATTCAGGAGTTACGATGATTCCCATTGCACAAAGTTAAAAATAAAGTATGGAGGAACAGTAGAAATATATTACGGCCACGGTTTGCTTCCCGCAGTAGCAGCATACTGACCAAATTTTTGAGACGGATAAGCCTGATCGCAACAGCAGTTGCATGCCCAGCTTCACAATACCAATCGCCCGCAAGGGGACATAAATCTCCGCTTCCAAAACACTACTTTCGGGCAAAATTGACGCAAAGCCTGATTCGCCACCACCGTTTGCCCCTACTCCGCCGTCATCGCCGTCACGATCCCCTCTTGTGCCGCCGTCACCACAAATTCACGCCGTGTTTCATTCTCTAGCCAATCGTTCTCCCCCGCCGCCGCACTGCGTTGCAAAGCAGCTTGTTCACGCACCGTCGCTATTTTTGCATCATTGAATTCGGCTTCCGTGCTACTCAATTCGCGTTGATTACTCGCTTTAACTCTTTGCAAATCCCCTAGCTTCTGCTGTCCCTGTGCGCTGGATTGTTTCAGTTCCGCGCCAAAGTTATCACGACGTTTTTGTAAAATCGCAGAGATAGTTTTTTGTGCATCGACAGATGCGGCATTTGGTTGTTGAATCGCAGTCACCACAACGCCACCTTAACTTTAACGTTCGCTACGCAACACATACAACACGCCCCCCGCCTTCACCTTCGCACCTTCTTTAACCCACTTATCAATGACCACGCCATTTTGGTTCGCCAACACTTTGATCACACCGCTATTGGGCAACAACACCTCAGACGTTAGCGCTTTACGTGTAGTAGAAAACAACACAAAAAAAGCTGACGATACCGATGGTGAGGCAGACAAAGAGGACAGTAAAAAAACGATGACTGCATGATTTAGCGAAGATAACTGTTCCGTATTGCTTAGATGAGTAATGACTTGCTGGCGGAATAAGAGGCAAACTGCGTCAGAAGTAGAAACTTGATTGACTTGCTTGTTAATTAGAAATGAAAAAATAATTTGCCTAAAACAGTAGGAAGAGCTTGACACACTATTTTTTTTTTAGCAATACTGCTGTTGTCGGGAAAATTCTATTTCGACATTTTTTATTTTTTAATCTACTTTTTGAGGTTTATTATGCAAGAACTGAATATATTTGAACTTTGTGCAGTCGGTGGCGGAATAATTTCTGCAAGACAAAATGGTATTTATATTGGCCCTGATGGTGCCCCTTATAAAAATGGAATGCCCATATACATATCTATTGATCAGATTGACTAGGATGACGAACTCCCTGTGTAAATGATAGTGAATTAATCAAGGAGCGTATTTTTGGATACGCTTTGACGAATGAACCACAGCCGTCTAGCTCACCCTCGAACGAATAGAAAAATCGAACAATTCAATAGAACACTTAAAAATAAAGTTATCTCTGGAAATAACTTCGCCGATCTGCAAAAAGTGCAGAAAGCGTTTGATAAGTGGCGTCAAATTTACAATACAGAACGGTCTCATGAACGTATTGAGATTCGAACGCCGGTTACCCGTTATCAATCGAGTCCATTCAGTTATCTCAGGAGTCTGCCGCCAGCGAAATACTTACCAAATGATGTTGTGATCAAAGTCGGTTGGGGAAATGGATCAAATTTAAGAAGCGATCTATTAAAGTATCTACAGCATTAGATCGAGAAGCTATTGCTGTAAGACCTGTGAATCAAACGGATGGTGTTTTGATTTGTTTTACTGCAAGCAAAAATACTGCAAATAGACTTGCGAAAACACACAATCCCCGTTTAAATGTGTTAACCATGTCTCGATACACGTGTTATCTATATCTACAGCTATACCCACAAAAAATCTACCTGCGTAGCTTGACCTTGGCAACGGAAGTGAGCTGACGCGCTGCACGTTTTTTGCTTGCTGTGCTTGGACTATTTTTGCAAAGTCTTCTTGTAGCTTGACCTGAAACTATTTTCATCAATAATCGTTGCCCCACACAAATAAAAAACTCCCTGTTCAATTCATTGAACAGGGAGTTTTTTTACGCTAATTCACTAGGAATTATTTAAAACGGTAAGAAGCAGACACGTAGAGATAACGTCCGCGTGGGTTACCCCAGCTTGAGTTATATCCTAATGCACTTGCTGGATCAAAAGCTGGATCCTTGTTGAACAAATTATTAATACCTGCACGCAATGTCAAGTCTTTAAAACCAGAGTAAGAACCAGACACATCAATCAAAGTGCTGCTGCTGATTTTCAATCCTTCAGCATACTGATCATAATAACTATTATTAGTCAGCGTTGGGGAACGATCGACTTTAAATGCGCCAGTGTAATTAGCAACGGTAGTCAACGACCAGTCTGCCCTATCCCAGCTAACTCCCATTTTTGCCAATACACGTGGCGTACCGTATTCGCCAGCTTCGCACGCAGTATTGTTCGGGCAGTTGATGTACGGATCATCCGGCAACAAAACGCTATCGTAATGACGTGTGAAAGTGGCCTCAGAGAAGAACTTGAATTTACCATTCGTGTCAGTCTTCCACAATATACTACCGTCAACATCGAAACCATCGGTTTTGACTTTACTACGATTAATCAAACCTGCACGGACTTCTTTTAACTTACCGACCAATGGACCCAGTTTCGCCTTATCAGCCGCACTTAACGCTGCATAGAAGGTACGATCATCATCACTAATAGGGTAACGAGTAACGTTGTTTTTGTATGGACCATCTTCACCAGCCAATACTGTGTCATTGTCCAAACTTTCGACCCGATCATTCCACTTGATGTTCCAGTAAGTCAAACCAAAACTTGTATTTTTAATCGGCTCAATGACCATACCAAGATTGAACATTTTGGCGTTCTCTGGTTTCAAGTCTTTCGAACCAGACAATAGTGATAACACTGAACCATCACAAGATTGGGTAAAATGGACATTTCCCTCTAAGCAACGCTTTGGATCTCTAGAACTACCAAATCCACCACGGCCATCATTGAATTGCTGCGACAATGTCGGTGCGCGGAAAGCGGTGCTGTAAGTTCCGCGGAACATCAGTGTGTCTAACGGACGATAAATGATACCTACCTTAGGATTCGTCGTGTTACCAGCCGATTGGTATCTATCATGACGAACCGCGACGTTGGCTTCCAAAGTTTTTAAGAGCGGCAAATTAGCTTCTGCGTAGACTGCAGACAATGACTCAGAGCCATTAATACCACGCAATACGGAGTAGATACCAATTGCGCCATCACGCCAAGCTTGGGATGGATCATATTCCAATTTTTCGCGCTTATACTCGGCACCAACCGCGACGCCGATAGGGCCGCCAGGGAGTTTACCTAATTCAGTTGTAGCATTGAATTTGACGAAATCTGTCGCAGTTGAAGTATTGGTGTAGTGATCGGCACTCAATTCATTAATAATTTGTGCAGAGTTGTGATTGCCACCGAACGGATTGTATTTACCCTCTGTCAAATACTGTTGCAATTTATCATGCATGAAACTGCCATAAATACGCGTCGTGCCTTTTTCTTGACCATGACCCACGGTTGTCGTCAACTCCCAATCACTAACTTGTGCAATCAAGCTCAAGTTCGCAGACAGTGTATTCACATCCGTACCGTTACCACCTTCTGCTGCTTGGAAATTACGGCGAATACGAACTGGTACGCCATAAGTGTTGAACTTGTTATTAGCAGGCACTAACGAGTAAGGTTAGATCGTGACGCGAAGCGGCCACGATCTGAACCGTTTGTTGGACGAGCCCGATTTATTTGCGTGTGTTTGGGGATGGCTTATGCAAATAGCTTTTGCCTGTTCGCACTGTTG